>JBJTQF010000245.1:0-194046 GCA_046075485.1 Myxococcota bacterium | reverse complement strand
GTCCTCCCTGCCAGCCTTGAGGTGGTCCTCCCTGCCAGCCTTGAGGTGGTCCTCCCTGCCAGCCTTGAGGTGGTCCTCCCTGCCAGCCTTGAGGTGGTCCTCCCTGCCAGCCTTGAGGTGGTCCTCCCTGCCAACCTGGAGGGGGTCCGCCTTGCCAGTTTTGAGACGCTCTCCCTTGCCAGCCTTGAGCATGCCCAGCGACTCCAGATTCCCCTGCCGAGTTCTCCGCCAACACTTTCGCTTGGGCCTTCAGCCCTTCGATAAGCTGATCACCTTTGAAGGCAGTCTCCACCAGCACTCTGGCCATTAAAAAGAATCCTTCAAATGTCTCACTGCGATCTGTCCTCAGCCCAAACTCATAGGCAAAAAAGTCTACATCGTCTTCAGGAGAATGGGGAGCCTCGGGCTTTAGCATCACCTCTTTGAGTCGGATTGAATGCTCCAAGGCATGATGCTCTCGTCCAAAACGCCCCAGCGTCCCTGCGATCAGATTGCCAACTTCATGAATGGTGAGCTGACACTCTTCATCGACCTCCAGTTGATTCATCATCTCAGAGATGCGCTCCTTCGGAAGCAACATCATGGAGCCTGCTAAACAGATGAAAGCTCGTAAAGGTAGGATAATGTATCCAGTTCCAGTGTCGCCTATTTCGAGCACAACAAGGCCAACTTGGCCAGCACTGAGTTCATTCCATTTCATCCGATGGCTCAGATGAAAGCCCTCTTTGATGCTCTTCAGGGAGGCACGACAATAGACATCCAAGTCTTCAAATGCCGCCTGGATGGCACCCACCAAAAAGCCTTCGAGCTTATTTGCCATGTGAACCTCCTCAGCCTGAAGATCCCCCACTTAATGCGCAAATCACACCAGGGGCCCCAGACTATTCGCCACTTGCTCCGGCGTAAAGGGTTTCGTCAGATAGGCATTGGCTCCTGCTGACATTGCCGCATTGATTTTATCCGCACCGCCTTCTGTCGTGATCATCACAATGCGGGTCAGAGCGGGTGGCAAGACCGAACGTGCATGTCGCACAAAGGTGATGCCATCCATGCCACCCATGTTAATATCAGAGACAATAAGCTGCGGACGATTGCCTTCGGTGATCAGCTTGAGAGCCTCTTCACCACTACTGCCCTCCAGCACCGTTCCCATGTTGAGACCACTCGCGCGCAGTGTACGAATGACAATCTTGCGCATGACAGACGAATCATCAACAACCATGACAGTAATAGACATAGTGCGCTCCTTGTATATGGACAATGCAGAGGTGGGAGATGACCACCCAAGCGTGTGGTATCCCGAGCATGCAGCCTCGTCGAATTACGACCTCGGAAGCTACGCGATATGTTCGGCTAAAGGCAGGCAATCCTAAACGTGATCTTACATTTTTATAAATTATAGGGCTTTACAGTCGCATAAAAATTTGTTACTTCTCGCTGTCAATTCTCAAATCCATGTGGTGACCCCATGCCCAAGCCCCGACTAAGTCTTGCTTCCGCACCCTCAGATGGCCGCCGAGAGCTGCATCTTGCACTCGCCGACGAGGGCCTTGAAATCCTTAACCAGCTTGAAGAAGCCCTTGATATGATGAACGAATCGCCTTGGCAGACAGCCCGATTTGTTTCCACAATCCCTCCACTGCATTCTTTCGCCAGCAACGCCGGAGCACTGCACCAGACCTCCATGCAGGCGCTCTCCACCCGGCTCATCGCGCTGATCGAGGTGTTGGAGCAGGCCGCACGTCCCCTTCGTCCAACCATGTTGAGCCTACTTCAGCAGGCCCGAGAAGCATTGGTGGAGCAGTGTAAAGCGCTGGCCTCCGAGGAGCTGGAGGGAAACACGCCCCCCCCTGCAATCGCTTCTCCGGCACAACTGCTTGTCAAACTGGAGCTGGCCGCTGACAACGTCCGCTCAGGTCAAGATATTCCCTCCCTGCCCATTGGTGAGCTGATGGTTTCTCAGGGAGAACTTCAGCGGGCCGACCTCGAACGTGTGCTGGAGCTACAGCAGCAGCCAACCGGCGCACTCTTGGTTGCACTGGGCCTCACCACGCCTGACCGGATCCAGGACGCCCTGCGGCGTCAACCCCAAGGCACTCGCCGTCCTCGCCTCAAAGTGGAGGTGCTTCAGCTCGAACAGTTCCAGATGCAGCTTGAGCGTTTCATGAGTCTCTCCACGCAGCTTGAGCAGACGTCGCGCGAGGATCTCCCGACTCGCTGCCGTCACCTGCGTCAGCTCTCCCGACAGCTTTGGGATAAGGTGGTGGATCTGAGGCAACAGAAGCTGGGCCCTGTCTTTGAGCGCAGTGCTCTACTTGCCAAAGAGCTTGCTTGTGAGCTTGGCAAAGAAGTGTCCGTTCACCTAGAAGGCCAACACTTAGAGCTGGAGACCGAGCTGGTCTATGAGCTGGCCCATATCCTTAACCATGCGGTGCGAAATGCGGTTCAACATGGCATTGAGTCTCCGAGCGTCAGAGCTCGCCAGCAAAAGAGTCGAGAGGGGAATGTCCGCATCGTGGCGCAGCATCGCAAAAATCGCATTGAGATCAGAGTAGAGGATGACGGCATTGGGTTAGATCGGCACCAAATACTGAGTCAAATTCAAGCCTTAAACCTGGCTGTCCCGACTGGAAGTGACAGCAGCAGCTTCTTCGAGCCGCTGTTCAATCCACTCTTTCGACCGGTTAAGCGTGATGAGACGGACGAAACGTCACTGCATGGTCTTCCCTTTATTCGAGATACGCTGCTGATGCTGGGAGGCCAGTGCTCGCTCCAGAGTCCGCCGGGTGAGGGCACCAGCTTGCTTCTGGTCTTGCCCACACGACTGGGTCAGCTCGAGGGTTTGGTGGTGAAAACTCATTGCGGTCATTTTGCACTCCCCCTCAGCAGTGTTCAGGAGTTCAACCGTCCCACCCGCTCCCAGGTGCTGCAAACGCCTGGCATCGGCACTCAGCTCTCTCTGAGAGGTTGGGATTTGCCCCTCTTTTGGTTGGACCAGCGGCTTGGTCGCCCCCTTGCTCGGGAGCCTCTCTGGGAACAGGTTGTGGTGGTGTTGCGGACTGGCCAGGGTTTGGTGGGCTTGGTGGTCCAGGAGGTGCTTGGTCCTCAGCTGCTGCCTTTTCCCCAAATGGAGGGGGAGGCCAGGGATGGAGTTGCGGGGGTTGCCATCCTGGAGACAGGGGAAATCGCCGAGTGGATTGATGTGGAGAGCCTGCTGGGAGAAGCAGATCCTTCTGTCTCTCTGTGATATAACTCCTTGTGTTGAACTGAGGCAGCTCTTTTCTCTTGACGCGCTAGACCGACATCACCAAAATGGGATTATTACGTTCCCTTAGGTATGGCAGACCTTAAGTGACGGCATTTTAGAGTGTTGGCGTGGATGCTGTCAGTTCTCGGGGCCCAATCCCTTCCACGGATGTCAGGCATATGGCGTTGCAACGCGGTCACATCTTGCTCATCGGTGAGCAGCCCCAAGACTACGAGGTGCTCTCGCAGGTGCTCGCAACCCGAGGGTACATGATTGGGCACCTGAACAGTGCAGATGAGGGCTTGCGTGAAGCAGAGCTTCGTGAGCCCGATCTCATCTTCTTAGACATGGGTCTCAACCAAGGCAAGGGATTGGATGTCTGCCGCAACCTCCGCCTTCGTAACTCCACCTGGTCCATTCCCATCATTCTGATTGCAGACACTGAAACACCCGAGGCAGAGATTGTGCGGGGTCTTGACATGGGGGCCAATGATTGTGTCTCACGGCCCTTTCGTTCGACAGAGCTGCTTGGAAGAGTCGGCGTCTTGATGCGCATGAAGCGGGTTGAGGATAAGCTACGCAGGCTCTACGTGGAGCGCACAAAAGAGCTCGAATGGTCCAACATGGAGCTGCAAAAGATTCGTACTCAGCTCATCCTCAAGAGTCAAATGTCAACCCTTGGAATGTTGGTAGCTGTTGCTGCTCATGAGATCCGCAGTCCGGCCAATTCTATCTCTGGAAATCTTGAACAGTTTCCGGATCTCTTTCGACAGTTTATCACCACCCTTTTGGAAGTATTGGATCAGCTTCCAGCAGGCGCTCAAGAACGACAGCTCTACATTGAGGCACTCTTAGAGACCCTAGAGCAGAACTTGGGCGCAACCCCGATGGATGTACCTTCCCGCCGCAGACAGGTGCGGGAGATCTCCGAGCGGCTGCCTCAAGCCGTGCTTGATCAGCTTGAGGAAGATGACATTGAACAGCTTGCCCGCTTTCAGCTCGCAGAGCGTCTTGAGCTGATGATGAACTTCGTGGTTGAGCAAAGCAGTCGCAGTTTGCATCCCTTTTTTCACCTGAGTGAGCTGCTGGTCAAGCTCAAGAATATGCAGATCAGCATCGAGCGTATCAATCGCATTGTGCGAGCCATGAAAGCGTGGTCACATATTGATCGTGCGGAGCTCCAAGAGCTGGACATCCACGCCGGTTTAGAAGACACACTGACCATCATGAATTACATCTTTCGCGGCAACGTGGAAGTCTCGCGAGAGTTCTGTGATGAGCTTCCCAGGGCAATGGGATATCCCGGGGAGCTGAATCAGGTCTGGACCAACCTCCTGCAAAATGCTTACGACGCTTTGGAAGGGCATGACCGACGAATTACCGTGGGCACGGGTGTTGAAACACATCGCAATCGAAACTATGTCAAGGTCACGGTACGCGACAATGGTAAGGGGATTTCACCTGAGATTCTACCGCACATTTTTGACAGCTTCTTTACGACCAAAGAGAAAGGCAGTGGCTCCGGCCTTGGACTCGACATCTGCAAGCAGATCATCGAAAAACATCAGGGCGAGATCTGCGTGGAGAGTCGTCCGGGAGATACCTGCTTTACAGTGCTGTTACCGGTGGAGCTGCGGAAGGAGACTCAGCTCGGACATCAAGCCCGTAGCATCGACTTTTCGGAAACAACACCTCACCGTTTGGAGAGCTGAAGGTTATGAAGTCGGCGCCTTATCGCGAGCGACCGATCATCATCTGTGTCGATGATGACGCACAACTACTTGAGACAGTGGAGTTTTTGCTGCGAAAGCACTTCCCGCAGTATAAAATTGTCGCCTGTGTAAATGGTCGAGATGCCATTGAGCAGCTCAAACTCTATCGCCAGGCAAACCGGGAGGTTCAGCTCGTTCTATCCGATCAGGTCATGGATGATTTGAACGGAATTGAGCTGCTCTCTCAGGTTCCAGATTATTATTCGGATGCGGTTCGCATCATTCTCACGGGGCAAGCAGGACTTCAGAGTGCCATCGATGCCATCAAGCTGGGTATCAACGACTATCTTGAGAAACCTGTCACCGAGCTGGAGCTCGTGAGGAGCCTTCGGAACCATCTCGCCAACTATCTCTTGAAGCGTGAGAATCAGCGGCTCCAAGAGTTTGTTCGCATCTCACACCTGCGTGCTTCGGAGGTCACAGAGCTTGCCTTCCGCACCTTCAACTTCCATCTCACTCGCCTCTTGACCCATGATGGAGATCGAAAGGAAGTCGCAGAGTCTATCCGACGCGCTCGTGAAAATATCCAGCTTCTCTCTCAGCTCCATCGCTTAAATCATGCCATCTTAAAGGGACAGAGTTTGGTCACGTTTACCCCTCGCTCCCTCCTAGAAGAAGCCTTGGAGTTCATTCGGAATCGAGGACATCGTAATCTGATGAGCGAGAAGGGCCAGGGACTGATGCTGATCGGACAGGGGCTGGATCGAGAGCAAAGAGGACATCGCAGCGTCCTTAAGGTGGTGCTGGAGCGACTGCTGGAGAATGCCTGGAAATTTTCGCCACCGGGGGCACGGCTGACGCTGAGCGTGCCGTCAGCGGAACATGCAGCAGAACCCTGGAATGGCCGACTCCTTCCGCGTCCATTACAAGAGCTGCTGCAACACGGCCATATGTTGATCTCACTACAAGACGAAGCAACTCCCTCAGATGAAGACTATTCAAATCTTCGATACGCCCAACAGTGGCAGCAATCAGAAGGGGCAACACCGACCACACTTCGAGGCTTGGGTTTGGTGATTGCGCAAGAGTATCTCTTCCTCTTGGGCGGACAGCTTTTTGTGGAAGCAGCTCCCGGTCAGACGGGTGTGGTGGTGCATGTGACCATTCCGCCGCTGCTTCAAGCAGGCTGACAAGCGTCTGCTCTCGCCCAGACGCATGCTCACTCACATGCTCCCGCACGCGCATACACATGCTCTCGCACATACGCACGCATGCACGCACGTATGCATACCCACATGTACACATAAGCGTGTCGTACTACGCCATCGAACATGCGCGGAGTAAGAATCCTTGCCTTTGCGAAGAAGACTGTTGGAGGGACTGGACCACGCAGAATGACGGGTATCCATGCCCATCAAATCGATGGACATGGGTCACATCATATATAGTGCTCGTGGGGGAGAGAAGGAGCCAGCGAGCTCAGCGGAAGTTGCCACTCGGACCCGGCAGGATGGGAGAAGAGTCGTCGGCCACAATCGTACCAACATTGCGACTAAACTCGCTCCAGGCGGTCAGAAATGGACCCATCGGATCGTAAAAGGCACGGGTTGCGCTGATAACGGCCACCACCATCACCGAGACCACCATCATGTACTCCGTGGCTGCTTGCCCACTCTCATCCTCGAGGAATGACCGGACTCTGTTGCTGTAGAACTTCATGGAGCCCTCCCGTGCTTAATTGGGACGTGGATTGGCGCTGACGTAACCCCGCCCCACTGCTGTTGGCACGTTGGTCTTAGAATCCGTCGGGTTCTGGCCGACAAGCTGATTCAGACCGTCGCGCACCGGCGAGTCTGACTTAAAAAACGCTTCATAGGAGACACCCGCCAGCGCAATCACCAGCACCGAAAGAATGAGGACATATTCTGTGGTGGTCTGCCCACGCTGACGCCGACGGGCTGAGGTGCTCATGGCACACACTCCTTCATGATCGGGTGTTTCTTGGAAGACTTCGTATGAACCTTCCTCATCGTTACCATTCCCGTCGCAAGCTGTCAACGCTAAACATGCTTACCAGCTTAATTTTGCTTGACTCAGGACCACCGGTGGGCAAAAGTGATGCCGCATAAAGGAGAAGCCTCATGGACCTCGAACAGAAGTTTGACTGGAAGATTCAAAAGCTCGAGCGCGCCTACGCCCAGAATCTCAGCAGCCCGGAGCTAGCCCTGCGCTTAGCAGAAGCCTACTTTCAAAAGGGTTACTATCTTGGCAAGGGTGATGTCTGGTTTGAGCTGGCCATTGAGCGGGTCTCCGAAGCCATCGACATGGGCTTGGTCACCACCGAAGCCTGTACGCTGCTCGCCAATGCCCTCTACGGGCGGCACGAGTACGATGCAGCGGGTGAAGCGTATCGCCGGGCCCTCGAGCTGGACCCACGGAATGCGCTGGCGCTGGTGGGACTGGGCAATCTGGAGAAAAAACGAGGCGATTTCCAAAAGTCTCGTGAGTATTTCCAACGTGCGGCAGAGCTAACGCCGGATCTTTGGCAAGCGCATTACAATCTGGGGGGTGCCTACTTTCAGGAAGCCCGCTCTCGAAGCTTTCAAGGCAGTGATGAGCTTCTCAACAAGGCCATCTTTCACCTTATCCGAGCCCTTCAGCTCAAGCCATTTGAAAACTTTGTGGCCAACATCCACAAAGACTTGGGCGAGCTCTTTTTGCATACGCGCCAATACGCTCAAGCGCGACGCTTCTTTAATCGCCTGCTCACCCACGAAAAGTATGCAACGATGGCCCACTATTATCTGGGCCTGACCCATTATGCGATGGGCAAATACCAGCTTGCCATTCAGAACTTTCGTAATTTCCTCAAGGCAGAACCTGACAATAGCCTTGCCTGGGCACGCATCGGCTTGGCTTATTTGGACTTACGCGAGTTCCGCCGCTCTCGCGAAGCCTGCGAAGAAGCCATCAAACGTGATAAAGAAAATGTGCTGGCCATGTTCACCATTGGCTGCACCTATATGGATGAGCGAAATTACATCGACGCCACCACTGCGTTCCATAAGCTGCTCGAAACCGCACCAGACTATTTTCCAGCCTACGTGGAGCTGCTCAAATGTTACTATTACGCCAAAAACTACGAGTGGCTGTTCCGTCAGCTTCGTGAGGAAGTACGGGCATTTGAGCGTTGTGATGGTTATGACGGAGGCCGTGAGTACTACCAGGGGGTCCGAGGCAACCTACGACGCCGGATCGATGCCCTCTTGCTTCAGCTCCGGGACATCGGTCAGCGCGCATTCCCTGTTCTGCAGGAGCTTCTCAACGACGTTCAGACCGACTCACTCCGCTTTCAGCTCTGGGATGAGCTCTTCTCCATCGGCGAGCGCGCGAAACTGGATGAAGTGGGGGGACAGCTCCAAGAGCCCACCCGCTTTTTTTCCCGAGAGCTGGGACGAACAATTCAACACTTGGCCGCGCAGCTTCCCGTGGAGCAGCTTGTCAAAGCCTTTGCCGTGGATGAAGGACAGCTTCGGCGGATGGCACTGGTGCGCCTGCGTGGTCAAGACGACTTCAGCCAGCTCGAGAGTACCCTAGAGCTGGTGAAGCTGGAATATCTCGACTTCCAAGGGGCGCTGATTCGAGCACTGGCGCTCAAAAACACGCCGGCAGCAGAGGCATTTCTGGAAGGAATTCTGGAGTCATCGGAGCGAACGCTCCGTCTGGCCGCTGCCGCAGCACTGGCATATCAGGGCAACGAGGCAGCTATCCTCCTGTTGGAGCACGAAGCGGAACATCTGGATGATGGCCCTGAGCTGGATCGCGTCATGGATTTGATCAAGCTGGGTCGAGACAAGCTCAAGGCGCAGAGCCGGATCATCCCCATGAGCGCTAGCGGCGAGCGAGGACGGGTGGTGGAGCTGGCAGCCCGACGCAATCGGCAGGAAGAGCCGCCCAAGACGCCCACTTCTTGTGCCGTTTGTGGCAAGGGTCAGCGGGAGGTGGAGCGTATGTTGGCAGGCTCCAAGCTGATGATCTGCACCCGCTGCATCAAAGAAATGCACAAAGAACGAGACCTGCTGCGCAGCACCGAGCAGCGGGACATGCAGTGCAGTTTTTGCCGGAAATCGATCTTCGAGGTGGATGCTTTTTTTGCCAAAAAGAGCCTGCTGATGTGCAACCGCTGCCTGGACATGTCCATGGGGGTCATCGAACGGGAAGAAGTCGAGCGGTTCCTAGAGGAGTTTCATTGATTTTTGTGGCCTAACGCTGCGTCAGCTCGTCCAGCGCCCGCTCGAGGTGCGTGAGTGCATGCTCCAGAGGCTCCGGATCCCCGCCAAAACCCACCCGCAAGGTGCCAGGTGCGTCAAAAAACTCGCCTGGTGTCACCAATACATGGTGCTGATCTGCTAAATACTCACTCACCTGTATGCCACTCAACCCCGATGGAAGCCGCACCAACCCGACGATCCCGGCATCTGGCTTCACCCAGCTCAGATGTCGCGACCGCGTCATAAAGGTCTCCATCACCGCACGACCGGACGCAGCGCGCCAAGCCGACCAAGCCAGCAACCGATCCAGCTCTCCCAGTGCAGCGCGCGCCAACAAGACTGCTGGTCCAGACGCCACCACCCCGACATGATCCCGCACGTCATATGCCCGCTCGATCACCGACTCCGGACCAAATCCCCAGCCACAGCGTAGAGATGACAGACCATACACCTTTGTGAGACTAGAGGTCACACAATACGCCGGGCTGATACATGCCGCAGTCGGACGACGTTGCTCCAGCATAAAGTCGAGGTAGATCTCATCCACCAACATCCATGCGCCCGCTCGCTCAAGAGGCTCTGCCAGTGCTTCATACACCGACAGAGGAGTGGCCACTCCGGTTGGATTGTGCAGATCGGTCACCACAAAACCCCGCACGCCCTGCGCCAAGAGCTCAAGAACCCGCTCAGGCTGGAGCTGATACCCCTCGTCTGCTGAGCGCACGAGCGGAACCGGTGAGACCCCCAGTGCCTCAAGAGTGCTCTTCAACAGCTCATATCGAGGGGTCTCGAGGGCCACCTGCATGCCCGCTTCCACCAACGCCGCCAGCATCAAAAAGTTGCCTTCAGAGGCACCAAAGCTGGTCAACACCTGCGAAGGGCGCATACCGTACCGATTGGCAAGCTGCTCCCGCAGGATAGAGTCACCATATATCTCCGTGAAATGGAGGGCAGCTTCAACGTCCAGTTGGCACAGCCACTCCGCTGGGGGCGGCTGAATACCCGAACGTGAGAGAAAGTGGGTACACCCTTGGCCCGCCGTTTTGGCCCAAGTCATGTAAGGACTCTTAACAAAGGTGAGCATGCGATCAAACTCCCGATGGTGTCAGGGCCGTTGCGAAACACCCGAAGCAGCACCCGCTTGAATAGAGGCACGCATGGCTGGATCTTCAGGAATGCGCTCTTCAAGGGGCACGCTCGAAAAAGCCATCAAACGAGTGCCCGAAGGCAACGGGCTGAGCGTCTTAAGGGTCGCCAGACGCTCCTTCAGGAACTGACTGTCCTTCTCCAGCCGTACTGGATTCAGCCGACCCTCTTCTTCTATAATCTGCTGGGCAAAGTCCTCTAAGGCCCGCTGGCTGGCCTGAATAGAGCGGATGCGGCGCTCCATCTCCGCCGACGTCTTCAGGGGACGAGCAGCTCCCGGTGTGATCAGAAAGTCCAGTCGGGTCAGATATCGGCCCTCCGCCGGACAGCTCACCACATAAGGAACCTGAGCCCCTTTGAGCTGCGCTCGCCCTTCCACACCAATGCCAGTCAAGATCAGATCCAGCTCCGGCTCAAGAGACTGAAAAGGTTCGTGATCTTCTGGAAGGAGTGTGGACAGCAACACCGTCAGGTCCACTTTTCCGCGCAACGGCTTGAGCGTCTCCAACACCGCCGGAATAGGAGGCAAGAGCTGACTGCCCTCCTTGAGCACCCCTTGAGATGCGGCCGTCACTCCTACCACTGCAACACGCAGCCCTCCCACCTCAACCACTCGCGAAGCCGGAAAATATCGCTTGCCCTGCGCATCCACAAGATTGGCTGACAGCAGCGGAAGCCCTTCACGGGCAAGCTGCTGAAGTCCCTGAAGCCCCGCGCCAGCCAGGTCCCGCTCTCCCACCGCCATGCCTTGAATGCCCAGCTTGATCAGCAAGCGTCCCATTCTTAGAGCATGGGCCTGCTGCATCTTATCAAAACTGCGGCGTTCGAGGTCTGTCTTGAGCAATGCATTGCCTGCATCGAGCACCACCAAGTTGGGCTGCTCAGCCTTCCAACGTTTGAGCAGGGTCAGGCGACGCGACAAGCCCCCAAGAGCCCCCCCCGGACACCCGCAGGGCTCAAGCTCTCCATCCAGCGCCGCTGAAAAGGAGAGTACCAATGGGATCGGAATTGCCGACGCTTTTGGCACAGAAGGAGTACCCAACGACACATTCGCTGCTGAAGCGTCGGACTCTCGTGAGGCGCTGGCCATTTCTACCACGTCCGCCAAAGCAAGAATGGGTGCCCATCTCAGCAGCCGAAGCAGCTCTCGTCTCGACTGTCCTTTCTCCCCATGCTCCACACCACACCTCACGTCAGCCCGAACCACCGCTGCAATCTCTGCCCGCTCTGATATTAATATAGTATCATGGGAAGCCGACTCCGGCAGCGAATCCCTCGCAAGGTGGTAATCATGGCTCAAAAAATGAAGCGTCTGGGGCAGATGGCGGCGTTGCTGCTGAGCGTGTTGCCACCCTCGTGGTCGTGGGCGGAGCTGCCCTACCCGGCCTATCGCCCCTATCAGGCGGAGGTGTACGGTCGGCGAGGTTTGGAGTGTCTTCAACGACAAGGACCGGTAGCCGCCTGCCAAAAGCTGCTGGAAACTGCTGTCACCTTCGATCCCAGTGCCGGGACGCTCCAGCTCGTGCTGGGGCAGCTTTTGGTGCAACAGAAGGACTACGGCGGCGCCCTCTCTCGTTTTGTCCAAGCTCAGCGGGCCCAACCCGAGCAGGTGGAAGTGCTGTTGCTGATGGCTCAGCTCTATATGCTGGATGGGAAACCAGCAGCCGCAAAAGAAAAGCTAGACGAATACCTACAGATACGTCCACAAGCTCCCGAAGGATTTTATGAGCTGGCAAGCCTCTCCGCTCAACAAGGAGAACTGAAAAAGGGGCTGGAGCTGCTTGAGCAAGCCCAACGTCATGGCTGGCGTCATGCGGAGCAACTTTTGAGGGATCTGCGCTGGCAACGGTATCTCCTTGATCCGGCGCTGCAAGAGATCTTGGGAACGCTGCCAGGGTCTACGGCCTCAGCCCCACCGCAGTGACACGCGCGCGTCCCCAGCAGGTGGGCGCACCTCCCCTGCCCTATTGCCTTCCAATTCATGCCGTGAAATCTTCATGCCGCGCTTCGAGCCCGACCGAGCAGGAGCTCCCTCAAAGCACCCACGCCCAACACGTATGGTCGAATATGGCACGTCGCCGCCTGCGTCAGACATAAAAAAGGGCGCACTCAGAGCAGCAAATTGCCACTCTCAATGCGCCTTCGACGATCAGGGGAAGCTCAGCGGTGCATTACATCATGCCCATGCCGCCCATGCCACCCATGCCGCCCATGCCACCCATACCGCCCATGCCACCGCCGTGGTTATGACCCGCGTGGCCGTCGTCTTCCTTCGGCTTGTCGGCGATCATGGCTTCGGTGGTGAGCATCAGACCGGCGATGCTGGCCGCATGCTGAAGCGCAGAGCGGGTCACCTTCGTCGGGTCGATGATGCCAGCCTTGAGCATGTCGGTGTACTCGCCCGTGGCAGCGTTGAAGCCGTAGTTGCCAGAGCCAGCGCGCACCGCATTCACCACCACCGTGCCCTCGAGACCGGCGTTGGCAGAAATCTGACGCAGAGGCTCCTCGAGAGAACGGCGGATGATATCCACGCCGAACCGACGATCACCGCTGACCTTCAGGTTGTCCAAGCTGGAGATGCTGCGGATATAGGCCACACCTCCACCGGGGAGGACACCTTCCTCCACGGCGGCCTTGGTCGCATGAAGGGCGTCCTCCACGCGGGCCTTCTTCTCCTTCATCTCGACCTCGGTGACAGCGCCGACCTTGATCACGGCCACACCACCCGCGAGCTTGGCAAGACGCTCTTGGAGCTTCTCACGATCATAATCCGAGGAGGTCTCGTTGATCTGAGCGCGCAGAGTCTTGATGCGAGCGGAGATGTTGGACTGAGCACCAAAACCATCGATGATGGTGGTATTGTCCTTGTTGCAGGTGATCCGCTTGGCACGGCCCAGGTCATGCAAGTCGAGGGTCTCGAGCTTGATGCCGAGCTCGTCAGCGATCATCCGGCCACCGGTGAGGATGGCGATGTCTTCGAGCATGGCCTTACGACGGTCGCCAAAGCCAGGGGCCTTGACCGCACCCACGTTGAGGGTTCCGCGCAGCTTGTTGACCACCAAGGTGGCAAGCGCCTCGCCATCCACGTCCTCAGCGATGATGAAGAGGGGGCGACCCGAACGGGCAACCTTCTCCAGCACGGGGAGCAGCTCGCGCATGTTGGAGATCTTCTTCTCGTGAATGAGAATGAAAGGCTCCTCGAGCACGGCTTCCATACGGTCACTGTCGGTCACAAAGTAGGGAGAGAGATAACCACGGTCGAACTGCATACCCTCGACCACATCCAGGGTGGTTTCCAGGCTCTTGGCCTCTTCGACGGTGATCACACCTTCCTTGCCGACCTTCTCCATCGCATTGGAGATGATCTCGCCGATGGTGGTGTCGTTATTGGCCGAGATGGTGCCCACCTGGGCAATTTCCCCGTGGTTCTCGATGGGCTTGGACATGCCACGCAGCGCCTCAACGACGGTCTCAACCGCATGATCGATGCCCCGCTTGATATCCATCGCGTTGTGGCCAGCGGCGACGAGCTTGGAGCCCTCGCGGTAGATGGCCTGAGCCAACACCGTGGCGGTGGTGGTGCCGTCGCCGGCGACGTCGGAGGTCTTGGAAGCCACTTCCTTGACCATCTGAGCGCCCATGTTCTCGAACTTGTCGTGCAGCTCGACCTCTTTGGCCACCATCACACCGTCTTTGGTGATGACGGGTGCGCCAAAGGACTTCTCGATGAGCACATTACGACCTTTGGGGCCGAGGGTCACCTTGACTGCGTTGGCCAGGGTATTGACGCCCTTGAGGATGCGATTACGAGCGGCCTGCTGGAAAAGAATATCCTTAGACATTGCCACATTCTCCTTCGGGATAACACAGCGTGATGTACACGCCTTTTAGAAAACCGGGAAGCTGAGAAGGTTTCAGCGTGCCATGACGCCGAGAATGTCATCCTCAC
This sequence comes from Myxococcota bacterium, assembly GCA_046075485.1. Taxonomy (GTDB): domain Bacteria; phylum Myxococcota_A; class UBA796; order JAJRTE01; family JBJTQF01; genus JBJTQF01. Next base: position 179,721 of record JBJTQF010000245.1, on the reverse strand, counting down.
GCATGATCAGGTGCTCGATGCCATCGAGCTTGATCTCGGTGCCAGAGTACTTGCCAAAGAGGACGCGGTCGCCGACCTTCACGGTCAGGGCCATATGCTCCCCTTTGTCACTGAGGCGCCCCGGACCTACGGCGATCACCTCGCCCTCCAAGGGCTTCTCTTTGGCTGAGCTGGGAAGGAAAAGACCTCCCGCAGACTTCTCTTCAGACTCCACACGCTTGATCAGAACGCGGTCAACCAGAGGACGAACGTTCATGGAGAACCTCCTTCAATGACTAAAAAATCGACGGTGGACGAGAGACGAAACTGAAGCAGGCGCGACGCAGATGATGTCGGCACTGCCCCCTCCTCCTAGACCTAACCTGAAACACATGAAGATAAAAGTCCTCTTAATGCAAGGACTTACAGGTCATTCTAGCGCGGAGTGCGTCTTGCGGCTAGAAGTGTAGGATCGCTCAACGCAAAGTCAACCCCCCTCCATGCGAAATTTTTAGGGGTTGTCGCACGCATGGGATCCAGCACGAAGAGACAACGGCGAAAAAATCTTGACAGCCAGCCGACCTGCGAGGCATAAAGGGAAGCTCGAATGTTCGCGTTCTGCGAAGCTCGTCAATTGCCTTTACACGCGCGGCGTATGCGCTGAGTGCGTGGTGCTGATGGGATGGTTCATGGCACGAATTACCGTTGAAGACTGTCTGGAGCATGTGGAAAATCGTTTCTCCCTGGTGCTGATCACCGCTCAGCGGACCAAGCAGATCATGCAGGGCTCAACGCCCCGGGTGGACGAGAACACCAATAATAAAGAGATCGTGACCGCGCTGCGTGAAATTGCCGGTGGCTATATCATGTATCGCGAGAAAGATCCGGTTGAGGTTCCGCCTGAAGTGGCGGCAGCGGAAGTCCGTCGAGTGGTCGCTGCTCGTCAGCTCCAGTATGAGCGGATGGAAGCCGTGCGGCCTCCGCCTCCCACCCATCTGGATGACGAAGATAATCAGGATGAGCTGGACGACGTGGAAGATTTTGGTGCAGATGACGACGATTTTGGGGGTGCAGAGCTGGATGACGAGTGAGCGTGCCTCGTCTTGGGGTGTACCTTTGTGTATATTCTGAGCGTTGCGGAGCGTCTCTCATTCATCGCGGCGGTTGGTACCGTGAGTTTGCCGACCCCAACTGCTCTTTCAGCGTCAAGGAGAATCGACATGAGCTTGCATAACAGTCTAATTGAGAAGCATTTTGACAAGCGCCTCTATGAGCGCAATGTTCGCGAAGGCCGTATCACCGCAGAGGATTTAGAGGCCCATCTGGCCAGCACCGAAGACAGCGCCGCCTTTGTTTATACCGATGATGGCCGTGGAAGCCGCTACGATTCAAGCGCCCATCTGGACTCCGATGACATCGAGGACGAGGACGAGGACGACGACGAGGACTACGAAGACGACGAGGAATAATCGTTCCCAGCCTACCTTCTGTCTCGCCAGCGCTTGTCACGCCCATTTCTCTGCCTATAGTTCTATCCAGAAGCAACCATCGTCGTCGGTGCCTTCAAAGCACCGAGCTTGCATATGGAGTAGTGCTATGAATCAGGCAGCCATCCGTCAGACTGAGCTGGTCTATACCAACCAGAACCTGCTCGATGACGAACAGATAAAGAAAATTGCGAAGGAAAATCGAGCCCATGCTTTTGAGCTGGTCGTGCATAAGTATCGAGAAAAGCTCTTTCAGCACGCCCTCTATCTGCTGAAGGACGCCCAAGAAGCGATCGACGCCACCCAAGAGACGCTGATCAGAGCGTATCAAGAGCCTGCGTTTTTTGAGGCAGACTTTAAGATCCGCTCCTGGTTATTTCGCGTGATCACCAACCTGAGCTACAACATCACCCGCGACAAGCGCCGTCGGGGTGGACTGCTGGAGCTCTTAACCCGCCCTGCCCCCCGCGAATCCGAGCAGGCGCTCGACGAGATGTTGCGGAAAGAAGAGGAAGGCAGCCTCTCACGGGCACTCGAGCGTGTGCCGGAAAAATATCGCAGCATTTTATTGCTGAAGTATTATAACGATCTGAGCTATCTTGAGATTGCCGACGTGCTGGGCTGCAAGCTCGGCACCGTGATGTCCCGGCTTTCGCGTGCGCGCGAGAAGCTTCAGAGTGCCCTGGTCAGCGAGTGAGGTGGCATGCGCTGTCAACAAGTTCAGGAGCTACTGCCGCAATATGCGGACGGGGTGATCCCTTTGTCAGCCTATCGAGCTATGAAGGTTCATCTTCAGAGCTGTCACTGTTGTCAGGAGTTGTATGCACTGTACGGGCAGAAGCTTCAACCATCGACCTCCCCCTCCCCCGAGCAGCTTGCCATCTACATGCAACATCTCGAGGTCCGGCTGGCCCAAGGTCTGGCGCGTCCGGAGACTCGACGTTACGCGCAAGTCTCCCATGAGCGTTCCCGCGTGAGCTGGCGGCCTGCCACCGTTTTTTTGGTTGGTGCCACCACTGGCTGCTTTTTGCTGCTGACAACAGCTCAGAACGAGCCCGAACATTTGACCTCTGCTGGAGCGGCTTCCCGGATGGTGGCGGAGCGGAGCCTCCTTTCCCCTCCCTCTCAAGGACCATTACGCTTGACCTATCTGCCCTCTCCCACACCGATGATGACCGAAGCGGCCCCAAGTGGACTATTTTATACCTTGCCCCATGAGCAAGGCCATCAGGTCATGCTGACTCCCCACCTCCCCTCCAGTGTGACGAGTGAATCACATTCTACTTCTCTCATGACCCTCTCACCGCCTCCATGAGCTTGCTCACGCGCACGCTGCAATCAGAAGCAGTTGACAGATGGGGCAGGTTCTCGTTTGCTGAGCTGATTTGAGCGTGGACAACCATCGACCGTCTGGCTATAATCGCAGACGATTGTCAATAGGTACATGCGGAGGCTGCATCCATTCTTGGATCTGGCAGCGGCTGTGCAGCCTTCACAGGGATGCTCCCGTCTAGCCGGATCCTCACGCTGTCTTCCACCACGAGCACTGCGCTGGAGAGATGATCCTTGCGTTCTGATAGCTCCTCCAAGGCCAATTCGTCTCGCTCCTCTGCATCGACTTCCACCGCTGGCGGATCGCCTATGAGCGTGGCAGAGATGTTGAAGTCTCTACGCCAGCAGCGGGTCACAGGCATGCTTGAGCTGCTCAATCCCCGCTTGGGAAATCAGCAGCTCTATTACATGGATGGAGACCTGATCGCGGCCACGGTGGACGAAGAGGAGCTCCACTTTGCACGTACTCTCGTTCGTTCTGGCCGGGTCGCTCCCTTTGCTTTGTATCAGGCGCTGCAACATCGCTCCCCGGGCACTGCTTTTTGGGAGCAGCTTGTCGCACAGAAGCTCCTCTCTGAACAGGACAAAGAGACCCTACTGAGTACTCGTTTTCGTGAGCTTGTGTTGAGCGCCTTTCTTGGCATTGATAAGTCGCTCAAGTTCAGCGAGCTGGACGCGGTATTTGTAGACAATCTCCAGCTCTTTTTTGATACCGATGAGCTGTTGGCGGAAGGTCTGCGTCTCTCACGTGAAGTCTCGGTACTCTTTGCCCAGCTCGCCCGCGAGGATCATGTCTACCTGCCCTTAACGCCTGTCGCCTCCCTCACTGCCTCCGAGCATGTACAGCTCTGTGCGTTGATGAACGGCGTGCGTACCAGCACCGAGCTCTTTGTGGTGAGTCCATTTGAGCCACTTCAGACCCTTCGTGTGCTGACCCAGCTCCTTGAACAGGGGCACATTCGAAACCTGCGCGCACGTCCCTTGCAGCGTTTGGCTGCCCTTCCTCATTATCCGTTCTTAGCCGAAGAGCTTCGAGACGGTGGCCGCGAGATCGTGCTGGTGGGCATGCTAACGCCCACGCCCCAGCCAGTCGGGACGGATGTTGCCCCACTTGCGCCTCCCCCGGTTCCCTCCCCCGTCTTTGACGACGGTCTCTTGGATGTGCTGATTCAGGATCGTTTATCGCCTGTATCGCATCAGGAGCTGGACCAGCCAACCGAGGCACCTTTGGAGCCTCTGGAGCAGGTCATTGAGCCGGACACGTTGGCGGAGCTCGAGCTGCGTTTGACACAAGCAGCACCGCCGGTCGCAGAAGTCATCGAAGACCGAAGCACCGCCATCACCGATCAGATCAAGGCTGCGGTCCTCAGTGATGCGCTGGAGCAGCTCGCTGCGGAGAGCCCGACCAGTGCATCAGAAGAAGTGCCTCCCCCTGCACCACCCGCACCACCGGCTGAAGAACATGAGGTACAAGAGCTCTGGTCTGACACCCCGGTCTTTCAGCCCCGCGATCACAGCAATCCTTCGGCAGGCGTCTTTCTCTCGGGTGATTCTGTTCTCGACTCAGTTGACCTAAGCCATATCGCACAGTTCGGCATTGCCACCGATATTCCACTCGATGGCATCGTGGAGACCTGTGGCGCAGAGGACGAAGAAGGCGAGCGTCATGAGAGTGTATCCTCCACCTCATTGAGCTCCGGTGTGGCGGGCGAGAGCTCCGTGATCATGGCGGCAGAGGCCTCCGTCAATACGCTGGCCGAGAGCTCCTACATCTCCGTTGCAGAGGACTCCCTCATTCCTGCTGGAGAGGTGTCCACCAGCGTGACAGGGGTTACTCCACCCGAGACGGTAAAATCGACACGACCAGACGGAGTCGAAGAAGCGCGCCGACTGGCCGGTCCCAATGATATGGATGATGGTTGGGACGCCGCGAGCGTCTTGGCCGAAGGAGACGATGTCTCCGATGTGGATGAGGTCGAGCCGCTTCCGCTCAATGATATCGTGAGTGAAGGCATCCCTCCAATCTACGAGGACGACTTCGACGACGACGTGGACGCGCTCCACGAGGAAGTCGAATCCCTCCATGATGCGGTCGCGCAAGATGATGATGCCAATGATATCACCGACCTGAGTGGAACCTCTGCTTTGGAGGAAACCGGTCCTCTCGGAGATGAAGGGGAGCTCGATGAGTTGTCGGGTGAGGATGATGGTTTGACCCAAGACGATGGCGCAGAGTCGGCAGCAGAAAAGCAGGTCTCATTGTTGGCTGCGGCCCCAAGTGCAGACGTTGCCGAAGAGCTGCTGGCCGACGCCGTCTCACCCGTCAATGACCCCTTAAGCTGGGATGCCGAGACCTCCCTGCTCGAAGAGCCGCTCCTGCCGATTCCAGGAAGGCTGGAACCACGCCTGGAGCCTCCGCCGCGACGCGATGAGTTTGAAGACGATGATGACGATGTGGCCCTCTTTCCTGCCACTGGAATTGTGCCGCTCGATGCCCAAGAGCTCCACGAAGAGGTGCATGATCTGCTCGATTTTGATGCCAGTGCAGCCATCCTGTCCGATCAGAAGCCGCTGGCAGGCACCAAACATCGTCCAGAATCGCCCCCCGTGGTGGATGAAATCAGCCCGGAAGAGCGGGAGCTCTTGGCCCATATTCAGGGACTCTTTCGACCACGCACCGCTCAAGCGACCCAAAGCCCTGGACGTAAGAGCAAACGCCCGCTGCGAAATCAGGAACTGCGTCGTACCGGTGTGACCGTCAACCTCAGTGCTGCCCAGAAGGGGCTCCTTCGGCAACGCACAGAGACCTGGAATCACATCTATACGGTCATCTTTACTCATGTGGCGCGGAAGGTGAACCGGGAGCGTACTCGTTCGATGTTCCAGGACTTCTTTGCTCCGGGGAACGGCAGTTATCCTGAGATGTTCCAAAACTTGTCCTTTAAAGCCGATGGCATGATCGATGCCGAGCAGCTCATTCGTAACTTGGAAGCCTACCCAACCCACAGACCGATCCAGCTCTTGGAGTCGTGCTTAAACGAGATCTTTCACTTTCTCATCCGTCAGGTCGATGAGGTGCTCGATCCAACAGAGCAGGTTCAGATGATGGAAGGTGTGACACCGCTGTTTAATCAGCTCTCAAAACGCAGCGACTTGCCTTCATGAGCTCTGTTCACGCACTCCTATTTGATCTCGATGGCACGCTGGTAGACACGCTCCCCGATATCACCACAGCCGCCAATCATGCACTGCAACACCTCGGACGTGCTCCGGTGAGTGCGGAGCGTGTGCGTCGGCTGGTGGGTCGAGGGGCTGCCAATCTGCTCATGCATTTGCTGGAGCTTCAAGATCCCTCCAATCCATTGGTTCAGGCAGGGGTGGCCTGCTTTCTCGACGAGTACGAACGCCATCCAAGTCGTCACGCGAGGCTCTATCCAGGCATCGTGGAGCTGCTCACGACCTTTTCACAGCTCCCCAAGCTGGTGATCACCAATAAGAATACACACATTGCAAGGCTTACGCTGGAGCACTTGGGCATCTCCACAGCCTTTCAAGGCATTTATGGCAGTGACGCCTTCGCTCAAAAAAAGCCACATCCGCTTCCGCTCCTGGAGGGTGCCCGACTCTTGGAGCTGTCTCCGGCTCACCTGGTAATGATTGGGGACTCGCGTTTTGATGTAGAGGCTGGACATGCCGCAGGGATGCGTACCCTGGCCGTTTCGTGGGGGTTTGAAGACCGGAAAGTGCTGGAAGCCCTCCACCCGACGGCACTGTTTGATCATCCCAGCAGGCTTTCTCAGTGGATCCGCCAGGAAATGGCCTCTCATCGCTCGTGATACCCACTCATGGCGTAAGGATGTTCTTTTGTCTGCGCCACAGATCCAGAAGCAGCAGGAAAGAGAGTCCGAGAAGGGGCAACAAGCCTTGAGAAAAGTGCCCACCGGGGAACTCGAGCCGCACCGTCTGCCACCCCTCTCTTAACGGAACGGCGAGCTGAAACCCTCGAATGGTCTCAACGGCGACGGGCTGCTCATCCACCCAGGCTTGCCAACCTGGGACATGACTGATAGGCAAGACCAAACGACCTGCTTTGCCAGCATCTTTCGACGTTCCCCATTTTAGTCGCCCCCCTTCTGATTTCTGTAGCGTCAGCGGCCAACACACTTCTGGACGCCAATCTTGATCCGCGCGTAAGGTCTCACGCGCCTGCCTCTGCTCCCATGAGGTTTGATTGGAGTCAGGCGCTGGGAAAGATGGGCACACATAGGCATCCGCAAGCGGCGCAATGAGCTGCCATAGGGTGAGCCCTCCCGGCCCACGCGCCAGAGGTGTGACCTTCAAAGAAGCCTCAAGCTGCTGCTCCTGCTCGGCTGAGCTGCTCAGCAACAACTCTAAGCCCAAGGCGGGTAAGAGCTCGAGCTGCTCAGCGATGGTCAACCGTCGAAGGTTCGCCAGTGCGTCATTGTGCTGGCGAAACCGGATGGCTTGGGCCCCATCCGCATAACGTAGGCCGTAAAGCACTCCCAGGTTGGGATAGAGGGCCTGACGGAGCCGCTCATATCCTTCAAATGCCGAGATACCCGGCTCGGAAAGCTCCAAAGACTCGCCGAGGTATAAGGGTAAGACATGTAACCGAGCATGGGCAAGCGACGAAGGTAACCCCGCCAGTACCTTGGGCACGCTCAAAAGCTGTGTGCTGGGCATGGTGGGATTGAGCACGTTCTGAATACTCAACAGCTCGAGGGTCAAGAGCACGGGTGCCAGCCAGGCTGCTGAAGCGCTCCATGACGGTCGCCTCGCTGAGCACCAGAAGGCAAAGATCACCACGAGCAGCACGCAAGCAGACCGGGCAAACATAAAGCGCTCTCGCCAGAGTGCATACCACCAAGCGTCAGGTGCCGTTGGTTGCCCGTCCGGAGCGATCATCACCGACAGGAGGGCTGCCGCAGCTCGCCAAGCCCCTGGTGGTAACAGAAGAATGGCAAGAAACAGTAAAAAGGCAGCAAAAAGCGTCGAGGTTTGAGGAGCGGACCTACGCTCAAGCACCTCGAGCCCACGCGCACTGAGGGGCAACAGCGCCATGAACGCAAGGCTGAGGCTCTTTTCAGGAAAACGCAAGGTACGAATGGCGGGAACTTGCTCAAAGAGCGCCTGCGTGAGCGGAAAATAGCGACCAAGCGCAAACAACACCGCTCCCACAATGAGCAAAACCGACAGAAGCACCTCAGGACGGCGCTCTGGACGGCGCAACGTCGCCCAACACGCCACCCCCATAAGGTAGAGTGGTAACCACCCAACGAAGATGCCATAAAAATACTTGGACTGAGGCGCAAGCCCAGGTGCAGGCACATGTAGCCACGTCAGCGGGTCAAAAAGCAACGTCGGACTGAGAAGACCCAAGAGCTCAGCGGGACGTAAGGAGAGCTCTAGCGCCTGCTCTACCCTTAGACCACTGGCGCGCGTCGAGCTGGACAAGAGAGTACGCAATAGGTCAAGCTGAGGCCATGTCAACATCAAGGTGATCATACCTGCGAGCACAACCCAACCCATCACCGTCAGCGGTGATACTCGAGGGCCGTGCGGACGAGCATTCTCCTGCTTCACAGGGAAGGTGCGTTCCGGCATCAGACCCCAAGCGAAGAGCATCGGCAGGGCCATCAACAAGACCTCCAGCCCTCCCGCCAAGATCATCATGGAGAGGGCAGAGACCAACATCCACAGCCCGGATCTCCGGTTCTGCTGGAGAAGCATCACCGACCAGAGGGCTAACGGCCACCATGTCAGGCTCTCAAGTTTGTCGAGCCGGTTGACCATCGCCAACGTGGGGCCTCCCAGTCCCCACAATATTCCTGCAAATGTGGCAGCCGACGTAGAATACTGAGCTTGGCGGAGCCAATAGAAGGTAAACAGTGCTCCCAGACAGAGGTGCAAGACGATGCTGAGGTGATACGCCGTCAAAAAGGGGAGCCCTCCTGCATACAGCACCGACATGGGATAAAAACAGTTGGCTTGAGGGCTGGCGCAAAATGCTTGGCCCATCAAGAGGGTCTCATCCCAGTAAGGCAGATACCCGGCTTGAAGCGCCTGAGCCAGAATCCATCGATATGGGTAAAAGTAGTAGAGCGTGTCGCCAATAAAAGTGGCCTCGGACCCGGTCAGTGAGGGAATCCAAAACCACAAGATGGGCAGGGGCAGCAATAAGAGCGGCAACCAACGGTGCAAGAAGGGAGGGAAGGAAGAGCTCAGCATGGTTCAGAGCTGCAAGTGACGTGTGTATCGATCTCGAACTTTCTGGAAATCTGGCAAGATCGCTGGGGACAGCTCGTTGACCGTCGTTCCATGATAATCAAGCGGGTCAATGATGGTCCCTGCCGGTCGCTCAAGCTGATAATGTAGGTGGGGTGCGGTGCTATGACCCGTATTTCCACTCTCAGCGATGGCTTCACCCGCTTGCACCTGCTTTCCTGGTACAATTCCTGGAAGAATACGGTTTAAGTGGAGAAACTTAGCCGAGGTCTTATCGGCATACTCAATCTCAACACAGGTTCCGTTGGGAGCATTCCAGTTAAGGCGCGTCACCCTTCCCTTAAAGGGAGACACAATCTTGGCTCCGACCGGCGCTTTAAAGTCCATTCCATTATGGCGGGTGCGATCCTTCAACAAGGCCGTGATCTGCTCGTAGTCCGCGATGGGAGAGCTGACCAAAGAAAAGGGAATTTCTTTGCCATTCTCGTCATAGTAAGAACCGAAACGCTTCCCCGCTGGCTGATACCAAAACGCTTGAAAGGTGGTTCGCATCTTGTTGCTCTTGTAAGCAGCAGCAGGGATATCCACTGTGTTCAGCTCTGGCAAGATGCGATACAGCAACATAATCTTATCTGCTTTGTAGACGTCAGACTTGAGGTCCAGCTTCCACATAAAGATACGCGCAAAAAAGGCGGAGACAATATCACCATTCTCCGAGCCCAGGGCTTCGTTAAAAGTTTGAGCGAGGGATCCCCGCACGTCTAAAGTCAGCAGACGAAGACCAGACTCAGGCTCCACGACCGTGCCTGCGGTATCGGCGACACCGGAGCGAGACTCGGGGGCTACCCCAGCCGGTCCAGCCGTCGGTTCCGCGCCGGGCGCTGCTGCAACCTGAGCGGGAGGCGCCCCATCGGATACGCTGATGCCTGACTCACCAGACACAGGTGCAGCCTTATCCCCCGCACGCTGTTCTGCCGTAGGTGCTCGGAAAAAGAGCAGGTAGATGTTCAGTCCAAACGAAAGGGCCAACAGGAGAGGCAAATATCGCTGCATCGGTCCTCGAACCTCACGCGCTTAGGCCCCTTCGTCAGGCTGGGGAACCAGCCGATGAATCTGAGGGAGGCCGTTTAAATGGTGCAAGTATCAGCTTCTATTCGGGTTCTTATACTCTGGAGCGCCATTGAAAGTCCAGGGTTATTCCAAATGAGCAATGGACTCGCTCGTATCTCGTCAGCGGGAAGAAGCCAGCCGGGTGGGCTCCGCACGCAGCCAAAGCTGGCGGGTGGTGCGCAGTCCCACCTCATCTTCGCATACCAGCTCCAACCTATTGCTGCCCGGAAGGAGGGGAACATTCATTGAAAACTGAAAGACTTGGGTAGGTTTACCCGTCTGAACGGCCGGAAGAAGACGCTGTAGCTTCTGCCGCCCTCGAAAGAGCGAGACATGTTGAATGCTGTGCAGTCCTGCCACCTGACCGGTCAGGGTAAATTCTCGGGTCTTTAAAGTATCGCTGGGCGTAGCGGAGGACAGGCTCAGACGCGGTGCAACCATCGTGAGTTTGCCCGTCCAAGCAGCACCAAAATCGAGGGTACGCTCCAAGCGGGTGTTAAAAGAGCGATCCAGCAACATCATCGTCACTTGCCGAGCCGCAGAGGTCGAAGAAGGCTCTCCCTTCAGCAGCTCAAAGCTCAAGGCTGCGGTGCGCTTTTGACCCGGTGCCAGCGGTTCCAAGCTGACCCGTGCCTCTTTGAGCTCCAGCTCCTTCTGGCTGGGATTTCTGAGGGTCAAGGTCACTTCTCCCGATGGACCACTTCCCACATTGGAGACCACAACGTTTAGTCTGCCCTGTTCTCCAGGCTCCAGCAGCCGGTTATTGTGCCCCGCTTGACCAGGAGCAAGGTCTTCATACGAGAGCTCTGCTTCCAAGAGCGGCTCTGCACCCGCTTGAACCATCAAGCCGGTCTCAAGTGGGGGAGGCACTTCACCGTCGGCGACAAACTCGAATCGGAGCTGGCGCACGCCTCCTGCGCTCCCCAAAGGTACTTTCACGGGAACCTTCCAGGTGCGTGTCTCACCTGGCAAGACTTGCCCAAAAAAGAACTGGAGACCTGAAAACAAAGGCTCAGGGGACTGAGAGGATGCCCTGAGTCGATGATAAGGTGCGACACCCTCATTGGTGACAGAGAGCACAAGGGAAGCCTCCTGGCCGGCCTTTAATACCTGCATGGTCGGCTCAAGGTAAGCCTGAACGACCGCTCGCGCGCCCAGCGTTCCAGCCGCCCCACGCCAATCAAGCCCCTGCTCGGACAGAAGCTTCATCAGCTCAACTTCCCGCTCTGTTTGCACTTTGCTTAAGTAGGCTTGCCCTTGGGCCAACATTCCCTCGCGCGTCGGTGAAGGCGCGCTCAGCAGAAGGCCCGCCGCAAACTGGACCTCAAAATCATCACGGATCCGATCTTCGACCACCTCTGAGACCTCACCTGTGGGCTTCTGAGGGTAATAGAGCTGGATGGTGGGTGCGCTGAGCACTTCTGTACTGCCTACAATCTCGTGGCCGTTGTCATCGTCGTCGTCCTGGCGCGTCCCTGCGTCCAAGAAGCGCAGTGCGTTTTTTTCTAAAACAACGGGCACCAAGATGATGTCGGGCTGAAGGCCGATGGCATGAATGAAGTGATCTTGCGGCAACAGATAGCGGGCCACGGTCATCTTCACCGAAGCACGGCGATTAAGCGGATACTCTTGCTGGACAGAGCCTTTTCCATAGGTCCGCTGACCAATCAAAACCGCCCGGTTGAGATACTTGAGTGCCCCAGACAAGATCTCGGCTCCCGAGGCAGTCTTCGGTCCTACTAAGATGGCAAGAGGGATGTCCGGCATGAGCTGATCCGGTCGGGCTACAATCTCTCGCACCAGCTCCTGCATCACCTGAGACGAGCGCCCTTCGGTTCTCACAATGGTGCCACTACTTACGAACTCATCCACCATATAGGCCGACTGCTTCAGACTCCCCCCGCCATTCTGACGAAGGTCCATGACCAAACCACTCAGCCCTTTCCATCGCGGCGCGATCTTACTCAGTCGCATTCGGAAATTGGAGAGGGTCTCATCGCTGAAGTTTGCCAGAGAGACATAACCAATCCCATTGTCGAGCAAGGCAACTTCCACATTATCCAGCTTCACCCGATCACGCATGATGCGCATGCGAATGGTGGTGGGATCTTTGCCTCGCTCAATATCCAGCACGACCCACGTACCACTGATGCCTCGAATACGGGTCACCACGTCGTTGGTCCCCATATTCACCGTCGAGACACCGTCAATGCGCACGATTCGGTCATCGACTTGTAATCCAGCGGCTGATGACGGGCTATCTTCCACCACTTTCACAACCGTCGGCTTTTCGTTTCGGATGCCGACGGTACATCCAATGCCCGAAATCGAACCTTTTGAGCGGATCTTAAACTCATCCAGACGATTTCCTGCCAAGAGCATGGTCGGTCGGTCCAGCCTCGACAACACCCCTCTGATGACCGCGTACTCGATCTCCACGTCTTCATCAGGCAGGAGCTCACGGGCTTGTTTGTAGAAGGTGAGCACACGCGTCAGCTCTGTGGCCAGCACGGAGAGGCTCTCAACATGGGTGGGCTGCAACATCAAGGTTCGGCGTCCGACAAGAAGAGCTCCCGGTCGCTCTCCCGTCGGGGGTGTCCAGAGCACGTCGTCTGCTACCCGCGCAAGACCTTCAAGACCCGCCTCAAGAAGCTGCGGCGGGCTGAGCAAGCTGGACTCCAAATAGCGAGTATCCAGCCAGCTCAGGGTTTTTTTCAAGAAGACACCCTGCTCCAAGATGTAGTCATGACCGTCAGCATTCGAGACAGAGGTCCGCCCCTCCGACTTTACCGGTGTGGCCTGAACGAGGGCATCCCGCTCGGCACCCGCCACAGGCTCCGCTATTTGGGTAGGCTGTCGTACCACCTCTTCAGAGGTTCGAGCGGCAGAACGACCAGAAAAAATGCCCTGAGGAAGCAGCGCACCCCGCTGAAGCAGAAATGCGGTGAAGCACAAGGTCATTCCGAGCAGCAGCAACCCCGTGACGTGCAGACGCAGGGCACGAAGAATCCATCTCCCCCCCTTCAGCGGAGGGGACTGAGCCGTCAGCTCTTGCGCGGGTAAGCTGGAGTCTGCCATACGGCCTCACTCAGAATCGTTCAGAAGCCGCCGAGGGTTCCCATCCCCTGAGCGAGCCCACTCAAATCTTGTATAACATGTACTGTAGAATTCGTGTCGTGTCATCAGAGAGGTTGGCTTCTCCTCGAAACGTCGAATAAATCACTGTTCCATAACCAGATGAAAAGGAAACCAAAAGCGGCGCCGCCGAGAGGCTCTGAACGAGCTCCCCTTCGTCATAATACTGAACATCACCGGAGACATGCACCACCACCTGCGGAACGGCGCCCTCAATCACCGGCCAATAAGCCAGATCATATCGGAGTCCGACCGTAGAGCTTCCCACGTATGCAGCCAAGGATTGATCCACCACCCGGCCTTCGATCAAAGCAGCGACTCCAAGCTGCGCGGCATCTGTCTGGCTGTCGTCGCCCAAAAAGTCAATGGCACCCGGAAACGCATGCTCAACCCAGTCGTAAGCCCAATCGGTCGCAAAGAGAGTTCCTCCTGCTTTTACATAGGCTTCGAGATTGGCAACCGCCACTTCATCAGAGAGCACGGCTCCTTCAAGCATACCACCATTCAAACAGATGACGTCAAAGCCCAAAAGCAGCTCCAAATTGCCAAAAAAGGAGGCCACCGCCGAGGGCTGATTTCCATCGATCACAATGTGATTTGCAATGCCCAGCTCCTCCAAAATACGGGAGAAGCTGTCGAACTCGCCTGTCACCACGGCAGCATTTACAGAAAGGGGATCCAAACATGGAGGTGTTGGTAGGGCCGTCACTTTTCCTTCTTCAACATAGGCTTCTTGGCTTGTTTGCCACGTCCCTTTTTGAATGTAGAGGGTGACGGCAGCCCCCTCCGGTAGCTTCGAGAGCACAAAATATCCATCTGGATCTGAGTAGGTCTCTCGAATCCCAGAGATGAGGCCGGCTTCATCCACCAAGTTGACGTAGATGTAAGCGTTCTCCAGCCACGCATCACCGGTTGGCGCACAGATTCGCCCGGTAATGGTGCCAAATCGCTCCGCCGGGGTCTCTCCCGGACTCAGCTCGACCTCACCACACCCGCTGAGCAGGAAGAAGAACACACACCCTAGCAGGCTCAACAAATGCACGACGCTCAGGCGCTTCATGGTGCTTCTTCCTCCTCTCGCGGACGTTTTGGGCTCTTTTCTACTCTTACCAGAGCGGAATATCTCCCTGCCGCTCAAACTCGTTGAGCAAAACGCGGGAAATGACCACCGTTGTCAGCACCTCATTGGCACCTTCACCAATACGAGCCAACAATGCATCGCGCAGATGTCGCTCAATACGCGAATCCTTGACGTAACCGTACCCACCCGCCAGCTCAATGGCCCGCTCACTCACTCGTACCGCCGTTTCAGAGGCTTTTACTTTAGCAACTGCCGCTTTTTTGGCGATATCACGTCCCTGGCTCTTAAAAAAGGCCGCATTGTATGCGAGCTCTCGGCTGGCGGAGATCTCGATATGCATCTCGGAGAGCTCTTTTCTTACGTTGTCCAGATCCTTCAGAAGCTTTCCGAATAGCTGACGCTCATGAGAATACTTCAGCAGCTTCTCAAAGGCACCCTGAGCAACACCAGTGGACCAAGCAGCGATGGTCACCCTTCCGCCGTTGAGCATGTGCATGGCGTAGACGAATCCTCGCCCTTCTTCCCCCACCAGATTTTCAGCCGGGACGTGGTAATCATCAAACATCAGCTCTGCGGTATTCGAGCCCCTTACACCCATCTTGTCTGGAATCTTGCTCTGATCAAAGGTTCCAGCCCAGCCCTTCTCCACCACAAAGGAGCTCACTCGACCATCTTCTCCCCGTGCCATCACAAAAAATACGTCTGCGGACAGGGCGTTGGTGATCCAGTATTTGGTGCCGTTGAGCAGATACCCTCCACCGGGCGCACGCCTCCACGTTGTCCGCATGGCTTTTGCATCGGATCCAGAGCCAGCTTCCGACAGCGCAAATGCGCCAATCTTACGTCCACTGATAAGCTCCGGCAGATACCGTTGCTTGAGCGCGTCAGAGCCAAAACGTGCGATGCCATCACTCATGGTCCCGTGAATGGCTACACCCAGGGCAAAACCAGCATCGGCTTTTGCCAAGGACTCCAGACCCGCGTTGTAGTAGCTGAAGCAGGCTTCGGAACCACCGTACTCCGCCGCAAAGGGCAATGCCATGAAGCCCAAGGCACCCAGTGCATGGAAGTTCTCTTCATTAAAGATCTCTTCTTCATCATGTTTGGCGGCCAACGGAGCTACCTTATCCGTGATAAACGTCGCCAAAGGACCAGACAAAAAACCCTGCAAGCTCTCGTACTCATCCTCATGACGGTGCAGCTTGAACAGCACATCCGTCTGATCTTCAACAAAAAAAGCCATGTCGCGTGCCTCCTAAGATGGAATCGATAACACGAGGCGAGTATACCGCTGGACCCACAAGGTCTCTACATCTTTCATTTGAACCTGCGGATCAGACCGATCACCACCCCTTGGATCGCAACGTCTGCGGCAGGCACTCGAATAGGGGCCAGTGTTGCATTGGCAGGCTGAAGCCGAACGGTCTTGCCTTCCTTGTAGAATTTCTTGAGGGTCACCTCAGAAGAACGCACCAGCGCCACGACGGTTTCGCCGTTGGCAGCACTATCACGCTTCTCTACGATCACATAGTCTCCATCTCGAATTTGTTCGTCGATCATGGAGTCCCCCTTCACCAACAGTGCAAAGGTCTCTCGCGCGCCCAGCATATCTTCGGGAATGCTCAAGGCACTCCGGTTTTCAATCGCCTCAATTGGAAAACCTGCGGCCACTCTGCCCAAAAGTGGAATCTCAACCACCCCTGGCGGCGTCTCTTCAGGGAGCACTTCAATGGAGCGCCCTCGGTTCCAGGAGCGCTTCAAGGCCCCCTTCTCGCTGAGATTGCGCACGTGTTTATGCACAGTTGCCAAAGAACGAAGGCCCAGACCTTTCGCAATTTCCTCCAAAGAGGGTGAATACCCATTATGCTGAATAAATTCTTCAACAAAATCATACACTTCACGCTGCTTCTTGGTCAAAATCATCTCGCCACTCCTCCACGAACTCTTCGTTCGACACCCGGGTATTGCCTGTTCGGGGTAACAGGCGACAGTTCTGCTCTCTTTAACATAGGCGAAGAAAATACAAATAACCAGAAAAAATCATCTCGACAAGTAGATTCCTGGAAGGCTGAGTCTATACTGATTGCATTTCGGGGTGCGCTCCCTCCTTCGGCACCCCCTTTCCCTAAGGAATTACCTCTGATGTCTCCTGTCTTGCCTCCACTTCGTGCAGCACTCCTGACAGGGTTGCTGCTGGTGCAGTCCTTTACCAGCTCCGCTTCAACACCCTCAATCCGCCCAGGCATATCCACAAGCGGCGTGGAAACACCGCCGGACACGTCTGCTTCGCGCTCTCTCGTACTCCTCGCCACAACTGCTTCCGTCGGGGAGTCCGGGGCAGCCGCTCCGACTTCTGAGACGGCTTCTGACACCGCTGCCTCTTCCGCCCCCCCACCGTCCGCTCCTCCGCCGTCTCCCCCAGCGGAGAGCAGTTCAGCGCCATCTCAACCAGCGCCCTCCAGCCCATCATCTGACCAGAGTCCTGCTCGAGTGGCTGCTCAGGGTATCGTCTTAGATGCGCAAACTCGAAAACCACTCTCTGCGGTGACAGTTCGAATTCCGACAACAACCTATCGCGCGCTGACCAACGAAAAAGGGAGCTTTCGCCTGCCTCCACTTCCACCGGGTCGTTATGAAGTGGTCGTAGAAGCCAGCGGCTACCAGCCTCGTGTCTTGCGCATTTCCATTTCACCAGAGAGTAGGCTTCCGCCCATCCTCCTCAGTCGCCCTGGAGCCGCCAATACAACCAATACGATTGAGGTGATCGCCGAGCGTGAGGTCGAATCAGAGCCGGTGGTGGAAAGAAAGCTCAGTCTTCCCGAGCTCAAACGTTCTCCCGGCTCATTTAATGATGCGGTGAGAGCGGTCCAAAACCTACCAGGCATTGCACGAAGCCCGTTTGGATTTCTCATTGTCCGAGGAACGGAACCGCAAGACACGGGCTACTATATCGACGGCATTCGTGTGCCCAATGTTTTTCACTTTGGTGGACTTCACACCGTGATCAATACGGATCTGCTCGATCAGGTCAAGTTCCTACCCGGTAACTATGGCGTCCGCTATGGACGCACCATGGGAGGTGTGGTAGAAGCTGAAACGTCCGAGGATATCCCACAGGCTCGTGATAGTTATGTAGGTGTTGATCTCATCAACGCACAAGCCTTTACAAAAGTGCCGCTGGGCGATGAGCATGGCATGATGCTCTCCTTTCGGAGGAGTTATGTCGATGCCGTCCTCGATACGGGGCTAGACTTGGTAGAAAAGTTTCGCGGAGAGCCTCTGAGCCTTGGATTCGTTCAAGCACCTCAATACTTCGACTATCAGGCACTTTACAATCGCCGTCTGGGAGAGCGTCACTTCCTCCATGCATTTGTATTTGGGGCCCATGATACCGTAAAGGCCGTCACATCCCCACCCGCCTCGGTGACGCCCGCTGTACGAGGTGATGGCGAGGTTGGAACAACGTTCTCCTTTGATAAAGCCATCGTCCGCTATCGCTACACCGGTGACTATTTATTGAATCAGACCACACTCTCACTCGGCCCCGATGTGAACAGCTTCGGCTTTGGAGCCTTTAGCATAGTGGCACGCAACGACGGCTTTTTTGTCCGAAATGATCTCAGCTTCCGTTATAGTCCATTGCAGCAGCTCGGCATACGTGCCGGCTTGGATGGTCTCTTCGGGCGTTATCTCTTTGACTTTTCCTTACCCTTTGATCCGAGCACTCAGACACTGGATCCGCTCGACACACCCGATCCTTATACACGAACCATCAGTGGTTTTTTTCTTGCACCCGCGCTGTATCTGGAGACAGAATTTCATCCCAATGCGGCCTGGAATATCATTGCCGGTGTTCGATACGATCCCTTCTTTTTTCCGGGTATTTACGAAACTCAATGGCTAGATCCTCGTCTATCAGTCACCTTTAGACCGCAGAATACCACCCTCTTAAAAGCAAGCCTCGGCAAATATGGTGAGCAACCTCTGCCCTTTGCTGTGGATCCTCAGTTTGGTGGAAATCCCGAGGTGGAGCATCAATACTCTATCCAGGCAGCGGTGGGTGTTGAGCAGTACTTGAACAGCTATATCAGCCTAGACGCCACCGCCTTTCACAGTGAGCTAAGGCAATTGGTCGTCATTCCAACCGGCACCACTGATCGCACGGGAAAGCCCGACTTCACCAATGATGGCTCGGGTCGCTCCACCGGTTTGGAGCTGTTGCTTCGTCACAATCTCCACCATGGCTTCTTCGGATGGATCAGTTATACCCTGATGAAAGCCGAGCGACTCGATGGGATGGAAGCCCCAGCCTCCGCCTGTACTCCCGGTGTTGCCACGGTCTCAGAGGGTGCTTGCTGGTATCCTTTTGACTTTGACCAAACCCATATTCTAACCCTCGTCGGCAGTTACGAGCTGCCGCATGGATGGACGATTGGTGGCCGTTTTCGATACTCAACAGGAGTACCTTACACGAGGGTGAGCAATGCCTATTACGATGTGGATCGCAACTTCTATGTAGCCCTACCTGCCATCGATGGAGCTCGAAATGATGCCCGTCTGCCTGCTTTTCATGATTTAACCCTGCGAGTAGATAAAGTCTTTAAGCTCAATCGCGCTCGCATCAATGGTTATGTCGAGGTCATCAACGTATACAATCGTTCAAATCCCGAGGCTGTGGATTACAACTTTGACTACTCTGAGGAGATCTATGTGAGTGGGCTGCCCATCTTTCCCAACCTCGGCATGAAGGCGGAGTTCTGAGATGCAAACATGCAATCGCTATATCCCCCTGCTTCTGGCGATGCTCCTGTGTGCTTGTCAGGAGGAGCTTACGCCGCGCACCACGGTAGACAGTCTACGCATTCTCAGCATCGCTGCGGATCCTCCAGAGGTGTACCCGGGTGCATCCAGTCGCATAAATGCACTCATTGCAGATCCCTTAGGAGAAGGTAGAACGCTGGATTGGTTCTTAACACTCTGCACGCCAGATGCTGAACGTGGTGGCTGTCTTGAGCTCAATGAGCTGCTCGAAGAGTATCCTGATCCAGACTATGCAAACACTGAATATGCGCGCTGCTGCGTGCGTGGAGGCAGTGCCGCACCATCAAATGGCGTGCTTAATCTAGGCGCTCCCGGACTTACCCGCCTGACCACCGCTGCAACGATGCTCGAAGGTGTCACAGAAGAGACCGCGCTGAATGGTACCAATGCCCAGCTAAACCTCATTGTATGCGTATCCGGCGTCTGTACCAGCTCTGATACCTCAGAAGGGGATTCACCACAAGATTCTGGCATTTCACTGCCGTCTGAGCAGTCCACGCTGGCTCTGAAGCGCCTACGTGTCTCCACACGACCCGGCTCTGAAGTCAATCGGAATCCAACACTGCTGGGGCTCTATGTGAACGGACAGCCCTTTGAGACGGGAGAAGAGCTGATCCTTCAAGGGGGCACGTCTTACCAGCTTACGCCGTGGCCTTCTTCAACAACACTGGAATGTTACGAGAATCTGGATGGTGATGGAAACGCAACATTTCTGTCAGAGACACCGTATTTCTCTTGGTATGCGACGGCGGGAGACTTTGATGAATACTTTACGGAGCCCATGCTGATCACCGACTGTGAGGATCCCACCCCAATGGATGAACGTTTCGATGAAGCGGTCAATACTTGGAGCATTCCTCCGCTCGAAAGTCTTTCCGCATCACGACAAACGCTCTACCTTGTGATGTGGGATCGTCGGGGGGGCCTTACCTGGCTGGTGGTGCCTATTCAGATCATCTAAATCGTCTCAAGAGTGCGTATCCGAGTATCGATAATAGCGAGCATATCATGCCAATTCTGAGCCCTGGAGGTTCATACTTTATCACGGCTTCAAAGGCTCCAGCCTGAGGGATCACCAACGCTTGTAAGGTCTCAAAGGCGGGCAGGAGCTGGCCGGGCTTTCCGTTGATCTCGGCATGCCAGCCACTTGCATACCCTTCTGCCATGATCACCAACAAAGGCCCAGATGCCTGCCCCTTCAACCTCCAACGAGCGGGATGCTCTCGCTTCACCTCTGAGACCACATCATATGCTTCATCCGGCTTGGCTGCTGTGAACTCCGGCAGCTCATATCGAGCGTCGATCACTGCTTGGCGCGTTCCCATGCGGGCGATTGCGCGCGCCTGAGCCCACAGAGCGGCATCAGAGGACGCTCTGAAAACGTCTCGCGTCCACCAGACACGCGGGTATGCAAGAACGTCCTCATACAGATACTGTTGTTTTGAGGGATCCGCCCAGATGCGGGCCTGCTCCAGCTTCGGCGCTGGTGTTCCCCTCACGTGCCAACGCGCGGACAGCAGCCGATACATAGGTGCATCTGGATGTTCTACCAGCAGAGAGATACCCCCCTCACGGGGACCACTCTCATCTGCCGCCTCCATGAATCGCTGGACTCGGGCGGAATTGAGCGGATTGTATGAGCGCACGGTTGCAACACCGTACTCCAGACCTGCATTCAACAAGTATACAGGAGCCTCACGATCCGAGAGCATACGGCCTTGTTCCAGCTTGGGTGTGAGCACTTCAATCAACGCCGGTCTCTGCAAGATCTCATGATCGGGAATTGTGAGATTGTATCGCAGCAGAATGGGCATCAGATCAAGGCACAGCAACATCATGACCAGCCAGGGGAAGTGTTGCACGATCAGGCCAGAGATGAGGTCTCTTTGTCTCCAAGTCCCCTGTGCGTCTGGCTGAAGCGCCTCAGAGGGAGACGCTCTCAAGCGAGACACGCATGTACGCAGGAGTATGTATGCAAGCGCCACTTGAAAGGTCGTGAGCATAAATCCTTGTCGAGCCAAATAGCTCATGGGTGAGTCGCTGGCCACCCCCAACAATAATGCCACGACCAGCACTTCAAAGCTGAGCACCAGAAAGTATTTTGAGTACTTACGGATCTTTTGCTCCCATTGTATGTTCGCCTCCGAATTCAAAGCATCACGCTTGGTCAGCAGAAGCCGATGTAGCTCATCAAGGACACCGGATGCCAACACCGCCCCCGCCAGTGTCGTCAGGAGTATCCAGCGAGAGGGAGCGCGCATGCGATCATAATAGGGAAGCAGCATCAATAGGAAGTGTATACCACCAAGCTTTCCAAGTGAGGCAAGCGATGAGAAACAAAACAATAAGGTAAAGAATCCTGTATCACCCTTTCTTTTGAATCCCAATAAGACTAAGGGAAGGGTGATAATGCCCAGATAGCACCAGCTCTCCCAGTAGGTTGAAGGGCCTGTGTACCCACCACTCGCCGCCTCACTGAAGAAGTCATTGCCAAAATATTGAGGTAACAAGACACGCACCAACGCGGTCACTGGAAGCGCAAAGGAGCTGGAGTATTCAAACGCTGAAAGGGGCTCCTGATACTTCTCCTGGCTCGCATACAAAAAGGGTAGCCATTGAGCGGCACCGACCCCGATCCCTAACAACACACTCAGCAGCCAAGCCCCTCGAAGGCGCACGCCTTCTCTCCAACCTTGCCCGTCCCACCCCTGGGTCACGCAGTAACTGCCAACCACCAGCAGGCTATAATAGAGAAGCTGCGGAGAACCTCCCGCCAATGACATCATCGTCATCGCACACCATACACGCGGCACTCCATAGCGCTTCTCTCTCACGGTCTGAAGCGTTCCATGCAGAAACATCGGAAGCCAAGCTCCGGCAGCGATAAAGGTTGCATGATGGAGATGTGACCAATACCAACCACTCCACACCAGCACCCACGTACCGAAGACGGCTGAGGGTGCGGACCTTCCCATGTAACGAAAGAGCTGATAACCAGCCAGCGTGAGCAGGGTGAAATGGATGAAGTAGTACCACGCAAATGCACGGGGCGTACTGAGGCCATAGAAGAGGAGATTGATGGGATAGAGAGGGGCTAATTGAATATCAGCCCAGAGCGGAAGACCCATGCCACTGTTGGGATTCCAAAGTGGAAGGCTATCGACAAGCGATAGACCTTCACTGAGGTGCTGAAGTACCGCTCCAAGCTGACCTCTCAGTCCATAAAAGTAGGTTGCAAGGTCTTCATGATAAAAGCTGCGTGCGTTAAAGAGCGGGGGGACGAGGAGCACCACCAGCGGCAGTAGGAGCCAGAAGGCGGGTATGAAGGCTTTAACGTGTCGCACACTAAGGAGCCTCTTCCAAGAGGGCGAATGTAGGCGATGAAATGGACGCAAACTTCTTGCAGGCGGCTCGACTCAAAGGAACACCCTCTCGGCAGCCAATGCCAAAGGGAAAGGTGACGCGCAGGAGCGAAGGTTTCCCGGTAGGAGCAGGCAGCTCAAAACTTCGGTCGCCCTGAGACACCAGCACTGCATTCTGTTCCCATTCACAGCGCTTTTGCCAAACGGTCACAAAGCGGTCTTCATCGAAACGCTCCAAGATATAGGATGCACATCCAGCCAGCGCGATGGGCTCCCCCATGTTGGAGAGTGTAACCTGTATGGTTTCTCCAGGCCGATATGCTTTGCCAGCCAACTTCACCGTGAGCCCTGGTGGGATCTTTTGCGGCTCCGCCAAAGCACTCGGGAGGTCCATCGTAAGCACCAAGCCAAGAAACACCACACTCCATACAAGTACTCGGCGTGCCAGCTCCTGCCATACACATTCAGACGGCAATTTCCGCTCCGCCAGAGCTGACACTGGATGCGCCTCAGCACCGTGCATCGGTGCCTGTTTGGGTCTCACAATCCCCCACTGACCGGAATTAAGGGCCATGAACTCCTCCTTTAACAGTATAGGCCGTATTAACCGCTTGCAGACCGTCGCTGTCAACAAAATCCTGTCGCCATCCGCTTGACAAATGACGGCTGACGGGCTAAAAACGCAAAGACGATTGCCGGTGGCGGCGCCCGCTCGCCGGCAGGCCATACCTGCCCGGCCCCAGCCGCAGCTCGTGCCGTCCCTCTTGAAGCGCCCGCTGGTCTTGATCTGGCTGACATCATCGCAGATGGGCGAGATACATACCCGTTTGGTGGCGTGTTCCCCACGCATGCTAGACAGACAATCAGGAGCATACCAACGTGAGTGCAGTCTTTCGTGTGATCGCTGGCCTGTTCTTGACAGGGTCCATTTTGGCCCTGCCTTTCTCTGCACATGCAGCGGAGGAAGGGGACGAAGAAGAGCGGATCGAAGCTCAGACTAAAGCGCGTCCAAACCCTTCTTCTGAGGTGGTGCGGGATCGCTTCATGGTCCGAGCAGGTCGAACGGAGGTCTTCTGGCATACCTTTGGTTATGCGTTAAACAATGGTTTGGCCTACCGTTTTGTGCCGGGCTCAGGGATTACCGCTTCTTACCATCTGTCGGAGCTGCTCTCGGTGGAGGCTCAAGCGGTGTATTTCACCGGGGTGGGACGCTACGACCTGAAATCGCTCGCCTATCGTTTGACCGTGACCGCCAATGATGATCTTGGGGTGCCCATGCCCTACTTTAACAAAGAGCGGTTTTTTGTGGGTGCTTCGGTCGGTTTCTCTCCGGTCTACGGAAAACTAAACTTGGTCAGCAGCTACGTTCAGACTTTCGATCTGGGATTTAATGTAGGACTGGGAGTTCTGAGCATCTTCAAGGAGCTCCGCACTTTTGAAGGGTATGATGAAGAAGGAAGTCCGGTTTTGTCTGATCCACTTCCTGTTGTAGAGCTCGGTCCTGATACTTGGCGGACTGGAAGTGCTTCACTCCTGAGCCCATCGCCCACCCTCGGCGTGACCCTTCGACTGCATGTGACGCCTTGGTTGAATGTGCGCGCAGATCTGCGTGCTCACGGATACCTGGATGAAGTGTATCAGAATGACACACTCGAAAGAAGCACCCCCTTCCGTCAATCGCTGATCCTCAATACGGGTGTCAGCGGTTTCCTCCCGCTCAACCCGCCCCGACGTTAAAATTTGGGAGGTATTGTCGTGAAGTTACAGGCTCTTTTCTCAAGCTCTTTTTGGATCGGGCTGTTCTACGTGGCAGCACTGGCAAGTTATCCTACAACCTCTGCATTGGCAGCGGAGAGCATCCAAGAGGCGGGGCCAGGTGGACTCGTAACCGATTCTCCGATCAAGGTCATTCAGCGCAAAGACTTCATGAAAGTGGGACGTCTTGAAGGCTCACTCTTTCTGGGGACCGAAGCCATTGATGCGTTTACCCGGAATCTTGTGGGTGGCATGTCTGGCACCTACCACTTGACCGAGGTATTTGCCGTCGAAGGATTGGTGGGCTATTCTCCATCCCTGACCGCCCTCGGTGAAACCCTCGGATGGGAGAACGCCGACGCACTCGACCTGCGTGAGCTGAGCTTGGAGATCCAAGAGTCAGCCGGGGTCGTGACCATCACTTCCAAGATTGGGCTTTATGGCAATGTTGGTTTGGTCTATAGCCCCTTTTATGGAAAGTATGCGTGGTTATCGCGCGACATCGTCAACTTTGACCTCTATTTTATGTTTGGACCTGGCTTCATTATGACCCAGGATCGGAATACCACCGCCGATGAAGAAGAGAGCACGTCTGGCATCGTGGCCACCACCAACCAGACCCACGTGGCCTCTCAATTTGGATTCGGATTTCGGGCAGCCCTTGGACCTCAGATGGCGCTCAAAATTGAAGGACGAGAGTATATTCACTTTGAATCGCTGATGTCAGACGGCTCCGAAAGTATTGCCGCCAAATACTATTTTATGACTCAAGCATCTGTTAGCTTCTTCTTTAAATAGCTCCGGAGCAGACCGGAAGCTGATCCTTAGGCTGTTTGGCCAGAACGAGGCTGATTCCGCATCCGCCCCAACCCTTTGTGTCGAGAGAATGCGATGACAACGCTGGCAAGAAGTCTCAAAACCCGCTTCCTGTCTACCCTCGCAGGACTGCTCTTGGTGACCGCTCCTTTTGAAGCCCACGCGCTCACAAAAGACGACATCATCAACATGAGCAACATTGGAGTGGCAGATGCGGTGATCATCTCCGCCATCCAAGCCTCAGACTCCGTGTTCAGCCTGTCCCCGGCAGACATCATTGAGCTGACTAAAGCGGGCGTCAGTCAGTCGATCATTGAGGCGATGCAAAAGACAGCACCCTCCCGTGCGCCCGCTCCGGAGCCCTCCACCTCTCCGTCCGGCGTTGAGCGCACCACGCCGACGCAGCCCAATGGCACAACCACTAACACACCCCCTCCTCAGCGTTTGCCTGCCAATCCGAAGCCACCGGTAGAAGAGATTCGTCGGCCTCAGAATCCTCCGCCGTCTCAAGGGAGCGGAAAGCCCACCGCTGTGAAGGTCAAAGCCCTCCCTGCCGATGTCAAGACACTTAAGGAGCGATATCGTCAGGGCAAATATAATACTGCCGCTGACTTGGCCTTTGATCTTTTGACGGGGCCCAACAAAGATCGTTATAGCGATCACCGCTCGACCATCTACTTTTATTTGGGCTCCAGTTTGTATCAACTTAAGCTCTATCACAGCGCGCATGACATCTTCCTGACGGTGGCAAGAGAAGGTGCAACGGATGAGAACTATACCCGTGCGCTTGCCATGTTGGACAAGACCTCTAAACGGCTGAAAGAGTTCGACCAGTTTAAAGATCTCTTGGAAGGAGCCTCCACCACCGATCTACCACGGACTGCACGCAGTACCTTGCTTTATTTGATAGGATTGGGAGCCTACGAGCGACAAGACTTTGAAGATGCCCGTCGTGCATTGGAAGGCGTAGAAGACTCGACCACCACCTATGCCCAAGCACTCTTCTTGGATGGTATGTCTCTTTACCGGCAAGGAAATTATCAAGAAGCTGTTCGTCGCTTTAAGAGATTGGTGACGGCTCGTGAGCTGGTGGGCAGCACCGATGATATCCAAGAGTCGAAGGACTTGGCGCTCTTGAATATGGCCCGTATTTACTATCGAGTGGAGAACTTTGAAGCCGCGCGCCGATTGTATGCGCAGATCCCCCGCAGCTCTAATCACTGGCCCCGCGCACTCTATGAGAATTCATACGCCAGCTTCTGGTTGGGTGATTATAACGTTGCATTGGGCGATATCATGACCATTGAATCGCCTTTCTATCGCGAAACGGTTTTTCTCCCGGAGTCCCAAATTATCAAAGCACTGGTGTACTTTAACCTGTGTGAGTATGACAAAGTGGGGGAGATTGTCAGCGACTTTCAAAATTACTATAAGCCGATCAGGGATGCCATCCGTAAGTTCCTGACTCAGTATAAGTCGGGCTCAAAGTTTGGAGATGAGGGTGTTGATGCGGAGCTGTCCGGCAAACAAGCAGCCGACGCCTTCGCATTGCTCTTTGAGTCCAAGGCTCGGCGTAAAGCATTGGGCATTCCTGAAGAGATCCTGACCGCACTCCAGCGACAAAAAGACTTCACCAACCACGTCCATCATTTGGGGGTCATCAAGCAGGAGATCTACGATCTGACCGATGGCGCCGTGAAGCGTAAAGGGACTGCGTTGGGCAAGACATTGCTTCAAAAGCTCAACGACGATCAGCTCCTGGTGCGGCGGAGTGCAGGAAAGTCTATGCTTCGACAGCTTGAGCGGGTCGAAAAGGAGCTGTCTGGCCTCCTGGGTGAAGCCGACATCATCTCCTTTGAAGTGGTGAGTGCTCAGAAGGATGAATACGAAGATAAGTTCCGAAACCCGGAAAAGATCGAGACCTACGAGCAGATCGAGCTCAGCTACGCCACCGAGTCCACCTTCATCTTTTGGCCCTTTAATGGGGAGTACTGGCAAGATGAGCTGGGATACTATCGCTTTACGGAGCGTGGTGCTTGTAAGTCGAGTGCGAAGAAGTGACCAGCCGGGATCAGAAGGAGTTGACGATGTTGACAGGCACTAATCGACGGCGGACGCTCACCACACTGCTGGGCACATGGCTTGCCATCACCGCTTCTTTGTTTGATGTCTCCGCTGTATTCGCTCAGGCGGGAGCGGGAAAGTCAGAACCGCCCAATATTCCTGACGCTGCCGCACCAAAGGCCAAAGACAAACAAGATGAGCGCCGTCCGGTAAAGTCTCGTGACTTCTATTTGAATGAAGGAGACTCTAACCGCTTCGAGCAGCTCGCGCGTGAGAAGCGCAGCGAAGCCATCAACAAGCTCAAAGAAATCTTGGACAGCGGAAACATCGAGGGCGACCAAAAAGCCGAGATGTTTATGCGCTTGGCCTCCCTCTATACAGAATCCGCCAGCGACGCATTTCTTCAGGAAATGGCTGATTTTACAGGCAAATACGATGCTTGGTTTAACTCGCCGGACTCTAAGAAGACCCCTGCCCCCGTGGAAGATCACGTCCGCTCGCAAGGATACAATCGCGAAGCCATCACACTCTATCGGAACATCCTTCAGGGATATCGAAGTTATGAGCGCCTAGATGAAGTCTACTTCAACCTGGCCTTCAACTTGATGGAGCTGGGCGAAAAACAGCAGGGTCTGGACTACTATAATACCCTGGTGAAGACCTTTCCCAATTCAGAGTTTGTGCCCGACTCTTATCTTGCCATCGGCGAATACTGGTTTGATAACAACAACGCCTTTAAAGCCCTCAGCAACTATCTAAAAGCCTCCACCTATCAGGAGAGTCGCTCTTACATCTTTGCCCTCTACAAGCTGGCGTGGTGCTATTACAACGTCGGCGAGAATGCCAAAGCCATCGAGAGCATGAAGCAGGTGATCACCTCCTCTGGTGACGAAGGCGCTCCCGGTGCAAATCGGCTCTCACTCAAAGATGAAGCACTCAATGACTTGGTGTTGTTCTACGCTGAATCTGGCGACATGAATGCAGCCGAAGCATACTTCTCACGTTTTGGCGAAGCGAAGTATTTTAAGGCCATGTTACGGCGGCTTGCCAACACGTATGTGGAGCAAGGGCGTAATGAGCTGGCCATCAGCACCTACAATCGTATCATCAGTGTGGAGCCCGAAGCGCCCGATGCACCGACCTTTCAAGGTGAAGTGATTGCCTCATATTTTCGTTGGAATCGAAAGCAAGAGACACTGACGGAGATCGACAAGCTGGCCAAGCTGTACGGTCCAGGTTCCCGTTGGGCATCGGTGAACGCAAGCAACAAGAGTGCGATTACTGAAGCCAATACCTTGGTGGAGCGTTACCTTCGGACAGTGGCAATTGATTATCACAAAGAGGCGCGCAAGACAGCCTCTAAGAATACCTACGTCCTGGCCAGTAACAGCTACCAGAAGTATCTGGGCATGTTCCCTAAGAATCAGTACAGCTATGACATTCGATTTGCCTATGCTGAGGTCTTGTATGAGCTCAAAGAGTTCGAGAAGGCAGCGGGCGAATACGAGCAAGTGATCGCACTGGATCCCAAAGGAAAGTACTTCCAGATCTCTGCCAGCTCTCTGATCTTGACCATTAACAAGATTCTGGGGGTGGACAAAGCCGACGCCGAAGTCAGCAGCCAACCGTCCACTTCGGTGGCCGCCAAAGAGCGCGATATCCGTCCTGTGCCGCTTAATGCGTGGGAAGACAAGAAGGTCAAGATCTGTGATCTTTATGCGGAGCAGCTTCCACAGGATAAAGACGCACCCAATACCCTTTACGAAGGTGCGCGGCTGCTCTATGACCGAAATCAGTTTAATGGCTCTACGCCTCGCTTCTTGAAGCTGATCGAGCGTTATCCCAAAGATGAGATCGCGGAAATCGCCGCCAACTTGGTGCTCGACTCATACAACGTTCTGCAAGATTGGAATGGGCTGGAGCAGTACGCCCGCCAATTTTATGCAAACGCCAACTTCAAAGAGACCTTTAAGAAGGAGCTGCGCACACTCTACGAACAGGCGGCCTTCAAAAAAGTGGAGCAGCTTGAGAAAGACAATAAGTTTAAGGAGGCGACCGACGCTTACGTCGCATTCTATCAGGAGTTTAAGACCGGCTCAGCCCTGAGTGATAAGGCACTGTTTAACGCCGCCTTCTATGCATTTAAAGCGGGTAATGTGTCACGCTCTATCGAGCTGAGACAAGAGCTGGATAAGGTCTTTCCCAAGAGCAGCTTGGCACTCAAAAACCTCGAAGCGTTGGGCAAAGTCTTTGAAGCAGTGGCCGACTACCGCAAAGCCGCTGAATACTACGAACGCCTGGCCAACACCGACAAGAACCTAGAGATTACCTTTACCCCCGATGCATTGTTTAATGCAGCCCTCTTCCGGGAGAGCTTGGGAGACGTACTGCCAGCGGTCACCAACTACGAACAATACTACAAGACCTTCTCAGATCGAGAAGATGCCCACTTGGTGATGCTCGTGGTGGCGCGTGTGTACGAAAACGCGGGCAAGTTGCCAGAAGCACTTGCGGCCTACAAACGTTATTTTACGACCCCCGCGTTGTCCGAAAAGAGCCCTGAAGCCGCCTTTGAAGCACGGGCTCGATACGGTCGCCTGCTCCGCAGCAGTGGGCAGAGCCCTCTCGCTCAGACCCACTACCAGGAATCTGCCGCCGTATTTGACAAGCTTCCAGCCGCCATCTCGAGCCTGCCCTTGGTGCAGCTCTACAACGCAGAGATGCGTTTTCTGTTGCTGGAGCCCATGTACGACCGGTTTGCCGCCATTCGATTGGATCTGGTCAAGACCAAAAAGGGTTCACGCGCCAGCAGCTTGGAAGACAAGTTGAAGTTAACCGAAGATGTCGTCAACGCCTACACCCGCGTGCTTGAGCTCAAGCAAGGAGAGTGGGGTCTGGCGGCGCTGGTACAGATTGGCAAGACCTACTCGAACCTTGCCGATACCCTCTTGGCCGCTCCAATTCCGGCGGAGCTGACAGAAGAGCAGAAGAAGATCTACATCGCCGCCCTTCAAGACCGAGCCTTCCCGCTGAAGGATAAGGCGGCAGAAGCCCTTGAGCAGGGGCTGCAAAAGTCTTACGAGCTGTCCATTTATAACACGTATACCGCAGAAGCGGCACGCATGTTGGCCGAGCTGCGTCCCAAAGAATATCCTCGAACGGCTGAAAAGCTGGGGGCACCCGACCGGCTGAGTGATACGTTTTATACGGCCTCTTATCGGAAATGACCGTTCTTGGTCCTTGCAAGAGTGAGTGGGCAACATGAAGTATTTGATCATCGGCCTCCTGACCGCCTCCCTGCTCCCCGTGAGCTTGAGTGGATGCGCGACCACCACCTCGACAGCGTCCGCACCCCAGACAGCGCCCCCACGGACGGGCGCAAAGAGCAGCAATGGGAGCAGCAGTGCTGGAAAGCCTGCTTCAGCCGCACCGGTTACACCCCCTCCAGCGCCTGTGGCGGCTCGAAACGATTCCTTTAGTGAAGGGATGAAAGCCCTCGCGCCCAGCAAAGGGACACCCAACTATGAATTGGCGCTTAAGTCATTCGAAGAAGCGACCATCGAAGATCCGCGCAACGCCAAGGCGCACTTTAACGCGGCTTTTGCGGCAGAGCAGCTTGGTTTGGTAAAGCGTGCCATTCCATTTTATGAAGACGCCATCAAGGCCGATGCCAACTTGGCGGAAGCCTATCATAACCTGGCCAACGCTTATGCCAGTGCGGGCATGCCTGAGCGGGGCGTCGATCTGTACGAACGTTACCTCAAGACGCATCCGAACGACTTGAGCGCGCGGAACAACCTGGGAGGTCTCTACACCGCTCTCAAGAACTATGACAAAGCGGTGCAAGTGCTGCGCGACGTGTTGACCCTCGATCCGAACAATATCCAGGCGTATCGAAATTTAGCCCGGGTATACTTTGATCAAGGCAACTATCGCCTGAGCATGCTGCTGTCCGTCAACGCGCAGAAGCTCGCCCCTCAAGATCCCGGTGTGCTTAATAACTTGGGTGTGACCTCGTTGAAGTTGAACGACGAGCCAGCGGCTATTCAGTTTTTTAAGCAGTCCATCGAAGTGGACAAGAATAACCAGGAAGCCAACTACAACCTGGGGGTTATTGCACTTCGTTCAGGGGACTTCAACCTTGCCAGGGGTTGTTTTGAGGCAATCCTGGAGAAGTCCCCGGCGGATACCGAAGCCTTGCTGGGCATGGCTGTGGTGTTAAGAGGTGAACAGGACTATGATGGAGCGGTCGATGCCTACCAAAAGCTGCTCAAAGTACAGCCGAATAATGCAACGGCACTGTACAACTTAGGGATGGTACAGTGGAAGTATCAGCAGGCATTTGATGCAAGCTTGCAGACATTTGAAGCCTATGCTAAGATTTCAGGGAACAATTCTGCTGAAGTCAACGTCATGACCTTAATGGAAGAGGTCAAGAAGTCAAAGGCAGACTTCTTGGAGGCCAAAGCGAAGGAAGAAGCGCGGCTGGCAGCAGAGCGGGCCGAAGCAGAGCGTCGAGCCAAAGCGGAAGCGGAACGTCAGAAAGCCGAGGCGGAAGCCAAAGCGAACCTCCAGACCTTGATTACTCGAACCGAAGAAAAGCTGAAAGCGGCCAAGCTCCCCAAACCAAAGGCGGAGCCGATCCTCAATGCCATCGACCAGAGCAAACAAGTGCTGGAGATGGGGGATATGGAGCTTATGAAGGAAGCCTACAGCTTCCTTGAAAGTGCCGCCGCTGAGCTGAAGTAGCCCGGTATTGTGAAGCGTGGCCCATTGTCGTGAGGGAAAAAGCCATGAAAAAGTTCTGGTTGAGTCTTCTGCTCATGTCTGCTGTTGTGCCCTCCTTTGCGCAGGCACAGGATGCCGACGATGTCACCGTGACCGAAGAAGACGGCAAGAGGGTACGCTACCGTGCCACCACCGAAATCAGCTTTGAAGGAGTAGACGTGGAGGGCGAGATCAAGAAGCCCGCCGGCTCCTATCTGCTGGATCGTAAGCGTTCCAAATTTAGTCCCTTGATTAAGTTCAGGCCAGACTTTGAAAAAGAAATGCTTCAGTCCGTGGACGAAGTGAAGTGATCGCTCCCCCATCCGCCATCTCATCTCCCAGCTCGAGGCAGCGTTATGTCAGACGTCAGCGCATCGCGTGACTTGCAGGTGTCACTGAAGATCTTCCGTGAAGGAAAACTTCAGCAGCAAGAATGGCTCACCAACGAAAACATCACCATTGGACGAGGTTCCAATAACGTCGTTCGTTTGGAAGACGACCGTGTCTCGGAGCTGCATGCCGTGGTGAAAGTCACCCGTGACCAGCAGCTCATGCTCACCGACATCGGAAGTGACGAAGGCACCTTTATTGGTGACCAGCGGGTAGATGCGCGCGTGCAGCTCAAGCCCGGCTCTCGTGTTCGAGTGGGGCCCTACGACTTGCTGCTGGAGCTGATCGACAAGCAGGCACAGGCGCAGAAAGCTGCGGCGGAATCTGCCAGCGATGCTCAGCTTCGAGCCGACGCCGATGACGTCGTGCGCATGCTCTTTGCCGCGTGGGATCGGCAAGATGCCCTCGGCATTGACAACCGTAACGTTCCCCGGGTGGTGGAGATTTACGAAATCTGGGGTGATACCATCCTCTCCGCGCGTGAGTTCGCCCGGACCATCCCCCAAGTCCTGCTCGCCAACAAGCTGGAGCAGCAGCCCGACTTTGTGATTGATCGAGAATTCCTGCCAGCCGAGCGCGTGCAGCTCCTCACCCAAGCCAATGGTGCGCCTCAGCTTCTTTTGGGCCCGCAGTACGAAGGCTGGATCTACGAAGAGGGGCAGCCCGTTGCCGTGCGGGAGCTGGTGGAAAGTGGAAAGCTGGCCTCTCAAGGCGGACTGAGCGCCTATACACTCACCGATAATACCCGGTTCATCTTGCGCTTTGGTCATATTGTGCTCGCCGGTGGGTTTGTGCATCCCGCCCGTCGGCTGGTGCTGCCTTTAACCCAGGGCATTGATACCACGTTCGCCGGTCTGTGGCTCTTCTTCTTCATGCTGATTGGCAGCTTAACCCTGCACCTGCGCACCATTCCTCCTCCGCCTCCCCCGACCTTGGACACCATCTCGGACCGCTTTGCCGAGATGATCATCCCCAAAAAGGAGGAGCAGAAGCCGGAGGAAAAAAAGCGCGAGGTGAAGGTCTTCAACGAGAAGAAAGAAGAGCCTAAAAAAGAGACGCCCAAGGAGACCCCAAAAGAAGGCAAAAAGGACACCAAGACCAAGCTCTTGCGTGACAAAGTGGCAGTGGATCAAGCCGCGATGGATAAAAAAGCGGCAGAGAACGCGGGTCTACTGGCCGATCTGAAATCCGAAAGTAGCCTCTTTAACACAGGCTTGGGCGGAGGCATCTCCAATGCCACCCAAGGCATCATTGGTACCACCGGAAAGAGCAGCATCGCGGGTGTCGCAGGCTCACGCGGTCTGGGTTTTGGTGGAGGTGGTCCTGCCGATGGTGTCGGAGGTGTGGGCACCAAAGGGGGAGGCGGCAGCGGCGGTGGTTATGGTTCAACTGCCGGTCTCGGCGGACGCAAAAAAGCCCGTGCCGATATCGACGCAGGCGGCGCTGACGCCATCGTGTTGGGCAACATCGAAAAAGCCCTCATCGAGAAGGTCATTCGTGACAACCTGACCCAAATTCGATACTGCTACAGCCGAGAGCTGACTAAAAACCCCACTCTGGCTGGAAAAATCGTGGTGCGGTTCACCATTGCCGGGGATGGATCGGTTTCCCAAGCCTCTACCAAAGAGAGCACCATGGGCAATCAGATCGTCGAAGACTGTATCAACGGACGTATGATGCAGCTCCGCTTCCCCGAGCCAAAAGGTGGCGGAAAGGCCATCGTGACCTATCCCTTCCTCTTTAAAGCAGCGGGCTGAGAGACGCGCTTCTTTCTCAGTCGGTGATGTTCATCTAGCGAGGTCCGTATGTCTCCCTTGTGGAAACTCCTGCTCTGTTCTACGCTGGCCCTGAGTGCTCTACCGACCTCTGCTGATGCACAGAGTCGCTCCCGCACCGCCCCGGCTGAAGACATCGAAGAAGAGGAGGATGATGTCAACCTAAAGGATGACTCGTCCGATCCAAAACAAGCTTTGGTCGAGGTGGCCCGAGGACTCTATGTCAAGTCGGATCCGGGGTTTATGGACTTTGCGGGGGTGATCTACGCGAATCCCGCATATTATCCTTTTGGAGCGGGTGTCTCGTGGTCCGCTGAGTTCCGCTCCATCATCGGCTACGATTTGTTTTCTGCGGGCAGTGTGGCGTTTTCTGCCGAAGCGGGTTATGTGCTGGCCTCCACCATGTATCGAACAGCAGACGCCACCCTCGACGGACAAGAGCAGTACATGAGCCTGGGTCACTTTCAGAGCCATCGCTTGGAAGCAGCCATACGACCTCAGTATGTGTTTGGTCCATCGGGGCGTTTCAATGTCTACGCACGAGCGGGTGCGGGCGCGATGTTTCTGACGTTGCATCGCAGTATTGAGTCCGTTCCTCCCGAGCTTCAGGGCTACTATTCAACCCTCTCCTCGATCCGTCCTCTTCCGATGGTCACAGGTGGCGCGGGGCTTGAGTACTATACTCGGCTTTCACACTTCTCTTTTACCTTCGCAGAACTCAATGCCTACTATGTGTTGGGATTGGATGTGGCCTATTCCATCAACTTTGCTGGATTTAAGTATACCTTCTGAGTCAGCTTGCTTCGATTGAATGTCCTCGACTGTTCCTCTCGTTCTGTGCTCAGCCTGTCAAGTGGGAGAGCCATCTCACCAGCACTCTTCATTCCGAAACATCGTCCAGCGCTCCCTCAATCTCCGACGTAGCGTTCTTCTCAGCGTTCATTTGATTCACGTAGGCGATGCACCAGAATGCGAATGATACCGAGGGCGATCTCACGTTTTTGAGCCAGCAGCTCGTAGAAGGAGTCACGCTCGATGCGCAGCACTTGAACCCGCTCAATGGCCGTGACAGTGGCGGAACGCGGCGCTCGATCCAAGATGGCCATCTCTCCGAAGCACTCACGAGGGCCAAGCTGTGCGATGTTACGGCCAGAACGACTGACCCGAACCTGACCCGATAGAATCAAATAGAGACAGTCTCCTTCAGAGCCTTCCTCAAAGATGAGAGAATCTTCCGCAAACGTCACCTGCTCCGCGATAAAAGCCAAGTTCAGCAGCTCGCGCCCCGGAAGCTGGGAAAACAAGTCTACACGCCTCAGGAAGAGAACCTTTTCTACCGACGAGATCATGGAAGTATCTCCTTGCTTCAGCATCACATCGAGCTGTGCCGCGCTCCAAGGCAATGACAGCGCCTCACGCTGCTCGAGCAAGCGTTGCTGCTCCTCGGGCTGCGCCAGACGATAGAGCGTCAGAAACGCTGCTTCTTTCAGCCAACCTTGATCGTGACTGAGCAGCTCACGGAGTTCTGGCAAGAGTATCACGCCGCTGTCCCGCTGGATTATTGAGAGCGCACACACCACCAGCCACAGGTCTTCACCCGTTACAAAATAACGACACCACTCCGTCGCCGAACGATTCACCAGCGACAGAAATCCTTGCGCAGGCTCCACCTGCTTGAGGGTGCCCCCGGCCTCCAAGAGCGGGATCAGCAGCACACGCAGATCAGGCTCCACCAGCTCATCCAGCACCTCGATGGCATTGGCAAGCTGATTCGCGGAAGCACTCAGAAGCGCCATGTGCAGCGTCTGAATGGGTCTCACCGGATAGGCATGCGCCAGCAACAGGAGCGCACGCTCAAGGGCCTGTCGTTTCTCCTCCTCCACAGCGGCACGCAACATCAGCCAACTCTCTTGGGAAGGGAGAGAATCGAGGATGCTCCACCACTGATAGCAGTCTTGAATCTCCAGCAGGAGCGGAGCACGCACGATCTCCAGCCGGAGATGCCCCTCGCGGCGTGGCCGAACAATCGAATATGACAGGCGCAGCAGCTCGTGCCGACGGAGGCGATCGCGGGGCAAACGACGCAGCAGCTCTTCTGCCACCCGTAGCGTTCCAATCCCTCGGAGTGCCACGAAGACACGTTGCTGATGGTCTTCGTCGTTGTCCAGCTCTGGCAAGACCGCCAGCAAGTGCCCCAGCACCACCTCACCATACGACGCCAGCGCCACCGCCGCTTCATCCCCAAGCGAGGGATGTCTGAGGAGCTGGATCAACAAAGGCACCAAGCTGAGCAACTGAGACTTGCCAATCGCCTCCACACCCTGACGTTGCACATCGGAGTCAGGGTCTTGTAACATGCGGCGGAGATGCTCCTCTGGCCCCTTCAGCTCCCCCAGCGCCCACGTCGCATGCAGACGTTGCTCGGCCCGTGTATGCGTGCGCATGCTGTTGAGCACGTCTAGGGCCTCTTGTGAGCTGGCATCAACCGAGCGCCGCACCAGCCCCACCACCACCCGACTGCGCACCAGGGGCGAGGGATCCGCCAAAAAGTGCTCTAGGCCCTCTCCTGGCCCCAAGCGTTCGACCGCTGCCGCTCGAATCTCGTCATCCAGATCCACCAGCCACTGCTCGCGCACCGAGGAGGGCAAGGTGAAACCCGCCCGCTGATAGAGCTGATACGCCGCCAGGCGCACCGCCGACGAAGGACTCATCAGCAGCGCAGCCAATCGCTCACCCCACTGGGTCAGGGGATCTTGGCCTGCCACCAGCTCCAGAGCCCCCAACACAATGCGCTCATCGCCACTTCTCAGTGCTTCGTTGAGCGCCTGAGTAGATGCAACGTCGGTGATGGCCGGAGGCAGGTCGTCTTCTGCCCCATTTCGCGTGGAGAGGGTGCTGATCAAAGCCGAGACGTAACCTCGGCGCAGCCAGATGGCGAGGCCACACCAGACCAGCAGTCCTGCGAGCACAAAGAGGGAGAGACCTTGCAGCATCGGCTCTGAGTGGCCGAGCATGTAGAGGGCAACACCTGTGACACCGATGGCAGCCGGGCGAAGCGCACCTTCCACCACCGCCTTGAGCCGTCGTCGCTGCAACACGGGCAGGGGAAGATACAGGAGCTGGAGGCAGGTGTCATTGAGCCCATATCGTAAAGTGGCATCCGCTGCTTTGTTGAAAGTGGCCGAGGCGAGGCCAGGCGCTGTTACATTTGCCGTTCCCCCGATCAGGAGCACCCCTGGCAACATCAGCAGTGCCGGAAGGATCCCCCATCGAGTGAGCAACCGACTGGCCAGCAGTACCTGGATCAAAAATGAAAGCAGCCCGGAGATCCCGTAAAGGGCTCCGAAATAAGTGGCCAGCCCTTGCGCACCGACCTTTTGGACCGCCACCGCTTTAAAGAGGTAATCGATCACCGAGACCGTGACGGACGTGACAACAGCCAAAAGAGAGAGGCTTACGACATAACTGGGGGCGATGGGCTCCTCATGTCGTCCGTTGACCGTAACCCGCGCTTCCGTCACAGCCGAGTGACCTGCCTGAGCCACCGCCCGAGAGAGGGCCATACAGATGAGCAGAATGGCGATGCAGACCCACAGCAGATTTTCGGTGCCAACGATGGGGGCGAACCAGCCACCGCCGAACCCTCCGACGGTCCCGGCCATGACCCCTCCGCTCCCGATCAAGCTGAAGAGCCGTTTGGCCTCCCGGGTGGAAAAACACTCATTGGCGAAGGTCCAAAAGAGCAGGGCCAGCATGCTCCCGGAGACCTCCATAAAGATGTAAAAGAGCTCATAGACACCTTGCATACCTTGCTGCATGGCCAGACGGAGCAAAAGGATGCCCAAGATCGACGCTTGAAGGGTGCGCTGAAGGATGGGGTACGGCGACGTGCGGGCGACCATCCGGGCATAACCAACGGTCATCAACGCCGTGCTCACTGCGATGCCGACATACATCAGCGGAAGACTTTGGATCCCGCTGTGAACGAGCAGCAGCGCATCTCGGGCGGTGCGTCCTAAGATGATGAACGAGGTGGACGAGAACAGGAACAAGAACAGCAGCGACGTTCTACGGCGTTCGTCGGGTCTGATCTTGAGCCAATGAGAGAGAAGCTGATCCACGTTGGATATCCTAGGCGGAGTGAGTGCAAGTATGCTGCGGTCACTCTAGCGAGAAATTCGGCATGATACAAGAGAGATGGTAGAGAAGTACTTGACAGGTGACGACCGAAGCGGCTATAAAGAGCGCTCATGTGCCGTCGAGTGCGGCCCACGCCATTTCTTGTTGACAGTGTCCCCCTCACAGGTTATCTTGTCGCGCTTTGTATGGATGAGACCTCATTTGAGGGCCCAGTGACGTTTCTATTGCGGAGTCCGCTATGAGAATTGGTATCCTTGGAAAGAAGTTGGGCATGACCCAGTTCTATGATGAAGCCAACGCGATTGTCCCCGTGACCGTGATTCAGGCGGGTCCATGTACCATCATTCGCAAGAAGACGATGGAGAACGACCGGTACAACGCTGTGCAGCTCGGCTTCGATGACAAAAAAGAGGCACGCTGCACCATGCCTGAGATGGGGCAGTTCAAAAAGGCTGGCGTCGCCCCCAAAAAGTTCGTGAAGGAGATCCGTCTCCAGCCCGGTGAGGGTGCGAATTTTGAAGTCGGTCAAGAGCTGAAGGTGGACCTCTTCGCCGCTGGTGAGTTTGTCGATGTCGTCGGCACCTCCAAAGGCAAGGGCTTTCAGGGCGTTATGAAGCGTCATCGCTTCAAGGGCTTTGAGAACACCCACGGTAATCACGAGTACTTCCGTCATGGTGGTTCGATTGGTTGCCGCTTGACCCCCGGTCGTACCTTCCCCGGTATGCGCATGCCTGGTCAGATGGGCAATCAGCAGGTCACCGTGCAGAACCTCAAGGTGTTCGGCGTGGATCTCGAGCGCAATCTGATCTTTGTGGCAGGCCCCATCCCCGGTCCCGCAAACGGTTATGTCACCGTTATGAAGGCCGGCAAGAAGCTCAAGCAGGCTGCCAACAAGAAGCGTAAGTAAGCCCCTCCTTTCTCCCGCCCCACGGCTCCCTCTTCGCCACTTCTTCACCCACTTTATCTACTGACCTACCCTCACCTGCTCGTGTATTGATCACGGCGTCTGCCTTGACGTTCAGGCATCGCATGAACGCCGACTCACCGGCTCGAGTCTTTTGGCATGGGAAGACATCAAGCGACACACACGCACGTACACACACGCACGTACACACACGCACGTACACACACGCACGTACACACACGCACGAGAAAAGGGTTTTCTGCCATTGGATTTCTGAAGGAGGGCGTTAGCAGGGTGGGGTCGAGGGTGGCGTTTACTTGATCTTTAACTGGCCGAGCACCAGCTTCCAGGCTTCCGGATGCTCCTGACGGTTGAGCTCCTCATAGGTGGCATTGAGGTTGGCTCCACCATGCGCTTTGTCCAAGACCCGCCGAAGCCGGGGGAAGTGCTCGTTGTTGATCTTTTTCTCTCGGATCAAGCGGCTAAGACCTGCATCGAGGGCACCTGAACGCTCAAAAAATGGCAAGGTATCCCGCAGGAGCTTGATGCTCTTTTCAACGTCCGTGGCAAGTCCAGCAGAGAACGCTGCCATCACCAACGGGGTCCGCTCTCGATCCTGCTCTGCTTTTTGGACTGCATCCAGCAGTGCTTGGCCTTCCAACACTGGAGGCGGCGCAGGCGCACGCTCCCTGCCACTCCGCTGCATATCTTCATGCCGTCCACGTCCAGGTTCACGGCTATGATCCAACCTGCGACCTCCACGCACTTCTGGGCCCGGCGCTGGACCCGTCGAAGCACGCTCGGCCCGAGGAGCCTGTTCACCGCGTCGCTCACCACGGCCATCCTCTCGTTTTTCGGGGCGGCTTTCCTCTCGTCGCTCGCCTCGACCTCGCCGAGCCGCATCCTCGTTCCCTCGTTTTGGCTCTGCCGGAGAAGGCGTTGAAATCGACGCCGGGACGGGTGCCGACGTTGCCACATCCGTCGAAGAGCCCGCAGATTCTTGCCCTTCTCGTTGCGTGACGGGCTGAGGCTTCTCGTCCCGAGGTTTTCGCTCTTGCGATCGACGCTCGAGGGCACTTTTCATACGGATGGTGGTGGCGGCAAGCTGACCATGCAGCTCCGAGAAACCCAGGGCTTCTGCCTCCCGGGTGAGCTGCTCCAGCTCCTGGGCGATGGGCGGAGCCGCCGGTCCCTTCAAGATCTGCTCCAAGCGACGGCTGAGACGCTGCTCACGCTCTTTAAGGCGCTCCTGTCCTTCCCGCAACAGCGGATCTTGCCCGGCTTGCTCGCCCAACAAACCTTCAAGTACCTCCATTCGCGAGCGCAGCTCTCGAAGCTGAGGATGCCGCAACGACCGTTGGAGCTGCTCACGGGACTGTTGCAGACGCTTGGCTTGAGCTGCATGCGCCAGCAATCCCACCACCCATTCGGGCAGGCTCGGGTCTTCTTTCACCCCACGCTCTTGCAGGGCTTGCAGATAGGCTTGACG
Source organism: Myxococcota bacterium (assembly GCA_046075485.1). GTDB lineage: Bacteria > Myxococcota_A > UBA796 > JAJRTE01 > JBJTQF01 > JBJTQF01. The sequence continues at coordinate 139,068 of JBJTQF010000245.1, read as the reverse complement.
CTCTGGCACAGACCAACCGGCTGCATCCGCCTCCTGAGCGGCAGCAAAACTCTCCGCCTGCTCACCCAGCGCCAGCAGCCCCCGCGCACATCCCGAAAGAAGGAGGGCTTGGCCCGCGCCCAAGCTCACAGCCTTCTTGAGCGCCAACACCGCCGCTTTTAGGAGCTGGGCCTGAGCCAGCCCTCGTGCCAGCTCCAGCCAAGAGGAAGCCGCCCCTCCCTGCATCGGCTCCATCCAGCCGAGCGCCCGATTTTCATCGGTGAGCCCCCCCGAGTTGAGCATGCTGAGGAGCTGCTTGGGGTCAGAGGGTGCAAACCCGTGTCCAGCACGTTTATCCACCCGCTGACGCAAGAACTTTCGCCCTTCTCCCAGCGGATTGGCACTGATGAAGCCTTCAAAAAGCTCTGGGACCGGACAAAACGCGGAGCCCAGCAACGGACAGCCATCACAGCTCGCCTGCCCTTCACACTGCCGCTGAAGCACCCGCACCACATTCTGATACAGCCCTTGCGCACGACCTCGTTGAGCCGACAACCCCGCCGCTTGCAGGGTCTCCAGCGCCCGAAGGGCCTGCTCACCCATCAGCCACGCTTCCGCTGCCGTCAACGACAAGTCCGCTGAACCACCCGGCTGTCCCAAAAATCCCTGCACATGCTCTAGGGTGGCCTCCCATTGACCCGCCCTGAGCTGCGCACGTCCCAGCGCCAACGCCCGCCGCGAGGTCTGACCCCACGAAGCCTCCATCGAGCCGTCGAGCAACTGCTGACGCAATGCCAGCTCGAGGGAAGCATCCCCCTGCCCTTCGTTCATCAGGTACGACTCGCTGAGCCGAGCCTGTACCACCCCCGCCGGAAGTAAGGGGGACGACCGCTGAGACAAGGCCAGCCAAATGCGCGCCTCCAGCTCCGGATCCAAGAGGCGACGCACCAGCTTAAAGCGCTGCTCACCGTCTGTAATCCGCACACTGGCGTCATCGGCCACCATCACTTGCCCCGCAAAACCCGCGAGGGACAGCCGAGCCCGTAACGTTGCCGCATCTACACCTTCCAATGTGGGCAGAAGTAAGAGTGATGTGGTCGCCCGAGGCATCTCTCCACCCAGCAGTGCGCCCTCAAAATCCAGCATCAGCAGCAGCCGCGAGAGCACCGGTTGAAGCGCTTCTCCATGCGAGAGCGCCGCCAAGAGCAGCTCGGTCGCCTCGGTCAGCTCACCCAGCACCAATGCACGCATGATGCGCGCCACACACGCGGAGACATCCTCACCACTTGGCTGCCAGCTCTGCACCATGCGCGTCGAAGCACGCTCGACCTGCGCATACAGTGCCTGAAACACCGCTGGCTCCGTCAAGCTGCCTTGCCACTCAAAAGCCTGCGCGGAGCGCTGCATCACCGGAGCAGCCCCCGCTGAAGCATTCACCTTCGCCTCAACCGGGGGAGTCCCCACCCGCTCCACGTCGGGCTCCGACAAAACCGGCATGGCGGAGACGGCACTGGGAGAAATCGAAGCCTTCGTGCCACTCGGAGGCGACATCGACCACGCCGTCACCGAACGAACGCCTGCACTTTCCGTCATCACTGGAAGCTGCTCCAAGACCTGGGGCCAAGTAACAGCCCCCGCCACCAGCTCCGCCAAGAGCACCTGAGCCTGCTGCTCGTGGGTTTGCCGCAACGCCAGTCGCTCCAGGGCCTGCTCAAGTCGAGAGGCCAGCGTGTCCACATCCCCCTGGAGCTCCAGCTCAAAGCTGCGATTTCCGGTACGTGCTCCCCCTTCTTCCAACCGGCAGAGCAAGAAGTCGTCACGCTCCAGATCTTCAAAGAGCACGTTCAGCTCGGCCACTGAATACCCGAGCACCGCCGAGAGCTCCCGTAAGTCCTTCGCGGGCTGAGCACTCAGACGCAACCGCACCGCCTGCATCAGACCCAGCCGCGATAAAGCCTCGTCATACCGCGTCTTTAGGGTTGCATAGCGGGGATCGACGTCGATGTGCGGCGAGGCAAACCGATGAGACTCCGCCACCTTCAACAGCACTCGCACCCGCTGGGCGTGGCTCAAAAATCCTGCACCCCACAGGAGCCCCAGAGCTTGCTCAAGAGCCTGTGCAAAAACATCAAGCGGCCAGGCGCTGGCGTCCAACACGGACTGAAGAAGGCCCTCGGCATCCACCACCAAACGAGAAGCACCCGCCGGAAGCTGCGCCAGAATCCAACGCGCCAGGGCCTCGAGCTGAACCACACTCAGGCCAGCACTCACAGCACCGACCGGGGCATACACCCATCGCCCACCCCCACGAGCAGCCAGCTCGGCCACTTCGGAACGCACACCCTCAAGACCTCGAGGGGCCTGAAGATGGAGGCACAACAGGGGCTCGCCGTCCGGTCGGCCACTCAGCGCCGCCGGATCGGAGGTCAACAACAGGCTGGCTGGCCCGTGAAAGAGCTCCGCATGACGCTCCGCCGGGACCGCCACATCTTCCCCCGGATCCGACACTGCTGGAAGCCCAACCTCGTTGGCGATGCTGATCAGCTCCTCAAAGGGCAAGGACTGCACCCCTCGGGACGGCAGAACCCAAACACCCCGCTTGACCCCACTTTCTCGCACATGCTGCTGCAAGAGCTGGGTCAACGCGGAGCGCTCCCGAAGGCTGGCAGGGCCCTCTTGAAAACGCACCTCGACATTTTCCGGCAGGACCGAAGATGTCACTGGAATAGAGTCGAGCCGGAAGAGCTGCTGAAGCACCTGCCCCACAACCGGGGGGAGCTGCGCACTAAACAAGCGCACGTCATTCAGCAGGCCCTGTTGCCATCCCTGGAGCAACATCCCGTATCCAGCCACAAACTCCAGAGACTCTACACACACACACTGCGCATCCTGAACCAACCAGGTCGCGTGGGTGCTGGCGAGGGTCTCCAACGAGCCGGGCCGCAGCAGGTCTTCAGGGGTGAGCACCAATACTTTCCGCTCTCCCCGGATGAGACCGGCCACCAGCGCCCGCCTCCCACCCGCCTGCTCACGCGCACGAAAGAGCGCCACCGGTCCCACGTTTCGATCCAACGAAGGCAGGCCCTGATCATTCAAATATCGCGTGGGGCAGAGAGACTCACGCACAAAGACCGCACTGGGCAAGCTGCGAGTCAGCACGATGAGAGGCCGCTCCTGCTCCATCAACTTGAGGGCTTGCTGGAGAAGAACGGGTGCCCCACCTTCAAAAAAGGTGGCGGACTGAACAGACTGAAGCTCTGACTGCGTGCTCATATGTCTCATCATCGGTAAGAAAACTTAGGGGAATGGTACAGGAGGCGGCTCACCAGAAAGCGCTTCGGTACACACGGACCTTAGACGGACATGGTCTGAAGGTCGGGGGAGACGTCATAATCGGCCTGCGTGACCGCTCGAAGCTCAGACTCCGTCACGCCGGGGGCCAGCTCAAGCAAGGTCATGCCCTGCCCTCGCCGTACCTCGAAGACCGCCAAGTCGGTGATCAGCAGGTCCACCACGGCACGTCCGGTCAAGGGCAACGAGCACTGCTGGAGCACTTTGGAGACGTTGCCTTTGGCACAGTGCTCCATGGTGACCACCACTTTACGCGCGCCGGCAACCAAATCCATCGCGCCACCCATGCCTTTAACCATCTTTCCGGGGATCATCCAGTTGGCAAGGTCTCCGGTCTGGCTGACTTCCATCGCGCCGAGAATGGTCAAGTCTACATGGCCGCCTCGGATCATGGCAAAACTGTCCGCACTCGAAAAGAACGAGCTGCCGGGCAAGGTGGTGATGGTCTGTTTGCCCGCGTTGATCAGGTCGGGATCCACTTGAGACTCGTAAGGGAACGGTCCCATGCCCAACAGACCATTTTCGGACTGAAGCACAATCTCGTAACCCTGGGGAATATAGTTGGCCACCAGGGTCGGAATGCCGATGCCGAGGTTCACGAAGAAGCCATCTTTGAGCTCCATCGCTGCACGCCGGGCAATCTGTTCACGGGTCAGGGCCATACTTACTCCTCTCGCCGGGTGGTGCGCTGCTCGATGCGCTTCTCATAACGGGGACCAACCACGATACGCTGTACAAAGATGCCGGGCGTATGAATCTGGTCAGGGTCGAGGCTGCCCAGCTCCACCAGCTCGTCCACTTCGACGATGGTGATCTTGGCGGCGGTGGCCATCATCGGGTTGAAGTTGCGGGCGGTCTTACGAAAGACCAAATTACCCCAACGATCTGCTTTCCAGGCTTTGATGATGGCAAAGTCGGCCAAGAGGGCACGCTCCATCACATACTCACGCCCGTCAAAGATACGGGTTTCTTTGCCTTCCGCTACTTTTGTGCCCACACCGGTGGGGGTAAAAAATGCTGGAATGCCAGCCCCCCCCGCTCGGATGCGCTCGGCGAGGGTTCCTTGAGGGACCAGCTCCACCTCAAGCTCGCCGCTGAGGAACTGCCGCTCAAAGTTTTTATTCTCTCCGACATAGGAGGAGATCATCTTTTTAATTTGGCGGGTCTGTAACAACAAGCCCAGGCCAAAATCATCTACACCCGCATTGTTGCTGACAAATATCAGGTTGCGAACGCCTTTATCCCTCAACGCAAGGATGAGGTTTTCAGGGATGCCACACAACCCAAAGCCACCCGCCATGAGGGTTGCTCCATCTTGAACGTCCGCGATGGCTTCAGCGGCGCTTGGAAATACCTTGTTCACGGGCCCTCCTGAGAGAAAATCAGCTCTCCATGCGATAATTGGGCGCTTCTTTGGTGATGATCACGTCATGAACGTGGCTCTCACGCAGGCCAGCAGAGGTGATGCGCACGAACTGAGCGCGGGATTTCAGCTCTGGAATGGTGGGGCACCCTGTGTAACCCATTGCGGAGCGCAACCCACCGACGAGCTGGAAGATCATGGCTGCCAGCGGGCCTTTATAGGGCACACGGCCCACGATGCCTTCCGGCACGAGCTTTCCGCCACTGCCTTCTCCGCCATCGTCCTGAAAATATCGGTCGGACGACCCTTGTTTCATGGCTTCGATGGAGCCCATTCCCCGATACACTTTGTACGAGCGGCCTTGATACAGGACCACCTCACCGGGGCTCTCATCGGTTCCAGCAAAGAGGGAACCGATCATCACGGAGTCTGCACCGGCTGCGATGGCTTTGGCAATATCGCCCGAGTATTTGATGCCACCATCCGCGATGACCGGAATATCCGCCTGCCGAGCGACTTCGGCCACATCCGCCACAGCTGTAATCTGAGGCACCCCTACCCCCGCCACCACGCGCGTGGTACAGATGGAGCCGGGACCGATGCCCACTTTCAGGCCATCTGCGCCCGCATCGATGAGGGCTCGAGCGGCGTCCGCTGTGGCAATATTACCAGCCAAAACACGCGCTTGCGGGAATCGTGTTTTGATGGCCCGCACCGACTCAATCACTCGGCTGGAATGTCCGTGAGCGGTATCAACACAGATCACATCCACCCCTGCGGCGAGGAGGGCTTCCACTCGAGCATCGCGGTCGGCCCCCACTCCAACGGCAGCGCCTACGCGGAGCCGACCTTCATCATCCATACATGCGTGGGGAAAACGCTCACGCTTTTCGATGTCTTTGATGGTCATCATGCCGTGCAGACGGCCTTGGCCATCGACCACCGGGAGTTTTTCAATGCGATGTCTCTGGAGCAGCTCTTTTGCGTCTTCCAGCGTGGTGCCGGGTGGCACAGTGATCACCTCTTGGGTCATCACGGTGGCAATTTGACGGTCCAAGTCTCGCTCGAAGCGCAGGTCACGATGGGTCAAAATGCCCACCAACTGCCCATCTTCCACGATGGGGACACCCGAAATTTGGTGCCGACGCATGGCAGCGAGGGCTTCTCGTACCGTCTGACTGGGTTTTAACACCACTGGCTGACGAATCAACCCTGTCACCGTCTTTTTCACGATATCGACTTGCAGGGCCTGCGCTTCAATCGACAGGTTCTTGTGAAGAATGCCGATGCCACCCGACTGCGCCATCGCAATGGCTGTGCTGGACTCCGTGACCGTATCCATCGCCGACGAGAGAAGCGGGATGTTGAGCAGAATGTCACGGGTGAGGCGCGTATGAACATCCGCCTCCGCTGGCAGGACGTCACTGGCGGCGGGCACCAATAAGACGTCATCGAAGGTAATGGCTTCGCGGAGCGTCTTTTCCAGCATAATGAGAGGACTCCATTCAGCAAGAGAACAACAATGCTGTCTGCGTTCACAGCCGAGAGAGGGGCCGTGCAGAATGCACTTTTGTAGCAGAAGGGGTGGATTGCATCAACTAAAATCCTGAGCCGGAAGGGGTGTGGCACTTGACCATTGACACCGCTGGATTGGAAGCGATATAAAACTTAGCCGGTATGGGGATAGTTGGATGTGGTGATGTTGTCAAAAGAACTCTGATGCTTTTGACAATGAAATAGACTGACATCCCAAACAGATGAACATTTGCAGGGGGCATGCGTGCTCGAGGGGAGCGCAGAACGTCATACATTTCTGGCACAGGATGGGGAACGACTGTCCTATGTGACCTGGAAGCCTGCCCATTCCCCCCGTGCTGGATTGTTATTACATCCGGGATATGGCGAGCATGGCGCACACATGGAGCCTGTAGCCCTTCATTTGGTCCAGCAAGGCTATTTTGTGGCCGCGATTGACGCTCGAGGGCATGGCTGCTCAGCGGGACAACGTGGGCATATTGATCGTTTTGAATGTTACCTTGAAGATGTGGGTGCCCTTCACCAGCGTCTTCATCGCGAGCAACCCGAGCTGCCGGGATTTTTTGTGCTGGGGCACAGCTTAGGCGGATTGATTGCCCTTCATTATGCGGCCTCTTCCGAGTTGCCATTGTTGGGGTTGGTGGTGACCAATCCGCTGTTGGGATTGCGGGTCAAAGTGCCACCTTATAAAAAGGTGATGGCTCAGCTTCTTTCCAGCCTCTGGCCGACCTTTTCGCTTTGGAACGAGCTGCTCCCGGAGCATATGTCGCGAGATCCGCAGGAAGTGATGCGGTATCGAGACGATCCCCTGATGACCAAAAAAGCCTCTGCTCGCTGGCTTATGGAGACCACCCGCGTGACGGCAGAGAGTGAGCGGGTGTTGCCCCCTCGGTTGCAGCTCCCGGTGCTCTTCATGCTCTCCACGGCAGATCAGGTGGTGGATTTCCATCGCGGTGAGCGGCTCTATCAGGCGCTCACGACCTCCGACAAGACCCTGCACATGTTTGAAGGCGGCTTTCACGAGATTTTTGCCGACCTCAACCGACAGGAAGCCTATCGCCTGCTGAGCCTCTGGCTTGAGCAGGAACTGGCAGCCCAATGCAATAAATCTTGACAGCGTAGAGGCTTTACGCTAGGTTCGAGCAGGTTTTTTTTAAGCAATCTGCGTCATGATTCGGTCATCTCTGGCCTTCCTAGACCTTCGGGTTCAGCAAGCAGCAGGAGCAACGCATGCCAGCAAAGCAGGGTGGAAACACCATCGGGCGAGACATTTATATTAAAGGCGAAGTGACAGGCAGCGAAGAGCTTGTGGTGGAAGGGCAGATTGAAGGTGCTGTTCATCTCCGCAATCACCTGTTGATTGCGGAAGGTGCCGTGATTGTAGCCGATGTGAATGCCGACGCCATCACTGTTCATGGTGAAGTTCGTGGCAACTTGGTGGCGTCCAATCGAGTGGATATCCTGGCCTCCGCCCGAGTGAGTGGTGATGTGAAAGCCCCCCAGGTCTATCTGGCCGATGGTGCCCGTTTTAAAGGGGCCATCGAGATGGAAGTTCCTGTTCCACGTGAGTTTTAACAGCCAACCGCGCCTGCGAAGGGTGGACGCTTGAGCACCCCGACTCGAGCAAATGCCTCCCATGACCGCCCAGCGAGGGCACAACCTCTGAAGGAACTCGAGACGATATGGCAACAGTGATTGGAAGCTCGTTTCACATCACAGGAGAGCTGCACAGCGACGAACAGGTGGTGCTCTTTGGCTCACTTCAGGGCAGGGTCAGCGTGCGAGAGCAGGTGCTGGTAGAAGCGGAGTCGGTGGTCGAAGCAGATATTGAAGGTCGCACGGTCGAGATTGTGGGCAGCGTCACGGGAAATGTCGTGGCATCCGACCGGGTGGAAATCCGTCATGATGGGCGTCTGACTGGAAATATTAAGGCTCCCCGCATCAATATTGCGGATGGGGCTCTCTTCCGGGGCAGCGTGGAGATGGAACGCTAATCAAGAGGAGCGCGCATGGAGTCCGTAGACGCCCGCATCGGCAGCAGCAGCTTTATCTCGGGTCGGATTGAGGGAGAAGGCAACCTCATCATCGAAGGTCGGGTGGAAGGCAGCATTATTATCAAGGGCGACCTGCAAATTGAGGCGGGTGCGCAGGTGAAGTCATCGGTCCAAGCCCGCAACGTAGTGGTGATGGGACTACTGGTTGGTGACGCGGTGGCAACTGAACGTGTGGAGCTGGCCCCCTCTGGTCGTATGATTGGAGACGTCCGAGCGCCTCGTTTTATGATCAGCGAAGGGGCCGCCTTCCGTGGAAAAGTGGACATGGTTGAGTATCCCTTAACCGACCGGCCCACAGATCAAGCCCGGAGTTCTCGTCCGGTGACGCGGGCCACCCAGCAGCAGACCACCCGTCCAGCCCCTACCTCTAGCCTGCCGCCACGTCGTGTTGAGCCCCGTCGGGAGCCGACCCGTCCACCCCTTCAAGGGGCTAGGCCGGTTAATACCCCCGCGCCTGTTCCGGTCGGAGTGGGAGTTTCATCTTCACCCCCCTCTCCTTCACAGACAGCCTCGACAGCGCCGCGTCCTGCTGGTACTCTGTATACACCTCCGCCGCTGCCGCGACCGCCTGAAGCCGGTGGAGCTCGCAAAGCCATCATCATCAAGAAGAAGACCAACGACGGAAGCTGAAGCTCGCTTGTGGAGTATGTGTGGCTCGTATCATCGCAATGGTCAACCAAAAAGGTGGGGTGGGTAAAACCACGACTGCCATCAATCTCAGCTATGCGCTCGCCGAGTTCCATCATAAGCGCACCCTGCTGATCGACATTGACACCCAAGCCAATGCGACCTCCAGCCTCGGGTTTGCACCGGAAAAGACTGAGGCATCCATCTACGATGTCTTGATCAAGCAGAAGTCCCTCAATGAGGTGTTGCTGAAGCGCAGCGAACATCTTTATTTGGCACCTGCCAACTTGCACCTTTCGGGTCTGCATGCCCGCGACGTCAACTTCTCTGAGAAGTTTCTCTCCCTTGCTGACAGCAGCCAGTTTGATGTGATCGTCATCGACTGTCCCCCTTCCCTCGGTGTGCTGACCGTGATGGCCCTCTCATCCGCCACCGAGGTCTTGATTCCCGTTCAAGCTCAGTATCTCGCCCTTGAAGGAACAGCGACCTTGCTGAAGACCATCGAGCTGATCCGGCGAAAGCTCAACCGACGGCTCAAAATTGGCGGTGTGGTCTGTACCATGTTCGATCCACGCACCCGGATTTCTCGTTCCATCTACGAAAAGCTGCTGGAGCACTTTAATGATCTGGTCTATCGCACCAAGATCACCCGGGATGTAAGGCTTGAAGAGTGCCCGGCCTACGGACAGTCGATTTTTGAGTATGCACCAGCCAGCAGATCGGCTCAGCTCTACCAGGAACTTGCCAGCGAGGTGTTGGAACGTGAATAAAAAAACACCCAAGGAAGCGACCGCGCCCCGCGACCCCTTCAAAATCCGGGATCCCTTTGAAGGCATCCCCTACGGCGTCAATGCCCTCATCCGCAATGAAGGCTCGACCGTGGAAGAGGTGCGACTCAACGACATTGACCTTCAGGACGATCTGTGGCGGCTTCGCCCAGCCACTCAGCTCGACTTGCTGACCGAGAGCATCTCCATGGTCGGTCAGCGCAGCCCCGTCGTGTTGCGTTTCAAAGAAGGCTCTGGCAAGTGGCAGGTGGTCTCAGGCTTTCGTCGCATTGAAGCTCTGCTCAAGCTACGTCGGCATGGGGTGCTTGCTCGGCTCTTTGACCACCTCTCAGAAGAAGACGCCGTAAAAACAGCGGTCAGCGATAACTTCTTTTCGGGTGACTTGCGTGGAGAACATCTGGACTTATTCATGGAGCGGCTCCGCAATGAGAATATGCTCAATGGACAAGTGCTCGATTTTTTAGACTGGGCAAGAGAAAAGGTGGCCCTCACCGCCCCTGCTCCCGTGGTAGAAGTGCAGACCCCCACCCCTCAGACCCTCGACAAAGACGACCTGTCGCTGTCGGAGCTGATCGACCGGACTTTTACTGCTGTCTCCGAAGCCTCACAGGGGCTCGAGCGCATCTTCCTGACTTGGAGCGATGTCAGCCCAGCCGACCGTAAGCTCTTGGCCGCTGAGTGTAAGTACGTGCATGACCTTTATCCTTTCTTGACCCGCTGAGGAGGCAAGATGGTACTGGCCCTTCCCTCCACCCTCTCCTCTGTGGAAGTGGCACGACAGCGGCTCTTTCTGCTGCTGAGAGAGCGGTCTTTTGAGCGGCGGTTGGTGCGGCTCTCTTCTGGACGCGAATCCCATTTTTACATGGATGTTAAACAAACGGCCCTGCATGCGGAAGGCAGCTTGCTGATCGGCATGTTGTTTTATGATGCGCTCTCGCGTGGAGTTCCGGTTCAAGCGGTGGGTGGTCTGACCCTGGGTGCCGATCCCCTCGTCACAGCTACCAGCTTGGTCAGCAGCTTAGGGGAAAAGCCACTCGATGCCTTTATTGTGCGCAAAGAACCCAAAAGCCACGGCACCGAACAATGGATTGAGGGCGTGAAGCGGCTTCCCACTGGCGCTGCGGTGGCGGTCTTGGAAGATGTTGCCACTACCGGAGCTTCGGCGCTGAAGGCCATCGACCGTATCGAAGCGGCCGGATTTCGTGTTCAACGGGTGCTGACGGTGGTAGATCGACAGGAAGGGGCTTCAGAAGCCCTTGAAGCACGCGGGTTTAACCTCGAGTCGCTCTTTACCCGCTCCGACTTTTTGCCTGCCGACTGAGCACCTCTCTTGTTGTCGATGAGGGTGAGCGCCCGAAAGACTGCGGCAAACTTCCAACCAAACAGGAGCCGATATGCGCTCTGTCTCCCTGCTCTCAAGCCTGCTGTTGATGTCCCTCATGGGTCTTGGAGGGGGTGTGAGTACGGCCTGTGCTCCCCTGGCCCGTCCCGGCAGCACTCAAGCAATACCGGCTTCGCCTGAATATTCGGCATGGCTGGCGACGATGGAGAACAATACCCGGCACTTTGAGCTCCAGCATCAGCTAGAGACCCGTATGGCGGGCACCGCCACACTGCTCAGTGCCTCAGTGCATGATGCTTATTGGCGAGAGTATGGCCGGATCTATCGGCTGACGGAGGCGGAGCTCCAGGCTCGGCGGCAAGCGGAGAAGGTCCAAGGGCTCGAGGTGTTGGTGTGGACCACCGCCCAGGATCCCAAGCTTGCCAGCCTCGAGCTGAAGGCGGGTCTGTGGCAGCTCCGGCTGGTGACCGCTTCGGGAGAAAAGCTCGCCCCCTTGAAGGTAGAACGGGAGCGACAGCCAGACAGGGTGATGACGTACTTTTTCCCGCATCTCAACCCACTGGGACGGACTTGGCGCGTCTATTTTCCAGAAAAGAGTGCAACGGGTGGCGCTCTGGATGAGGGGACACTGACGTTAGAGCTGAGCAGTGTTCAAGGGCAAGTTGCACTTCGATTTTAAGGTTCTTTCCTGTCCTCTCAGTGTTCTCCTACCGACGCTACCTGATGTTCTCCCGCCATTTTTCATAATTCTAAATGAAGAAACATTCTAAAGCGCCATGCCAAAGCGGGATGATGGGATATTTGGGCACTTAGCCGGGCCTGGAAGGAAGATCGCAGGAATATGCGGGTCAGCCAGCTTTGATGCCTTCCACCAAAATCAGCGGGGTATACGAAAACCGACTGGGTGAACGGAAGAAGGCCCGCACTTCTTTGGCAAACTGAGTGACATCAAAGCTCAGCTTGAGCACGCCCGCTTTAGAGAGCTGCTCGATCTGCTTGACCTTCATATCAAAGTTGAACAGATCTTTTTCAGCGACCTCTCCATAAAAGAGGTGATGCGGCAGGAAATGGACCTGAATATGCTGGCAGTTTGACTGATAAAAATAGTGATAGAGCTTACGTCCGGCGAAAGGATCGAAGAGCTTCTTGCGGGCAAGCTGGCCGAGAGCTTCATGAAGCTGCGCTTCGATGCCATCTGGGAGTGGATAGTGGGTCATGACGTTATAGTCAAGGTCTCCTACAACAATTTTTCCGCCAGGGCGAACGATGCGCACCAGCTCGGCAAAGACGGCTTCTGGATTCTGAAGGTACTCAAACACAAAGCGGCAGAAGACATAGTCTACTGAGTCCGCAGGCAATGGAATCTGCTCGAGTGGGCCTTGCACAAAGGATACATGTGTAAACGGAGCGGTATACTCGCGTGCCACCTGAAGGCGCTCATCACTCTGATCGACCAGCAATACTTCACCCGATGCGGTGACAATATCCGCCATGATGCGCGACACAAATCCCGCACCTCCTCCGGCATCAACAGCCCTCATTCCGGGTTTGAGTCCCGTCAAGAGAAGCTGGTGTCGCGTGGTGGGTTCATCACCTTTAATCAGAAGCCGCTGGGCTTCCCCCTTCGATTCCATCAGGTAACTCATGCCGATCTCCCGTTCAGATGAATAGATTGAATCGCCTCTGGAAGCATGGATTAAATTGCAGATATTCTACAAGCGCAGCCGGTCATAACACTTTGCGGAAAAAGCGGGTCTGTCGATGCGACTCAGCGAAGCGGTCTCAGCAAGGGAACTTCATTCCGCTGAAGAATGGTGTCAACGGATGCCAGCTCAGGCCGCGTCTCTGGATAGTCGAGGGTATAATGTAGACCTCGACTTTCATGGCGAAGCAATGCACTTCTTACGATAAGCTCCGCAACAGTGGCAAGATTTCGGAGCTCAATGACATCACTGGTCACACGGAAATTCCAGTAATATTCCTTGATCTCTTGCTGAAGGAGCTCGATGCGCTTGAGCGCACGCGCGAGCCTGCGTGTGGTACGCACGATGCCCACGTAATTCCACATAAAGCGACGGATTTCATCCCAGTTTTGGGAGACGACCACCATCTCATCGCTGTCAGGAGCTGAGAGATCATTCCACGGGGGAATATCCACCTCGAGCGGTGCGACTGGAGGATGAGTGCGGATGTGTTCAATGGCCTGATGGGAAAATACGAGTGCTTCCAAGAGCGAATTGGAGGCGAGCCGATTGGCTCCATGCAAACCGGTACAAGCAACTTCGCCTGATGCGTAAAGGTTTAAGATCGTGGTCTGGCCGTTGAGATCCGTCTTGACGCCCCCGCAGGCATAATGGGCGGCAGGCACCACTGGGATATGTTCTCGTGTCAGATCGATGCCCAAGCTCAGACATTTCTGGTAAATATTGGGGAATCGATCCCGGAGATATGCTGGCTCATGATGCGTAATATCGAGGTAAACACAGTCGTCACCCCGCTGCTTCAGCTCATTGTCAATGGCACGCGCCACAATATCACGCGGGGCTAGACTCTTGAGGGGATGGTATTTCTCCATAAAGGTGGAGCCATCCCGGAGCTTGAGCACCCCTCCTTCACCTCGAACGGCTTCAGAGATGAGGAAGTTTCGCGCATGAGGATGAAAGAGGCAGGTGGGATGAAATTGGATGAACTCCATATTGGCAACCGCCGCCCCTGCGCGGTAAGCCATTGCAACACCATCGCCCGTCGCCACATCTGGATTGGAGGTATAGAGATAGACTTTGCCACATCCTCCCGATGCCAACATCACATAGGGCGCTCGAAAAGTCTCCACACACTTGCGCTGTTCATCGAGCACATATGCCCCTACCACCCGCGCAGGACCGGGGAGCCCAAGCCGTTGAGTGGTGACCAGATCGACCGCTTGGCGATGCTCATAAAATTGGATCTGAGGATGAGCGGCAGCCGCTTCGAGTAATGCTCTGAGGATCTCTTGACCCGTTAAGTCTTTGGCATGGAGAATGCGTCGTTCGGAGTGTCCTCCTTCGCGACCGAGGTCATATTCGGTGCCCTGCCCTTCTACTTTGGAGAAACGAACACCCAGCTCGATCAGCTCGTGGATGCGCGCAGGCGCAGTGCGCACGGTGACTTGCACAGCATCGTCTCGACACAACCCGGCGCCCGCGACATGCGTATCTTGGATGTGAGACTCGAAGCTATCCTGTTCAAAGTCCCAGACAGCGGCGATGCCACCTTGAGCGTAGCGGGTATTGGACTCAAAAGCCTCTTTTTTGAAGAGCACGGCCACGGAGCCATGTGAAGCGGCCTTTAATGCAAACGAGAGGCCCGCGATGCCACCGCCAATGACCAAAAAATCAGCGCGAATTTCCATGAATGGTTGCTCCCTCTAAGCCGTCGATGAGGTTCCCCATGTTGATGCAACCGTCTCTGGAAGTCAACAGGAAAGCAGGGTTGACAGTCCCGGATCGGATCCGTTATGGTAACGAAAGCTGAGCCATTGATGGGGTTGCGGGAGAGGTGCCGGTGAAACATGCGACTGTGAAATTATGTTTTTGTGGCAGGCAGATAGCCGAACAGGTGAAGAAGCCGACCCACTTTTTGCGCACAACGCTGCTGGTCTTGCTGATGCTGGAGTCGCTTCGACCGGACGCTGGCCTGGCAGGGGGTAAGATTCGGCAAGAGGTGGGTGAGCATGGTGAGCCGCTCTTGACCAACCATGATGGAAGCGCGCATCGGCGCTCCGTTGACGGCAAGACTTATTATCGGAAGGAGGATGACGCCTCCAACACCACCTTTTTTACGGATATGCCGGATCGCTTTGGAGGATGGGAGAAGTTTCTCGAAGGTACTTCCCGCTCGGGCTCGCGTTTTAAGGACTATATCCGCAACGCGAACTTGTACGACAAAGACATTCTGGAGCTCGCGGCGGAGCATCATGTGCCCCCGGCGCTGGTAAAAGCCATTATGATGGCGGAGAGTGCCTTCAATCCACGGGCGCTGAGTCCAAAAGGAGCGCAGGGCCTGATGCAGCTCATGCCGGGCACGGCCCGTTTGGTGGGTGTGCGCGATGCATGGGATGCTCGACAGAATATTGAGGGTGGCACACGTTATATCAAACAGATGCTGATGCGTTTTGATGGGAATACTCGAAAGGCGATTGCGGCCTACAATGCAGGCCCCGGAAATGTGGATAAATATGGGGGCGTACCTCCCTTCGAAGAGACTCAAGCCTATGTGGAGCGCGTGGAAGATCTGTATGAGCGCTTCCAGGCCAATGATCTTTCCCTTCAGACCGCCGGGAGAAAGTAAGGTTGCATGAAGAAGCTCAAAAAGGGCGAGTTTTGGAACATCGCCAATACCATCACCGTGCTGCGTATTTTGTTGGTACCGCTGGTGATGGCACTGCTGATCTGGGAGTCACCGACGGGATGTGCCTTTGCGATGGTGCTGTTTGTGATTGCGGCCCTCTCAGATCTCCTGGATGGTTATCTGGCACGGAAGCTGGGCCTTGAGAGCATCATCGGTGCCTTTTTGGACCCCTTGGCAGATAAGATTCTGGTGATCGGGGTGATGATTCTGCTTATCCCGCTGGATCGTCTTCCGGCGTGGATGGTGGCGCTCTTTGTGATCCGAGATATTACCATCACCGCCCTCAGAGGAATTGCGGCCAGCGAAGGGATGATCATTGCCGCCAGTCGGTGGGGAAAGTACAAGACCACCTACGAAAACGTGGCCCTGGCTTTTTTGATCTATCACTATCCGCTGCTGGGATTTCAGATCCACGAGATTGGCCTGATGTTGCTTTACGTGGGGCTGGTGTTGGCGCTAGGCTCCGGTATTCATTACCTGGTGCAGTTCTTTCGTTCGGCCATAGAAGCCTAAGCCTGAGTTCTCACACCGGAAGATTTTTGATGGTTGCGAAAAAATTGCTTGACGCAGCCGTGGGCATCGGGCATACTTCGTGCGTGTTTGGCGCTGGTGACTTCGGCCTGCTTCGCTCTGAACAGATGTTTGGGTTTGATATGCGGGAATAGCTCAGCGGTAGAGCATCGCCTTGCCAAGGCGAGGGTCGCGAGTTCGCATCTCGTTTCCCGCTCCAGTTTTGTATCTCAGTTCATCTTGCGGGAATAGCTCAGCGGTAGAGCATCGCCTTGCCAAGGCGAGGGTCGCGAGTTCGAATCTCGTTTCCCGCTCCAGATCGAAAAAGGCCAGCTCTTTGAGCTGGTCTTTTTTTTTTGCCTCTGCGTGAGCTGTCGGCACCCATCGGGACTCGACGCATCATGCGCTCACCTCCTCGTCTGCTGGAGACCTCATGTTAGACATCCTGCGCCAAGAGCTTCAAGACGCCATGAAAGAGGCGGTGATTGCCTGCTTTGGACCCGGTGATTATCCGTCGCTGCCCATGACACTGCCTCCCCAAGTGGAGCAGGGTGACTTCACCTTCGGCATCTTTCCTCTGGCGAAGCCTCTGCGGAAAGCCCCCCCCCTGCTTGCCAAGGAGCTGGCCGCTCGCTACTGCCATCCAGCGGTTGCTCGGGTGGAAGCTGTGGGGCCATATCTCAACCTGTTTATGCATCCGGGCGCCCTAACGCAGGTGCTGCTCAAGACGGTTTTTGCCTCTGAGCTGCGCTTTGGATTTCATGCATCCGGGAAAGGGCAACGGGTGATGGTGGAGTTTAGCTCTCCCAACACCAACAAGCCCTTGCACATCGGTCATATGCGCAATAACCTACTGGGCTGGTCTACTTCGCAGCTCCTCCGGGCAATGGGCTTCGAGGTGATCAAAGCCTGCTTGGTCAATGACCGAGGCATTCACATCTGCAAGTCGATGCTCGGCTACCACACCTTTTTTGCTGGACAGACTCCCACTTCTCGGAGCCAAAAGGGCGACCACTTCGTCGGTGACATCTACGTGGCCTACGAAAAGGCGCTCAAGGCCGAAAAGGATGCCATCGCAAGCTCGCTCAAGGACAGTGGTCTGAGTGGAGATGCGCTCGATGCAGAAGTATCGCGCCGCTCACCGCTGATGCAGGAGACGCAGGAATGGCTCCGGCGCTGGGAGGCCGGAGACACACCCATCCGGCAGCTCTGGCAACAAATGAATGGCTGGGTTTACGAAGGCTTCGAGGAAACCTATCGCAGTATGGGGGTCGCCTTCGACCGCTACTATTACGAGAGTGAGCTGTATCTGAAGGGGCGCGCACTCGTGTTAGACGCGCTCGAAAAGGGCATCGTCGAACGTCGAGCGGATGGCGCGGTGGTGATCGATCTGTCTCAGGACGGGCTGGATCCGAAGGTGCTCCTGCGCTCCGACGGCACTTCTCTTTACATCACCCAGGATATTGGGGTGGCGCTGGAAAAGTGGGAGCAGTATCAGCCCGCCCGCTCGGTATACGTGATCGGCAATGAGCAAGATCATCAGATGAAAGTCCTGTTTATCACCCTTAAGCGAATGGGTTACGCTTGGGCAGAGGGCATGTATCATCTCTCGTATGGCATGGTCAACTTGCCAGATGGACGCATGAAGTCTCGCGAAGGTCGCGTGATCGACGCTGACGATCTATTGCGCGAGATGCAGCAGGTGGCGCGGGCGGAGCTGGAACGAAGGATGGCGGAGAGTGGTGAGCGCCTCTCGGAAGATGCCCTCGATCAACGCTCCCGGATGGTGGCGCTCGGAGGCATCAAGTTCTTCTTCTTGAAGATCAACCCTCGCAAGGACTTCATCTTTAATCCCCAGGAATCTATCCAATTCCAGGGGGACACCGGTCCTTACCTTCAGTATACCCATGCGCGCATCAAGTCTATTGTGCGCAAAGCCGCAGAGCAGCAGCTCTCGCCCACGCAGGCTCTGGGTCCGAACGGAACCGATGGCCTGGGAAACCTCGAGGAACGTGCTCTCGTGCGTGTCATGCTGGATTTCCCTCGGGTGGTCGCGGAGTCGGCGGAAAGATACATGCCTTCGACCCTCTGCACTTACCTGCTCGACTTGGCGGGCGCATTCAACAAGTTCTATCACGAGCATAGCGTGCTCAAGGCAGAGAGTCAGGCGCTGGTCATCGCACGTTTAGGACTGGCAGCAGCCACCGCCCAAATCCTCGCCACCGGTCTGGAGCTGCTGGGGATTCCCGCTCCAGAGGAAATGTGAAACGGAGCCAGCCTACGCCCGCCCGTCTGCTAACGCTTTCCCGCCTACTTGATAGGTCGTCATCCTCGCCGCAGCTCATCTAAAGGGTTGTTACCCTCGCAATAGCTCATATTAACACTATGTGACTATCATACAGGTGGAGTCCCTTCCGCTGAAGTGGCAGTGGGGTATTCCTGAGCTGTCGAGGGCTGTGTGTTACCCATTTAAAGCGTAAGTGGTGATTGAGCGTTGGCAGGTATGGGCGCAAGGGGGGGAAGGCATTTTTAGGCTCAGGAGAGAGGGAAAGCTCATACAGGCGGCTTGCCTAAATGACACTCGGAATGCGAGCTGAAACAATCAACCCTGCTTAGAAGCTAAAGTCAGCTGTATCCAGGGTGAAGACGTAGACTCGCTTAAAGCTCTTAATACTGTCACCGATACGGCCCTGAGCGGTAAAGGCCAGCAACGCCTGCCCATTCTCAGGCTTTACCACATAGAGGTCGCCATTGTTCTGAGTCCCAGTCGCCAGGATCTTCACTTTGGTGGGATCAGCGACACTGACCACCCGAATCGGGTTAAACCGCTCAGCCTCATCCTGCACCACCAGCAAGGACTTACCATCTGGGGTCCACGCGGGGCCAAACCGTTCATTGGGGATCACATTTTCGATGACCAAACGTGGGGTCGAATTGGCAGCCGGCTCGACGACATAGACATCGTAACGCTCTTTGGCGCGGCGATTCGAGTAAAACGCCACCAGCTTACCATCCGGGGACCAAGACGGTTTTGTCTGAATGCTCGGCCAATTGGTCAGCTCCACAATGGAATCACGCGGTTTTTCGATGTCATTGATAACAAAGAGGTTATCGCCGCCCTTCTGAAAATGACGCACAAAGAGCAGACGTTTTCCGTCAGGGCTCCAAGTAGGATACCACTCCGTAGAGTTGTCAAAGGCAGTAAGCTGACGGGGTTTGGCTTCGGTATTATTGATGTCGATCAAGAAGAGGTCACCTTCTCCAGAACGAGCAGAGGAAAAGGCAATATACTGAGCGTCTTGGGACCACACCGCCATGCCGTCGGCTGCGGGATCATCGGTTAACGTACCGCCGGTGGACAAGTAGATGTTGTAATTTTCATCATCGCCAGAGCTGCTGAACAGGTACTTCTTACGCGCGTTGGGCTGCCAGTTTAGCTCGTAAGTAACCTGCCGCTTCTGCACGTTGAAGGCACTGAGGGTACTGGACGAGCCTCCGCCCTTCTTCGGTGTCACCGGTGCTTCGGTATTGCTGGTGAGGTCATAGACATAGAGCTCAATCACGCGCCGCTCGAAGAAGTTGACCTCATATGCCACCTGCGTGCCATCCGGCGAAATAATCGGATTGTAACAGTTGCCTTCTTGGACGCCAGAGATCCGACGGGGCGAGCCACCGGCGTGTGCCACACTTGCCGAGGCAAGCAAGGCAAGACAAGTCCATCCAGCAAATGTCTTAAGAAGTGAACGAATCAACATATAGCATCACCCAGCAGCACAGTTGCTGCATCAAGCGGATTATTGGCGACGGCACGGCATGCAGCGACAGGAAGCTCCACGCTCAAAAAGTCAAGTTGACTCCCCCCACGACTTCGAGCCGAAGGGCACGACCGATCGCCCCCGGACTGGTCACCTCGATGGTGACACCTTCTGGCGTTGTCGGAATAGATCCCACTGAGCTGAGGGTCAGGTGCGACTGAGCGCCCGCATAGGCCATAAAAATGGAGCTCTTGCTGGCCTTTTTATAGGCAGCCTCCATCCGAAGCAATGGACCGTGGGCAAGGGTGTTGATCACGGCGGATGAGCTGCCTGGAGTCTTCCCGGTGCAGTCCAACACTTCTTGATTACCCTCCACCCGCATTACACAGCCTGTCAGCTCCTTGACGGGACCATTTCCGACTCCGTATCCCAGCGCTGGCATCAAAGAGAGGGTCTCAGAGAGAGGCATCTGATAGGTGGCAATCGGCCCCGCCGATATCGGAATCAACGCACTCGGAAGGCTCGGATTTAAGCCCGGCACCAACAGATTGCCCCGCACAAATGCTCCCACCGCCAACGTCGAGCCCAGGGTCTTGTGAACACTGACGTCGAGGATGGGGGATAAATTCATGGAGCCCCCATTTAAAAGTGCAGCACCAGCGCCCACGCGAAGCTGAGCAGCTAAGCCCACCCCCTTAAACTCTTGAGGAGGCGCCTTACGAGGGGGCTTGGGCTTAGCGTTCACGGCGTTAAAGCCCGCCAACACGACTTGCTCGCGCCCCCCTTCCACCGAGAAGGTTTGGCCATAAAGCTCCCATGTGATCGCCGGGAGGTACATGATCCAGGGCAACGTGCGCCGCTGATCCACCAGAGGCTCGACCTTCTCACGGTAGTAGGCTTTCACATCTTTGTCCAACATGGGCTCTTTGGGCTTCAGCTCCAGATATCCTTCAGACAGCTCGCCAGGGCCGGCTTGGAACTCCACCTTGCCAAAGTTGGTGCTGAGATACTCCATCATGCCTTCGGCCCGCTGTTTTTCGTCGGGTGTGCGAGCCACGCCACGAGATTTTTCAGCGTAGGACACGGAACAGCCGATGTCGTATTCTTTGAAGCAGGACTGGGCGAGCAGGAAGTGTGCCTCAAAGCTCTTGCGGCCCTCATCGGTGGAGGTAGCCCGTCGAAGCTCTTTGACCGCATCTCGATACCAACCCTTTTTGATGTACAAGCGAGCCTGCTTCATGAAGGTTTCGTATTCATCCTCTTGTGCGTGCGCCAAGGGTGCCGCGATTAGCAGCAACAGCACACACCATGAGGGGATCTTCAAAAATGACCATCCCGGCCATGTGTGCGTATCCATCAGCGTCGGCTGTCTTTCGATAACCTTCATAAACACCTCTCGGTCGGCATGTTCGACAGGCACACCGTTCATTATACGAAGTGGCAGGCAATCGCGCCACCATCGCCAATAGGGGTCAACGGTGGAGTGACCCTTTTGCAGATTTCGGCTCGATCTCCCAGCAGCCGAGCACGGGAACAATGGGGATGATAACAACATCCTTCCGTTCCCAGCAAGGATAAATTCTCAGCAGGAGAAGGCGGCGTCAGCGACACTTTATGTCGTCGGCCACTGCTGAGATGAAAACTCTGAAGCAGCAGCTCGGTATATGGGTGATGCAACAGACCGAGCTCAAAGGCGCCCTGAGCCACCACTTCGACGATACGACCTCGGAACATGACCAAGATTCGATTTGAGACATAACGAATCAAGTGTAAGTCATGAGAAATGAAGAGCCATGACAAGTCAGGGCCACGCGCTGCCATCATGAGCTGCACGATGCCCGCTTTCAGGCTGGCGTCGAGGCCAGCAGTTGGCTCATCGGCAATCACCAATCGAGGCTTCAACAATAAGACACGGGCAAGACCCACACGACGCTTCTCACCCCCCGAGAGCTGCCGAGGATATGACTGCGCTTTTTCAGAGAGCTGCACCACACGTAAGATGTCTTCAATACGCTCTTCGGCCTCTTTACCTGTTAATTTCAGATGCAATGAGACGGTCTCACTCAATGCTTGCCACACACTCATGCCCGGATTAAGCGATGAGTGAGGGTTCTGAAAGATCATCTGATAACGCGGCTGAAGCGCCTTCCATTCTGAGGCAGAGAGCGCATGGACGTTCTTTTCGTCGAGTAATACTTCTCCTGCGTCTACAGAATAGAGTCGCAGGAGCGCACGACCCAAGGTTGTCTTACCAGAGCCACTCTCACCGACCAATCCAACCACTTCACCGGCATCAATGTGCATGCTCACATCGTCGAGGGCTCTTAACCCAGAGGAAGAACGTCCCAAGAGGCGCGCAAGCAGTCCCCCTTGGGCGGAAAAGCTCTTCATCAGGCCCTTGGCTTCCAGGATGCGGGGAGTCTGAGCCCCTTTTACTTCACCCACACGAGCAGCAGGTACCATCACACGCGCGGCGGAGTTCTCATCACTCATACGGCCTCCGGTTTCAGGTCGTGGGCGAGATGACAACGCACGTGGTGATGTGGTCCAATGCTCTTGAGCTCCGGCACTTCCGCTTCACACTGTGCACTCACTGCATCGCCTGCTGCATGAATCAATGGACACAGGGTGACGTAATTACACCCCTTCGCAGCGGAGGCGCGTGAGAGTCGTGGCCGCTGCGCTTCGCGCCCCACTGCTTCAATCTGCTCCGCGCTGCCGGAGCCTTCTAACACGCGCACATTGCGCAGGAGTGTGGCTGTGTACGGATGCAGGCGCGCACGAGGCAACAGAATATTATCGGCTTCACCCAGCTCCAATAAGCGGCCTCTGAAGAGCACAAGTACCCGGTCTGCCAGCTTCTCCACCACACTAAAGTCGTGGGTGATCAGCATAACGGAGAGCTTAAACTCTCGCTGCACATCCTTGATCAAGTCTAAGATGCTTGCTTGAATCGTGGCATCCAATCCGGTGGTCGGCTCATCTGCAATCAGCACTTCTGGACGCAGGGCCAAGATTTGAGCGATGGCAACACGCTGACACATTCCGCCCGAGAGCTGATGGGGATACAACGAAAAGACCCGCTCTGCATGGTTGATCTGCACACGCTTAAGCCATGAGATAGCCTGTTCTCTCAACGCCTCTCGCGCAAGAGCTGGGTCTACTGTGCGCACCGATTCCATGATCTGATGGCCCACTGTCATCAAGGGATCGAGGGCATTCTTTGGATTCTGAAAAATCAATCCCAAGTTGCGACCTAACATTCGAGTGGTGCGCTGGGCATATAATCGATTCCAGCCCGCCTTCTTCTCATAGTAAGGCCGCCCTTCCCGCTGCCCCACCTTCACGTAACGGTCCAAACCCTCGAGCAGATCCACTGTCTCGCCACCAAAGTGGGTGATGATGTGTCCTTGTACCACGCCCGGCTTGGTGTCCACAAGGCCCAGAAGGGTATGCATCATCACGGTCTTGCCAGAGCCTGATTCGCCCACAACACACAGCACTTCTTCACGATTGAGTGTGAAGCTCACATTATCAATCACTTCAAAAGGTCCAGACTCGAGCTCAAATCGAACGCGGAGATCACGCACTTCAATCAACGGTGAGGGCTGGTTCGGAGATGACATCATTTCTCTCCCTGCTCGTTGATGGCATCGCCAAGGGCAACCAGTCCCAAAATGGTGACGCTGATGGCAATGGCGGGAACGGTGAGAAAGAGGATCTGACCTTGAAAGAGATACTCTCGGGCTTGTGCCAGCATATTACCCCAGCTTGGCGCTGGCTCCTGAACTCCAAATCCTCCCAGATACGACAAGCTGGTCTCAATCAGAATCACATATCCAAAGAGATACAGCATATGCTTGAGGACGGGAGGCATACAGTTGAGGTACAAGATATGATAGAACAAGATGCGGGCGTCTGAGAGACCATGTGCTTGAGCGGCTTCAATAAACTCTGTTGCACGAAATGCGAGCACCTTACGATACACAGTTTCGGCAATCTGAGGCATGTACACCAGCCCTGTGAGGAGTGCCAAGAGATAAACACCACCATCGTAGATGGAGCATACCAGAAGGATCAAGATGAAGCGAGGCAAGGAGGTCAACACAGCGGTCAGATAACGAAAACAAGCCGCAAAGATGCCACCAAAGTATCCACTTAGCCCCCCCCCGATGGTACCAATCAGGGCCGCCACCAAACACGCGAGCAAACCCGGCCCATAAAAGGCCTCCGTGCCATGCACGATGCGAGTCAAGAGATCACGCCCCACTTGGTCAGTGCCAAGCCAATGCGCAGCAGATGGCCCCACGAGCGCACGATCCAGATCGACCGCTGCCACCGGATCATATGGAAAAAGTAAGGCGTAGACCCGTAATAGGGTCAACATGCTCAACACTGTGACCCCAAAAGCGGCTCGTGGCTTCTTCAAGAACTGCAACAGATGATGGAGACGGTTGGATTCCATGCACGCTCCTTCAACCGCGCCTGACTCTCGGGTCCACCAGAACCTGGAGCAGATCGTTGAGCAGATGAAGGGAGGAGACCACTGCTGATATCAAAAAGGAAATCGCCACGATCACCGGAATGTCTCGTTGATTGGCAGCATTCCAAATCATCATGCCCAGCCCGTTGATGGTAAAAACGTACTCGACGACCACCACGCCCCCAATCATAAAGCCCGCCTTATTTACAAAGATGGTCACCGCAGGGATGAGCACATTCGGCAAAAAATGAGACCAGTAGCGCGCCCCTCGCGCACGAGCAGAGATCATGAACTCCTGCTGAGAGAGCTGCTGAACTTCAGACTCAAGCTGAAGGAGGACATCGGAGAGTGTCCCATTGCCAATGGCCAGTACTATCACACACAGGAAATACTTATGCCACGTCTCTTCCCCCGGAAGAGCAAACCATTCCGGTCGAGACATGCTCCCCTGCTCGATCAATGCATTAGTCGGCACATTTAAGGCAAGAATGATCAGATAGCCCAGAAGAAACAAGGGAATGACGGAGGTGGCGTGCGCAGCAGCACGCACAATCCCTTTGAGGCCACTAAAGCCATCGTATCGAAAGAATGAAATCAGCAGGATGGCAATTCCAAAATTCAGCAATAAGGCGGGTAATACCAAGCTCACCGTTTTCTCGGCAGCGGGTGCCACCAGGTTGGACACCGGCTCTCCTTGCCGAATGACCCAGGACTCTCCGAGATCGAAGGCCAGAGCCTTCCCCCACCAATGGATGTACTGCTCGTGAACTTGGAGGTTGAGTCCAAGCTGCCGCTCTAGCTCCGCCCGCTGCTCTGGCGAGTCGGAGATCTGATCGATGGCATCCCCTGGAACCATGCGAGAAATGGCAATGATGGCGAAGCTAACCCCCGCCAACACTGCCAGAAAGAAGCCGATCTTTCGACCGATGATGAAGAGGGGATGTGTCATGGGTGGTATGATTTACCTCAGAACCCAGTCCTTGATGAACGTGAAGTAGGCAAACGGATGAATGGTCACGTTGTCCACCCGCGTTGAGATGGCGGAGTAACTGTCAAGCGACCAGAGGAAAATGTAGGGAAGATCCCGGTTCAGCTCGGCATGGACTTGACGATAGATCTGCTTACGCGACGAAGGATCAACCGCAGCCAGGCCCTTATTCAATAATCCATCCACTTGTGCATTGCTGTAGGAAATGAAGTTCTTGGTCCCCTTACTCACAAAGAGATCATAGATGTCCTCTTTGGCGTCAAAGGTCCAGCTTGAGAGCACCACATCAAAGTCTTGATCACGCCAGATCTTCTTTTTCCAGCTCGCGTCAGACTCCCAGCTCGGCTCCAACTTGATGCCCGCCTTTGCAAGCTGGGTCTGAAGGTTGAGCACCACCTCACGCGCACTGTCTTGAGATCGCTGAACACTCAGACGCAGCACCAAGGGCTTACCCGCCTTTTCCCAGAACTCACCCTTCCGCGTAAATCCGCTGGCTTTGAGCTGCTCGGTCGCCAAGGTTGCATTGAGGGCCGCCGGTTTGATGTTCTCATCATGATTGTAGAAGGGGCTTGACTTGACAAAAGGACCAGACAAGATGTCGCCGGTTCCAATCGGTTTGAGTAGCTCTTCAATGCTGATGGATGAGGCAATTGCCTTTCGCACACGCTGATCGGCGAGGACCGGGTTTTTGAAGTTGAACCCGATATACCACCATGAGTTGGTCTGATAGGGGTAGAGGGCAATCTTTCGATTCTCTTCCAAAGCGGCCACGTCTTTGGGCAATACTTTCACCACCAAGTCTAGGCTCTCGTACTTGAGCAAGTTGGCCTGCTGAGAACGATCCGGAATCTCCTTCATCACAATCGAAGGGATCGAAATCTGGGTCGGGAAGGTCGGATTGCGCTCTAAGGTGATGGAGTTGTCGTCGCCGTAGTTGACCAGCTTAAAGGGCCCCGTTCCAACCGGTCGGTTCTTAAAGGGATCGTTCCGCTGAACGTAGTCTTTGCCCTTAAACTTGTGCGCCGGCAGAATCATAAAGTCCAGCTTCCGCTCTGGATTGTCTTCCGGCTTCACAAAAGTAAGCTTTACATCCACATCTGTGGGCGCGGTTGCACTCTTGATGAACGCCACTTGCCGAGCACTGGTGCTGACGGTCTTCTTGTTCTGATAGGCTTCGATGGAGAAGACCACGTCTTTAGCCGTCAAGGGGGTACCGTCTTGCCACTTCAGGTTCTTCTTGAGCACCAAGTCCATCGTTGTACCACCTTTTTTAAAGCGGTACTCTTGGACCAACGATGGCACCATCTTCAGCTCGTAGTTCTCCCGAAACAACTGGTCAAAGATCAGCTCGTTCAGGCGCACTTCGGACATCAGGCTCGTAAAGAGCGGGTTGACGTTACGTGGGGCAAGATCTTCGGCGTACCGCAGGGCCTTCTGAGCCGATGCAGGGCCCGGAACCAGCAGACTCGTCAAGAGCCCCATCAGGACAAGCAGCTTATGCTGACTAGATTTCATAGGAGATTGGCTCCGCAATAACCACCCTTCAGGTGGGATATCAATCTTGGCCACCCGTGCGCCCAGATCGGTCAACATTGTCCAGAACGCTCAGATTCCCGAGGGTTTCCTGAATGCCCAAGAACTCGGGTCGAGATTCCACCAGTCGATACAAGTAGTTTAACGCCTCTCTGTATCGCCCAATGGCGGCATAGGCCCGCGTGATGCGGATATACAGGCGAGGCTCATTCTGGTAGTTTAACCGACTGTTCTCTTTATCTACGGTATGCTCCAGCAAGAAGATGGCATCTAGCTGGCGTCCCTTCTCTTCGTACTGCGCTGCACGCGCACGCACCGCCGTATGAACCGCTTGCTCTAACAGCTTTAAACCCGCCACGTTGTCTTTGCCTTCGGTGTCAGGCGAAGCAGCCACCACCTTCTTGGCATCGTCCAGCAGACCCTGCGCGGCGGTCACCGCCATGCGTGTGTCTTTGCCTTCTGAGGATTCTGCTGAGACGGGGCCGAGCGCCTCCAGATACGCAGAAATCAACCCACCTTTGCCGAGGTTCAGACTGCTCAAAAGATCTGCCGGAGTTGCATGGCTCGAGAAGACAAAGACGGGCAGGCTCTCATCGTTCACTTTTGACGGCACTTCGGAAGCGGGCAGGTCGAGCTGTCCCCCCGAAATGCGAGCTGCCACGGCTTTGATGACACCTGCGCCCAGCAAGCCATCAGACACGGCGGCAGCCTTCTTTGCATGGGCCACGGCAAGCGCCTTCAGCACCAAGGGATCGGTAAACTTTCGGGCGGCTTGCCCTTCCTCGAGGGTCACTTGTTCTTCAACGTCTGGAGCACGATGATTGAGGCTTCGCGCAAGCTCGAGCGCGGCATCCACTTGGCCTGCTTGAACCTGCGCCCATAACCAGAGTCGCTTGCCTTGTTCGTCTTCGGGCTGCTTAAGCTCCGCAGGCAAACCGGCAGTGGGGTTGCCTTCCAGCTTAAGGCCCGCGGCCAGCAGACTTGCGACCGGATCGTTGTAAACGCCTGCGCTCTTCCAGCTCTTCTCCAGCTCAGCAAGATCAGTTCCCGTTCGGGTCCACCAGCTCTCTTGAACAAGGGCCAAGAGCGCCATACGTCCCTTCTTCCCGGCTTCTGTGGCTCTGAAGGCTTGCATGCGCTTTACGGCTTCGTCCATCTTTCCAGCACGGGCGAAACGAACGGCGGCCACATACGCATCTAGGGGAGTGGACTTCAAGCGACCGGCATTCTCATCGAGCATCTGCTGATAGGAAAGCTCCACCTGAATGGCCAGTGAATAGGCCAGCTCAAAAAGCTCAGCATCGGCCAAGTGGCTCCGTGACAGTCCCATTTTGCCGGAGGCCGTCGTCGCAGCCGCAAATGCCCGCTGAGCGGAGGGATAGTCTTGATTATAGAGCTCCACCCATCCATCATCCGGGGACTCTTGAAGCAAACGTGCCATCGACGCAGCGTTTTTCGCTAGAAACCCCATCCAGCTCTCGCCGATCAAGACATCCGCCCCCGTCAAATGAGGCGCTTCGGCGGCTGGTGCCGCTCCTTGTCCCTCTGGTGTGTTACTCTGTCCACTGCACCCGCTCAGCACCAGTACGCTTGCCATCAGCAGCGCGTGAGCGCGTCGAGATCTGAGATTCATACGTTCCTTCACCGCTGGTATTGCCGCCTATTCATTTTCCATCGGAGGACGACCACCGCCTGTGCTGCCTTGGTTCATCTGATCCGGCAGGACCGCTTTTGTCTCCGTCGGCTCCAGCTTGATCGAGTCCTCAATCAAGGTGATGGTCGGAACTTCCGAGACATCTCCTTCATAACGAAAGATCTGAGTCGTTTCGTGATAACCCGGCTTCCATGCGTTGATGGTGTAATCCTGCCCACGTTGGAGATCCATTGGGCTGCCATCGTCAGCCCGCAGGCTCTCAATTTCGTACTCGCCCCACTTGTTCGAGAAGATCTCGGTGGCTCCCGGCGCAACACGAATACTGACGCCCTTGAGGGCCTGATCGTTTCGATCCACCACCCGACCATACATCATGGCCTTTTTGGCTCCCGCCTTATTGCCTCCCCCTCGACTGGAGCTGCGGGCCCCCCCCGAGAAGGGATCGTCTTCCACGCGCTTTTTGCAGCCTGCCACCAGAGAGCCCAGCAAAAGCAGGATGCTGAGGGAGAGTACCCAGAGTTGCGGGCCTTTACGTTTCTGCATGAACATCTCCTGGAGCCTCCGTTAAGTCTGACACGCCGAGCTCGCTACCACACGCACCGGTCAAGACGTCCCCTCATTGCACACGCGCCCGGATCTTTTCCAGCTTCGCGATGTAGTCTTCCCCAAACTTGATCTTCGTGGCGTCATTGTTCGCTTTGACATGGGTGACGTAGCGTTTCCACGCACTGATGGCCTTGTCCAGATATTTGGGCTCTTCCGTGGCGTTAAACTGGCCTTCCATTGCCTTGGCTTCCACTTCATACAGGCGAGCCACCCGCTGAGCATAGAGCTCCGGCGGGAAGCGCTGCTTGTATCGATCCACCAACCCCACCTGATCCGAGCTCTCTTTATACTTCCGCGCATTCAGGTAATACTCGGCCATCTCGAGATTGTAAACCGGATTGTACTTATTCTCAGGATGGCTCAGCAGCTCAGACAAGTACTTAAAGTAGGAGTCCGAGTTTCCAGACTTCCGATAATGTGCGGCCAGCAGAACACGCGAGCGCGTAAAGTCGTCGCTGTTTCGAGCCACAGAGTCGAGGGCTCCCAGCTCGGTGGTGCTGAGTTTGCCCTGCTCCGCCTTGCTCGCCATCTTATCGATGTCTTTGAGCAGCTCCGCCACGTTTGCGGCCTTCTTCGGATCCGTTGCCGGAACCGAAGCCACGGTCGTGGTGGTTGAAGGGCTGGTGGTGGTGGTGGTGGTCGAGGCTTTACCCGTTCCCGTACCAGTACCCGCTGCGGTACCCGTCCCCGTACCAGAGGCTGTCGTGGCGGAGGTCGGGCTCGAAGTGGTCACGGGCTTGGAGTTGCTGGTGGTGGTCGTCGAAGGCTTTGTCGCCGTGGTCGTTGACTCCCCAACATACGGATCGCTGTAGCTTGTTGTACTTGAACCAGAGGTGGTGGGCTTGCTGGCCACCGTGGTCGGGCTCTTCTCAGGATTGGTTTTTGTGGAGGTTCCCGCCGAGCTGCTGCTACCCGAGGTTGAAGAGTAGCTGCTTGTGACCGGCTCGGGACGTGGCGTCTTGGCAGGTGCAGTCACCGTGGGACGTACCACCGGGACTTCCGTCTTCGGGACAGGCGTTGCAACAACCGGCCTCGGCGTTGG
The DNA here is from genome assembly GCA_046075485.1 of Myxococcota bacterium. GTDB lineage: Bacteria > Myxococcota_A > UBA796 > JAJRTE01 > JBJTQF01 > JBJTQF01. Next base: position 109,068 of record JBJTQF010000245.1, on the reverse strand, counting down.
AACCTCTGGTACTGGCGTTACAGCCACCGGCGCAGGCGTGGGTGCCACGGGAGCGGGGGTTGCAGCCAATTCAGGTGCTGCGGATGCCACGACGGGCGCAGGACTGGCTGCCGGAGTGGAGGCCGTAAGCTGCTGATCTCCGCCCGGCTCCACCACGGTGGCTTCTTGCATCTGATTCTTAATGAGTGCGGCTCCGCCGCCCACGAGCACCAAAAGCACCAAAAAAGCGCCCACGTAGAGCGCAGTCTTCTTCTTGGGGGGCGGCGCCACATCGTCTTCCATCGAGACGTTGGAGGTGGCATCGTAACCCTGGGCCGCTTGGCCACCCATCATGTGGGTCGCCGGGTCGGCACCCCAGCCAGGCTGGTTCTGAGTGGCATAGTCCTGAGGATAGGGCTGAGGCATGCCACCGGGAATCGGGGGAGGATAACCACTGGTCTCTGCCGGGATAATCCGTGTGGAATCCGCACCGGAGGCAGGCGGCTCATAGCCGGGTGCCAAAGGCGGAGGCATGGCGATATTGGCGGTCTCGTTATAATTCTGCTGGACGGTGGCATAACCACCCACCTGGGTCTCTTCCGCACGTGCAGGTGTTCCCGCGTATGCCTCAGGGGCTGCCTGATATTGACCGGGGTTGATGGTGGCATAGGGATCGGCCACGGTCTGCTGCTGCTGAGGCCACCCGTATCCAGGCTGAGCGCTCTCTGCTCCGCCGTAGGCTTGAGGCTGTGGCGGCTGCATGGGCTGCGGAATGGTCATCTCAGGCCGGCCACTCCAGGCGTTGGGATCCTCCACGCCAGGAGAAGGTGCCATGGGCGGGCTTGGCGGCGCATATCCAGCGGAGGGCGCGGAGACCACGGGGGCTGCGCCAGACTCTTGCCAAGTCCCTGTCCCTTCAGGAATAGCCCGATCAGAGCTGGTACGGCTGACATCGAACTCGGCTCGTCCGTCCTGTTCCCAATCTTCGGCGGCCTCCACCGGCTGACCGTCTTGTGGACGCCGTCCTTGATCTTGTACAAAGCGGATCAGGCGATTAAAGAAGCTGGCGAGCCGCTCTTTTGGATCGTCCACCTTCATGTAGGCCAGCAGTTTCCGCAAATCTTCGGCCATGACAGAAGCGGTGCGGTAACGCTCGGCAGGATTGGGATGGAGTGCCGCCGCCAAGACACGCTCTGAGCCCGGTAGCTGCCGCTGTGCCAAGGTCAGACGTTTGGAGAACTCGGGCTCGCGCAAGACTTCCAGTAGCTCATTGGCGGAGCGGCCCGGAAAAAAGGGCTCCAAGGTCAACATTTCAAACAGGATCAAGCCAATTGAGAACACGTCACTCGAGGGTGCTAAGCGCCCTTCTCCAGCGGCACCTTCAGGGCTCTGATACTGCAACGACAGCTTGCTGGTGCCATTGCTGCGCATCACCACCTGATCCATCACGCGGGCGATGCCAAAATCTGAGATCTTCACGCCCCCTTTGATGGAGATCAGGACGTTGGAGGGCTTGAGATCGCGGTGAACAATGTTTAGGGGCTCACCGTTAAACCCGCGCGCTGAGTGGGCATAGTCTAGACCATCACACACCTGGGAAGCAATGTAGAGTGCAGCCGCTGGCGGGATCCGCACTCGGTAACGACGTGCGGAGCGCAAAATACGCCCCAAGTCTACGCCGTCTACATACTCCATGATGATGCAGTAGTCGGTGCCATAACGGATAAAGTCGTACACCTCCACAATGTTGCGGTGATGTAACTGTCCACCCACCTTTGCCTCAGCGATCAGCGACTGAACGAACTGTCCATCGCTGGCCAGGTCAGGCAGTATCTTCTTGATGGCAACCGGCTTCTGGAATCCCTCGGCACCTTCGATCCGGCCCAGATAAACCTCGGCCATTCGCCCAGCACCCAGTTTCTTGAGAAAATTGTACTGACCAACCTTTTGTGGCTGTGACATGATCTCCTGCCTCAAGGATGGTGCGCGAAGACGCCCACCCATCCATTCGAGCAACACGCGCGCTCCTGAGCCCACGCGGTGCCCACTACCGTCAACATCTACCCAGTATCGGAGCTTTGGTAGGCGTTGTCAACCCTTCTGACCGCCTCCGCCGGTCCGCCCTCTGGCTGGGACATCCGTCACAGCGGAATGTTCCCATGCTTACGGGGCGGATTGCTGTCCCGCTTATCCTTTAGGATATCAAACGCCACACACAGGCGACTGCGAAGCAAGCGGGGATGCAAAACTTCATCCACATACCCCAGCTCTGCTGCTTTATAAGGATTGGCAAACCGTGCTCGATAGTCATCGACCAGTCGGATGCGCTCTTCTTCCGGCTGAGCAGCTTTGTCGAGCTGGTTTCGGAAGATGATGTTAACCGCGCCTTCTGGCCCCATCACAGCAATTTCCGCCGTCGGTAAAGCAAAGTTCAAATCTGCCCGGATGTGCTTGGAGGCCATCACGCAATAGGCACCACCATACGCTTTCCTTAAGATAACCGTCACTTTAGGCACGGTGGCTTCGGCAAAAGCATAGAGCAACTTAGCACCGTGGCGGATGATGCCACGATACTCCTGATCGGTTCCAGGCAGGAAACCAGGCACGTCTTCTAAGGTCAGCAGGGGAATGTTAAAGGCGTCACAAAAACGCACAAATCGCGCTCCTTTAACGGAGGCGTCAATATCCAGACAACCGGCGAGAACCGCGGGCTGATTGGCGACCACCCCAATGGCCCGCCCTCCCATCCGAATAAAGCCCACCACGATATTACCGGCGAATTCGGAATGTACTTCTATGAATTCTCCTGCATCGGCCAGCTCCCGAATGACTTCTTTAATATCGTAGGGCTTGTTGGGATTGGCAGGAATCAGCTCCAAGATCTTCTCGGTGGAGCGCTCAATGGGATCACTGCTCACACGCAGGGGCGGATCCTCCTGGTTGTTGGAGGGCATGAATCCCAGAAGCTCACGGATCAAGCTCAAACATTCTGGTTCGCTGGGGCTGGCAAAATGAGCTACTCCAGAGCGGGCATTGTGGGTATGCGCTCCCCCCAGCTCTTCTTTGCCCACTTCTTCATGGGTCACAGTCTTGATCACGTCCGGCCCCGTCACAAACATGCAGGAACCTTCCACCATCAACGTAAAGTCCGTAATGGCGGGCGAATACACTGCGCCACCCGCGCAAGGCCCAAAAATGGCCGAGATCTGCGGCACCACACCTGATGCCATGACGTTGCGCAGAAAGATGTCCGCATATCCTCCCAGGCTCTCCACACCCTCTTGGATTCTAGCTCCGCCGGAGTCATTCAAGCCCACAAGGGGGGCTCCGGTCTTCATCGCTAGGTCCATCACTTTACAGATCTTCTGGGCGTAGGCCCCCGAAAGTGAGCCTCCAAACACTGTAAAGTCCTGCGCAAAGACATAGACGGTGCGCCCGTTGACACGACCAAAACCCGTTACAACCCCATCTCCCAAGAACTTTTGCTGCTCCATGCCAAAGTCGGAACAACGATGGACCACAAACTTGTCTAGCTCCTGAAACGTACCAGGATCCATCAGAAGTTCGATGCGCTCGCGCGCGGTGAGCTTACCCTGCTTATGCTGACGCTCCTGCCGCTCACGACCTCCCCCCACCTCAGCCAAACGGTTCTTTTCCTCCAGGATCGCCAGCTTCTTCTCAAGGGACTCCAAGTTAACCTCCCAAGCGCGCAGAGCATGATGAGACGGATGAAGAGACTTTGCCTTTGGATCTGCGTTTATACTTGTCTCTCGCGACGTTCGTCAACAATGAAGTGGCAGGCAGGCAGGAAGAGGGTGCAATGATCTTAAGCGGTCAGGAGGTCACCCAGATTTTGTAGCTGAAGGTGGCATCCGTAGGGTTCTGCGCTTCATTCGGGAAGGACAGCTTTGTCAGGCAGAGAGCAGGGCTGGATCATGGATTCGGAAAGATAAACCCATCGACGCCAAGGCTAAAGACTGAGAGGCTTGTACCTTTGGCAACTCCGCTGCTGGATCCGTCGTTGACGTTGGCGGCATAGAGCTGATACGCATATCCTCCACTGGAGGTCAAGAGATGGTATCGCAGCTTGATGTCACTGTCCGGAGGCATGAGACCCGCCGCGCCCGGCACCAGAACCGGTAGCACGGTCTGTGGAGAGGTGTTAAGGCTCAGCTCACCCATATCTCGATCCGCATACGCGATACTCTCGGCCAACACCTTTCCGGAGTCAGGGCTGAAGATGCCGTCTTTCACCCCGTTCGGGAAAGTCACGGACAAGGCCAAGCCGTTCAGCAAATCTACCACTGCACCCGTGGGCTTGTTGGGATTGCTCGACGAAATCAGCGCGTATCGGCCATCCTTGGAAATGGTCGAGATGCCACCACAGTACACCGAAGAGAGATCGACGCTGGCGTCGGCGGTGATGTTGGTGGGGCTCGCGACGTCCAAACGATAACGCTTCAACAACGTGGCACCGGTGGAACCGTTACACACGGGCAACAGCAGCCGCGTCCCATCGGGGGTAATCCCGGGCTGTTGGCCAACCTTGTAAGAGCTGCTCGCATTTTCAACTGAAAAGGCGTCAATCACCCGAGCTGTAGTGGCATTAAAGTCAATAAAGGCTTGGCCGGAAATGTCAAAGACAGCCAAATCTACGCTGCCAGCGGTGTCAAGTCCCCAGTTGTTGATCGCATATACATATCGATTGCCTGGATGTGCCACCATATACCCAAAACCCTTTGTATTGGTGGTCGCAGGCGGTGGGAAGGGTGAAGTCACCTGTCCCGTGGTGGCACCAAGCTGCACCATGTCGGAGGTGCGCAGCATGATCAACGGAGCAGGCTGGATCGTATCCCACGCGAAGATATAGTTGCCATCCGGGGTCATGATCGCATAGGGCGAACGATTGTTGCGGCCCAGCGCTGTTCCTGTCTCCGGACGCGGCAGGCTAGTGATGTTTGTCTTTAAACTCACCGTCTTCGTTGCCACATCGATGCGATACACCACCTTTGAGGACGGGAACAGCACATATGCTTTGGTGGCATCGACCGGATTCAGGATCAAATTGCCCATCGGCCCGGAAGTGCTGGAGGTCACACCTGGCTGCAAGGTGATCGACGCACCAGAAAAGGTCGGGCTGGCAGGATCAGACAGGTTGATGAAGTCCAGCTTGAGGTCCGTCGTGCCCGTCACCGCGCCCAAAAGAAGCCCCGTCTGGCCGTCCGGGGTCACTTCAAAGTCGCTCAGAATGGCCGTGGAGATGATGTCGTTCCGCAAAACAGACAAGGTCAACTTCAAAGGTGCTGAAATTTCGCCACTGTTGTTGACCGCATTGAGGGTCATGTCAATATCGCCCGCAGAAGGAGAACCCAAGTTGACGACATAGGCACCCGTTCCATCCAGCACCCCCTGGATTGGAAGTGCGGGGCTCAGCCCTCCTCCTTCAAGGGCTCGGACCTCTACCCGATTGAGCGAAGGAGAGCTGCCAAAAGCAGAGGCGTTCACCTTCAGAATCAACGGCGAGCCCTGGCGAACGTAGGCGCCATCTTCGTAATCGGTGCGCAAAGCGGCGGAAACATTCGCGCGGGTGAGGTTGAGGGTCTTGACCACACTGGTTCCATCTTTACCGCGCGCCTCAATGCCCACTTGAACGGTGCCGTTATCATCGAGGGTGGTGTCCCACTGAGCAGCGAGCTTTTCGGCGGCGGCGTCGAGATCGATGCCCACGAGCTCAGGGGGTGCCGTAAACGACAGGCTCGCGATTCCGCCTCCGCCGGATGCCTCCACCTGTAGGTCCACGATCTGAGAGACCTGTGTCCCCTCCGTAAGATTGACAAAACGTGCATCCAGCGGCGTATCTGGCCCTGGAGTATCAGTTCCCTCCGTGCCAGAGCACGCGATCAAACTGATGAGCAATCCGGACACCGCGCCTTTTATGATTCTACAAAAGACTGTATTCACGGGTATCTGCCCCATTTCATGCGACCTTTGCGCCCAAGCACCATTGATCATGAAAGAATCCTCCTTTGCGCACACGGTTAGAAGCCGTGGCCAGTGTCGGTTGAGACCACGTCGGGTCAAACTGCAAGATGTGGCAGTATAGCCCGCCATCAGTGACGCGACAATCATTTTAACTTGTTGCCGCTTCCTGCACCGATGCTATATTGTGATTGGGATGGCATTCATGGCGTGAGCGTCCGTCACTGCCGGTATTGTGCCAGTAAGTCCGTGCTCCCAAACCCGCTGCCGAGCTCTTCGTCTGGAGATACCCATGATTCAGGACCGCTTGTTTGGTCAATGGCAGGCAAAAACCACAGGGATGGTGGTCATGATGGGCTGGCTTTCGGTTGTCGCCGGCTGCGGCAACGATGACCTGCCTCCTAGCAGCAACACCGCGCCCTCCGCAACTATCTCAGCCCCCACCGATGGGCAACGCTTTAAACCAGGGGTCGCACTTACGCTGATCGGTGGGACTTCAGACCGCGAGACGCGCGATCCCACACAGCTTGTGGCGGAGTGGTCGGTCTCAGGCACCGCCGCCAACGGTGGCCAGCAGGTCTTTGAGACACTCAGTGGTGTTATTGATGCAGAAGGTCGTGTGGTAGGGAGCCTCCCGGACGGGTTAGAGGAAGGCACCTACTCGGTTCAGCTTACGGTGTTGGACCCCAGCAAAGAGAGTGCCTCGTCAGCAGTCAATATCTCGATTGCCAACGCGCCTTGCTCTATCACGTTAGAGAGCCCCGTCAGCGGACTGACGACGGATCCCAATGTCAACATCATCTTTCGAGGCCGCATTCAGGATCCCGATACAGACGATCCTCCTCAAAGCCTGAAGGTCACACTCCAAGACGCGACAGAGCCCTCACTGTATTACATCCCGGCAACACCCGATACGGGTGGAGGGTGGAATACGACGGCTCGTTTCACCACCGCTGGCAGTCACTTGGTGACGGCGATTGGAAAGGATACCGCTGGTAAAGACTGCAAAGCAGGGCCAGTTGAAATTAAGGTCAACCAGTGTAATCCCAATGATGGAGACGGAGACGGTTATTCATCGTGTCAAGGCGACTGCGACGATACCAATCCCGATCAGTTCCCTGGAAGCCCAGAGGTTTGCGATGATGGATTGGATAATAACTGTGATGGGCTGGAGGACAGAGGTTGGGATCAAGATAAAGATGGATACGAAAAGTGTGATCCTGTCACCCCCGACTGCAATGACGAGGATCCCACGGTCTACCCAGGGGCACCCGAAGGTTGTAATGGCATCGACAATGACTGCGTGAATGGTCCCAATGCCGCAGAGCTGGATGCCGATAAGGATGGATATAGAGGCTGCGCGGGCGACTGTGACGACGCAAATGGCAGCAGCTATCCCGGTGCGCCCGAGATCTGTGATGGAAAAGACAACAACTGTGATACGCTCGTGCCCACCGGCGAACGTGATGGAGACGATGACGGGGTGCGAGGCTGCGCAGAAGGCACCGTACCGGCAGACTGCGACGATAGTAACGCCAATATCTCTCCTATTCTACCCGAGAACTGCGATGATACCATCGACAACAACTGTAACGGTCAGATCAACGAAGAAGTCGATCTCGACAGCGATGGGTATACCACCTGCTCGGACTGTAATGACAAAGATGCCAAGATCAACCCCGGCATGGCCGAGGGCCCTCCCGATCCTGCCGTGCCCGGTGTGCCTGCCTGCGATGGCATCGACAATGACTGCGATGGCAAAGTGGATGATGGCACCACCTGCGTCGATGATGACAAAGACGGCCTCACTGAGCTACAAGGCGACTGCGATGACTGGAACTTCTATACGTACCCCGGTGCTCCCGAAAAGCCGGATCTCCAAGACAATAACTGCGACGGGAAAGTCGAAGGCATTCTGACCCTGGACTCATCGCATGTACGCATCAATGGGGATCAAGTCTCTGGACAGATCGGCTACTCTCTCGCCAGCGGTAACGACTTAAATGGTGCAGAACCTTATGAGGATGGACCTGTAGACGACCTTCTGATTGGGTCTCCCGGTTATGACATCATCTTTCAACCCAGCCAGAACCGAGGCGCTGCCTTTGTGCTCTTTGGTCGAAGTGAAGGCTGGAAAGATGTCGATGGTCGAGATGTCAGCGACATGGCCACGACCTATCATGAAGAGGAACCGACCTCTCGTGCAGGCTTCTCTGTCAGCATGGCAGGTGATCTGAATGGGGATGGTTTTGGTGACTTCGCAGTGGGTGCGCCTTATCACTCTGTGCCGAGTGCCTCAGCGGTGGGTCGTACTTATATGGTGTTTGGACGTGCCGAAGGTTGGAGCAGCACCAGCTTGACCTCTGCTTCGTTGTCGAGTGTTGAAGGACTCGCGGCAGCGCCCGATTCCAATAACCTCCTGATGGGCTACTCTGTGACCGGCGGAGGCGATATCAATGGGGATGGTTTGGACGATGCAGTCTTCGGAATTCCCTGGCCCACTCAATCGGGTGGTTCTGGCTGGTTGACCCTTATTCCCGGTCGCGCCTCTGGGTGGTCCGCGAAGCTCAAGCCAACTGAGCTGACCCGTCTTCAGGGACAGCCCCTGCACTCCATCGGCATGAGTCTCGCGATGGGTGGCTTCAACAACAAAGACAGCTTGATGGACTTCTTGGTGGGAAGTGAGTATGACATCACCATTGCACCGGGCAGTGTGCTCTGGTGTGCAGGCGACGCAAGTTATATCCAGAATGTGCAGTTCCTGCTCGATAACACCCGCTGCCGCGAATATTGGGGCAAGTCTGCTTACGAGTATGTGGGTGACGATGTCTCTGGTCTAACGGATGTGGATAATGATGGCTATGATGACTTCTTAGTGGGTCGTCGAAATGCAACCGATAGCAACCGCTTTGCCTACTTGATTTTTGGTGCCGAGCTGATGCCAGACTCTGGAGAGATCGACAGTCGAGCGCAGCTTCGTTTTACCTCCAGCACAGATGGCAAGGATGAGTGTCCCTGCACGGTGGAGGGTCTTCCGGACATGAATGGCGATGGCATCGGCGATTTTGCGGTGGCCGCTTCACGTTCAGATGCCAGCGCGAAGGATGCCGGTCGCATCTACGTCTTCTATGGCCGTGCGAATCGTGCCGCGTGGGGAACGGCTTTCCCAGTGGACATCTCACTCGACAAAGCGGATCTGAAGATTCTGGGGGAGCGGGCCGATGACAACGCTGGTTTTGACATGGCATCAGGAGATCTCAACCGAGATGGCCGCACCGATCTGATCATCAGTGCCACACGCTGGGATGTGGTAAGCAACGGTACCACCACCTCCGAAAATGTCGGTCGTACTTATATTGTCTTCGGCTCTCCGAAGGGCAAGAATCCAGTGCGACCCTGAGCTTGGGGGCGCCCACTTCCTACCCTATCCCTCCTTTCAATCTGGCCCATCACTTCAGGAGCATGTATGAAAAGAACGGACACCGTGTTCGTGAGGAAGACCCTCCTCTCTCTGCTGAGCATCTCGGCTGGCCTGATGGCTTGTCAGCCGAGTAACACACTGGATCAGGGCGAGCAGAATGCTCAGTCTCTCAGCACCACGGCAGCCACTGGGCTGCGAGCAGGGGCTGCCGAAGCCAGTGCTGACCTCCCGGTAGGCACTCCATTGGCCGCCTATACCTCTCGATTGCGCTACTCTATGCTGGGGGTAGATCGCCGAACCTCTGCCTACACCACGGAGTTCTCTCCATCTGCGGGTGTTCAGAGCCGTATTCCCATCAAGGTGGTATGGCTTGAGAACAATGGTCAGCATGTGGTGTTTGTGAAGGTAGACATCGGCTATGCATTTGATGGAATTCTCTTCGGATTGGAGGATGCCATCACCGATGCCACGGGCGTGGATGTGCATGATAAGGTCATCTTTTCGACCAGTCATTCCCACTCTTCCTATGGCTGTTTTAGCCACGATCCCGCCCTCTACTTGGGCTCCGATCAGTTCAATACTGAGATCTACACCCGCTTGACTCAACAAGCAGCGGACGTTGCCGCCGACGCCTATGAAGGGCTCTCGCCAGCCGCTTTGGGGGTTGGATTTGATCCTCAATTTGATCCCGTTGGAGTGGATCAGATCTTTCGTGATCGACGGGGAGAGAACGACACGCTGCTCGGTGTTGATGGTCAACCGCTCGGACGCCACAAAGATCCACGTCTGACACTGCTTCGAATTGATCGGAGCCAAGGAACTGCCGACCCTGCCGATGACACTCCTCTGGCGCTCATCCATTCTTTTGGAATGCATGGCACCATCATGGGCGGAGACAATATGCTCACCTCTGTGGAGAGCACAGGACACGTCGATCTCAGAGTGCAAGAGAGCTTTTCATCTCCTGTGGTGGTGATGCACCTACAAGGCGCTGCGGGAGATCAGTCACCAGCGGGTATTCAAGACAACTTTGCACGCATGGAGTCATTGGGAGAAATCGCTGCGCCCAAGATCATGGCCCTTCATGGTCTGACCACTACGGTCACCGGAGATGTGCCACTGGATATTCTGAATCGCTCCATTCATCAGGATCGAGATGCCATGCGCATCACCCGCTTGGGGACCACAGACTATCACTATTCGCCTTTCACCACGCGGTATCAGGGCGACGATGTGATCTACAATCCCGATGGTTCAGTGGCCTCTCCCATCGATGAGTTTAATACTCGATATGGCGCGGCACTCTGCACCGATGATCCCAGCATGAAGATCGTGGGAAAGCTCTGGGGATGGGGCAGTGATGTCGCGCCCTATTACACCTGTGGCAACGTGGACGAAATCATTAAGCTGATGGATCTCCCCATTTTTGACTTTGACTTGGGATGGGTTGATCTTCCTTTCCAGACCGCACAGACAACGAATATTGGTGCCCTTCGCTTGCGCAATGTACCCATTACTTCGACCGATGGCATTCGTGAGACCAATCAGGTGATCTTCGGATTGTTTCCCGGTGAACCTGTATCTCTCTATTCGGATGTCTTCCGGGATCGAGTTCAGAAGGCACACGGCTATCCGTATGTCGTGACCATTGGCTATACCAATGACCACGAAGGGTATCTCTTAACCCTTGAAGACTGGTTGGCCGGCGGCTACGAGCCAGAGATCAACGTCTGGGGACCAATTCAAGGCGAGTATATTCTCGAGCAGGTGGTGGGATTGGTCGGTGAGCTGGGCAAAAGCACCCCCTCCATTGCCAGTGAAGTGGACGACAATGTGTATGACTACTTCCCGCTCCAGCCTGCTGTTCCAGACTATGTGGCAACCGCCGGCAGCATTCCTTCGCGTGTTCCCTCCTATGTGTATACATGGGACGGTGAGACACCCCGCAGTGTTCAGCCAGATGCGCAGGTCCAGCGGGTGACAGGTATTGCATCGTTCCTGTGGGAAGGGGGCGATTCAATCATCGACCTTCCACATGTCGTGCTGGAACGTGAAGTGACAACCGGCGTCTATCAGGATGTCAAACATACCAGCGGAAGACCCTGGTCAGAGGCTGGGCCGGAGATCATGCTCACGTATACCCCTGATCCGTTGGATCACACAGTGGCGCAAAGGCACTATTGGTATGCCACCTTCCAAGCAGTGAATGCTCAGCCCTCGCTTGATTATAGTGCGGGTTTGCCGCTGGGACGTTATCGTTTCCGAGTGGAAGGCAAGACGGTGGCACAAGCCTCTGGTACTTTCCCTTGGAACGCCACCCCATACCTGCTGTACAGCAATACTTTCGAACTTGTGGCCAATACGGGCTTGACCGTCAGTGGCAGTTACGCGGGAGGTCAGCTCAATGTAACGGCGGCCTATCCCTCTAACCCGCGTGGCTATCGATTGCTCTCTATGAGCGCAGAGAATGAGCGCAGCACTGCTCCCCTTAATCGAGGAAACCGCAGCTCTGTTCAAGCCAATGTCAGCGTGTATGACGCCAACAATGTGCTCTTGTGGAGCGCCAGCAACGTTACATTTAGCACTCAAACGGGGTTGTCAGTGGCCACTGTGAATCCAGGAACACTTGGAGCTGGAACCTATAATGTGGTGGTAACTGACGTATTTGGCAACCTCGGTAAGGGAACCATCACTGTCAATTGACGGTCGCCACTTTCGGCGATTCTATGAATCTCCGCCGTATTTGGAGACGGCAGCAGCTCAACGTGGGGACTGCTGCCGTTCGCTCACCTGAGCAGCACCCCCCTCACCCCTCTACTTACCTGACCGGACAGGGTCCTTTGACGTACTGACTCGAAAGAGTCGCCACCAAATATCGGGTTGCCACGGCTCTAAAAAGAGACTCTTCAGGAAGAGTTGCTGCGCGATGTGATACTCTCCCCGCCCCACATGACCATCTGCAAAGGCTTCATAAAAGCGCGCATATGCACGCCGCCTTAAGAAAGTGGGCGGAGACTGAGCGCCTTCCATGTGTTTCTTGAGCAGTAGCTCATAGGCGCGCCTCGTGCGGCTGAGATCTTTGATTAAGTTGCCTCCATGAATGCGATAGCGGCTCAAGGGCTGCTCGCTGTAGGCGAAATGGCAATGTAAAGACAAGCGCAGCCAGAGCTCCCAATTTTCAAGCGCTGCAAACTGCGTATCGTACCCTCCTACATGCTCAAGGAGCGACCGCTTGACCAGCACCGAGGATGCATTAACACCGTTGGCAATGCTGAGCTTCTCAAAACAAGCCCCACGATAGTCAGGCTTTGTCCACAGTTCTCCCGTGAGCTTGCCTTCTTTGTCGATGATCCTTGCAGCGCCATGCACCATCCCGATGCGCGTGTCGGTAGAAGCCAGCTCTAGCTGTCGTCTCAGCTTGCCAAGCTCCCAGAGGTCGTCGCTGTCCAAGAATGCCACCCACTCACCTTTTGCTTCACGAATGCCGTGATTTCGAGCCGTTGCAGGCCCAGCATTCTTTTGTGGCAGATAGCGAATTGGCCCCTCCAGCTCCGCGACGACTGCCGCCGTATTGTCGGTGGAGCCATCGTCCACGATGAGGATCTCCAACACGGGCACATCCTGAGCCAAGACCGACTGCACGGAGAGGGGCAGATACGTGGCGCGATTGTAGGTTGGGATGACAACCGAGATGGTAGGGTGTGGCATCAGTGCTCCTTCTGTATGGTGGATCGAGGTAACACATCGGCGGAAGCGCGGCGGTCCAACGTCAGCGCAACCGCTGAAGCTGGGCTTGCACTCGCTGCTCCAGCCAGCGTTTTTCTTCTGGCGGCAGAGCGAGGGTGTAGGTGGTCACGACATACACCGCGATAAAGAGCCCCCCCGAGAGGATCAGGCCCAGCCAAGAGAGGGGCTCTCTAAACAAATAGCCGTGCAGCCACGTCAACGTCGTCATCACCAGGGCACCCGGCAGGGCTGGACGGACAACGGCGGAGGCGAGGGTCATGAGCGGCAGCTTCAGCACCTGCAAAACGTGCCGTGTTAACAAACCACCGGTAAGAAGGAGACGAGGCACGAGTGTGCCCAGTGCCACACCCTCCACCCCCCAGAGCTGGCCCCACCAAATCGAGAGCCCAAGATTGGCAATCGCTTCCACGCCGAGAAAACGTGCCAGGGTCTGATGTCGTCCCATTCCCTTTAGAACAGCCTGAGCAGGAAGTTGCACCACATAGATGGTCATCGCCCAGAGCAAGATGCGCAGCAGCTCTGCACTTTGGCCGTACTCCGGCCCTACCCAGCGGATAAAGAAGGAGCGTCCCAGCGCCTCAGCTCCCGCCAGGATCGGGATCATCAACCACACACAATAACGAGTGAACTTCAGGAACTGAGTCTGGATGGCCGCATGTTCTCCCTTGGCCTCGTGCGCGCTGACCACTGGCACGAGCACGCCGGTCAGTCCCCAGCCAAGCTCTTGAACATAGTCCACCAAACTGCCCGCCAGAGCAAAGGGCGTGATGGCCCCGACCCCCACCACATAACCGATCACCAGCGCATCGGTATACGATTGAACACGCAACGAGATGGAGATGATGAAGGCAGGCAAGCTGTAGGACAGCAGCTCCCGAACCGTGTGAAGATGCGTATTGAGTGGATTTGGCAACCCGCCGAGCACTTGGCGCGCCAGATAGACATAAGCGAGATCCCGTAGTAAGCCTGTGACAAAAAAGATGAGCGCCACGCCCACCAGTCCTTCAGAGCCCGCCTCGAGGGTGGTCATTACCAGTGCGAAGCGCAGCAGACGGAGCAGCATATTAAGAAGATTGAGCGCAAAAAAACGCTGGTGCCCCAGCAAAACACCTTGAAAGACCGCACACGGGAGAACCAGGGCAAAATCTAAGCTCACCAAGAGAAACGTCTGACGTGCTACCTCTAATGATACTTGCGGGACTGGAAATAGAACGTCGTAGTAGGAATAGGCTCCCAGCGCAAGCAGACAGAGCCCTCCGGCTGTTAAGAGGAAAAAACCCAGTCCAGCCGCAACCACCCGCTGCTCGGCAGCGGAGTCTCCCAACGCTTGATACTTTGAGGTATACCGTACAATGGCGGGGCTGACGCCAAAGTCCAGCAATGCAAAATATCCGGTGATGGACATGTAGAGGCACCAGAGGCCATACCCATCATCGCCCAGTGTTCTGACAAGATGAGGAGCCATCAAGAGTGAGGTCAAGGCGCTGACCAGAAATCCGGCCCAGCTCGAGAAGATGCCACTGATGAGCCGTGAGCTCATGGTTCAGCCTCCTGGGGAAGCGGCAAGGACTGCTGACCAGCACTGGGATCCCTGTAGAGCCGGTAATATTGACCGGACCAGAGCTGAACGACCCCCGGTGTGGAGACCAAACGCTCCACGTAAGCCTGATACGAAGGGACGCTGCCATCGGCGAGCCCCACCCGATCCGGTTCCGCATCTACCAGAATATATTCCGGGCTCCAGCGGGTATAGGCCGCCACCCGGTTCACAATAAAGAGCTGCTCCCGTTGCGCCACCCACGGAAGGGCATGCCGAGGCGCGGCGAGCGGCGCCCCAGAGGGAACATGAGACAGCGCCTGAAGCAGCTCCAGGCGATCAGGTGGGGTTCGCCACATCCCGATCCGCTGTGGCAGGACATTTGGAGTCGCCGTCAGAGCAGACAGCAGCCCCAATAGCGGCAGTGCCAGTCTAAATTGCTCCAATGGAATGGCCAATTTCCGCGCCAACGTCTCCTCACGCGCTTGCCAAAACATGACGGAAGCCTGCATCAAGACCGGTGGCAAGTACACTGAGTAGTGAACATCCGGCCATGCAATCGCAGCACCTCTAACCAACAAGTTGATGCCTACGGCGGGTAAGACCAAGAGGCTGACCGGATTGCCCAGCGCGCCCAATAATCCTGGGGCGAGTAGCTCTAAAACATAGTGGAGACGATTACCCTCCAACATAAAGCGCACCACATCCAGAGGGTGAAGCAGCATATTCTGGGCGATCTCCACGGGCGTATCGCCAAAGTGCGCAAAGAGCGACAAAATCACCTGGCCACCGGAAGCACCCCACGCGCGCATGAGCACACCAGCCCCCACCCAGCCGCTCCCACCCAGTAACAGGGGAAAGAGACCCCAACGCAGCTTCTCTCTCCAGCCAGGACGGAGAACGCCCAGACATCCCGCCATGATCGCCATCAGAGCAAGATCTTCACGGGCCAGCATGGCCAACATCAGTCCACCCATCAACCAGCGCCACCGACGGGTGAGCAGACCCGCCGTGGCCCAGGAAACACCCGGTGCCGCCAGCGCCAGCTCGTGAAATCCCAGCAGTGCCTGACTCCAGACAGCCGTCTGCGCCAGATACGCCCCACACCAAAGCCAAGCTGCCCGCACCGAACGGGTCCGTACCAGCAAATACAGGGGGAAACAGGCCAGGGTCACGCTCAAGGCTTGAACCACCTGAAGGGTCACATATGAAGGAAAGAGCGCATAAATGCCACCCACCACCAGGAGCAGCGGGCTCAGATGCATGGCAAAATGTGTGGTCAACGGCGGATCGTAGAGCCACCATTGCTGACTTGAGCCCATCAAAAAATTGCGGCCATTCACCCATCCCCACAGACATTGCTCAAAATAGGCTGTATCCTGCGCCATAAAACGGTCACCAGCTTGATAGATCGCCCAAGATTGAAGGCCGCCCAAGATAAATCCCAGCAGGATCAGACTGAGCATGACCCAGCCGGATTTGTCCGGCAGTGGCTGCTCCACAGGCCGACGCTCAAGCCAACGCAGCAGCCCGTAACCCAGCAAGCCAAGCCCCACGGCATAGGTGACTCGAACCAGCGAGGGCGTACCGGAGCTCAGCCCCACGCCCAGCAAGGGCCATAGCCAAAGAGACATCACCGGGAGGGAAGAGCGCCGCCGTCCTTCAGCCCACATCATTCCCATCAGGATGAGCACTCCACCACCCAGCGTCAGCTCCGCTGGCATGGCCTGCCCAAAACACCCCATCGCCCCGAGAGACGTCATGATTGCCAACCACCGCCGCTTGATGCTCTCCATGTCACCTCATCCGTGGCGTTCGAGCAGGTGGTTGGCCGTGCGACGCGCCAGGCTGATCACCGCTTGGCAGTTATGAAGCTCGGGATATAGTCTGCCCGTGTTCATCAGGTACACGCCTCGCCGCTCCGTGCCGAGGGACTCGGGAAAAGGCGCGTAGGCCCCACCACAGAGCGTCAGCGGCTCCACAAAAGGCTCACGAAAGAGGTACACCTGAAGAATGTCTTCGGCGCTCAGGTCTGGAAACATATGCAGCAGCGTCTCGCAGAAGTGCTGCTGAAGCTGTTCGTCAGATTGTGCATAAATAGGGCCACGTGCATCCGTATAACGTGGCAGATACACTACATGGTAAGGACCGTGGTCTTCTAGATCCATCAGATGACTGGTTTCGATGATGCCGGTAAAGGGGAGCCGTCGATCCAATAAATTCAATGTATAATAAGGGGTTAGTGATCGTCGAAGGAGAAGTATAACATCCACAATGCCTAGATATTTTTCTGGCATCGCATGACGAGGCTGAGCTTGCGCTCCGGAGGCAATACGCTGATGAACAGGGGTTGGCAAAGTAGAGATCACCAGATCATACGGCCCCTCCTCACCCGTCGGCGTGATCACACCATGCTGAGCTCCCCGCGCCACCAGCCCACTTACCGAGGCCCCCAAACACAGGCGCACGCCCAACGAGGGCAAACGCTGGGCGAGGGCTTTGACCAAGGTTGTCGTCCCGCCATGCAGGATGCCGAGCTTCTCCACCGCCCCACCCTTCTCACGTGTGGACTGCATACGGCGCATACGACTCCAGATGTAAGTAGCTGGAATCCCGTCAAAATTGCCATCAAACTTGGAACAAAGCAGGGGGGTCCAGACACGCTCGAAAGTACGAGTGCCCGCCAGCCCTCTCAGCCAGGGCTCCAAGGGGGTTCTGTGAAGGGTCTCCGCATCACCGGCGTGCTGGCAGTACAAAATCGTAAAGATCAGTCGAAGTTTATCCAGCGGTCCCAAGAGTGGAAAACGGAGCAGGTCGAAGGGATTGTTGAAGGGAATGCAACGCTGGCCGTCGTAAAAACCCATGCGGGTCTGCTTAAACCGCAGCCGATGCTCAAGTCCGAGGGCCTCCACCAGCCGCCGCACTTCATGGTCGGTGGTGAGCACGCAGTGATAGTGCCGATCAAATGTGTATCCCTCAACCTGAAAGCCGGTGACCAGCCCGCCAGGGGTGAGGCTCTGTTCAAATAGCGTCAGCTCGTGCGCCCCCGGTTGGGCATGGTGTAAGTACCAAGCAAGACTTAATCCCCCAATACCGCCCCCGAGAATGGCAATTCTCATGATATCTCTCTTGCCCTTAAATCGTGTCTATAACGGCATGCCTGCCGCTTTTGTCAGAGATTATGCAACCAAAGTCATATGGATGTCAATGTCTCTCGGGAGGGCCAACAGTATGAGGAGGAAAAGACTCTGGCTGCGCATTCAGGCACGCACGGTCATGCGCTCAGGCGTGGAGGAGACAGGGTCTCGGCATCTTCGGGATGCGGCGGAGGCAGGGGAGCTCGGCATCAGCGCAGACGTTAACGCTCAAGGGCAAGCAGCGGGCGATAACAGGAGAGGGCTTTAATGCTCAGCCACCGGCCAGGCGCTGGAAAAACTGAGCCACCTTCAGCATCATTCGGCGGAAGAAGGAGGTTGGTTCAGGAGCGGCGGGAGGCACAACTGCTGGCGTGACCACTTCCTGCGGAGGCCGTGTCACGGGCGTCATCGGCTGAGTGGTGGTCATGGAGGGAGGGGGCACGGTGCCAGTGCTCTGGAATCCCGGATGGGAGCCGGGGTTGGTCGCGGGTGGAATACCATTGTCTGCAACTGGCAATTTGCCAACTGCTCGCTGTTTCCACTCTGGGGGCTGAGACACGGGAGCAGCCTTCGGATCGGTAGCCCGCGCCGCCAAGTCTCCATCTAGCCCCTGCGACCACGGAGCGGGGGCCGCCGACATGTTCGGATGGGTAGTACGAACGCCGCCGGGATTGGCTGGTGTGGGCGGCTGTGTAGAACGTCCGGGTGTTGATGAAGCCCGCGCAGCCCCTGGTGTTTTGGGGGTCGAGCGCGTGCGATTGCGTGCCATCGCCTGCACGAACAGCAGCTTGGCAAAGGACACGGCATCATAATAGGTAAAGCTCATGCGCCCGAGGGTGACGATGTCACCGCCCTTGAGCGGCTGGGGCACACCCACTTCGACTTTCATGCCGTTGACATAGGTGCCATTTGTGGAGCCGAGATCCATAAGGGACCACCCGGCGCCGTTGTCCAACATTCGGGCGTGGCTCTTTGACAACGAGCTATCTTGAATGGGCAAGTCGTTCTCAGTCCCGGAGCCGATGTAGATGGCATCGTCCGGCACCTCTCGCGAAGATTTGACCACCCCAAATACCATGTTCACCAGCGCACCGCTGCCACCCCCTTCCGGTGCGCCTGAGAGGTTGAGGAACATCGTACCGGCAGCTTGTTTAGGATTCCGCTGCATCTCACCGGCGATCTGACCCAGGCCGATCAGTACCGCATGGGGATTCTCGCGCGCGTAATCCTCATTGGTCTTTCCTTGAATCAGATCCAGGCATTCAGACAGTGGCTTCATGTGGGACGCCTCCTCGCACCTGCGCTGGCACGCATCAAACCTGTGGCGCTTGAGGACCTGACACCGCGCGCACGACCGCGCTGGAGACGAAGCTGCCAGGTGCATCAGCTTAAGAGAGTCTTGGCATGTTCCATGTACCTCAAACTTCCAGGGAGATCAAATATAATTCAATAAGAATCTCAAGGATCTCTCAAACCCGTCAAAAGCGATGTAGCGTTCCAGCCCAGCAGACGTTTACACATCTCGCCGCGCTCATTCTTGTGCAGTCCTCTTATGACTTGCTCGTCATATAAAAGACGTCTATATTTGGTCATCTTCATTGCGTGTCCCCCCATGACGCACGCATCACGGCAACCGTGCAAATAACGGCTGTTTCATCCAGGAGGTCCACATGCTCCCAACGCGCACTCTATTCTTCGGCCTGTTTGCCCTCACGCTCGGCCTCGCAGGCTGTTCTGGCAGTACAGGAGATGACGATACCGAGAGCCCAACGCCCCTTCCAGCAACCCCCACCCCTGAGCCCGAGCTGGTGGACAATGACCGTGACGGGTATGTCGCCATGCCTGCCGGTGAGGATTGTAATGACGATGACAAGTCTATCAATCCTTCTGCCGATGAGCAATGTGACAAGATCGATAACGACTGCGATGGCAATATTGACGAAGATCCTGTAGACGGCACCAGCTTCTTTCAGGACGCCGATGGCGATAAATATGGCGATCGCACTCAAGTGACCCGGGCGTGTAATGCACCCACTGGCTACGTGAAAGACGCCACCGACTGCAACGACGATGATGCCGACATCAACCCCGGTGAGACAGAGGTCTGTGGAGACGGCCTCGATAACAATTGTGACAGCTCCGCAGGCACTTGTGGCTATGGCGGAGACATGAGCCTGACAACTTCGTCCGCCGTGATTGTCGGAGAGCAGGCAGGTGCGGCCCTCGGAACGGTGGTTCTCAACCCCGGTGACTTGGACGGCGATGGCGCGGATGATTTTGCAGTCAGCGCCCCGAGCCATGATGCCGAGAAGGACAATGCCGGTGTGGTCTACATCTTTAAGGGGCCCTTTGCTTCTTCCCCCGTTTTGAGCAACACCCTTGCACGCATCACTGGCAACGAAGAAGGAGGCAAATTTGGCAGGACGATGGTGAGCCTCGACGCCAATGGAGATGGAGAAGCGGACTTAGCGGTTGGAGCGCCCGAAAGCAACCTCGGCGGGGCTCTCAGCGGTGCCGTGTATGTCTTCTTTGGCCCACTCACCGGCACACTCAGCAGCAACGATGCCGATGTCTCCATTCGAGGCATCCCCAACGCGCAGCTTGGTTTGGCGCTGGATCGAGCAGGAGACATCAACGGCGACGGTCACGAAGATCTGTTGATCGGTGCGCCCTACGAAGGCACGGATGAAAATGCGCGTCGTGGCTCCGCATTTTTGATGTGGGGCCCCCTGACAGGCACGCCTGTGGTGACGGAAGGCATTCGTTTTACGGGCACTTCGTCGTATGGTTATGCGGGGCGTACGGTGGCAGGTGTGGGGGATCTCAACAACGATGGCTTCGATGACATGGCCATTGGAGCCCCGTTTTATGAAACGGCGGAGGTGAGCACCGCAGGAGCCGCGTATATCTTCCACGGGCCCCTCACCGATGCGGTCAACCTCTCTCCCAGTGATGCCGATGGGACACTGTTGGGTGCCAGCTCCACCCGTGTGGGCTCCGCCATTGCGCCCGCTGGAGATCTCAACGGAGATGGCAAGGGAGATCTGCTGATCTCCGCACCCTATGCCAGCAGCAATAACGCATCCTCGGTGGGTGAAGTGTACCTCTTTGCGGGTCCGGCAAGTGGGACACTCTCCACCGCCAATGCCTTGGCAACTTTCCAAGGAGCAGAAGCGGGTGCCCTGCTTGGGGCAGCCTTACTCAGTCCGGGTGATCTGACCGGCGATGGCAAGGCGGACATCTTGATTGGCGCAGATGGAGAAATCCGGGGTCGGACTTCTCTCAAGTCGGTGTATTTGTTGGCGGGCCCGTTCTCTGGACTGAAGGTGACATCCACCGAAAATGTGACCGCTCGTTTTATCTCGACAAACACCAATGATTACCTCGGACGCAGTGTCACCGTTGGCAATTATGGTGACTCTGCTCGCCCCGACATTGTGCTCGGTGTCCCCACCCGTAATGAAGATATGGCCTTTACAGGGGAGGCTTACTTCTTTTATGCGGGTGAAGGTCTCTGAGCACCACTTTTATACGCTTCCGACACAGTCAATCGACCAGGATCTGCTCAAGACGTTCCGTGTTAAGCAGTATATTTTGGAAGAGACGCTCAAAGTGACGACGTCGCACCTGGAGGTCGGCGTAGTACACAAAATCTTGGGCTGTTTCAAACGGAAGGAGCATTAAGCCAGGCAGTGCAAGCTGGAAAGTCCAGCTCATAAAACCTGCTGGCGCCCCCAAGAGCATCCGCCAGAGCCCTCCCAGTGCCAACATAAGCCCAGCCCATAACAACCAGAGCAAAGCCTGGACTCGTAGATATCGGGCGAGATTGCCCGGCCCCTCCATCCATCTCCGACTGCGCCGGAGTGCTTCCGGTCCTGCTCTGCCTTCCAACAGACAGACCAGCTCCGCCAGGGCAAAAAAACAGGCCCATACCACTCCAGGCAGAATCCCCAAGAGACTGCCACCCAGCACACGGCTCCACTTCTGACCCAGCGTCTGAAAGAGCTCCGGCAAGTTGGGAAAGAGGCGCAACCATGCCTCGGTGCTGGAGAGGTGCTCTCCGACACCCAGCCCCATCAGCCGGTTGAGCAAGGCAGCCCGAATCAACGGCAAGATCAGCGCCCGATAGATCCCACACCACACCCCCAAGATGCCAGCGTAGATGAAAAAAGAATGCACTTGCAGCGGCTTAAGGGCATCCACCAAGGTCAGCGGCGCATGCTGAGCAGCAAAGAGCGCCGGAAAGAACGGATCAATCAGCAGGCTTAAGCTTAGCCCCCCCACCAGCAAAGCAGGAATTGCTAAGACCCCAACCGTGCCATAGGCCCTCACCCCATCCCGCAGCACCAGTCGAAGTGCCTGGAGACCTTGCCCCAACACTTCCACCGCTGGTTCACTTACCCCCTCCGATTTTGACTCCGCCTCCATTTGTTGCCTCATACTTTTTCAGCCCAGACAAGGCGCTTGCTTCAGGATCTTTCATGTGTTACATCATGTAGAGAAATGCGATGCCCACCGTCATTCCATTCGTAATCCGGTTTGGGCCTGCCTCTGCTGTCACTGCGGTCAGTTCCTGGAGCTTCGTTCATGCGTGCCCTTCCCACCCGCCGCACACTCCTGATGTTCAGCCACTGCCTGCTGGTGGGGCTGAGCCTGCATACCAGCTTGGGCTGGGCTCAGGGCGAAGCGAGCATTCCACTCAAGGGCGCTCCAGAACCCCAAGTCATCTCTCCCTTACTGGCAGCCGATCTCCCGGATCAGCTTGATCGGTACGCAAAGGCAGCCCGCGAGCTGGACGGCCTCTCATTACGCTTCCAAGAGTCCTATCAGCGCTTTATTCGCACCCTGGATGCACTCAGTCGCACCGGAAAGTCGCTCAACACCACCCCTGGATGCTTGGTTCCAGAGCTGGCCAACCCGTATCTGTCGGCCCGCACGAGCTGGGAACGTTATCATCAGCAGGCCCGCCACATTCGGACGGTACAGCGCCGCATTCAGCTCTACGAACAATACGGATATACCCCCGGCTTGACACCGGACCTACAGGATCGGATCCGACGGCTGCTGGAGGATTATGAGCGCATCCGCAAGGAACATGTCAACATCGAAGCCCTGCTGAAAGATCAAGTGGAAGGAGAGGTCCGGCGCATCGGCTGTGATCCCAATAACGTGACCGCACCCGCACCGGCTCAGGTGGCCAAGATACCCACAACAAAAGAGGGTGAAAAACTTGCCACGCTGGGAGAAAAGCCCGGTCCTCGCACCGGTCAGGAGCTGGTGGTGCCTCAAGTGCCCGCGCCTCCTGGCTCTGGAGAGGATGCAGAAGCCTCCGGAGGCCCAGAGTCTCCGCTGCCTCCGCCGACGGTAGAACAACTTCTGGCCGACGAGCAGCTCCTTCCACCGGATGCGCCGGGCGGTGTGACCCCCTCTCCCGCCCCCTATCCCGGCATGGAAAATCCCGGGCGAGATGCCCAAGCCGCCGCAGATCAGGCACTTGACGAAGCCAGCCATCAAGCAGCCACAGCGGAGGGAGAAAAGAGCACCACTCCGACGCCCGTGACTGCCACGCCCCTTCCACCGACACCCGTGCCCGCGACACCGACACCCGTGCCAATTCCCGAAGGCTTGCGGGTTCGCTTCTCGGTGGACAATCGTCAGTGCCGTCAGCCAGTTCAGGTATTTTTGGACGGAGCGCTCTTAGGAGCGGTCCCGGGAGAAGCCGCGTCTGAGTTTCCCGCCACTGAAGGCAAACATCGCCTCTGTTTAAGTCAAGAAGCGCAAGGCCGAGGCTGTGCAAATGCATCCGATTATATTCGGGTGATTCTGTATGACGGCTTTGCCGTGCGCCCTCGCTGCTGAGCCCGCGCGCCGACCACGCCTCATCCTCGCACGCGCACGCACGCCCGTATATACGCCTGTACGCGCGAGGCGTTTACTTGTCGGCGAGGCATTCGATCAAGTATCCACTTCCGCCATCTCAAACTGTTGGACCCACGGATGGCTGTCCAGCCGTCGCTGAATCCAGGAGACATCCTGTTTACGGGCCACAATGACCTTAACCGAGCCGCCACTGGGATGGTCGGGGATCCCTTGAAAGCCCAGCTTCTGAGCCTGCTCCAGGGTCATCACCTGCGCCTTACTGTGCTCGAGCATCTCCTGTGAGATCAGCTCATCGTCTCCATGACCGCGTGCCATATAGGCTGCAAATACCACCAACATGACAGCTCCTTCTTGATTGCTCACTTAAGACGTGCCAGCCGTCCTTTTACGGTCTCCACGTCCGAGGCTTTAGGGTTCAACTGAAGATAAGACTGGAGGGAGAGTGCAGCACCGGCTTTATCCCCCAGTGCTTCTTGTACCCCGGCAAGGTTAAAAAATCCAGCGGACAGTCCTGGCTCTGCCTGAACACTAGCTTGGAAGGAAATCCTGGCGGCCTTGAGCTCACCTGTCTTCACCTGCAACAGCCCAAGCTGATACCACGCCGCCCCTTGTTTTGGGCTGAGCTGAACCGCCCTCAGCAGAGATTCCATTGCTCGAGCATCTTGTCCCAGCGAAGCCAAGATGATGCCTTCGTTCTGATAGAGAATGCCCCATCCCGGTGCTTGTTCGATCCCCTTTCGGATGAGCTGAAGGGCGGTATGGGGATCTCCCTCTCGAAATCGAGCGGTTGCCAAGTTGTTATAGGCAACGGGATTCCGTGCATCGCGAACCTGAGCCATGCCCTCCGCATCGATTTCTTTGGCAAGCGCACCTGCACGCCGATAGGTCTCACCGAGATAGCTCCACGCTGCTGGATGAGAAGGCCGGGTCGCCCCTTCCGCTCGAAACGCCTCCGTCGCCAGCTCCAGCTCCTTTTTCTCGAGGGCGGCATCCTTCTTCTGGCGGGCTTTTTCCGCCTTTGCCAACGCCAGCTCCCCTAAAAAGTGGTGTGGTACCGGACTATTAGGCTCTCGACGGGACAGCTCTTGATACTGCTGACGCGCTTCATCCAGGGATTCACGGCGGAGGTGAAACGCCGCTAAACCCAGACGAGCCTCTTGATCTTCGGGTGCAAGGGCCAATAGTGCCTGAAAGGACTCACCGGTGCCATTGAGATCTCCG
Source organism: Myxococcota bacterium (assembly GCA_046075485.1). Taxonomy (GTDB): domain Bacteria; phylum Myxococcota_A; class UBA796; order JAJRTE01; family JBJTQF01; genus JBJTQF01. The sequence goes on along the minus strand of JBJTQF010000245.1, from coordinate 84,167 downwards.
AGTCCCGCCCTGAGCTGCGCTTGGAGCTTGAGGGCTGGGACTTTCAGGCGTTTGGGCGCTTGCGATTTGGCCACCAGGGTCATCTCGTCGAGGGCCACCCCTTTACGATCCAGCAGGGCCAGCAGTCGCCCCAGGTCGTAGTGGGCTTGCATATCCGACGGCTCCACCTGCACGACCACTTGCAAGTGCCCCACCGCATCGTCCAGGTGACTTTCGATCTCCGAGAGCTGCGCCATGCGCCTCCGCACCATCGGGTAGTCCGACCAGAACTTCAGCGCCTCAAAAAAAGCGGCACTGGCATCCGAGTCTTCCTTTTGGACAAGCTGATTGACACCATACACATAATAAAAGAGCGGATTGTTGGGGTCGATGCGCAGCGCTCGGCGGAGATTTTCCTCGGCGCTGAGCTGCTCCAGCGGCGTTCCCACTCCATAGAGCTGGTTCATGCCACGCCCAAACAAGGTTAAGCCATATCGATCCCGGGCGGCTTGCTGCACCAGCCGGGGCTCCTGCGCTCGGGTGATCGACGAGCCGAGTTTCTGAATGACGCGACGTCCCAGGTCATTGAGGGTCTCCCACGGCATCTCAAAGTCACCGGAGAGCTGAATGGAGCCCAAGGACTTGCCATCCGAGACTTGTATCAGGTTTACTTCGATGTAGAGCTGGTTGACACGTTTATCCACAGCGCCGGTGATCAATACATCCGCCTCGGTCTTCTGCGCCGCTTTTCGCCACTGATCCAGGGTCACGGGCTCGGGAAGCTGCGGCTGCCCTGCGCGGAGGGTCTCGAGAACTGGAGCCTCATCCAGCACCCGCAGACCATTGGAGCCCACCAGTCGAGTCCCTAACACAGCAGGAATTGCCGTTCGCATCCAGTTATGGCTGGCATAACGAGAGAGACTGTCAAACGGGACCACCACCACCCCTCGGCTGGGATCGGCACGAAGCTCTTCCGAGTAGCTCAAACAGCACAGGATACACAACCAGCTCACAAACAGGCGATATTGACTTGGCATGCGCTACATCCCTTCTCGCGGGGGCGATTTCATGATATGAGGTATTATATTGTGTATGATCTCTGCATAAAACACTTGAACGTTTGTGGGCTGCATTTTTTGAGCCCTATAGGAACGATATGGCCATCGACCCGCTGCCACGCTCGGAAATCCAACCGATGGAGCCTCCTAGAAGGTCTGAATCTCTGCTGCTGCGCGGGCTGAAGCTGCTGGCGGCTTTTGTTTTAGGCATTCTTCGACTGATCCGCCAGTTTTTTGTGGGAATGTTTAAGGCTGGCGTCCTGGGCATGGTCTCAGGAGGGCTCAGCTTGGCGCTGATTGGGCTGGGCATATACTACTACTATAATCAGGAGCTGCCCAAAGATCTGTCGGCGGTGGCCGATTATCGTCCGCAGTCGCTGACCCAGGTTTTCTCTGAAGACGGGGAGCTGATCGGTGAGTTTTTCCTTGAACGCCGGATCGTGATCCCGCTGGAGAAGATTTCTCCGGTGGTCATCAATGCTTTTCTGGCGGCGGAGGATGCCCGCTTCTTTCAACATCAAGGCATTGATCCCGCAGGGATTCTGCGTGCGATGGCCAGCAACCTCAAAGCCGGACGTGTGGTACAAGGCGGCTCCACCATCACCCAGCAGGTGGTTAAAAATCTTCTGCTGACGCCCGAGCGCAGCCTGACCCGCAAGATCAAAGAAGCCATTCTCTCTTTCCGCATCGAACGTGAGCTCACCAAAGAACAGATCTTGCACGCATATCTCAACATGGTGTACCTCGGAAACGGTGCCTATGGCATCGAAGCCGCCGCGCAGACCTACTTCGGACGCAGCGCCAGCGAGCTGAGCATCTCTGAAGCTGCGATTCTGGCAGGACTGGTAAAGGCACCCACGACGAACTCCCCCTATCTGCGCTTCCAGCGAGCCCGCGACCGGCAGCTTTACGTGATCGACCAGATGATCAAAGCTGGCTTCATTACCCCCGAGCAGGGACGACGTGCGATTGACGAGCCGATCAATATTCTTTCCCGACCCGATGTCAATAACCTTGCCGCACCCTACTTTGTGGAGCACGTTCGACGCTTGGTTATGAATCGCTACGGCGGCACCATGCTCTATCAGAAGGGCCTTCGCATTGAGACCACCCTCAGCATGGACATGCAGCGACACGCGCGACTTGCAGTTCGCAAGGGAGTTGAAGCGATGGCCGCTCGCCAGGGATATCAGGGCCCAGACGGACATATTGCCTTTGAAGCCTGGGAGAAGTTTCGGCGGCTGACCTGGAAAGAGGTGCTCGACCAGCGCATCATCGAAGGACGCCGAGTACCACCGGAGCCCATTGCAGGCGAAGTTTATCCTGCGGTGGTGTTGCAAAATGATGGCAAGCGAATTGCCCTCGGCCTCGGCCCTCAAGAAGTGGAGCTGGAAGCCGAGGATCTCAACATTCCCGTGCCCCGTCTGAACGATGAGACGTGGGTCAACAAGCGTGTGGCATCGGTGCTCGAGCCGGGCGCGCTCGTGCGGGTGAAGTATGTAAAAGCTGCCGAGGGCACCAAGCTGCCCCAAGTGACCCTCAAGGGAGTGCCTGGCGCACAAGCCGCGCTGGTGGCCATTGAGCCGCGCACGGGCTATATCCGTGCGATGGTGGGCGGGTATGATTTCCTTCAGAGCCGGTATAATCGAGCAACCCAGGCGCGCCGACAGCCGGGCTCCTCTTTTAAGCCTTTCATTTATGCAGCGGCCCTCGAATCCGGTCTCTCTCAGATGTATTCCATGCTGGACGCTCCGGTGAGCTTTCGAGTAGCGGGCGGTCGTGTGTGGAGTCCCAAAAACTATGGCAACCGGTACTACGGGAATATTCCCATCCGCATCGCGTTGACCAAGTCCTGCAATAGCATCGCCGTGAAGCTGCTCAATCAAGTGGGAGTGGACAATGCCGTGCGTCTCTCCAAACGTCTGGGCATTCGCTCCCCCCTCGTGGCAAATCTTTCCTTGGCCCTGGGCTCGTCAGACGTGAGCCTGTTGGAGCTGACCAACGCCTACGCTGGAATTGCTGGAAATGGCATCGCAGTGGAGCCCATCAGCATCAAGCGCATCATCGACAATCAGGGACGGGTCATCGAAGACAGTCAGCAGACCATCGACCGGGCGGATCGTGACGCCCTCGAGCAAGAAACTGAGACCACGAATGCCGACGATGGTTTGAGCGAAGAGGACGAAAAGGCCATCCGCGCCCTGAGACGCTACCGAACCAACCGCGTGGCCATGAACCCTGCTTCTGCCTATGTCTTGATCGACATGATGAAAAACGTGGTGCAGGAAGGTACGGCCACCCGCATCAAGGCCCTTGAGCGCCCCGCCGCAGGCAAAACCGGCACCACGAATGGCTATATTGATGCGTGGTTCGTGGGATTCACCCCGGAGCTGGTCACAGGCGTCTGGACCGGCACCGACAGCCGCAATCCACTGGGCAAAGATGAGACGGGAGGTAAAGCGGCTGCTCCGATTTGGCTGGATTTTATGAAGGAGGCCCTCAAAGACAAGCCCGTGCAAGACTTTGAAGTGCCGCCGGGTGTGGTCTTTGCGCGAGTGGATCCCCACTCAGGAGGGGCGGCCTTTGGTCCCGATGCGCGCTTTTTGCCCTTTACCCTCGACACAGTGCCTTCCAATATCCTCCCACGCGCGAGCCTGCGCGACCCCGCCGACGAGCTGTAACACGCACGCACTCAGGAACAAAATCATGCTTGAGTGGGCATTTTCTTCTTAAAAATCGAGACTTATAGAGCTAAGGTGGGGAGCGGCTGAGGGATTGAGCGAGAATCAGCTCTGCGCGGCATATGCATCGAGGGGTGGGCAGGTACACACCAGGTTTCGATCTCCGTAGGGATTGTTGATACGTCCCACCGAAGGCCAGAACTTACGCTCGCGGGTGGCTGGAGACGGATACGCCGCTTGTTGCCGCGAGTACGGATGAGGCCACTCCACCGCCGTCACCGCCTCCGCTGTATGCGGGGCGTTCTTGAGCACGTTGCCCTCTCGCGGCTGTCGTCCTTCCTCAATGGCCAAGATCTCCTGATGAATGCCGATCATCGCATCGATCAGCCGATCCAGCTCCGCCTTGGACTCGCTCTCAGTGGGCTCAATCATCATCGTGGAGGCAATGGGGAAAGACATTGTAGGTGCATGGAAACCATAGTCCATGAGCCGCTTGGCAATATCGTCCACCTCAATTCCGGCCCGCTTCTTGAGATCGCGCATGTCGAGAATGCACTCGTGAGCCACCCGCCCCTGCTTGCCACGGTAGAACACGCGGAAGAAGGGCTCGAGCCGATCGGCGATGTAGTTGGCGTTGAGAATGGCCAGCTCGGTCGCCCGCTTAAGGCCCTCACCGCCCATCATACGAATATAGGCCCAACTGATCAGCAGGATCGACGCACTTCCCCACGGGGCCGCCGAGATGGCCCCAATCGGGTGAGCATGGCCCAGCGACACCACAGGATGTCCTGGCAAGAAGGGCATCAGGTGGGCCGCCACGCCGATGGGCCCCATTCCCGGACCTCCACCCCCGTGCGGAATGCAGAAGGTCTTGTGCAGGTTGAGGTGACACACATCTGCTCCGATGTGGCCGGGGCTGGTCAAGCCCACCTGCGCATTCATATTGGCACCATCCATGTATACCTGCCCACCTCGCGCATGGATGATCTGGCAGATCTTCTGAATGTCTTCCTCAAAGACGCCGTGGGTGGATGGATACGTCACCATCAGCGCGGCCAAGTTTTGCGCGTGTTTGTCTGCTTTGGCCTCCAGATCTTGCACATCCACGTTGCCCTGAGCATCGCAGGCCACCACCACCACCTCATACCCCGCCATCACCGCCGAAGCCGGATTGGTGCCGTGGGCCGACGAGGGAATCAAGCAGATCTTACGGTGCCCTTCCCCTCGACTCTCGTGGTAAGCGCGAATCACCAAGAGTCCGGCATATTCTCCCTGCGAGCCCGCATTGGGCTGCAACGAGATGCCCGGAAATCCAGTGCATTCGGAGAGCCACTGCTCCAGCTCCGCAAAAATCCGGCCATACCCTTGGGCCTGCTCCACCGGTGCAAACGGATGCAGCTTGTTGAAAGCCGCCCAGGTGATAGGAATCATCTCCGCCGTCGCGTTGAGCTTCATCGTGCAGGAGCCCAACGGAATCATGGAGTGACACAGCGAGAGGTCTCGTCCCTCGAGCATGCGCATGTACCGCAGGAGCTGGGTCTCTGAACGATGCGTCGAGAAGATCGGATGGCTCAAGATCGCATCCGTCCGGCGCACGGAGATCTCGATCCCGGACTCCAGAGAGGCGGCCAGGCTCTCCAGCCCCTCGGCGGACGCGCCAAACACGTCCAGCACCTGCGCCACTTCCTGCAAGGTTGAGACCTCATCCAGCGCGACACACAGTGCAGTCTCTGACAACTGATGGAAGTTAAAACGTGCCGCGTGCGCCCGCGCCTGCCAACGTTGGATGTCCTCCACCGACCCATTGACCCGAACGGTATCAAAAAAGGAGCTGTGAGCCACCGTGATGCCCTGTCGTCTCAGCCCAGCGGCCAGCACGGTTGCCAGTCCATGCACTTGCTCGGCAATGGCTTTGATGCCGTCTGGACCGTGGTAACACGCATACATCGACACCACGATGGCCAAGAGGGCCTGAGCGGTACAGATATTGGAAGTGGCCTTCTCACGCCGAATGTGTTGCTCGCGGGTCTGGAGGGCCATTCGCAGGGCTGGTCGTCCGTGCGCATCTTGTGAGACGCCGATGATACGACCGGGCATCCGGCGCACATGCTCGCTGCGGGTGGCAAAAAATGCGGCATGCGGCCCGCCATAACCGAGCGGAACGCCAAAACGTTGGCTGGACCCAACTGCAATATCGGCACCAAGCTGACCGGGCGGCGTCAACACCGCCAAGCTCAGCAAGTCTGCGGCCACCGTCACCACGGCACCACTTGCCTTAAGTGCGGCAATGACAACACGCAGGTCTCTCACCGCGCCATCGGTGGCAGGATAGGCCAGCACGGCACCAAAGACACTGCCATCCCAGTGCTGCTCCCGCTCATCACCCACCACGACCGTCACCCCGACGGCTTCCGAGCGGGCTTTTACCACCTCAATCACCTGCGGGTGATTATGAACGGAGACAAAGAGCGTATTACGCTTATCGGAGCCTGCGATGCCATACATCACATGCATGGCTTCCGCAGCGGCAGTGGCTTCGTCGAGCAGCGAGGCATTGGCCACTTCCATTCCGGTCAAATCGGTGATCAGGGTCTGATAGTTGAGCAGTGCCTCCAGTCGGCCTTGAGCGATCTCTGCTTGATACGGCGTATATTGAGTGTACCACCCAGGATTCTGCACAATATTCCGCAAGATCACGGGGGGCGTGACGGTATCCGAATAGCCCATCCCGATCAATGAACGAAAGAGCTGGTTCTGAGCGGCAATGCCTTCCAGCTCCTTCAGCATCTCCGTTTCCGACAGTGCCGGAGGAATCTGGAGCGACGAGGGCCGCTGAATGCTGGTGGGCACGGTCTGCTCCATCAGCTCGGAGAGCGAGGCAGCCCCCACCACCTTGAGCATGGCATCGACTTCTTGCGAGCTGGAGCCAATATGCCGCTGCACAAACTGGTCCGGATGATGAACTCTGACACCCATATGCATCCTTCTTTCGAGAGGGGACAGCAGAACTCCAGCAGACCCCAAACGAGTCGGCGGGAGGCTCAACGCGGGCATTTGTGCGCCCGTTTAATGGCAGAGAAGCTAGCACCGTCCAGAGACAATTTCAAGCAGAAGTGCTGAACGGTTACGTTTGGAAATCAAAGGTGGGTATTGGCTCGCTCAGGGTCGCAGAGCCCCTCTGGAGTGTCGAAGGGCTTAGAAGAAGTACCCCAGCCGCAGGCGAGGTGAGATCAGATTTCGACTGTTGCCTGAATCCAGCGCGGTGGGAACGACATAAACTTCAACAGCGCCATCCAGCTTGCCTGCCCGAACCTGCACGCCGATATCGAGGGTGGGGCCGGTGTAGAGGGTGCTAAAGTCGGGGCCTTCCACATCGTCGCGATCCTTTGGAGCGTCGGCAGACTGAGCATCCCACTCATCATATTCACCGTTTTGGTGGTTCTCGCCCACGTACATATACGCGAACACATCGGTGAGCCCCGCGTGAAGATAGGGGATCACGGTTGCCTTCCCCGCTGGAATTCGGTATCCGGCAGAGGCTTCGATGCCCAGCATGCGAGAGTGAAACACATCTTCGTAGAGCGTAAATCCCGCCACAGCAGGCCCCGCCATCTGACCGGCGATGCGCGAGAAGAGGGCCGTTGCGCGCGCGCCCACCTCAATCCGCTCGTTCAGCACTTTGCCCCAGCCCAGCTCCAGTCCGAGCATACCGGAATTTACACCGAAGAGCGTCACTGGTGGCACACCTGACAGACCCACATACAAATCGTAGGGAAGGGCCATGCTCACACGCAGGCGAGGCACCACGGGCGTGCGGTTGGTATCCTCCGTCTTGGTCCCGTAAAAAGCAGAGCGTTCAAAGCAGGTCAATGAAGGCATGTAGCTGAACTCCACGGAGGCATTCAGACGCTTGCCAACCAGTGGGGTTGGAGAATGTAAAGCGGACGGCCCCAAGGAGACCGTGAAGAAGTTGAGCATGTTGATGTACTGCTGATCCTCTTCGGTTTGGGTATAACCATCGGGGTAAAGAACGGCATACTCATCGACGATGCCATCAGGACTGCCGTCGGGGCCGGTCTGATCACACTCTGGATCGATGGGAACATAATCAGAAGCAAGTACTGATCCGCTGCTCAGGAAAGGCAAGAGCAGCCCTACGGTAAGGCAAGACAGTGGAGACAGAACAGGACAGCATCGCATGGTGGCCTCGTTATCGCCCGGTTGAGAAAAGTGGAGCAGCCTTCACTTGCAGGCTCCGACTGAGGGCCAAAGTATACACCTCAATTAAAGCCAGGATGATTTAAAATCGCTATAGCACGACTAAATCTTTCAACCATCTTGCGCAATCTGCTTGACAGGCCCAACGCGGTTTCGATATAAGGTGAATGATAAGAGCTTCAACCGTCCCGTGTCATTCTTGGCGATGCGTGGATGAATGACTCTGACATACCATGCGGCGGATGTATGCGGCAGCGGATGCGGAATACTTCGGTGGAATCCTCTTCAGTCACTCCCCCTGCTCTGGTCACCAGAACCCTGGCAAGCTATTGGAGTATTTATGCGAGCTGAAGTTTGGCGCTTTATGCCAGCCCTCGTTTGCGTCCCTCTTTATCTGGTGTCTGGATGCGGAGCGCCCGCCGATGACCGCATTACGGTCTCAGAGGTCAGCAGCCCGACACCTAAGCTGAATCGTGATGACGACAATGACAACAGCTCCACCTTTGATGGGGACTGTGACGACAATAATCCATCGGTTTATCCGGGGGCTGATGAAGGTCCGAAGGTCAATGGCGTCACTCAGCCTGACGGCATTGACAACGACTGTGATGGCTTCATTGACGAAGGGACTGATGCCTTCGACAACGATGGAGACGGTTATGTGGTCTCCCCTGGAACCGGGTATCCCGAGGATGTAGATTGTGATGACACCAATGCCAGCATTTATCCGAATGCGACAGACGGGTGTGATCAAATTGACACGGACTGCGACGGGACTGTCGATGAAGATGCAGCAGATGTGTATGAACCGAACGAAACCCCTAGCACTGCTGCATTTTTGGGTGACATCTCGTGCGGAGCGGTCGAAGTGACCTTTAACTTCCTCCCCACCGATGCCTCTGCCGCCGACGATGTGGATGTATACCGCATCAACGTTAATGAAGTGGTGGGCTGTGACTTTGGTGTCAACGTGGAGCTGCTCTCGGGCCTGACTGCCAATGAAGTCACGCTGACACTCATCAAGAATGTCAATGGCACGCCAACACCTCTATCTTGGAACAATCAAGAGAACGAGGAAGTGGGCGCCAATACCCGCATCACACGCACCTACACGGGGTCCGGCAGCGCCAACGACTCCGGGGAATACTTCCTGAAGGTCGAAAGTGACCTGCTGTTGTGTAACCAAGACTTGACCCTGAAAATTCGCGGGGAGGCCCCATGAGCAATCGATGGCTTTCTCTTTTGGGTGTGACAAGTGGTGATTTGGCCGCAGACGCCAGACCCGTCGGACGAGCTCGTACCCTCTGGGGCACCTCCCTGCTGAGCGTCGCCACCGTAGGGTCTTTGGTTTTTTCAGGGTGCTCGCCGGAGCAAGATGCCCGGATCCCCGTGGAAGCGCCTCCGCCAGACCCCTGTATGGACCCGGCAGTCAACCTCTCCGGAGGAATTACCACGGGCGATGACTTGGCGGCTGTGTTTGCGTGCCTTAACAAAGATGGCAAGCTCGAAGCCTATGCCCCCGTTGTAGAAGCCATGCGCACCGCCACCATCAGCGATGGCAAGACCTCCGTCTTGGACATGTGGGTGAACATCCTGCAAGACCAGCTTGCAGACCTCGACCCGACCTCACTCTTGACCTTAGATGTCGCCGATTTGGTGGCCTTACTCGACCAGACCCTGGAGACCCTCAACGCTTCCTGGGTGGATACCGGTGTGCTCTTGGTGGGGGAGCTGCTCGCCAGTGGCACAGCGGAGCCCATAGTGGAGGTGTTCTCACCCATCACCCGGGAGCTCCTTCAAGTGCCCGGAGGTTCTGCGGCGTATCTGCGGGATCTCAGCAACCTGCTCTGTCCTGCAAACAGCGCCGACGGACGCTGCTCGGGAGACGCCCAGCAGGTCTATGCGGGCTTGATGGCCCTCTCTCAGAGCTACAACCCCAGCGATACCAGCGAGTACCCCCTGCCAGACGGTGCCACGACAGCGCGCATCCTGGCAAGCCTCTTTGCCCCCGCTGGAGACGACGAGGCCACCAATCTACGACTGAATACCGGATTGGCCAAGGGGGTGGCTCGTCTGGGCAACTCCGACTTCTTGCAGGTCACCTTGGGAGACTCCGTTCCAAAGCTCTACGGCGACAATCCCTCCACCGAAGCTCCCCGCGACGGTTATGAAAGTGGCAATGTCAACCGCAGCGCCTTGTATGCAATCCTCAACGAGCTGCGGGATCCCAACTATCTGGAGGCCCTCAGCGCGATGTTGGACGAGCTGACCCCGCTGACGGGCAGCTACTACGACTTCTCATTGACCGCCACAGGCAACGCGAAGCCAGTACCGGTTGTGACCTGTAAGACCACGACCAAGACCTCTTGGAGCAGCGTCTCCGCCTTTGTGGAAGACAACCCTGCTCAGTTTGGACTGGCCCAGATCTTGCGCGTTCTCAAGGGAGTGAACGTCAGCTATCGAGACAATGCTTTGTGTGAAACCACACTGGAAGGTATTCTTCCTATTTTTGTAGATACCTACGGGCTTCAGCTCTCAGGCACCACCAATATTGCGTCACTTCTGCTGGAAATCTTCTCACAGATGCCCATCGACGACGTCATATTTGCCACGGATGCTTCTAATTTGCCTCAGCAGCTCCTCGACGCCTCATTGAACTCCTTCTGTGGCACCTACATTTACGAAGACGATCTGGAGGCCCTTCAGAAGTCGGTACATATGCCCGAGGTGATTGAGCCGACCCTCCAGCTTTTGAAGCTCGTGACGTTGGCAGGAAAACGTGCCGCCAATGAGAGCCAAGGTGCGGGCGAAGGTGGCATGGAGACCGTAAAAGACCTGATCATCGGCCTCTATGACACCCAAATGTTGTGTGACGCTCAGCCCTGGCTTGCGTCGGCCATCACGCCGGGAACCCCCCTCGCCGATGCCACCGGTGGACTTTCATCGCTCCTGCCTGGAGGGAAGTGGCATGATCCGGTGCTCTACCCGCTCTTGCGTGTACTGGTTTCGCTGGAAGGAGACCGTGCCGACGACCTGCTGACGCCCCTCGCCGATGGTTTGGCAGCGGACCTGACAAAAGCCGAGCCTCCCCTCGCCCGGATGTTAACCGGATTGGGCAAGTTTGGGAGACAGGCGCGGCTGGATGCGGCGGATGGACAGACCCCTGCGCTGTATCAACTCAACGCCCTGCTTCAAGAGACCGCTCGGTTGGATCCCAACCGCGAGGGGTTGACGACCTTGATAAAAGCTCTCGAGCAGCAGGCGCTGATTGATGGTGTGCTGGAGACCCTTGCAACGCCGGAAGTAGCGGAAGCATTGGCGGCCACGGATCCGGAGGGGAACGCGCCGATTGCCAAGCTGTCGTACTTTGTGAACAGTGGACAGCTTCAGGGAGTTCTCGAGCTGGTGCGAAGCCTGCTGATCACCCTCAACTCCGCCATCGACCAACAATCCAGTGGGGAGGCCGCACGAACGACGGCCCCCTGAGTGGCCGGTTGTGCGTCTCAACGAATGTTAAGCGTCTGTGCTTGAAGATTGGAGTAACGCAATGATGGAGAGACACTTCCCCACCAAAACGAACGTGGGCCTCCAGCCGGTGACCGCACAGCGAGCCCCACAAAGAGGGTTGCGCGTCTGGCGGCATCTTCTGAGCCTGACCCTCCTGAGTACACTTCCAGGAATGGCAATGGCCAATCCGGCGGATTTGTTTGGTTTAGGAGCGCGTGCTGCATCGATGGGCAATACTTTTACAGCGGTAGCGGACGATCCTTCTGCGGCTTTTTATAACCTGGGGGGTCTCTCGCAGATCAAGCGTCCGACCATCTCTGTGGGCATGCAGCTTGGACACTTTGCGCTGGGCAATCCTGATGCCTGCCCCGAGCCTGACGGTGTGGGTTGCTCGGAGCCCTTCTATTACACTGAATCGGGCGTGCAGAAGATTCAGCAGAAGCGGTATGGATATGACGAGCCTCACGGCGTGACCCTGGGCTTGGCCATGCCACTCAGCAAGAAGCTGAACTTTGGCCTCACGACCTATGTGCCCATGAATATTACTTACGACGAAAATGGCAACATCGTGGGTGTGGGCATGCGTTTGGCACGGTTTAAGACCATTGACCCGTATGTGCCTGACTATGTGATGTTTCAGAATCGGGCTCAGCGTTTTTCGATGTATGGCGGCGTCTCATATGAGCCGGTCCCGGGATTGGGAATTGGCGTGGGCGTGTTGGTCCTTGCCAACGCCTCCATGGTGATGGACATCAACGGAACGGTGGCTGCCACCTCGGTCGATGGTGAGACCTCCGTGGCGACCCAGCTCAATCCTCTGATTACGCTCGACCTGATTCCGAAGAGCCGCCCTGCCCTGGGGCTCTTCTGGAACTTAGGCATGCTTTCCCCATCGCTTCAGGCGTGGCAGGTGGGCCTGTCTTATCGGTCGGCGATTGATATTCAGGGCTCCGCCGTGATCAACACGGACTTGGCGGTGTCGGCGCAGCTTGCCGAAGACGAAGCTCCTCTTTCTTATGGTGCGAGCATTGCCGGCTTGAGCTTAACCTTCCTGGACTTTTACACCCCTCATACCGTCGCGATGGGTGTTTCCGGTCGGATTGGAGATCGCGTGCGTTTGGCGGCGGACGTGACGTGGAACCACTGGTCGGGATTTCAAGCGTCGGTGGTGAGCCTTCCTGAAGCTGTGGCCCTTCCCTTGGGTCTCAGCCTTGCTTTACAAGAATCTCGCGAAGTCGATCTGAGTAAGATCCGGGATACCTTAACCCCCAAGATTGGGGTCGAAGGTCGTCTTGGACCTTATCTGACCAACAGCAAGCTGCGAGGTGTGGATCTGTATGTGCGGGGAGGGCTAAACTACGAGCCAAATCCATTCCCGCTTCAGACCGGTCTCAACAACCTGCTCAACAGTGATCGGTTGGTAACATCTGCTGGTGTGGGTGCTACCACCATCAACCCCTTCGTCAAAGGGCGAGATCTTCCCATCTCGCTCGATCTGTCCACCCAGTATCATTATCTGGTGCCGACAGACCACGTCAAAGACCAGCCAGCCGGGAATATTCCAGCCGATGGAACTCCTGTGGGTGGCCAGTACACCTCCCAGGGCTCTGTCTTCCAGGGTGCATTGACCCTTCAGATGGGCTTCTAGGAATTTACGCACGGTGAGAAGGCTCCGCGGACCAGATGCTTCATGTCACACTGGAATTGGGCGATACGGCTTGAAAATTGGCCATTTCTGACAACTTTGACATTGACGCGGCGGCTCTTTTCTGTCATTTTTTGTAATGGGATTCTGAACCTGAACCTGAACCTGAACCTGAACCAGCATGAGAAGAGGTGACCATGCCCACGCTCAAGCAGTTGGTACGCGACGCGCTCATCCCGGCATTGGCAGCTCCGGCTATCGCGGAAGCCGGAGACATCAACACTGGTATCTCACTCCTGAAGCGCTCTGTGGTGAGTTATCTGAACACACATCATCCTGCCCCCAAGGAAGTGATTGCTCCTTATCTAGGTAAATCTGTGCGGTGGCTCTACCGCATGATGGAACCCGAGGAGCGTCAAGACGAGGATCGGCAGCCTGATCGTCTTCAGAAGCTCATCTTTCTCCATATGCGTCGGACTTATCCTGAGTGGACCCCGATTTCTGAGCTGCACGCTTATCTTCGGCGTTGTCGCTTGCGGTATCCCCGGAACATCTTGGAATCCTTGATGGATTTCCATGTGGGCCTGGGCTTCATCGAGCGCAGCCCCGAGGATCCCAGCTTGTACCGCGCCACCGAGCGCCTGACTCAGACCAATCCCCGCAACTTCCGTGACCGGAAGCAGGATATCTCGGATCGGTCGGTGGCCATCTACCCCATCGCGGAGGCGTATATCCGCAGCGATCAAGGCACCCGCTTTGAGCTCTACAGCGTTCGGCTGTCCGCTCAGAAAGCGGAGGTCGTCGCTCAAGAGATCCAGAATGAGATCCGTAAGGTGCTCGACCGTGTCGCGGCGGAATCTGGGGATGGAGAAGCCTCCATTGAAGGCAGTGTTGCCTTTAATGCGATGTTCCTCTGTTCGTCCGAGGCGCCCAAAAATCGCCACTGAGCGCAGCTCCTGATACCGGTGAGAGACGAAGTGGTGTAAGATCACACATCGTTGTCTCTTGCTGACCAAACGGGTTAATCCCATTCCTGTTCTTTTAGAGAGAAATGGGGCCAGCACCCTCCTGAAGCCTTCTTCACGCTTGTGAGGGAGGCTTTTTTTGTTGGTCAAACACGAAGCCCTCGATGCGGACGCAAGAGCAACGTCTCATGCTCAACGCAGCACGCAAGCCCAGCGCGTTGAAGGGCTCGCCCGCTTCTCCCGACGGCGCAACGTTCCTACTGAGGGAGCTGCGGCTGCGTGTGCATTGTGTTGACATCAGCGAGAGTACAGGGAAATCGCGCACACATGCCCGCATGCACGCACAGACACACGCACGTATGCCCGCACGAACGGCACGCACAGGCGCAAGGGAAGCTCAAGAATTGACACGGTCAGAGAAGTTGGATGAGCTGACGAGACAAGAGGGAGGCTTGCGGGTGACGCTGGTGCCTGAGCAGGGCTGGTTTTTGCAGATACTCAAGGGGCCTCGGGTTTACGCTCACTTTGTTCTTGAGCACCTTGGCGGCTCCACAGGTGCCGGATGTCCTTACCACGCACCATAAAAACCACCATCTCTGCGATGTTGGTAGCGTGATCGCCAATACGCTCTAGGTAGCGGGCAATCGAGAGGATATTCACCACCTCGGGGATCTCCTCCGGCTTCGCTTGCATGAGCTGAACCACCGCTTGGAAGGAGGTTCGGTGCAGCTCGTCGAGCTGGCGATCCGCAGCGATCACCAGCTCCGCCATGTCGGTATCCCGTCGAACGAAGGCGTCCAAGCTCTCCTTGACCATCTTCTGCGCCAGCACGGACATCTCGAAGATGCGCTCTACCACAGAAGGACGGGCCATGCTGCCGATGGCCACACAGCGCTCTGCCACATTGGTGGCCAGATCTCCGATGCGCTCTAGGTCGGTGACAATCTTCAAGGCAGTGGTGATCACCCGCAGGTCAGAAGCAGCAGGCTGCCGAAGTGCCAGCAGGCGCAAGCACAGCTCATCGATGTCGATCTCAAAGCAGTTGACCACATGATCTCGCCGGATGACCTCCCGAGCAAGCTTGAGATCCTCCTTTTGAAGACACGACATGGCATCGCTGATGTTTTTTTCGATCTGTCCGCCCATGTGCAGGATGCTGTTGCGCAGGGTCAGCAGGTCTTGTTCAAAATGTCGGTCGATGTGTCCACGCAGTGGCATATATGTTCCTTTATCCCCCCGAAGCAGCCGCTTAATTCCCTCACACGCTGGCGTCAGATGGCTCCAATCCACCCACAAGCCCGCGAGCGGAACGTGACGGATCCTCCACCTTAGGCAACGTCACCGTAAAGGTCGAGCCGCTGCCATATACACTGTCCACTCGAATATCTCCGTGCAGCGCCTGCACCAGATGTTTGACGATGGCCAGACCTAAGCCTGTGCCTCCCACTGCACGCGAGCGGGCCGAATCCACCCGATAAAATCGCTCAAAAACCCGATCCAGATCTACGGCGGGAATCCCCACGCCGGTATCCACCACCAGAAGCTGGATCCGCTCAAAATCCTGCACAAGCTGGACCGTCACAGACCCACCCGGGGGGGTGTACTTGAGCCCATTTTCCACTAGGTTGCTGAGCACATGCTCCAGCCCACGAGGCTCGCCGAGTACCCACAGCGGCTGCTCATCGCCCAGCAGTGCCAGCGTCACCCGTCGATCTTTGGCCAGTCCCTCCAGCGACTGCAACACTTGCCGCGTGATGGCACGAACCTCAACCGGCACAAGCTGCGGCTGATAGGAGGGCGACTCGATGCGAGCCAACGCCAAGATATCATCGATCAGCGCACTCAGGCGCCGAGAATTGCGCTCAATGACCGAAGCGTACTCCTGTGCATCTGCGGGCAACCGCTCATCTTCTTGCAGGAGCTCTGCGTACCCTCGAATGGCAGCAACAGGCGTGCGCAGCTCGTGAGAAGCATTGGCCACAAAGTCTTTCCGAACCTGCTCCAGCTTGTGGGTCTTGGTGGTATCCTCCAGCACACAGACAACCCCCGCCACCACCCCTTGATCCTTCCAGGGAGCGACCCGCACAATGACATAACGGGTCTCCGGAAGCTTCAGCACCAGCTCTAGGCGAAAGGAGCTGTTGTGGTCACAACATTCTTGGATGGCATTGGAGAGCTCAGGACTTCGATACAGCTCCAGCACGGTGGAGCCGATGACCTTGCCACCCTCACGGAAAATCTCCCTCAAGGCTTGATTGGCCAGGAGAATCGTACCGGCTCGATCCGTGACGAGCACCCCTTCGCGCATGCCATCCAGGAGCCCGGAGAGCTGACGGCTGGTGCCTTCCAGCTCCGCATGAAGTCGTCGAAACTGCCTCGCCAGCTTGTTGAGCTCCAGCTCAAGCCTGCGCATAGCGCGTGGCCCTTCGGCGGGCATTCGGATATCCAGCTCCTGCCTGCGCATGCGATGCATCATGCGCGCGCATGCATCGATCCAGGCATGCAGTTTCCAGCCCAATCCGAGGCTGAGGAGCAGCGCGGTGCACCAAGATGCCAGCAGTGCCGGAGTCTGCCACGGGTCCGACAGGTCCAAGAGCTTACCGGTCAGCAGGGCACTCCCCAGAAACAGCACGGGTGCAGCGGACGTCAGCATCAAGCGCCACATCAGACGTCCGGGTTTTCGGCAAAACGATAGCCCACGCCTCGCACGGTCTCGATATAGTTCTCGGCGGCCTCGAGCTTCTCGCGCAAGCGCTTGACGTGGGTATCGACGGTGCGGGTGGTGATGTCAGCGGTGATGCCCCAGACATCTTCGAGGAGACGTTCGCGGGTCTGCACACGACCTCGGCGCTCTAACAGAGTGCGCAGGAGGCGGAACTCCAAAGCCGTGAGGGCCAGCTCTTGCCCACTGACCCACACGCGATGACCTGGAATATCCAGCTCGAGCACTCCAAATACCACGCGCTCTCCCGATTCAGGCCGTTCTCCTGAGCGACGCAGCACCGCTTGCACCCGCAAAACCAGCTCCCGTGCCCCGACGGTCTTAACGATATAGTCATCGGCCCCCAGCTCGAGTCCTTTGACGCGATCACTCTCTTCACCTTTGGCGCTCAGAAAGATGATGGGGATCTGACGGGTTGCCGGCTCACTGCGAAGAAACCGGCAGACATCCGTGCCGGGCAGATCAGGCAAGTTCACGTCGAGCAGGATCAGATCCGGACGCTGCTCACTTGCCAACCGGAGCCCTTCGCCTCCGGTGGCTGCCTTGACGGTTTCATACCCATTCCGGCGTAGCTGAGCTTCGACCAAGTTCAGCAGGTCGAGCTCATCATCCACGATGAGGACTTTCTGTGCCATATCGCTCTCCCAGGGGCGCGGGGGTTCCATCGGCATCGGCTGCTTCGTGGAGGGAGCTGAGACGCTCCTCCAACAACGAGACCTCCAGCCGTTTTCCTACCAGGTAGACAAAAAACACAAACATGGTGATGACGGAGAGGGTTAGGGTGAGGCCCATCTCTTGAGTCATTCCCCCTTTAACGACCCCAACCGGGTGAAGGGTGCGGAATTTTTCTGCCGCGATCTTCACGAAGGGGACATCCACCAGCGCGAGAATTCCTACTACGGCGGCAAAGCGAGCCCCTTGATCTCCGGGCACCAGCGAACGCACCATAAAATAGGCCACCAGAATCAGAAAGAGCAGCAAGGTGAAGGTCAGGCGCGCATCCCACACCCACCAGATACCCCAGATCGGCTTCGCCCACAGGGGCCCCGTGATCAGCACGACGGCGCTGAGGATGAGCCCCAGCTCCGCTCCGGCCTTGCCCATCCTATCCCACTGAGGCTGCTGCTTCCACAGATACATCCCCCCGCCGAAGGCCGCCAACCCAACGCCCGCATAGGATACGATGGCCGCCGCCACATGGAGATACATCAGCTTTTGCACGGGGCCCTGAACTTTCTCCACCGGTGCATAGCCTGTCACGGCCCAAACGCAGACGAAACCCAGCACCAAGCTGATCAGCCCCGCTGCTGGGGCTATCTTGACTAGAATCTTCTCCATCTGAACGATCCTCCGCCGCCCACGGCGTTGCTCTCACGTTTATACTGTACACCATCGGGAGACGATAGCGCAAAACACACCTTCCCACACACGCATCCGATTCGCCACCGGATCGACACATATCCACATCTGCGCTCTATCTCTGCACCGTCGTCAACGAATTGTCAAGCAGTCGCCTTCAGAGCGGAGATCACACTTCACCAAGGTGAGACCTTTTTGACGCAAAATACCTGTAAAACTGTCTCGACCACGCGGGAGGGCATCACTTCGATGGACTCCCAACCGATGACAAAGGAGATCCCATGCTGACCCGATTTGCGCTCAAAGAACCATGTCAAGCACTTACAAATCGGATGTTTACCCGATTGCTCCTGCCTCCGCTCCTGGCAGCGATGGCACTTCCCTCTCTTGCTAAGTCGGAAGAGGCCCCCGCCGAGGATCCCCTCAAGGTTCTTCAAGGCGACCTTAAAAAGCTTCAGGGCCTCAAAGTCACCGGGTACGTGCAAGCGCGTTACGAACAGAACGAAGCGAGCAAAGAAGGGGTGAGCAGCGATGGCACGCCTGCCAACACGGACCAGTTTTACATCCGTCGAGGCCGGATCAAGGTGCAATACTCCGGCGTGCGCTGGTCTGAAGTGATGCTTCAGCTCGACGCCACGGGGCGAGGTCTGAGCCTGAAGGATGCGGAGATCACCTTCAAAGCACCTCTCGAGGGCTTCAAGCTGGACCTGACCGCTGGACAGACCAAGCTCCCTTTTGGATATGAGATCATTCAGTCTTCCAGTGCGCGTGAGCTGCCGGAACGTGCCAAAGTCATCACCTCCTTATTTCCTGGTGAGCGGGACCGAGGTATCAAGCTGAAGGCGGAATGGCGCTTTCTGAATGCTCAGCTTGGCGTCTTTAATGGTAATGGCACCGAAGATACTGCCACCAAACTTTCCTATCGTGTTCCTGAAGACAGCAATGGAGATGGGAGCTTAGACGCGACGGAGCTTGAGGCAGCGGAAGTCAAGAGTGGGGCGACGCTCAATTTTGGCAATACCGACCGCGATGCCTTCAAAGATGTGGCGGGTCGGCTGGGGGTTGACTTCGCCTTGTCAAAGAAGGGCAAACTGACCGCTGGATTGAGTGGCTATTTTGGTCAATGGGGTGTGCCCGATCAGGCATACATTGACCTGGAAGGCAACCTGGTGGACACCAACCTGATCACGATTCTGCCCAAAAATCGACTCGGCGCGGACTTCCAGGTCAAGTACGCGCTGCTCGAGAAGCTGGGGGCCACCGAGCTGCGTGGAGAGTTTATCACGGGCTCGGGGCTTTTTGAAAAGGATAAGCAGAAGGATGTGCCCGTTCAGGGCTACTCTGCGACCTTCGTTCAGGGACTTGGAAAACAGCTTGCCTTTGCAGCGCGTGTGGACAGCTTCGACGCCGACACCAGCTCCGAGCAGACCGAGACCACCAGCATCGAGCCTGCGTTGCTCTTCATGCCCAACGACGCACTCAAGCTGACCTTAGCCTATCAGCTTGTTCAAGATTTTGATGGCAAAGACGAGTCAGGCAACAAGATCGACAAGGCCAATAATCGCTTCCTGCTTCAGTTTCAGGGGAAATTCTGAGATACTGACCGTCATGTAACGCATGATTTCATAGACGGGGATGTAGCATGGCGGGCAGACGGAAGCATGCCGGGATGATGTTGGGGCTGTGGCTGGGTTTGAGCGGGCTGGGTTTGAGCGGGCTGGGGCTGAGCGGGCTGGCCTGCAATCGGGACCAGGAGCCCGCCTCGGAACCTCAAGCGGAGGCTGTTGTGGCGGGGCAGCCGCTCGCATCCGAAGAGAAGCTCCCATGTGACAAGGTGTTGGAGTGGGTTCGGATGCGCCCACTCTCTAAACAGTGCCAACAGGACAGCGACTGTGTGGTGCAGCGAGATAATTGCTGCGATCTCACCGCAGTCAACCAGCGTTATCAAATTGCCTGTGAAAAAACCTGTAACCAGAGCTGCCCCCAAGACAGCGAAGTGGGCCGCCGACTTCAGGCCATCGCCGTATGCCAACAGGGAAGCTGCATGATTGAACAACAGGTCATTCCGGCTACAACAACACCGTAATGCACTTGCTGCAACCTTCTCTCGCCTTCTGGCTGCCGTTTTAGCTCCTTTTTACGCGGACCAGATCCACCGAGCATTTCACCCCACTTGCGCTGAATCTCATTCAAATTTTCGATGCTCGCGGATAATATCCAGCAGTTCCCCGCCGTAATGTTCAACTTTCCGAGTACCAACGCCTTTAATACCCCGTAAGGCTTCTTCAGACGTAGGTTTGACCCTGGCGAGCTCTTCTAATGTCGCATTGTGCAAGATCATGAACGGCTGAGTGGCTTCATCTTTTGCCCGCTGTTGTCGCCACTTGACCAGCGCTTCGTACAGCTTCGGCGAGCGATCAACAGAGAGGGTGCTGCGTCCGACCGGTTTAGCCGGTGTTTTCGCAGCGGGAGAGGAGGGGCGACTCTCGGCCTGCCCTCTCAGCTCCGCCGGAAGCAGATGCTCGAGCGTTGCGGGCCATGCCATGCTGGGCCTCTTGAGTCCTTTGGCGGCATCGCGGCCTTCATCGTTGACCTCTAACACGGTGATGCGATGAGTCTTTTCCTGCTCCAGCACCTTATTTGTGAGCAAGCCCGCTTCGATCAGCCCATCCACCACGGCCATCACATCTTCCTGTTTAAGATCTGCCAGCACGCCATAGGTTGGTTGTCGATCCAGTCCCCACTGGAGCAGGTCTTTTTCTTTCGCGCCTCTCAGAATGGCCACAATCTTGTTGCGACCGAAGCGTCCTTGCAGTCTTGCCACACAGCTCAGCACATGTTGAGCGACACGAAGGGCCTCCCCATGCAGAGGCTGAGTGCTTCCTTTCCGAGGGGTTGCACGCACGCCCTTGACGGCTCGAGTGCCTCCCCGCGACTTACCAAAGGTCTGCTTTTCCTCACGTTCAGCGGCATCTTCCAGCTCTTCACGGGTGGCGAGATGGCACCGATCACAGCTATTGCAGACCACTTTTCCGCCTGTTCCGGTAAAGTAGCGACGCAGGAACCACTTCCGGCACGCTTCACTGCGGGCCAGGGCCATCATGTTATCCAGCTTATCCAGATCTCGCCGGGCCTTTTCTTCCAGCACGGTCCAGTCGACGGGCAGCTCTCCTTCGCGATACAAGACTGTGGTGCTGCGGCCTCGAAAGGGAGGCTGATACTCGATATGCCCGCCACGTTGCAGCTCCAGCAGGAGGCGCAGGGTCTGTTCACGCTCCAGCCCCGCTTCGGAGCAGAGCGAGGCGACATCCACATCCGCGCCTTTTTCGAGGTCGCCGTAAGTGGCCATCGGGAGCACCTCCATCAGCGCACGCTGCACGGGTGCACGCGAGAGAGCCCGAAGGGTATCCGCAAGTGGCTTTTTGAGACGCACGAAGGCACGGCCCTCCCCTCGAAACCCACGGCTGATCACCCCAAAACGTTCGAGTATCTTGAGGGCGGTCCCGACTGCCATCTCATTGTCTGTAGTGCGTACATGTTCAGAGATCTGATCAACCGTCAGCTCCACCGTCTCTCCCTCCAGGCTACAGAGGGCTTGATGCACATCTTCGATCACCTCTCGGGGTGGATTTGAGCCTTGCAGGAAGTACTCTTGAATAAAGCGATCTCCTTCGGAGAACAGTGTCAGACAGCGTGCGGGTTTCCTGTCTCGTCCGGCACGGCCAATCTCTTGATACCACGCTTCGATGGAGCCCGGAAAATCGAAGTGGACTACAAAGCGGATGTCTGCCTTATCGACGCCCATTCCAAAGGCATTGGTCGCCACCATGAGGTTGAGCTTGCCGCTCATGAAGTCATCTTGTGCCTGAGAGCGAGCCTGATCATCCATACCGGCATGGTACATGCCGACTTTTACCCGGCTCTGACGTAGTTTTTCGACCACACGCTCCACATTTTTACGAGTCGATGCATAAATCAACCCAGGAGCGCCTCGATGTACCTGGATATACTCGAGGATTGCCGAGATTTTTTGCTCCTGACCACCCTTACCAGCGACTGGGAAAAACTCTAAACGGAGATTATCCCGGTCGATGCCCGCAAAAAAGACCCTCGGATCCTGCATGCGTAAGGAGTTTTTGATGTCATCGCGTACATCCTGGGTGGCAGTGGCGGTAAACGCTGCCATGCGAGGACGGCCTAGAGCTTGGACCACGGAGCCCAGACGTAGATAGTCAGGTCGGAAGTCATGGCCCCACTGAGACAGACAGTGCGCTTCATCTACTGCAAAAAGAGAGACGTCGATGCCTGCTAAGGCCCGCATAAACTGACCCGAGCGGAAACGTTCGGGCGCAATATAGAGCAGCTTAAGCTGTCCTCGTGCAGCCGCAGTCAAGACGCGACTCTGCTCTTCTGAGGTGAGGCTGGAGTTGACACAACCTGCCTGAATGCCACGCTCATGGAGGGCGTCCACTTGATCTTTCATCAAGGCGATCAAGGGACTGACCACCACCGTGAGGCCCGGAAGTAAGAGTGCAGGAAGCTGGAAACAAAGGGACTTGCCACCACCGGTTGGCATGACAGCCACCACGTCGTTGCCGTCGAGGATGGCTTCAATGATCTCCCGCTGACCTTCTCGAAAGGCAGGCAGACCGAAGGACTGCTCGAGGACAAACTCGATGTCTTGAAATGACTGCAACGATGGCTCCGAAAGTACAGAATAGGTCAGGACAGCTCAGGACTGCTGAGGGGTGCGATTTTGTGCAGCCAGATACTCCAGCCGCTGAAGGATCTTTTTATTCTCATCGCGTCTCAGCACGTGAAGAAGAAATGCACGATAATAGGGATGGGCAAGCTGCCACGCCTCCACCCCTCCCACCCAGGTATCCACCACCCAGCCCATGCGGCGCAGGTAGCGCACGTGGGGCATCAAATGCTCTTCCGTGGTGCTCATAAAACGAGCCAAGGTGGAAGGCCGGAGCTCGTGCCCCCATACCGCCAGCAAATAGAGGAGCTGCTTTGCACTGGAGGTATCGGCTAAAATCCGGTCCAACAACACTTGAGGCAGGGGAACCTGCCTGCGGAGATGAACGTCCAGCTCCGCCAGGAGGGCATCGTCGGTGTTGCGCGACATCAGTTTCCAGCGTTGCTGGTTTTCGAAGCGCACCAGCAGCCGCCGCTCCATCAGAAGCCGGAGCTGCTCCACCGCCAACATGGGAGATCCCCCCGAGGACAGGGCCAGCCGTTGCGCCACCTGCAAGGAACGTGGATCGCCTCCCAGCAGGGCTCCCACAAGCTGCCCCAGCTCATCCTGCTGGAGCGGAGGAAGCGGTATCCGTTTTACCCAGCTCACCAAGCTGCCCTGACAGAACGTCTCGTAAAGCAGCCCCGAAGCTGGTGCCAGTGGCCGACAAGATGCCACCACGAGCAGGTGAAATCCGCGACAGAGCTGACGCACGGCATCCTTGAGCGCCAACAACGTCCCCTGATCCGCATACTCAAGCTGCTGAATCCAAAGGATGCGAGGGGTCTTGGATTTGAGCAACAGCGCCCGTAGGACGGTCATGATCTCACCTTCAAAATCCTGCAAAGGCGGAGATGTGGGGGTCGTCACAGGATTGGGCTGCTCCCCCCGGTCGTTCACATTCAGAATGGCTTGCAGCCGACTGCGGGGAAACTGATCAAAAGCGGAGCGTCCCACTTCGGCATGCACCTCGCGCATGATGTTACGGAAACCTTCGCCCCACCCCTGACCACCGGGTACACAACGTCCGGTATAGATCGGCAGCCCAAGCTGTCGAGCATACATCAGACCCTGTTCGATCATGCGGGAGCGGCCACTGCCTTCCATGCCCTCCACTAACACCAATTCTCCAGTTGTACCGGTACTCAAGCGATAGATGGCGTCGTGAAGCTGGCGAAGCTCGGCAGTACGGCCCACAAATCGAGGTACCCACACATCTCCAAACACCTGCGGCTCGTGCTGCTCCACCTGATAGTCGCCTCGCCCTACCACAATAGCGCGGATCACTTCAAGCGCATTCTGCGGACGCTCCTCCTGCTTCTTCGCGAGCAGCTTCATGGTGAGCTCGCTGAGATAACTCGGCACATCGGGGTTGACCACTTGTGGCACTTCTGGCACATGTTTGAGGTGTTTTTGCATGATCTGAACGATGTTTTTGCCCGCAAAAGGCAATTTTTCGGTCAGGAGCACATAGAGCATCACCCCGAGGGCATACAAATCAAGACGTGGGGTCTGGGTACCTTGCTCAAACACCTCTGGAGCCAAGTACGCGAGGGTTCCTACCAACATTCCCGGTGAAGTAAGCTGCTCATTACCAGGATCCAAGGGCTTTGCAACCCCAAAATCGGTCAACTTCACCTGATGGGTGGACGTCAGCAGAATATTAGAGGGTTTCAGATCGCGATGAATCAGGTTACATTTGTGAATTCGGTCGAGCGCGTCACAAAGCTGCATCACGATCCGCTCAATTTCACGCCAGCGCTGCTCGGGAGGAAGTACTTTGAGCACCTTCATGTGGGCTTTGAGATCATGCCCCTCTACAAACTCCATGATGATATAGGCTTGTTCGTTAAACTTTCCCTGATCCATCACCCGCACGATATGCTCATGCTCGATGCTTTGAATGGCGCGGAATTCGCGATCAAACCGTCTCCCGGCAAGAACGGTCTGTTGATGAGCGTGTAGGGCTTTCACCGCGACAAATGCGCCGGTACGCACATGCCGGGCTTTGTAGATGACAGCCATCCCCCCTTCTCCTACCTGCTCCAACAGCTCGTAGTCCTTTAGAAAAACACCGGGTTCCAGACGTTGGACTTCAGTAGGTACCACGGGAGGATTAAGCTGCTCCACGCCCCCCCCCGCCGAAGGAGCAGGAGCGGTCGCAGCGGAGCTGGCACCTAAAACCACACTCGCCGCACTTCCCGGAACCGCACCGCTCGCGGGCACACCTGCCGAAGCGGAAGCTGGAATTGCTGCTGTTGGCGCCTTCACGACGGTAGCCGACTTGCCGACCGCCGCATTTGCCGCGGCTCCAGCCTCTGCTACGCCCCCGCTGGACCTGAGAGGAGCACCCGCTGAGGGCAATACGCCCCCCGCAGATGACATCCCTGACACATTCTTTATATTTTGAAGGGGCTCCGTTTCGGACCTGCTCTCGCTTCGTTGTGACGATGAGGCTGCCGTATCGGGCGCGGAGGCGGCTGCGTTCGTGGGCGTCGCCGCTCGCACGGACACCTCTTGCCTCACCGGTGGTTCTTCCAGACGCTTTTCGGCACCGCCCATTCTTGGATCGGTGGTACGGCCATGTCCCCCCGCAGAGCGCAAAGAGGGGGTCGGCCCAGGCTCATAAAGGCTGTCAAGCTGGGCAATCCGCGTCTGTTTTTGGGGTTCAGCACGGCTCTCAAGCGGACTGGACATTCCAGACGCCTTAAGATTTGTACCTGAAATGGCGCCCCCTCCCTGTGAGGACAGCCCAGAAGTGCTGGCCGGTGTGGATGATTGCCCTGAAGCGGTCGGCAATGGAATCTGACCTGCTCGACCTTGCACTCTGCTCTCTGGACGTGCAGGAGCATAACGGGCACCAACATCATCGGCAAATCCAGAAGCGCGTTGAAACTGCTGAGAAAACGATGAGATAGGCGTTACGCCGAGTTGAGCGCCGCCGTCTCCAAACAACGAGACGGCCTGAACCGTGGGGGCTGCGGCCAGAGTCTGGGCGCTCTTGACAACATTGGACGAAATGGCTCCGGTGGTGGATGAATTGTTCGGGGCTGCGTGGTCTCGAGACACGCCATCAGGCGCAGGGGATGGCAATGGGAGGCTCACCGAGGCGGTATTCCAGTGTAGCTCATGCAGCTCGGGGGTAAAGGTAGGACGTTCGATCTCACCATTTCGGAGAACGGTCGGCTGGTCCGGCAGGGCAGGTTGAGGAGGCACCCTCAAGGAGAGGTCTGGCGGCACTTTACCAGCCGGCTCCAGCGGAATCCGGGTCATAAGCTCCGCTAGGGGCGCCTGCACCTGATGCAATGTCGCTTCATGCGCAGGTTTGCTGACGAGCGTGGCAGCGCTCGCATCCTCCTCATCCAGGTCGCTTTCGGGAGACTGTGAGGCATGCTGAATCACCGGAATGCTGGGACGTGTTTTATTGTCCCGCTGTCCGGCAAGTGAGGGGGCATCCAGTTGCCATTCAGGAGACGTCGCTGTCTCACCACTCTGCCCTGCTGGCAACCGCCCACCCTGGCGGGGGGTTCCAGGTACTTCTGACCCGCTCATACCCGTGCGCTCCTCATTCACTGCTGGCTCCGCTCCATTGGTTGCGGCGGCGTGGACGTCTGCAACCCGCGCTTATGCATCCCGAGGGGGGGATGCAGGCACTGCTCGACGGTGGGCCCAGCTCTTCAGCTTTCTCCGGGCTTCCACCAAAAAGGCGGCCATCGGTGTCATCTGACGAAGGCTCTGTAAGATATCGACCATCCGAAGGGAACGTTGCTGCTCAAAAGCTTCTCGCATGCCTCGCAGGATTGCCTGCTCAATCTGGGCACCCGAAAATCCATCACTGGCGGCCACCAACATCTCAAGATTAATGTCTTGAGGAGCGACCCCCCGACGTTTTAGCAGAGAAACCAGCAGCTTCCTACGCTCTTCGCTGTTCGGAAAGTCTAAGAAAAACACTTCATCGAAGCCGTTCTTCCACAACAGGCCCAGCGGAATACGCTCGAACTCTTCCGCCGTAGCCGCCACAAACACAGCGGCATTTTTCTCGAGCAGCCACTGAAGTAAAGAGGCGGCCACAGGGCTCTCCGCCCGTCCTCCTTCCGTCTCGGACCCGGCCACAAAAAACCGGTCGAGATGAGGAATGCTGAGAATCAGCGGTGCAAACTGCTCCAAGCGAAGAAGGGTCATGCGCAGCTCGGCTTCCAGTCCGGGCGACTTATCCTGCAGGATCGGAGTACGCAGTCGAACCAGCGGCAGTTTCCAGCTCGCCGCCGTGGCTGAGATCACTGCGCTCCGGCCACACCCCGATAGACCGAGCAGGAGCATGCCTTTGGGCACAGGCAGGCGGGAGGCCAGCGCTTCGGGTGAAAAGGCCCGCTTCTGACGCTCAAGCCAGCCTTGAAGATTCTCCAACCCACACAGGTCTTCGAGCCGTTCGTGCGTATCCATCACCTCGATCAGCCGTAAACCCTCAAGGCTACGACGTTTTTCACGTAAGACCAGCTCAACTTCGGCAGCACTCAATCGCTGAGCTTGAAGCAAGGCTCGAATGAAGGCACGCTCCGCCTCTTCTGCCAAAAGCCCCTTAGCGGCGTCCACCAAACGGTCAGGCGCGTCGCCGCTGAGCTGCACCTCAACACCCGTCACCGATACGCAGCGACTGGCCACGGAGTTCAGAATGTTCCGCAGCTCCGTTTGGTCAGGAGGCGGCACCTCTAAGCGGGCCACGGAACGCTCTAAGCTGGGATGTAGCGTCAGCTCCGGTCCCACAAAGATCAGCGAGCGCGGCTGATTGCCAGTGCTGTTGATGAGATCCCGGATGGCCCTTGCCAAATGCGGTTCGTGCAAGGTGGGATCCAGTAGGCAAAAGATGGCTGGCCCTTTGTGATCGGCCACCGCAGCCAGCGCCTCCTGCATGGTACAGGTGGGGGAAACGCCGGGCACAGGCTGTCCGTCTTGTCGGAGACCTGCCGAAGCACTCCAGGTAAACACATCCCGGGCGGGCGAGAGCACGCGCGCGACCTCTCGGACCAGCTTTAATACCCGGGTCTCTTCCCACGAAATAAGCCCTACTGCCGGCATGCGCGTTCGCAGCAGAAGCTCTAGCTCACGTCTCACTTCAGAGGATGTACTCATGCCAATTCAAATCTCCCGCAACGTCCTGTCCGCCTCCAGACGTTCGCATATGGCGACGCCACAGGCCGTCCTGAAGTGCAACTCCGCTTTTTAAGCATACCAGAATGAGGGGGGATGAGCAAGGGAATGAACACCGGTAAACCGGACGAAACCGGATCCGACGTGCTTCCATCTGCTACTTCGTCACCAGAAGGCTCTTTCTTAAATGCGGACTTGTGCCACGTTGACACGACGCATTTCAGGTGCTACTTTGGATACTTAATAGTCAAACAACGTCCAAACGTCACCGACGCTGTCCGCCGCTCGACATCACCTCATCCGCATGATGGATCAGGAGGTTCTTGTGTTTTTGCGATTCTGGCACTTGCCATCTCCGAGCATAACCCTGTCAGCCCACCTCAGTGCTTCTCAGCTTGTTGTCGGCCTACTGCTGGGGGGGGTCCTTTTCCCGACGATGCTGTCCGGCTGTTTCCCGGTGGACAACAGTCAGCTTCCGCAAGATGTCCTCCTTCTGGACGATGACCTTGATGGCTTCTCAGAGGACAACCTAGAGCCCGACGGTCTTCGGGACTGCGATGACAACAACGCTGACATTTTTCCCGGAGCTGAGGAGCTCTGTGATGGCGTTGATAACAACTGCGATGACGATGTTGATGAAGGGTTTGACAACGATGGCGACGGGGCGCTCGACAAGACGGCCTGTGCCAGCGTTGGTGGCACAGATTGCAACGATAAGGATAAAAACGTCGTTCCCGGCCTTCGTGAGACCTGCGACAACAAGGACAACAACTGTAATGGGGCCGTGGACGAAGGTTTTGATCAGGATGATGATGGTTTTAGCTCCTGTGATGCCGCCGAATGTGATGACACGGATCCCAGTCGCAACGAGGATGAGCGCGAGGTCTGTGATGGCGTTGACAATGACTGCGATGACAAGATTGATGAAGGTTTTGTCGAGGAGAATGGCACATCTTCATGCGTAGATGACGATGGGGATGGTTTTTCAGAAGACGATGGAGATTGTAACGACCGGGATCGAAACATCAGCCCTTCGGCCAAAGAAACCTGTGATCAGAAGGATAATAACTGCAACAGCAAGGTGGACGAAGGCTTCGATCAGGATGAAGACGGCTATAAGACCTGTGATGGAGACTGTGCAGACACCAACGCAGATATCTTCCCGGGAGCTTCAGAGGCTTGTGACGCCCTCGACAACAACTGCGATGGCACCATTGACGAAGGCTATGAGGATCAAGACAAAGATGGCTTCCGCAATGGCTGCGGTGATTGTAATGACCAAGACCCCACCATCCGTCCCGGTGAGACCGATGTATGTGATGGCAAGGACAATAACTGTGACGGCAAAGTAGACGAAAATGATGACCTTGACGGTGATGGGTATGCAAACTGTACTGGCGATTGTGATGATGCAGATGCAACGGTCGGACCACATCAATCCGAAACATGTGACGACACCGACAACAACTGCAACGGGACCGTAGATGAAGGATTCGATCTCGACGGAGATTCCTTCAAGAGCTGTGGTGCCACTGCCGACTGCGATGATCAGAATGCCGCTCACTATCCAGGGGCTGTCGAACTTTGTGATGGACGTGATAACAACTGCAACAACACCTTCGATGAGGGATTTGATTCGGATGGTGACGGTTTTGGTGACTGCACAGGCGTTGACTGTGACGATTCCGATCCTAAGATCTATCCCGGACAACCTGAGATCTGTAATGAGCTGGACGACGACTGTGATGGGAAGCTCGATGAAGACTTCGATCTCGACTTGGACGGGTATGCCAGTGCCTGTGGTGCGGCCCTCGATTGTGACGATCTGACCAGTTCTGTCAATCCGGGAGCCTCTGAGTCCTGCGGTGATTCTGTTGATAACGACTGTGATGATCAGATCGATGAGTCTGAGGATGTGGATAACGATGGCTGGACGTCTTGTGGCACGGGAGGCGGCAAGCCCGACTGCAATGATCGTGACGCTTCCGTCTACCCAACCGCTCCAGAAGTATGCAATGACCGGGACAACAACTGTAGTGGCGGTACAGGGGATGTATACGTCAATAAGAATGGCAGTGGAGATTACACCACCATTCAGGCAGCCCTCAGCGCAGCCACCAGTACCTGCTCGGTTGTGGTGGCACCCGGCACCTACAAGGAGCTGCTCGACTTTAAAGGTAAAAACATCTACCTGCGCAGTGAAATGGGCCCGGACAATACCATCTTGGGCCCTCCAACGTCGGGAGTCGGTTCTATCGTCACGTTTAAGACCAGCGAGTCGCGTAATGCCATCTTAGAGGGTTTTACCCTCCAGGATGGGGGAGGTACGAGCATCTTCTTGACCAATCCGCCACGTACTGGAACCGCTGGGGGTGCGGTTTATGTGTTGACCGCCTCTCCAACCTTACGCAAAAACGTCTTCTACTCCAATCGTGCAAGCTTGGGCGGAGCCGTCTATGCGCAGCTCAGCGGGCTCCTTGTTGAGGACAATGAATTCCAAGGCAACACGGCCACGGACTACTCTGCTGCGATGATCCTGGACACCTGCACCAACTTTAAGGTGCTCTCGAATCGATTTGAGCAAAACTCAACGGCCAATAGCACCAGTCGAGGGCAAGGAATTGTTCAGTCTCAATTCGGAACTTCAGGAGAAATGGCCTCCAATATCTTTGCGGGGAATGAGTCATTGAACTCCGGGGCGCTGGTGCTCTTGGGCAACTCAGATGTGGATGTCTTCAGCAATTACTTTGAGGCCAATCAGACAGAGCTTAATGGCGCCGGTATCGTACTGGGTCTCGGAGATGCTGCCATGATTTTCGACAATGAATTTGTGGCGAATGAGGCATTGGAAGGCGGGGGAGCCATTTATTGTTACGGAGGCACTTCTTCTCCATATCCGACCAATCACATCTTTGGAAATCTCTTCCATCAGAATGATGGAGTTGTGAATGGCGGTGGGGTCTACTTGGGACTCAATTGCTCCATTGACGTATATCAGAATCTCTTTACCTCCAATAAAGCAACGGGTGGCTCCTCTTCAG
This sequence comes from Myxococcota bacterium, assembly GCA_046075485.1. Classification (GTDB taxonomy): domain Bacteria; phylum Myxococcota_A; class UBA796; order JAJRTE01; family JBJTQF01; genus JBJTQF01. The sequence goes on along the minus strand of JBJTQF010000245.1, from coordinate 53,103 downwards.
CCCTTGGAGGTGGGCTGCTCATTCAAGACTCCAGCGCACGGGTTTATAACAATCTCTTTATCAACAATCAAGGCACCAAGGGCGGAGGTATCGCTGTAAAAGGCGCTTCTACCAGCGCAGTACTGGCCAACAACACTTTCTATGGCAACATGGCGGTGAGCACGGCTTCAGCACTCTATTTGACAGACAGCACGCCACTGATAATCAATAATCTGATCACGTTTAGCTTGAATGGACCCATGTTGTTTGCCGAGACAAGCGGCTTTACCATTGCAGACATTCTATACAACGACTTGTATGGAAACGTTACGCTGACCAATATCAGCGGACTGACAACGACTCAAGGCAATGTCTCGGTGGATCCTCAGTTTGTTGACGCGGTGGGTGGAAATCTGAAGCTGAAAAGTGGAAGCCCTGTCATCAACGCTGGAGACCCAGGCACAAACTACAAGGATGCGGACGGCTCCCGAAACGATATGGGGGCCTATGGTGGACCACGCGGAGGATGGTAGAGGCTGAAGTCCTATGAGAAAGAGCGTGGCACTGCTTTAGCTGCGGCGAGACTGAGTGAGGTGGATGGACTGAAGCGGTGCTACGTTGCTCAGATGCGTGCGGGCGATATGGGGGATGGGTGCGTGTCCGCCGCCAGCAGGGGAAAAATAGAGATAGACGACTTGACCTTCCACCCGCGCCATCAAATTGACGATGCTTCCGTCTAAGAGCTGGGCTAGGGTCAGGATCGGCACCTGCTCTGGCCACTGATCTCCACCCATCTTGATCATGCCGAGTCCCTCCGCCATTTCTGCTTCAAACACCTCAGCTGGTGCTGAAATCCGCTTCTGCTCAACAACTACGTCTGGATACTTCAGAATAAGACAAGGCTATTCCCAAGCATTTACAATGTCAACCATGTACCGAGCTCTCTGCTCAGAACTTGCCTTGAATCACCAGACCTTTGACATCGGTCTCCAGCCACGGCACGACGCTCAAGAGATCTTGGTTTGACGGAGGGGCACTCAATAAGAAGAGACCAGCACCGGCTCCCCCCAAAACAAGGGCACCACCCAATCCAACATTGGCCAATAGAGCTGCGGTCTTGTTTCGCTCCAAGAGTGCTTCTTTATTTGCGTCTGGCCGATTGCTATAATACTCCGACAAGAGCTGATCACGCGTCTGCCAAAACATGGCGCCGCCGGTGAGCCCCGTCAATAATGAGGCACCTCCTAATCCCATGAAGGCATAGGAGGCAGGACGAAGTTTCGTCTTGTCGAAAGGCTTAGGGGGTGCCTTTGGGGGCTTAGGCTCACTTGTACCGGGCTTACGCGCGGTGGAATTCCCCCGATCATCGTTTCGCGGTGGGTTCTCTGGCTTCTGGACAACGGCTGGGGCTTTCTTGACCACGAGGCTCTCAGGTATCGGCAGAAAAGTTCCGCCTGAGCCCGTGACGCGGAAGCGCGTCCCCGTGAGGCTGCCATCTGTGCCTCGAAGCTGCATAAAGTGTTCACCGGGCGCAAGCTGGACCGAGCTCCCCCCATCATAGGGTTCGCTGTCGATATAGACCAGCACCCCAGCAACCACTTCTGGAATCTTTACGGCCTCTTTTGGGGCCAAAAGAACTGCCTCTTTGGCCTCAATAAAGATTTCGCGAGGACGTTGACCAAACCGTTCATCCCATCGACTGCTTCGATCCACGGTAACAGCTTGGCGGAACGCCGAAGATGCCGCAGCTTCATCCCCCTGATTAAACGCCACCACACCTCGATAGAGATAGATCCGGCTTAATACGTCTCGCGGAATGACCTCTGTGACGCATGAAAGCACACCTTCGATGGCCTCAAGACGGGCCTTCACATCGTCGTACTTGACCAGATAGATGCGATTTCGCGCCTGATCCAGTCGTTTGGTCAGCTCCACCACATTGATAGCCTCACAAGATTGGGCTTGGGCGATGGGAGCCTGCAAAAACAGAGTAGACACGAGAAGGGTTGCAGGAAGCAAACGTTGCGGCAGTGACATGAAAGGCTCCGCTATTGAATGCGGGTGAGGGGATGGCACACGAGTCGGCTCGCGCCTTCGTCATCGATGATACCTTAGCATGACAGGAGACAGACCTCAAGCGGGTGTATTTATGCGGGGACCGCCAGAGGTGTTTTCAGCAAGCATGATCTACGCTCAACAGATGCCAGACAGGGTACATACATGTTAAGGTGGAGCAGGTAGCGCAGAGTGAACAGGTGCTCTGTGCAGCTTTTCAGAATGCTCCGTGAACAATCACGTCATCACTCTGAGATGAACTCGTTTGCATCCATATCCCATACGCGCGTGACTTCTTCGCCTGAGACCACTTTTACGCTGAACTCTTTTTCGGTGGTGCCATCAAACCGCTCCAGCTTGACCCGATGGGAGCCAGCACTCAACTTGAGGGTTTGAGGAACACTTCCTTTGCGTGCTCCATCCACGTAGACCACACAGTCCGGCGGAACTGCGCTGATGACCAATGTTCCGGGGGGGCCAACCTCTGGGGCCGGTGTCGGTGGAGGCTTTGCGGGCTCGGTTTTGGGTGTCTCCACCGGTTTCTCCGGGCGGGGTGCGGCGGTAACAGGAGCCGGAGTCGGTTTCGTGCTGCCTGTGGTGGTCTGAGCGGTCGTGGGCGTAACCGGCTGTGTTGCAGCAGTCGGCGCAGACGCCATCGCTGTCGGAGCGGGTGCCAATAAAGTTGTATTGTAGACTGCACGCCCGTTTCGGATCACCTCGACCGATCCAGAAGTGGAGACATAACCCGCCAGTGAGAGCTGAATATTGTAGCGTTGTCCCGCCGAAAGATTGGTGAGCAGGGTGGGTGTCTTTTCGGCCAGCAATTTACCGTTCAGCTCAATGTTGGCCCCTGAAGGAATGCTGGTAATCTCCAGCTCACCGACAAGCTGCTCCGGTTCGAGCTTCGGCGAGAGCTTGACCTCCTCTCCCCTTTTATACGCGAGGCGGGTCGAATAGGGCGAAAATCCTGCTTTACGAAGCAACAGCGTTGCACTCTCAGCATCGGGCAAGCTCACACGCGCCGGTGTGACGAGGGGCTTCACGACCCCATTGTCAGAGGTACTACGCAGCTCGCCGTTTACAAGGATCTCTGCGCCAATTGGGTCAGACGTGATCACGGCAAAAGAACTGTTAGAGCGGCCCCCAGTCATCAAGAAGATCACGACGACAACCGCCATCACCAACGCACTTAGGCCCCCGACCACAAATGGCCACACGGCACGGGGTTGAGGGCCAGAGATTGGAAGGCTCGGCTGGGAGACTCGGGAGGGATCTACTGGCATGCCTCCCACACCCGTCATAACAGACATCGGACTCCCTGACAGAAAGTGCTGCTGAACTGGAAACGTTCCCGACGTGTTCCAGCTTGGATTCGATGCCGACAGGTTGTGGTTGGCGAGGTTTACCACCGTCTGAAACTGATTCATTGGATTGGAGGTCAGGCCAAGCAGTGAAGCGGTCTGTTCTCCGATGGTCTCTTCTTCGTCGTCGTGGGTATGGGGTTTGAGAAACTCACGCACGACTTCCGCAATGTGTGCGGTCTCAGGGAACTGCGCTTTGAGGGCGCGGAGGTCTTCGGCCATCTGGCGGGCGTAGGTGTAACGCGCTTCTACGTTTTTGGCCAGAGCCCGCTTTAGGACCGGAATAAACTGGGGGTAAAACTGCTCCAGCTCTGACAGATCCCGCTCAATCTCAACCTGGGCCACCTTAAACATGATGGACGGCATGTTTTCGCCATCAAAGAGCACACGTAGGCTGAGCATTTCAAATAAGACCGCGCCCAACGAGAAGATGTCTGAAGCTGGAGAGAGCAGCGCTTCTCGCGTGATCTGCTCCGGGGCCATATAGGCAAGAGAGCCTTTGGTGAGCTCCGCAGTTCGGGTCTGATAGGCGTTGATGGCAGCCTTTGCGATCCCAAAGTCTGCAATCTTGACGGTACCACGGCGCGTTAACAGCAGGTTAGAGGGCTTGATGTCGCGGTGAACGAGGTTCATGTCCGTTCCGTCGTCGGTCTTGGCTTCATGTGCGTAGCCTAAGCCGTCGAGGGTTTGCAGCATGATCTCAATGATCAGACTGGGCGGAAATTCTCGCTCTTGCTCGCGGAAACGGCTGATCACATCGCCGAGATCAACACCTTCCACAAACTCCATCGCGATATAGTAGATATCGTTGACCTTATTAAAGTCTTGAATTTCCACAATATTCGGATGATGGAGCAGGCTGCCGAGACGCGCTTCGTTGACGAACATCTCAACAAAACGGGCGTCACGGGTCATTTCGGGCAAGATGCACTTTAATGCAACACGCCGACTAAACCCCTCAAGGCCCACCCGCTGGGCCTCAAAGACCTGCGCCATGCCTCCCGCGCCAATTTTGCGGATGATCTGATAATTTCCGAACTGAACGGGCGCCATCGGCGCACCTCCCCGGATCCAATTGGATGAGCCACAGCACTGCTGACGTCAGGCGACCCACGCGGGACACTTTCTTCAACGCCATCCTAAACTGTCTTCAAATCTATATCGTATCACGCCTCTTTGGGCAAGTAAAGCCTTGCAACTTCGGATCGGTGGAGGCACTTCCCCCCACCTGCTTCTAACACGGTTACATCCTAGCCAGTTTTGCAAGATGCTTCAAACCGCGGGATATGCTATCTTCTACCATGTCGAAGGTGTCGCACTGCCATCTCGCTCAAAAAGGGGGCCGCATGCCCACCCCCACGACTCGTTTCCTGATCCAAATGTGGACGCATCAAACGCGATGGTTCATGTTAGCCAGCATTGTCATGCTCGCACTGCTGACGTTGGTGTACTTTGATCAGCGTCCCCTTCTCATACCACTCCCTTCGATTTCGGTCCTCAAGCCGGAGCGCCCCTCATCCATCGGAAGTGTGATGCTGCTTCAAGTAGCTCCACCCGAAACACCGGCAGCCACCAGAAGCCCCATCGGAGCATGGTTGGACTGGGCTCATCAAAGCCTCGGGCCCATGCACCTTTGGCGCTTTAACCAGCCCCTTCCCACACACCCATCTCCGGCTGTGCTGGTCTTGCCGACCTCAGAGCATGCACTCCACGAGAATCAGCGCGCAGAGCTGCTGCGATATGTTCAAGCGGGTGGCATTCTGCTGATCGATCCCGTGACCCCCGACCTGGTGTCTCTGGCGGGTTGGAGAGAGACACGCTCAGCGCCCGTGCTTGACGCAATTTCATCGCAGGATCCCATTATCCAGCTAACGCCGAGCGTGCCAGAAGAAGCCCTCGCCCTTCTTGCACGCCTCCCTCGTCCTCCGACATTACTTCAGGCGGTCCCTTCCGATGCAACCGAGGTATTGTGGCGCTCCGCTCAAGGTCCACTGCTGACGCGCCATGCGCTGGGGCAAGGCCATGTGTATGCGACCACCTTCCCTCTAGGTCGCTGGCTCCACCAGCTTCAACAGGGCGTGCCAGATCCCGACGGTGTCCTGCGCAACCGCTGGCCAGCCCTTCAATCCCTCCCACTGGAGACCAACGATTTGGTGCTGCACGAGCAGCTTTTGACCGCCGAATGGCCCGTCGCCGATCTCTTGGAAGATGCCCTCTGGGTGCTCCTCAACCAACATCAGCCTCTGGCGAGCTTGTGGCTCTATCCGAACGCTGCGCCGGGTGCATTTCTGATGACCCACGACGAAGAGTCTCAAGGAGACAAGGCCGTCTGGATGGCAGAGCACGACGTGCGCATGGGATGTCCCACCACGGAGTTCGTCGTACCGTCTCCGGCAATGCAGACACACGGGCCGCCTACCTACAAGCGCCTCGACGTTGAGATTGGACTACACGCGGTGCTGCCGAGTGCGGAAGGAAGTCTGTATCCGGGAAGCAACTTCGGCTTTGAAGGGCGTCTGAAGCTGTACGGATTTTGGAAATTCCATCCCATTATGCGTCTGCTCTCGCCAGCGGAGCAAAGTGATGCCCTTCAGACCATTTTCCCGGCGCATCCACGCGCCACCAGCAGCCGTACCCACTTTTTGGCGTGGCCCACGGAGCACAGCACCTATTTTCAGCGCCTCATCGCCGCAGGTATTCAGATCGACTCCAGCTACGGTCCCGACCTCAAGAATCGGGGCTTCCTTTTTGGCACCGCTCGACCCTTCCAGCCACTCGCACCGAATGGCCTTCCCTATGGCATCTATGAGCTTCCTTTCATCTCCGCCGAGGATCTGGGAGGCGCAGATGCGGCCTTCATGGAACGCATGCTGAAGCAGTCGCAGCAGCAGACCCATCAAGCCCTCTCGATGTTGTTTCATCCCAATGCCTTTAAATGGCATCCGTCCCTGACCAACTACGATACCTGGAAAGGATTATGTACGCAGGCGCAGCGCTACGCGCATGTTCCGATGACCATGTCAGGGCTTTCCCAGTTCTGGCGACAGCGCGCACAAAGCCACATCCAGCAGCAGCTCCGGGGCCGTCATCTTTCTCTTAAGGTCTCAATTGTCGGGGATGGCCAGAGCATCGTATTACCTGCACGGTGGCAAGGCCAGCAACTGGAGCTTCCGCGCAGCGTTCCCTCCTCGTCGCGTTTGGTTCGCTTGGGCCAGCCCTTTATTCAAATTCCACTCTCAGCGGGCCGACATGAGCTGATGTTTACCTACCGATGATGACCTTCTAACCCTTTTGGGATCGGAGGCGCTCCCTTTTTTGCAGGACCAATACAGCAGCTTAACCCCGCAGCGCCGCCGCTACCGGTTAAAAATCCGCACTCAACGCGATACTTCAGAGTTGACCTACAATTCCGATGCTATCATAGAACCAGAACTTGAGCACAGGAGGCAGCGTGTAACATGTGTCGGCTCTTCGGGTTTCGCAGTCAACAGCATCTCTCAGCTTGCCATCCGCTGATCGGAGCAGAGAACGCGCTGGTGGTGCAGAGCCGCCAACACCGAGACGGTTGGGGCGTGGCATATTTTGAGAATCGGCTGCCCACCATTCATAAGGGAACAGCGCCTGCCTGTGATGACTGCGGTTTTTCTACCTTATGCCAAGCACTTTCTTCTGACGTGCTCATCGCCCATGTGCGCCAAGCAACGGTGGGGAGTGTTGCCCCTCAAAATACCCATCCCTTTCACTACGAAAGCTGGGTTTTTGCCCACAACGGAACCGTCTACGGGTTTCAGAAGCTGCGCCCGTACTTCTTAGAAGAAATGACGCCTCACCTTCGCAGCCGAATTCAGGGCAGCACAGACTCGGAGCATTGTTTTTACCTTCTGCTTTCCGAGCTTGAAGCCCTCAACGAGCTTCATGAGGTCAGTGCTCAGGATCTGGAAGAAGCACTGGCCATCTGTCTCCAGAAGATTGCCTCTTGGTGCCGGTTGGTGGGGATTCGAGAAGCCCCGTGTATGAACTTCATGATTTCAAATGGCTCTCTCTTTGCAGCCACCCGTCTGGGACGAGATCTGTATTTTGCCACGCAACATCATCCTGAAGACATAAGCTCAGACGCCTCACGCCACGACAATGCGGTCATCCGTTATACCGTCGAGCGGCATACCCGTGGGCGCCCGATTGCCCGACTTTTGGTGGCCAGCGAGCGGATCTCGGCGGAGGAAGCCTGGGAAGAAGTCCCCAACAACGCGGTCTTAGTCTTGGATGAAGCCATGAACTTCCGGCTACGTCGGGACGTGGCGGAGCTGTCGCAGTTGGAGTTTAGCCCGCTGGCATCATCACTTCACTCGGGAGGCATCGCCAGCTAACGGCCTCAACACCTGCTCAACCTCGGCGGCGGGACTGCTCTGCAAGAGCGCGCTCAATGGCGGGCACATCAAATCCATGTATGATCGTGCCGCCAATGTCTAACACGGGGACACCACCGTACCCCCCTGTCTTGCGCGTTGCTTCTTGGCCAGCCACCGGATCCCGTTCCACATCCTTCTCGATGTACGCCACATTCCGTTGCTTGAGGAATGCGCGCGCTTTGCGACAATAACCGCACCAAGTGGTTGAGTATAGGATCACGGAGGGCTGCTCCGCCGCCGCGCTCACTTTGGAGGCAGACTCGGCACCCGTCATTCCCGTAGCGCCTCCGGCTGGAACACCCTCCACACCCCCTGGCTCAGAAGCCGTCACCGGTACAGGCTGCGGTTTAGGCGGCGCTGGTCTCGGCACACGATCTAACATTTCCGGTGCCAATGAAGTGAGAGCGACCCCCTCCAGTGCCGTTGGCGAGTACGTGAGCCCATGCGTCTCGTTCAGCTTGAGCCTTCGAGCGGCCTTGATCTTGTCCAGCTTCTCCTGAGCAGCAGCATGGTCAGACGACCACGGGGGCACTTCGTTTAGCTCACGCGCCACAGAGAGATAGCCTGGATCTGAATAGTCCAGCGCACCACCTTTCATCAGCAGCTTTTGCTCCGCCTCACGCGCTCGCGCGAAAGCCTCACTTTCGCCCCGCTGACAGCCCGAACAAACCAAGAGCAATCCTACCAAACTCAACCATTGAAAAAACAAGTGCTTTGACGCCATACCTGCGACTCCTTCCAGCTTAGCGGGCAAAGCGGCCCTCGCCACCTCACCCACGCGCGTGTGCCTCAAATATGACGTCAAGACTGCTGCCTGTAAAGTAAGGACTCGTGCGTCAACTGAAGCGGAGCCAACCAGCCCACAGCTCGGTCGTACATGCGAGTCCTCTGCACGTGAGCTCAAGCGGCCCAATCGACCGGCATATCCGACTGTTCCTTGAGGATCGGGGTGGAAGATTGAGCCACCTGGCTGGCATTGCCTGCGCGAAGGAGCTGGATGGTATCCGCCACCACCTCCGTCGTAAAGCGGGTGATGCCCTCTCGGTCCTCCCAGCTTCGGGTCTGGAGCCGACCTTCGACATAGAGAGGGCGACCTTTCTCCAGATATTGACTGCACACCTCCGCCAGCTTCCCAAAGGTTACAATGCGGTGCCATTCCGTTTCATCGTGTTTCTCACCAGAACGATTGAGGTAAACCTTACGAGTGGCCAGAGAAAAGGTGGTGACCACGCGGCCATCCTGAGTAGTACGAGATTCAGGAGCACGACCCACATGACCCAACAGAATCACTTTATTGATGCCTCGCATAAAAAAACTCCTGTCATAACAGCTACAATCGATTCGCAGAACGTCCGACCCATTCGGACACTCACCATTAGGTCAACCGGCATGCCAAGCGTGATGATTCTCTATATTTTTTGGAACCACCTACTTTCACTAACGAATTTAGCTTTTCGCCAAACGCCAGCTTTGGCAGAACAGATTATTCCTCGTCCTCTCCTTGGTGCCACTGTCCGAAAATCGGTCAGTCACTGTCCGAATTGTCGGACACCGTCCGATTTTTCGGACACCTCCCCGTTCCCGAGAGGGGGTTTCCCTTGCCGAACCGTACTAAGACGACTAAATTGTCCCCTACACAGCACGATCAAAGGAGTCCAGCATGTCTCTCAAATCGGCCCTCGGCCCTCGGCCCCTGTTTCGACTCAGCGCACTTCTCGGGTGTACTGTCGCATTGAGCGCCTGTGTTGCATCGTCCGCTCAGCTCAGTGGCGCATACCATTCTCGGCTCCTGTGGCCAGAAATTGCCAACCTGCCGCAAGGGGAGGCTCCCTGCACCTTGCTCCAGCCCAGCAGCTCGGCGGAAACCGCAGGGGGTATGAGGGCTTTGGAGGTCAAAGGAGTGGGGGCTTGCCAGCTTGGGGGGGAGGGAGGTCTCCTGATACTGGCAACCAAGCCGACCCAGCCCCGGCTGCTGGGATACGCGCCGCTGCTCGTGGTTCACGCTGGAGACACACTTCTGTTGCCAGAGACAACAGCGGGGGAAGACAAAAAGGCTTTGGATGGCAAAACATTAGAAGCCACACTCAAGTCTCTCTCAGAAGTGGACACGGCGTTTTCAAAGCCGGGTGGAGCACCTCCTGCGGGAAGCCAGCCTCTGGCGTCTCTTGGGACGGTAAGTCAGGGGCTGATTTCAGCCGGTGGAACCTTTGAATATCAGGATCAACGTCCCGCAGATGGTCCCGAGACCCTGCGCGCATTGCTTAAAGCAGAGAAGGTGGGCATTCTCACACTCTCCATCTCACAGGACTACAAGCTCGAAGGCGCTCAAGACAATCGCCCTGCCAAGGGAACACGCTCCGCGACAGCTCAATTGGAAGTTATGGGAGCCGATGAGCCTCTGACCATTGAATGGCTCGATCTGACGCTCAGTCCCAATGAAGGAGAACCCCATCTCTTTACCCAAAAGTTAGGGGTTGGAGATCTGCTGGCACCAGAGCTTACCCTGGGCTTTTTAAGTCGAATGGGCTCAGAGTCGCGCTCTTCTATCGGTATCGCTCTCAAACAGTGATCATATCTGGATGATCAGCAGGAGGCTTCTGTTATGGCAGAGCACGATTCACATGCACTTAGACTCACCCGAAAGGAGCAGTTGACGCAGCTACTCCAACTCAGCCGCCGGATCGCCGTGGTGGGCATCAAACCGGACACCTACGACTTTCATCCAGCGCACTATGTCCCTCGTTACATGAAAGATGCCGGATATGAGATCATCCCAGTTCCAAGCTATTATCCGGAGGTGACGAAGATCATGGGATTGGATGTTGTGCGCGATCTGAAGGCGATTGAGGGTCCGGTGGATATCGTCAATCTCTTTCGTCGCTCTGAGGATGTGCCGGGACATTTGGCCGATATCTTGGCCATAAAGCCGAAAGCCGTGTGGATGCAACAAGGCATCTCTCACGAAGGGGTGGCACAAGCACTCGTTGACGCCGGTATTCAAGTGATTCAGGACCGTTGCATCATGGTCGATCACCGAATGTCCCTCTCCTAAGATGCGCCTGCCATGAAAACGGAGTCTCCATGTCTTTCCGCTTCGGCGCTCGTCCTCCCCTGCCGCTGATTGGAATTCTATTATTGGCCCTGGTGCTGCGCTTGTGGGGCATCACCTCTCCATCATTTCATCCCGATGAGAAGAACATTGTTCAGCTTGGCATGGACATGCTTAAGCATGAGACGCTCGAGCCAGGGAAGATGAACTATGGCTCTTTGCCGCTGTACCTTCAGACCTTCTGCTTCTGGGTTTTAGAGTGGATACTTCGCCCGTGGCGAGGCGAGCTGCCCGTCGGATATGGGAATGCCATCGGAGCAGGGCGGATGATCTCGGTGATCTCTAGTGTCGTTGCAGTCTATCTGACCTATCAACTCACACAGCTCATGCGACACGCTCAGGACAAGACAGAGCCTTCCAATGTCGGCCCCTATGTCGCCAGCGCAGCCCTTGCAGTGTCTTTTGTCGCCGTTCAATGTGCCCATTACGCCACGGTGGACTCCCTCGCGATGGCATTGGTGACAGCGGGCATGGTTCAGGTGCTTCGATTCTATCATGTACCGATTAAGAGGCATGCGCTGCTGGCCGGATTATTGATTGGCTTGGCAACGGCCACCAAATACACCACGGTCTTGGCAAGTGTCTCTTTGGCACTGGTCCCTCTCCTCATTTCGCAACGCCCACGCCCGTGGCGAGTGACTTTGTTGGGACTGGCTGTGGTGCCTCTCTCATTTCTCATGGCAATGCCCTATGCCCTGTTGCGTTACGAGAAATTGCTCAAAGCAGTCGAGTTTGAATCCCATCACTATCGTACCGGTGGCGAGACCATCTTTGCGATGGGAGATCATACTGCATGGTGGAATCTGGAGTTTCTCTTCTACACGGGAATGGGGCCTGGCTTGCTGCTGATGGCGTTCTTTGGAATCATCTATCTGCTGATCTGTTTACGCACTCATACAGAGACCTCCATGCGCGCATGGTGCTTGCCTTTGCTCTACATGCTGATCGCCTTTGGCTTCTTGTCTCGTTATACTGTGCGCTTTGACCGAAATCTATTGCCGATCCTGCCCATCTTGTGTGCCTTTGCAGGACTCTGGGTAGCGGCCACACTTCAGTTGACGCGGCGTCTCATCCGCCCCATGACCATGATGGCTGTGACGTTCGCACTCCTGTATCCGTTCTCGCGTGGTGTCGTCTTTGGATTGGAGCTTCAGAAGCCACACACCAAAGCGATGTTGCGCACCTGGAAAAAAGCACAACCCGCCCCGCTGAAGCTGGTAGAGCATGGCCGCAAGATCGATCATCCCATCGAGCATTATCTCAGACGACAGAAAGAGTATCTGGTGATGTCCAGCCATTCTCTGGAACCCATCGCAGCACAACCAGAGCGATTTCCCATCTTGTATCGTCAATATCGTGAGCTATTTGCAGCCTCCCAGATCGTGGCCACCTTTCGGAATCCGTGGTTTGACTCTGACTTTTTTGCCCCACATCATCTGCTGAACTCTGCCACCGTCAACGTCTATCATGGACCTACGCTGTGGGTGCTCAAGCTGCCGACGCTGGAGGAATGGAATGCTCGAAAGACCGGAGATGGGAGTGAGGCTTTACGGCATCAGTCAGGGGATCAGGCGACGCCATCTGCTGGAGAGCTTAAGGCACACGAACAGGAGCAGGTGAGCGAAGATGAGGAGAATGCAACTCCCGAGCCATAAGCTCAGTTTTTGGGATGGGACTTAAAGAAGTCCCAGATAAAGTCTGTTGCATCAATATTTCCATTGGTCTTATTCCATGTCGCCCAGTCATGCCCCCAGCGTTTGATCGTACACAGCTCGACGCTGGCATTCAGCGCACACCCATCATACACTTCACAGGTTGCGGTTCCCTTTTCGTAGACCTTTGACTTGGTGCTCGAGCAACCATTGAGTGCAGCCCACTCTTCAACACTGTTGACACCTGCCTTATACGGAACAACTGCATCTGAAGTGCCATGCACCTGAATGACGGGAACCTCACGCACGGGCGTGCATGAGCGAATGGCAATCTCACCACTGTGGGGCCCGATGGCGGCAAATAAGTCCGCGGCTTCACATCCCAAACGATGGGACATAAAGCCACCATTTGAGAAGCCCATCGCATAGATCTGAGCAGGCGAGATGCAGTATTCTTTTGCAATCGCCGCGACCAAATCCCGAGCAAATTTCACATCATCTACATTTTTGGTGGTTGCAGGTGCACAACACCAGCCAGCATTCCAAGATTCTCCATATCCGTCTGGATGTGCAATGATGAAGCCCGCTTTGTCGGAGGTTGCGATGGCATGGCTGACCTGCTCCATCTCCAGTCCATTGCTGGTCACACCATGAAAGCTGAGAATCAAGGGAGTGCCTTTACTCGCATCATATGATGCGGGCACATGAAGCCGGTAGGTACGGCTCAACCCTCCGCTGGTGAGGGTCTTTTCAAAGGAGCCTGCCTTACCACTCAATCCCGTACAGGACTGAGCGTGCAGCAGGCCCGGAAGGGAACCGTACACGAGTAAACACAAGGTGCCCAACATAAGTTGCTTTTTCATCTGTCATATCCTCTCAGTTATGCGATTGTCAGCACACACGCGCGATGGCGTACCCTCAGCTCAGAGTACCACTCCGATGCTGAAATTGTAGAGCAGCTCTATTCGTGGCACTTGCACAGGCTCGGCGCTTTGTCCATCCACCTGATACACGTAATAGGTGATAAAGTCTGGACCCAATTCCATTCGCGCAAACAGACCCAGATCCGTCAGACGGGAGACGGTCTTGAGCCCACGCCGGGAATCAGGAAGCACCCAATACGTCCACGTTGCACCCGCTGTAATCGGGAAGGAGACGGCGACACCTGCTTCTCCAATGGTTGGGAGATAGTCAACTCCATCCACCTTGGCAATCACCAGTCCTCGGATCCGCGCCGCCACTCTGAGATCGAACGTATCCTTGGGCGTGAAGAGTCCCGCTTTGATGGGAAAATCGTAGGCGAGGCCGGCACTGAAGACCGCTGTATATCCGACGACCCAGTTAACAATTTCCTCTCCACCCGTCTCCAGGTAGGGCTCTAGGAAGGAATAGTTTGTGAAGAACTTCGATCCAAATCCCGCTTGAATGGAGAGCTGATCGGTTAGATAGAGCGCAAGACTTGGACCCAACTCCGGATAATGAAGTCGTACCTCAAGGTCTCGGTCGGGGATTGGTGCCAGCAAACGGGGCACTTCCGCAGCAGGTGATGCCGGACTGAGGGGTACTGGATCTTGAGGCGCTGATGAAGGCTGCATCTGCTCCGTCTGAGCAAGTCCCCGCTGAGGTTCAGTCAACAGCATGACACTTCCGATCAGCAAGAGGCTACACCAGTGCGGCACATGGTATGGATGAAGGATAAGGAATTTCATCGAAGCACCTCTTCAACGTTTATGCCCGCTGCTTTCCACCAGGGACGCAAATCCATGACCTGTCCTCGCTGTCGGGCGGCTTCAATGCCAAGACATACCAGGGTACTATTGAGCCCCTGAGAGAATCCAGAGCTGGGCGGTTCATTCTCCAAAAGTGTACGCGCCAGAGAATGTCCGAGGGCCACATCCCCTCCCCCGTGACTCCCACCTTCTGCGGTCTCAAAGCGCATGCGCTCAGAACGAAAACCGACCCGCTCCACCTCCACAATGCCTTGCTGCAAGTCTGCTCGAAGGGTTCCTTCACTCCCACACACGTAGAGACGACGCTCTGGAATCGTACTATGACAGTTGAGGTGAAAGGTCGCACGGACCCCATTGGCAAACTCTAGGATCGTCACCTGATGATCCACAATATCCTTATCGGAAGTAAAAGGATCGGGTGCATCAGGGTCATCGGGATGTCGATACGCGGGCACACCTTGCGCATCCACACCCACCCGCGCTCGGTGATACTGTTGAGCTGGAATGAAGAAGCGAGTCCCTCCAAAGCTGGCCACTCGCATCACATGGTTCCCAACCAGCCACTGAATGATATCCAGATCATGGCAGGACTTTTCCAAGATATACGGACCTGCAAGCTGGGTGTGGCGTCGCCAAGAAGAATGGATCAGCGCACCATGCTGGAAGTGCAGCATATCATTGAACTCAAGACTGAGCACTTGTCCCAGAAGCCCTTCATCCAAGACGGCTTTGATGCGCTTAAAGTGTGGAGCATGTCGGAGGGTAAAGCCCATCACAAGCTGGCGAGCGGAGCGCAATAGAAGGGATTGAATGCGAAGGCAGCTCTCGAGATCAAGTGCCAGGGGTTTCTCACAATATACATCTTTGCCAGCCTCGAGCGCTGCCAACACCTGCTCTGCATGAAAGGCATTCCACGAGCCGATAAAGACCCACTGAACCTGCGGATCCTGCGCGAGCAGCCGGGCCTCCGCGTAGATGCGTACACGCCCGCCCACCAGTGCCTGAGCTTCACTCAGTGCTTTGGGATCGGGATCACACAGGGCCACCACCTCGATGGCATCGGAATAGGCTCGCATCTGTGTGTACACACGACGGAGACGTCTTCCGCATCCAACCAGGCCAATCCCGACCCTCTTCATCCCGTCCCCTTTCCAGGTAGGCAGCTCCTTCGATTAGGGCGCATCGTATGGAAGGACTTCTATACGCGAGAACAGCCCTCGTGACTCCAGCGCAGGCTTCATCACATCGGCGGTACACACCATGACACCCATCAACTGCTCCAAAGGCAGAGCTCGTCTCAAAGCCGCATTGACCTCGTCCAGGGTTGCCGATTGAATGCGCTCGAGTGTCACCTGTCGATCAATACCCAACCACTGACGGCTGAGCACACCCCGCATGCAACGATCTGCCGTCTCTTCATCAAATGCTGCACTGTTGAGAATGGCCCGTCTTGCATAAGAGAGCTCCTGCTCGGTGATGCCCTCCGCAACAAGCGCCTGCAACATCTGCATGACCAACGCTAAACAGTCTACACAGTCTTCAGCCGTTGGCATCGCCCAAAGGTTAAAAGTGCCGCCCACACGCTGCATGTCAAACCGCGCCGCAGCACCATATGACCAGCCCCGCTTTTCGCGCACTTCTAGCATCAGTCGGGTCGTTGACAGAGAGCCACCGAAGGCAAAGCTGCCCAAGATCAACAGCGGTTGATCAGCATGAGAAGCGGACACCCCACGCATACCGAGTTGAACCTGAGTCTGGCCCCGTTCCGGCTTGTCAATCAGGGTGAGCACTCCGACAGGATAGTCCGCTGGCAGCTCGGGAAGCTGGCGAGGATCTGGGATACCATCCTGCAATGTCGGAAGTGCTTGCAGCAGCGCCTCCACTTCGGACTCTACTTGGGATCGCGAGAGAGCACCCGAGACTCCCACCAGCAGCCCTTCCCGATGGACCATCCGGCGGTGTGCTCCTACGAGCTGCTCACGACTCACTGATTTGATGGACGCTTCTGTTCCCAAGCTGGAGCGTCCATAGGGATGCTCCCCGAGCAAAATTCGAGAAAACCATTGATCTGTCAATGACTTATCATCATTTCGGATCTCACGTTGAGCCGCCAGCGTCTCCAGCCGGAGCCGCTCAAGCTCCTCGCCCTCCAGCTGCGGCTGCGTCAGTGCATCCCTCAACAACGTCATCAGCGCGCCAAAATTGGACGCAAGCGTTGAGGCCACCACCCTTAGATGATCCGTCTCCGAGAGGATGTCCAAAGAAGCGCCCAGACCGTCGAGGGCCTCCTCAAAACGCTCGCGGGAATGGGTCTGCGTACCACGCAGGAGCATATCCCCCAGCAAGTTGGCCAATCCTTCTTCACCGGACTGTTCCAACGCCATACCGCCTGGAATGTAGAGCGAGAGGTGTACCAGCGGAAGGGCCGGTTGTGCCACCCACACCAACGTACCGCCATTAGGCAACGCTGTTTTTTCGATTGGCCAGGGGGTGAGAGGCAGACCACCATCTTGATTGGCAAAGCCCAGCGCATCCAGGCCGAGCGGCTGGCGGAGTGCTTCTTCTGCTTCTGCGTCCGCCGAAGCCGCCTCGTCCTCGTCGTTTTCGGTGGAGGAAACGTCATCCTCCGCACTCAAAAGACCGGCAGAATCGGATTCCGAATCGGGGGCATCGGCTTCCTCCGCCCCCTCGAGCTCGGCAGCACCCTCCACGTCGGCCTCAGCGCCTGCCAACGGGACGGCTTCCAGCACCGTCGAGTTCTCCAAGATCAGATACTGGCGAGCCACCCGCTGCACCTCTTCCACCGTCACCTGCTCCAGAGACTTCAGAAACAGCAGTCCGTGCTCAAAATCTCCAAATGCCAGCTCGTAGAGTCCCATGAAGTTTGCACGACCATTCAGATCACGGAGCTCCATCCAGCTATCTGCAAGGTACTTCTGCCGAGCTCGTTCCAGCTCATCTGTCGTCACACCATCCCGCTGGAGGGTGTTGATCACCTCCAACAAGACGGCTTCGGCCTCCTCCAATGTCCGGCCTTGCTGGAGCGTGACCTCCAGCTCGTAGAGACTCGGATCACTCAAGGGGAGCAGCATGCCCTGAACATTCCCTGCAATTCCAGAATTGATCAGGGCCCGCACCAGCCGACTGGCCCGCCCTTGCACCAAGATCGCATCCAGCAGGCTCAAGGCTGCTCGATCCGGATGGGTGAGACCGGGCACCATAAACCCCGCCACCAGCAGGGAAGACTCAAGCTGAAGCTCCAGTCGGGTGCGACGTTGGGCGGAACGGGGGCTCTCTTGCTGTCGCTCCGGTCGGCTGATGTGTGAGGCCGGAATGGAACCATAATGCTGCTCAAAGAGCTGCAAGGTCGGCTCCAGCTCAAAATCGCCACACAGAATGATCACCGCGTTGTTCGGCGCATAATAGCGGTGGTAAAAGTCTAAGACCTGGTCGAGCGTGACGTTTTCCACATCTTCGCGGGCTCCGATCACGGGCCAACGATAGGGATGAACGTCGAAGGCCACTTCGGACAGCCGCTCGCCAATGCGCCCAAACGGGTCGTCCTCGGTGGTCATCAGCCGCTCGTTGAGCACCACTTCCCGCTCCGCCGCAAGCTGACGCTCGTTGAGCAGCAGGTTTTGCATGCGGTCACTCTCGAGCTTCAGCACCAGCTCCAGATATTGCTTGGGAACAGACTGGGTATAAACCGTCATGTCACACCAAGTCCAGGCGTTCAAATCCCGTGCGCCTGCCTCCTCGAGCACCCGCGAGAAGGCACCTTCGGGAAGCTGTTGGGTCTCCTTGAACATCAAGTGCTCAAAAAGATGGGCCATACCGGTGATTCCGGGGGTCTCATCGCGTGAGCCCACCTTATACCAAGTCTGAAAGGCGACCACCGGCACCGCCGGATCACGCAACAGTAGGAGCTGGAGGCCGTTGGAGAGCTGATAGCGGGCCACCTCGTGAATGCCCAAAAAGTGAGCAGTTCCGAGATGTTGAGCGGGAGCGGTTCGCAGACGTTGAGGCTGGCTCAGCGAGGAGAGAGGCTGCACCATGCAAAACTCCTTTTCAGATGTCGTAGGATACCATCGTGTATCACGCATCGTCATGGGATGGAGGTTTCTAAACGGAGTGTGGGATGATCACGCCAAATCTGCTGCACCAGCGCGGTGCTCGAGCGCCCTTCACGTAGAGGCACGAGCTCGAGATGCCCGCCCCAAGAGGCCAGCAGCATACGCTCAGCCGCCACCCGCTCCGGCACAAATGAGCCACCTTTTACATGTACTTGAGGACGGAGGGCCGCTAACAGCTCCAGAGGCGTATCTTGCTCAAAAACCGCCACCGCATCCACACATCGTAAGGCCGCCAACAACCGACAACGCTCCGCTGCGGGAAGATAAGGGCGTTGAGGCCCCTTTAAGCGTTGCACAGAATCATCGCTGTTGACCAGCACAATCAGAAAATCGCCCAAAGCGCGGGCACCTTCGAGGGTATCCAAGTGGCCAGCGTGAAAGAGGTCGAAGGTACCGTTGGTGGTGACCACACTCAGACCACGCGCTTGCAGCGCCCTCACGTGCGAGAGCAGGAGGGTCAGCGGCGTAGGACAAGGAAGTGGGTGGTTGCTCATCTCATGCTCCGGCAGCATTGGCGGGTTGCGGCAAGCAGGTCCGGTCTACTGGAGAGAAGGGCACACCGTCGCCCAGCAGACCTTCAACGCTTTACTTTCGCACCAAGATGCGCCGACTTTCACGAGGAGGAGCTGGCTCCGCTTTGGCCTCAGCTTTTGGTTCTGCCTTCACTTCGGCAACCTTTTCAACGAGGGCAGAAGGAGCAACCGTGGCAGAAGGTGCCGCTTGAGCCTCGACAGCAGACGGCTTCGCGACATTGGGAGCCGCAGCGGGGGCCGGAGCACTGGGTTTTACCT
The DNA here is from genome assembly GCA_046075485.1 of Myxococcota bacterium. Taxonomy (GTDB): domain Bacteria; phylum Myxococcota_A; class UBA796; order JAJRTE01; family JBJTQF01; genus JBJTQF01. The sequence continues at coordinate 33,884 of JBJTQF010000245.1, read as the reverse complement.
TCACTTGAGCGAGCAGATTTCCGAATCCTGTCCCCAACGTTCCCATATTGCCGGTATTTTTCTGCGTCTCGCGGCCTTTGGCGGCCTTATACAGGTCGTAGTCGAGGCGTTCCACCGCTTCGTTCATGGCCTTCCGACTGAGGGTGATACGACGATCCACCGGGTTACACTCGAGCACCTGCACAGAAACGACCTGCCCAACCGGAAATTGACTGCCGTGATCGGCACCACGCGGGGTTGCCAGCTCGGAGTTCGGAATCAGTCCGGTCACACCCACATCGAGGGTCAGAAACACCCCAAAAGGTGCCACTTTTTCGACGGTTCCTTCCACCACTTTGCCGGTGGGAAAGCGGTCCAGCACCCCTTCCCAGGGATCTCCCCCGACCTGCTTCATGCCCAGGGAAAGCCGACGCCGCTCTCGATCCACCGAGAGAAGCTGAACGGAGACCTCATCCCCCTCACTCACCACGTCGCGAGGATGGCGTACCCGCTTTTCCCACGCCATATCGGAGATGTGGAGCAGTCCTTCCAGCCCAGGCTGAAGCTCAATGAAGGCCCCAAATGCTTCCAGACGCATCACTTTGCCACGATAGATGCCGTTTTCGACAAAACGAGTGCCCGCATCATCCCAGGGATTGGAGGCCAGCGCCTTCAGGGAGAGGGTGAGCTTGCTGGTGGTCTTGTCAAACTTAAGCACCTGCACACTGACGGTTTCCCCTTCCGAGAGCACTTCCTGGACGGTCTTCACGCGGGTATGCGAGAGCTCCGAGATCGGCAACAAGCCGTCGAGCCCTCCCAAGTCCACAAAGGCCCCAAAGCTCTGAATGGAGCGCACCTTTCCGGTGAGCACATCCCCTTCTTTGAGGGTCTCACGCAACACTTGAGCGCGGGCTTCGGCTTCTTCTTTCTGGAGCTGAGCGCGGCTGAGCACGATATTTCGGCCCCCTTCACGCAGCTCAGAGATGCGGAACTTGTAGGTCTGCCCCACATGCACATCAGGGTCGGGGGAGCGATGCCGATCCATCTGAGAGAGCGGCACAAAACACCGCTGGCCAAGCACGGTCACTTCGTAGCCCCCCTTATTGCGGGAGACCACCTTGCCTTCAACGCTGAGGCGATTGGCATAGGCTTCTTGAATCATATCGCGGGCCAGCTCACGCGCACGAGGCCCCTTGCCCAAGCTCTTGGAAAGCCGGAGCGCGCCCTCATCCCCCACGGAGCCGACGATGGTGGCTTCGACCATGTCGCCCACCTCCAAGATCACCTTTCCGTCGGGATCCTTAAACTCGTGGACATCCATGATGCCCTCTGCTTTGCCACCCAGATCGATAAAGGCACTCTCTCCCGAGATCTTAACCACTCGCCCCCGCGCGACTTCTCCTTCCTGTCGCTGAGGGGACTGCTGCTTAAAGCTTTCCTCCAGCAGGGCGGCAAAATCTTCGGAATCCAGGAGTTCTGGAACAGACGACACATCAGGCGAAGCAAAGGTACGGGCATCCATAGCGATTTTAGGCACCTCCAGAGGGATAAGGCAAAAGGAGGCATATTCTAGCTACGGGTACGAGATGTGTCAATTCGCACGCACAAACGAAGGCTTGCCGAGGCGAAAAAAGCCAGCGTGCGGATCAAAATGGGCGTGAGGGGTCACCGCAGGGGGGCTTTGCTTGAAATGGCGCGCCGACCTCGTTAGAGTTCCCGAGAATCTTCAGAGAAGGGAATCCGCCATGAAATTGCCCATCCCATCCGTGAAGGCCCCTCCGAGACGACCGGCATCCCCGGCGTCCGGCTCGCCTGTGCACACACGCAAGCAACCTGTGGACTGTGATGCGCGACAACGCGCTTTTATCATCCGCTTAGCCTGGGTCAGTCTGCTGACCTTCCTTGTGGGAGCTCCTCAACTTGCGGGCGCGCACGGGGTCTTTCCTCAAAGTGACAATATCCGCCTGCCCTCTCCTTCCAGCCCGCTCCCCGTGGTCATCACCACATTTGGTTTTCTCAATGCCCGCAGCGCGCAAGACTGGACGTGGGTCTGCGAAGATGTCACCGGTGACAGCCTCAATGCTTCCCTCGATTTGCCCTTTGAAGTGTTGGAAGATCAGACGTGGCTCTTGGGGACACTCTCCGGCATGTGGTACAGCGCCGATCATTGCCAATGGGCACAATCGGAGGGCATTGGCAGCCTCTACGTCTCGCAGGTCATGCGCGACCAAGTGGACAGCAGCGTGATCTGGGCCACCACAACCACGGGTGGGAGTGACGTCACCAACGCGCTGTGGCGTTCCACCGACGGAGGCCGCTCTTTTGAGGTCGGCGTCACCTTCGGCAGCACCTCCACCTTACGCGGCTTCATGCAGGGACAGGACGGGGGCCCCTTCTACGTCGTAGGCTGGCGTGAGGGCACCCCTCGTCTGTGGAGTGCGTCTGAGCCGAGCTCTGATCCTTCGGACTGGACCGAATATCCCCTCCCGTTTAGCGCAGGCGAGCTATATTATCCGCTGGAGATCGATTACCATCGGCCTGAAGTGGTGTGGCTGCGTTACATTGGCCTCAACGAAGCGGGCAACCCAGAAGAGCGACTGACGCGCTTTGAAGAAGGTGAGACGGAAGTGCTCTTTCGCTCAGAGTTCAGCCTAGACGGTTTTGCATCCGGTCCAGCCGAAGGTGAGCTGTATGTCGGAGGCCGACAAGGGGGACTTTTCAGCTCCAAAGATGGCGGGAAGAGCTGGGAGGGCCCCAATTACGCCCCAGAAGTGGGCTGCCTCAAGACTTTTGGCAATCGACGTTTTCAATGCACCAATAATCTCGCGGACGGAGTGGCGGTCACAGAAACGGACCTCAAGACAGGCCAGACCAAAGATGTGGTCTGGTTTGGGGATGTTCATGGTCCCGAAACCTGCGATCCCGGAACTCAGTCCGCTCAAATTTGTGATCCTCACTGGGAGAGCATCAAAGCCACTGCCTTTTTGGACCAGTCAGAAGTGGAGAGCCCAACCCCTTCACCCGACGATGTTCAGGCGGGAGGGTGTGGCTGTGGTGAAGCAGAAGCGCCTACTGCTTCGCCCTCCTCTGCTTGGCTTCCCCTGCTCTTTCCCGCGCTGATCGTTTGGCGCGTTCGGCGGCTTACTCGAGGCCCTCAGGCGCCTCACCCCGGCATTCAAAAGGAGCTGACGTGATGTTGCGAACGATTTTTGCCAGCTTGGTGCTGAGCCTGCTGTTGATACTGCCCCATCGTCTCTGGGCGGACGGCGAAGACACCAGCTTGGTGCAGGTCTCCTTGAGCCCCATCCAGGCGTCGCTGGCCCGCGATCTTAAAGGCGAGGTTATGGCACCTTGCTGCTGGCACGGCACGGTGGACCATCATAACTCGCCGGTTGCCGCCAAAATCGCCAACCAGATTGACGTATTGGTCTCTCAAGGCAAGGGCAGACAAGAAGTGCTGGATGCCATGACCACCGAGTACGGCGAGCGCATTCTCGCGCGTCCGCGCACGCAAGGTTTCGGCCTTCTTTTTTATGTGGCGCCAGCGGTGGTGGTGAGCTTGACGGGACTTTTCCTGTGGCGCTGGGTTCGGCGGAATGCCCAGAGCACTGAAGCGCCTGCCCCTGCCTCTCCGCTCAGCCCCGCAGCGCCTGGCGCAGCCCCCCCCACCTCGGATGCCTTCTCTGCGCAATTTGAAGCCCGTCTGAAGAACCTCGACTGACGCCAAAAGGCGTACCATCAACATCTATTTCGGCAATTATGGACAGCGCCCGGAGCTAAAGAAGCCGTCGAGCGTGCCATCCATAAAGCCGAGGCTGAAGATGCCTTCTACCAGATCTCCATCGGTGTTGAGCAGCTCAATCTCACCTTCGAGGGCCACTTGCTGCACTACGCGCGCGCCGCGCCCGAAGACAAAGGTTGCCGCCGCGCGATTTTGATTCTCGAGGGCTTCTACGCGGTAGGTTCCGGGGGTGAGCGCACCCTCCACGGGCATAAAAGAGATGGCGATGCTGTGAGCGTCTGGAGCAGGACCGGCGGCACGCTCGATGTCTGCACATCCCACGACATAGTCAGACAACACCACTTGAGAGAGCCCTTGAGCATCGGGCGGCGAGACGGGGACCACTCCCGCGTCCACATACCAAGAAGAAAAGACATATCCCATCTGTTCACCGGCGACCGTACCTTGTACGGGCAGGTCGAGGCAAGCAGTCAGCCCTCCCAGCACGCCCAGTCCCAAGAGCGTATTCCGCAGCCCCACACGATGAGCGCTCATCCAACACGTAAAAGATTGCATTTTCAGACTCCTTATATATATGAAGAAGCAGTCGCCAAACCGTTCAAACATCTTAGACGGATCAAGATGGGGGTGAATTGAGAAGAATTTACGGAGACCTTTGCGACGTGCTTGCTATTTATTTGCGGCGCGTGGGCTTTTCGCTTGCACACGATCTGGATCTGTTTTAGAATTTTTCTAGGCAGCGAGCATTTCATCTTCTTAAGATGTAGCCGTCTCTCCACATCCCCCTGCGTGCTCGCAAGAAGATCAACGGATTTCGATTCGGCTGACCTCTTCCAAAGGGGGATGCGTTCGGAGCCCACGGGCTTCAGCAGGTGTCTCCTCAAGCTTGATAGGAATGATCCATGGGTAAGAGGCTTTTCGTCGGAAATCTCCCCTACTCCGTCACCGAGAGCGAACTCAACGACCTTTTTGCTGGATATGGCGAGGTCGCGAGCGCACGCATCATTACCGACCGCGAGACTGGTCGGCCACGTGGCTTCGGATTTATCGAATTTGTCAACGATGAAGACGGAGAAGCCGCCATCAAGAACTTGAACGGCCACAGCTTGAACAATCGCCCCATCATCGTCAACGAAGCGAAGCCTCAAGAGCGTCGTGGCGGCGGTATGGGCGGTCGTGAAGGGGGTGGTTTTGGGGGTGGTCGTGACTCCTTTGGCGGCGGTCGGGATTCGTACGGCGGTAGCCGTGAGTCCTTTGGCGGCGGCCGGGACTCTTACGGCGGTGGCCGTGAGTCCTTCGGAGGTGGCCGCGACTCCTTTGGCGACCGTGACGGCTTTGGTGGCCGTGGTGGTCGAAGTGGTGGTCGGGGTGGCAGCCGAGGTCGCTGAACCTTTCCGCTCCTGATCGACGTACCTTGCTGACTCAGCCCTGCCTCCGTTCTCACCTCATCTCTGGCATACCTCGTGTACATCCACTATCTGTTATCTCTCCCCAGCACCATTTCCTCGCCGCTACCTTGATTGTGGAAGGTTCGGAGTATTTATGGGACATCTCCTCAAACGTTTGACCTATCAGGCCAGCAATCGCCGCATCTCATTGCCTTTTGCTTGGCTTCGCCAGCAGCAGCTTGAGCCGGGTGCGCCCGTGTGGATCACCGCATCCGCTCACCTGCGCCTGATCTACCATGCCTCCCAGTGGGAGCTGCTCCAGGCCACCGCCGCGCTCATTCCAGCGAGCGCTCCCTTGCAGAGCCTGCTGGCTCGTGGTGAACAAGCTCTCTTGGGCACCACCGGACGCCTGGTCCTGCCACGCACCCTCGCCTTCGACAGCACCGATGAAAAGCTGAGTGTGGGCTGGGAGATCGTAGGGGGAGCACTGTTGCTGAGAGGGCCGGAGCTGCCGATGGGCGCCCAGCATTTCAGCTCCGAGCTCCCGGTGTCGGACATCGAGACGCCCCAAATTTCGGCCATCCCAGAAATGGACACATGCGAGGCTGAGCCGGAGCGCCTCCAGCCCTCCCAAGCGATCCCCGACGGACTGAAGCTCCCCAGCCCCGTGAAGAGGGTCAAACTTGGTGACATTGCAGGCTTTGATCCCGACTACGAGCCCGACGACGTGGATCCACAACTGCAAGAAGACATCGCCCTTCAAGGCATGCAGCGTCCGGTCGTGCTGATGGGCAGTCGCCCACTGAGGGTTGTGGATGGTCAACGTCGGCTGCGGGTGGCTCAAGCGCTCAAAATGCCCGAAGTGCCCGCCTTGGTCTTCAACAGCTTGAGCCGAGAAGATCTCGCACGTATGCGCTACCTGCTGGAGACGACCAGTGATCGCTGGAACGTGGCCCGTCAGCTTCGGAGCCTTTCGCGGCTTTACCTCAACGGAGCCACCTTAGAGCAGCTTGCAAACCTACTACGCAAGAACAAGCGCACGATTCAGCGATACCTGCGCATCGCCGCCTATCCGACCCTCGTGGAAGAGCTCGAGGCAGGCACGCTGACGCTACAAGAAGCTGAAAAACGGCTTGGCCGCAGCGCCCACGCAGAGCCCAGCGATGCGTGAGCCACTCGAGCATCTCCGTGGCAATCTCCGTGACAAGAAGGACGACCGCTTGGTGCCGTGCTGTGGGTGTACCAGCCTGCTGCCAGAACGCTCACAAAATCCTGTCAGCGCAGAATTCGGTTGAGCTCTGCCATGAGGTCATCGGTGGACGAGGAAGGATCTGGAGGCATCATCGGAAGACCACCGGGAGCAGGTTTGACAGGCTCAGAGGCGATGCCCAGTCGCTGCTCCAGCTCATGAATGCGCTCGGTGATGCGCTGATACTCGCGCACCTCCATCAACACAGCCGAAGCTCGGCCTCGCTGCGTCAAGACGATGGGACGACCGGTCTTCATAAGCTGGTTGAGGATATCCGCCGCATTGTTGCGGAAATCGGTGACGGGCACGATGTCTTCAGTAAACTTCATGCGGGCACTCCCTGCCAAAAAAAACGTGCGACATTTAGGCTCCCAAAATGATCCGTCGCATACGCCAGAGCATCACCAGCGAGAGCCCCAGCCAAGCCAGCCCCCACAGCATGGAGGGCACTCCGGTCAGCTCCGCCAACATCACCGCATCCGAAGTGCCACCCACACGATTGAAGTTGAGCACATCATCACGGATATCGAAGAGCGCATAGAGACAGCTAAACAGTCCCAGCCCATGCAAGAGTCCCTGCTGCACCAGTATGGGAGCGCGCAGGGTGGCCACCAACAACGCCACGGACGCCACCATTCCGTATGCAAATGCGAAGCTGACGAGTGGTCTCAGATACAGCAGCGTGGTCACCCCAACCGTGAGCGTCATCAGGGCCAGCGCCCCTTGTGCGAGGCGTGGCGTGCGGGCCATCCACAGTAACAGACAGCCCAGCAGCAGACTGCCGAGGTATCCGGCATTGAGAATCAGAAAGCGATTCCCACCCCGGGTCCAAGCAGCCCCACCTTCTTCGGCCACCAGCTCGATGCGTTCGATCTCGCCACCGGTGAGCACAGCGGCCAGCGCATGCCCAAGCTCATGCAACAAGACCACAAAAACACGAATGGGAAATAGCCAGATGCTGTCCCAAAAGTAGAAGCTGAGCACCAAGACGATCAGCGAAAAGAGAGCGGTGGAGCGGTTCATGCGGGGCGATCTCCACGAGGCAGACATGCAAACATACTTTTCATTGTATGCAAATTGAGGGTGGAGACAAGTAAAATTCCCATCCTTCCGCTGTTCCTGGAATATTATACACACCCTTCCCCGCGATAAACCGAACGCCCCTATAATTTCCTTGATCCGACCCGGTGCAGTATGGTAGACAACCTCGGAATCATTTGTGCAGGTGCGTATGTTGCGGACATCAGCGTACTGTCGCAGAGCGGGCGTCGTCTTCTGTGCGAACCGATTGGGGATGTCGTGTCCGGCGCGCTTGTAGACAGGTTATCGTCCCGAGACAGAAAAAGGGGCCTCGCATGGCTCATGCAGGTGATGACGGTCAGAAGTTGCCACCCCTCCAGCCGGGTGAAATTTTTGTTGGGCGCTACCGGATTGAGAAGCAGCTTGGGAAGGGCCTTCTGGGAATGCTGTATCAGGTCAAGCACCTGAAATACAGCCAGACGCTTATCTTAAAGGTGTTTTATCCGGGTGTTGTGGCCACCCCCGAAGGTCGAACGGCGTTTAAGTCCGAGTTCGACCGCCTCCAGCAGCTCAAGCATGGAGGTGTTGTCCGTTATTTTGAGCAGGGGGACTGGCCAGAGGCCGACACCAAGTATTGCACCATGGAGTACATCAACGGCTCCAACCTGCGCACCTTAATGAATGAGCTCAAGCAGCAGGGTCATCCGATGGCCCCTCAGGATGCCATTCAGATCCTACAGAAGCTGCTGGAGACCCTCAAAGCGGTCCATCCCTCCGGCGTGACCCATCGAAATATCAAACCTGAAGAAGTGCTGATCGTCGCACGCGGCAAAGCCCGAGAGAAAGTGCAGTGGGACTTGCGCCTCTCTGACTTTGCGTTGGGTTATGCGCCGGTGGACTGGATCACCGAAGTGCCCTCCGAGAAGCTGCCCTACATGGCCCCCGAAGTGAAAGGCTATGGCGGCGATATCGGTCCTCGTGTGGATGTGTACAGCGTCGGTGCATTGTTCTACGAGATGATCACCGGCGTGGTGTGGGATGAGTCCACCCCTGCCACCAAGCGCAAGCCCAGCCTTCCGAAAAAGATCGACGACGTCTTGGACTTGTGCCTCGCTCAGAATCTCTCAGAACGTTTTGACTCCGCCGACGCCATGTTGCAGGAGCTGAATCAGCTTGCCAATATGTCGTTTGACGATGACAAACGAAAGATGAGCAAGCTTACTTGGCTCTACGTGCTCGTAGGTCTCGGTGTTCTGGGGGCCTTCATTGTCTACCTGCTCAACCTCAAGCCCCCTGCCCCGGTGAAGACCCCTGAAGAGCGCTGGGCAGAGCTTCGAGGCACCGTTAAGGCAGATCCCAAGTTTGTGCAAGAAACCCAAGCTGAGATCGATGCCAAAAAGGACAAAGAAAAGGGCATGGTGTACGTCCCTGCTGGCCTCTACTTGGCGGGTGCCCTGCCTGAAGAGCCCAACATGCGTCCCACCGACCCCAGCGCCGAGCGCAAGAGTGAGTCCGGTACGCAGCTCAGCATCTTCAGTCTCAAAGGGTTCTACATCGACAAGTATGAGTTCCCCAACGAGCCCGGGAAGCCTCCCGTTCAAGGGCTTGACTTTACCGAGGCCGAGACAAAATGTAACAACCTCGGAAAGCGACTCTGTACGACCCAGGAGTGGGAGCGGGCTTGCAAAGGTCCAGACTTGCTCATCTATAGCTACGGTGACGCCTACGATCCCACGAAGTGCTCTGCTGGTTCTGACCCCGTGGACTCCAAGCCGGAGTGCGGCAGCGGCTTCGGTGTGATAAACCTCTCAGGAGGTGTCACCGAGTGGACCAACGGTGCGGCTGGGAACTCTGAGACGCATCGCATTGTGAAGGGTGGAGAGACAGGCGCGGAGCCGTGGGGCACCCGCTGCGCTTCGGTTAAAGAAGAAGCCATGACGTTCAAGAATCCCGTGATCGGTTTCCGCTGCTGCAAATGACGTCGTACCTGCTCCGCTGCCGTGCTCGCTGCTCCTGACGCGCCTCCCTGCTGAACTCCTGCTGTGCTTGTTCTTACTCCATGCTCTGCTGATGTACCTGCTCCCTGCTCCCTGCTCTGCTTGCGCCTGCTCAAGTGGCCTGCGAGACCGTAAAACGTCAGCACCTTGAGCGTGATAAGTCCGCTTATTTTCTATGCTTTTGAGCCTCATGAGTCCGACAAGTGTGCATCTAAATCTGCTTGTTCTCCCGGCTCTAGCTCACGTCGAATCAAGCGGTAGACCCGCTCACTGTGCAGCAGGCTGGTATGACCAATGCCGTCCACACACAGATTGCGCACTCGATCCCCGGGCCGGGTCTCAATGATGCTGTAGCGATACGGACACACCAAGTCCGCACGGCTGTAGATCGACACCATCCGAGTATGTTCGGGATGAGGGAGCTGCTGGAGCTCCCGGATCAGCGGCGAGCCGGGCAACATCTGCTTGCCACACTCCGTCACCAGCGAGAGCGGAGGCACAGCGGCGACATACGCGGTGGGCGTCCCATTGTGAGGGGATCCGAGGGTCACCAGCACCTTCACCTGTTGGGTTCCCTCGAGCCGCTGCACAAAATAGCGAGAGACCAGCCCTCCCATCGAGTGGGCAATGATGGAAATCCGGCCAAGCCCATGCCGTGCTTGGAGACGTGTCACTTTCTGAGCCACCAGCTCCGCCAGGTCTTGGATGGGGCGGGTGTTATACAGCCCTAAAAACCCGGCTAAGTTGAGACTGAACACTGGAAAACCATCTCGACGCAGCCGCCGTTCTAGCACCGTGAGGGTGCCACGGGTATGAACGAAGCCTTGGATCAGCAGGACAGGCTCATCACCCGGCTGGAAGAGAGTCTTCCGCTCCACTTCGTTGGAGCCCGGTCGATAGGCATCACTGCGGCCAATATTGCCAACCAGGATGCCGTAGAGTCGCTCGGTGGTGGCCTCAAAAGCCAACCGACTGCGTGCTTGAAGGCGGCGGAGCGTCCAGGGACGGATGAGCTTAGACATCGTGACCTCGTGCGGGTGCGTGTGTGACACATCTCATGAGGGGAGTCTACGGCTTCGCAGCATAACGTCAAGTCCCTCGCCTCAGAGCGTAAGTTTCGACGAGACTCAATCAGCCAAAGGTCCATTTATAATGGGGAGGAGCGGAGGCATGTGGAACAGTAAAGCCGCCAGGGAACAGTGTTGGGAGATCTTTCGTCAGGCATATCCCAACTATGTCAATGAAGATGAGCGTTATCTGCAAAAGCTCAGAGCACTCGCCACTCCGGAGACACGGGTGCTCGATGCGGGGTGTGGTTGGACGTTACCCTTTGCACGCCAGCTTGCCACCCAGGTGCGCGAAGTGGTGGGGGTCGATCTTGGCATCGACTTTGAGCCCCCGGAGCCCAACGTGCGAGCCGTTCAAGGCAACCTGGAGCGCATGCCTTTGGAGAGTGCCAGCTTTGACTTGGTGATGTCCCGCAGCGTGCTGGAACATCTGGATCATCCCGACGCTGTTTTTCTGGAAATTGCCCGGGTGTTAAAGCCGGGGGGACATTTTGTCTTTTTGATTCCCAACTTTTACGACTACGTTTCCTTGGCCTCGTGGATGGTGCCCAATCACCTGCATGGCCTCTTGGTCGAGCTGGTGCAAGGTCGAGATCGGCGTGATACCTTTCCGACCCACTACCGCGCCAACACCGTCCCTCGTTTGCAGGAGCTGTGTCATATCAGTGGTATGGCGCTCGAAGAAGCCCAACTTTTGAGCCAATATCCGGCCTATTTGATGTTTTCTCCCCTGCTTTTTCGTGCTGGCATTGCTTGGGATCAGCTCTTGACCCGACATGACGCCCTTGCCTTCCTCCGAAGCTGGATTCTTGGGGTTGCCCGCCGCCTTCCTGTTTGAAGCATCTCCCCGCGTGGGTTTGTGCTTGCCAAGTGTTCGTTCTTCATTCATAACACCGACCAGTTAAATGCTTGTGAGACAACCCTCAGCGGAAATGCTCCATGAGAACTTGGTCCATGAGAACTTGGTCCATAAGAACTGGGTCCATCATCCGGTCCAGCCTGTGTGCGCTGCTCGCCCTCTCCAGTGGTCTATGGGCACCTGAGCGTGCGTGGGGTGCCAACATCAACGTTCACACGCCGGCCGAGAGTGCGTTGTTGCTCGACACCGTGCAGACAGCCGCCTCTGAAGAAGCCTTGGTGCCGACCTACTCGACCTTCTTGGAGCTGTCGGCTCAACCGCTCCGCGACCAGCAGACCGACAAGATATTGGTGCCGTGGGCCAGCCAGCTCCATCTTCACATGTTACTCCCAGTCAACAAGTCTATGGAGCTGGAGCTTGAGCTTCCGGTGCTGTTGTATCAAGCCACCCAGTTTCCTGACGAATTCGGGAAAGTTGCCAATTCGGGGTTGGGTGACATGCGAATGGGGTTGACATGGCCGCTGCTCTCGCGCCTGCCGCGTGCGGAGGGCTATTTTGACCTGCACATGATGGCCACCTTACCCTTGGGATCCGCGCAGTCTTTTCGTGGGAGTGAGCAGGTGAGCCCGGGCCTGGGCCTGCGAACGGGACGCGCGCTCCCGAAGGGCCTGCTGACGGCCTCCCTTCAGTATCAGCATCGTCCGGCTACGGAGTACGTAGGCAGCTTGGGAATTCGCGACAGCTATCACGTCCGATTTTCGTATCTATTCTTGGCACCGAAGGAAATGACCGCCGTGGTGGAGCTGAGAGGCATGGTCATCCCGGACCTCGACCCTCTTCAGAAGGGAACAGCGGGGCTGGAGCTGATGTTGGGGGCCACTCGACCCATCGCCCGAGGGCTCAAGGCTCAAGCCGCACTCGGGCTGGAGCTGGGAGACAGTCCGCTCTTGCCGACGGCGCGCCTGTGGCTGGGCCTGAGCCGTTCTCCCCTTCTACTGCTTCCGAAAGATGACGATCAAGATGGCCTATTCAATTCGGCGGATCGCTGTCCAAATCTTGCCGAAGACTTGGATGCCTTCCAGGACAACGATGGTTGCCCAGATGAAGACAACGATGGAGACCTCATCTTGGACAACCAAGATGCCTGTCCGAACGAAGCCGGAACACAGAACGGCTGTCCGGTACGAGATCGGGATGGTGATGGCCGGATGGACGATCAAGATCGGTGTCCCGAGCAAGCCGAAGATCTCGACGGCCATCAAGACGACGACGGCTGTCCCGATCCAGACAACGATGGAGATGGCCTGCTCGACGTGACGGATCGGTGTCCGCTTCAGAAGGAAGATCTGGATCGTTACCAAGACAGCGATGGCTGCCCGGAAGACGACAACGACGGAGATGGCCTGAAGGACTTAGACGATCAGTGTCCTGACGAACCGGAGACATTGAACGGCCTTCAAGACGGCGACGGTTGCCCAGATGCAGGACGGCAGGAAACAGCGGGCCCTGCCATTGGCTCTCGACTGGTCTTGGGGGAGCGCATCGAGTTTGCCAAAAACAGTGACCGCGTTCCCGACGAAGCCATTCCGCAGCTCGAGCAGCTCAGCCAGCTTCTGCAACGATATCCCAGCCTACGGCTTCGTATTGAAGTTCATACCGACACAAAGGGCAGTGCGGAGCTGAACCTGAGCCTGAGCCGGCGTCGTGCGGAGAAGCTCCGTCAGCGGCTGCTGGAGCTGAGTCCAAGCGCTGAAAACCGCGTGGAAGCCCTCGGACGAGGCGAAAGTGTCCCCCTCATGACCGACGACAGCGAGGCTGCCCACACGACCAATCGACGGGTGGAGGTTCTTGTCGTACCTTGATCTTCGATCCGCCTGGAAGATTCTGCCCTCCACCCCCTTGTCATTCCATGTTTTACTTGACCCCCTTCCTATTGCGCGATAAGCTCAAATTCTCGCAAAAAGCGTTTGTAGATCAGGCATACGCGAGTGGGAAAACTGCCAATCCGGCACGAGCCTCCGCCCTTGAGAGGCGTTCCAACGACCCCCTCTGAGTTCACGCAGGACCAGATGGAGACACAAACTCAATTCGGAAGTTATCAGATCGTGCGCAAGATAGGCGCCGGCGGAATGGCCGACGTCTACGAAGCCGTGCGCGTGGGTCTTGAGAATTTCCAGACCCGGGTGGCGCTGAAATGTATCCAGCCCACCATGACGCGCGATGAACGCTTTCGTAAGATGTTCATCAACGAAGCGCACCTGGGCTCACAGCTCCATCATCCTAACATCATTCAGATCCAAGACTTCAACAAGTTTGAAGACACGTATTATATTGCGATGGAATACGTGGAAGGTGTGGATCTCTCGCGCATCATCAAACGCCTGGCGGCGCGGAGTTTAGGATTCCCGGCCACCGTGATCATTGACGTCATTCAGCAGGCGCTTGGTGGCTTAGGACACGCCCACGAGGCGCGCCGAAATGATGGCAGCCCGATGAACATCATCCATCGAGATGTTAAGCCATCCAACTTCTTGATCACGGCCAGCGGGTTGCTGAAAGTGGGTGATTTTGGCATCGCCAAAGCCGCCAACGCCACCCACAACCTGAGCATGACCGGCGATACCCTCAAGGGCACCATCAACTACATGTCCCCTGAGCAGATCGACGGTGCCGCCCTCACCCCCGCTTCAGACCTCTTTGGTGTCGCCGCCATTTTGTTTGAGCTGCTCACCCTTCGAGCCCTCTTTGATGGCCCCACCATGTCCTCGGTCTTGCTTAAGATCGCCATGGTGAACATTGAGAGTGACCTTCAGCTTGTAAACAGCCGCTATCCGGTTTTTGTCCCGGTGCTTCGGAAAGGGCTTGCCCGCGACCCCAGAGACCGTTACCAGACCGCCGCCGCCTTCTCTGCCGACCTACGAAAGCTGCGCGAAGAGCTCGGGGATGGTCTCAGCTTCCGTGAGTTTTTGGCCATGCACGCGGAGCTGTTTGAGCCTTATGGCACACAGCCCGGCGAAGAAGAAGACAAAAAAGACGCCATCAGCATGGCCATGACCCCACCAAATGGGCTACATCGAAAGACCGTCAGCCCTAATTTTGAGTTTGATCCGGGAAGTTTTGAAGCCCTCAACACCAACCCGGGAGCGCCCCCCTCTGCCCTGCTGGAGCGCTCCGCCAGTGTGTTTTCCAATTCATCCGTGTTTGAGAGCACCTCCTCACGCCTGAGCACCTCCGCCTTGCCTTCCCCCACCCCGGAAAGTGACTGGCATGTGGACCTCGGCAGTGTTGCTCAAGATCTGTTGGCCAGTGGTGAAGCCGACGAGCTCCATGCCCCTCCCGTTCGGATCTCCTCGGTGCGCAGCCAAGCGGTGACCGCCCCCTTACCCTCCCGTGTTGTGAACACACCTGCCCAGTCCGTGGGAGACGACGACGAGCCTGTCCCGCAGGCAGCCTCCAAGACGCCGCTCATGCTCGGGTTGGGAGCACTCATGCTGGTCTTGGTGTTGGCGGGTGTTTTCTGGGGATCATGGAATCAGTCCCCCACAGAAGTCAACAGCTTGCCTCCAGGCGGAGCGGCGACCGTGACAACGCCTGCTCCCGTGGCCGCTCCCAAGATTGCACAGCTCAACCTCAGCTCCACCCCACCGGGTGCTTCTATCTTGGTGGATGGAAAGGCTTTGGGTGCCTTGACCCCCACCTCCATTCCGCTTCCCTCTGATAAAAGTCGTGTGGTCGTGCGTTTGGAGCTGGCGGGATTTAAGCCCTTTGAGCAGGCGCTCGAGTATACCCCAGGCCAGACCGCTTTGATTGGGCCGAGCCTCGTGCCTGCCGCCACCGGTATTCGTGTGAGCTCCACCCCTTCCGGCGCACGCATCTGGCTGGACCAGAAAGATACCAACCGAATCACTCCCGCCGAGTTAGAAGGGTTGGAGCCGAACCGGAACTATCGCGTGGCCATTCGGCTCAAAGGCTATACTCCGTGGTTACAGGAGCTGACCCTCAAGGCGGGTGAGACTTACGCGCTGCGTGCCAATCTCCAGTCCGACGAGCGTGAAAAGACCGCTGCGGTTCCGACTCCGCGTCCTCCCGAGCGTGAAAAGCCAGCAGTGCCCGATCAACCGGCCCCCAATCCTGATACAGCCGCACGCCCAGCCGTGACCGGCAGTGCGACCTTAATCCTCAACACGGCACCGCCTGAGTCAGAAGTCTACGTCGATGGGCAGCGAAAGGGAGAAGCGCCCGTGCGCCTCACCGTCAATTCTGGTACGCACAAGGTGGAGTTCCGGGACATTAAGAGCAATAAGCGGCGAGAAGTTACCGTGAAGCTGAATCCCGGCGAAGAATACCGGGTGGTCTGGAACATCGAAGAAGACAACATCAAGACCAAGAGCACGCCACCCGCCCCTTGAGCCCCTGACGTAGAAATGGCTCCTTTTACGAACGGTCCTTGCAACCCTCCTGAGCAATCCTCTTGAGCATGATGGATTCGGCATCATTCCGTCATCGATCACGCGCGCACGAACAGCTTTAGGCATATGTTCGCCCTGAGAAGGACCGACACGCGCACCCAGGCAGGCACACGCGCATACGAGCTTCGCTGAAGAAGCTCAGGCTCTTTCCATCACGTCGTGATAGACACACGTCCATCCACGCAATGAGAAACAGGAAGGGTTCTGTCATCCTGGGCTGTCCTCTGGAAGAACGCTGTTCTCTAAAAGAGTGCTGTCGTGACCCTCGTGCATCCATCTGTCGCCTGCCCCCTGCCGGAATTGGCAGTCCCTAAAAAAAATCCCTCGCGACTTTTCTTACACGACTTTTATGAAACTTCGGCAATAATATCTCAATACGAAGCGAAGATTTGAGTCTTTGCTCGCTTAAAGAGCAAAATCGCAACGACTTTTAAAGACGAATGTGACAATCGTTTTAGTTGCGGATGGATGGAAGTGCTGTTATCTTACCCTCACGTATCTCTTACGAGACCGGATAGAGGGAGTTCCTACGAACCGTGGAGGTCTGCATGCGTCACTGGCTGCCATTCTTGTCAAGCACAATCAAGGACAACCGAAGCATTTCTCACGTTCTTCCACTTGCTTTGACGACCCTCTCGTGTGTGTCACTGCTGTCAGGTTGTTCAGACACGGGTGACGATGACACCTCACCCACACCGCCTGCGTCAGCCACGCCTATTGAGCCGACCCCCACCGCCTGCGCCGACGGCGATCAAGACGGAGCCTGCGACGCAACCGATTGCGCTCCGACCGATCCAAACATCGCGCCGGGTAAATCCGAAGTCGCTTACGACGGCGTGGATCAAGACTGTAACGGCTCAGACCTGACCGACGTGGATGGAGATGGTGTCAATGGAGGTGCCACCGGCACCGACTGCAACGACAACAACGCGGGTGTGAATCCGGCAGCGGTGGAAGATTGTGCCGATGGCATTGACAACAACTGTGACGGCGAGACCGACAACCTGCCCTCCTGCCCCGGCCACGACTACGACAAAGACGGCGTGACCGAAAACCAGGGCGATTGTGACGACAACGATCCCGACCGTTACCCTGGCAACGTTGAGACCTTCGACGGCAAAGACAATGACTGTACCGCTGGAGAAGGGCGTATCACCCTCCTGAAGCCCAACGTGAACATCACCATTCAAGGTGACGTGGCAGGTCAGCTCGTCGGCTATTCTTTGGCCGGCGTTGCAGCACTGAACGGCAAGACCTCCAACGACGACAACTTGGCAGACTTGGTGGTGGGCGCTCCGGGATACGGGGGTCAGACACGCGGAGGTGTTGGCGTCTATTTTGGCACCTCCACCTGGACCTATGCAGCCTCCTTCTCTGGCGCTCCCTTGCTTTATAACGAGAGTCAGCCAGACGCTCGAGCCGGCTCGGCGGTGGGCAGTGTGGGAGACGTCAACTACGACGGTCTTCCCGACTTCGCCGTGGGTTCTCCCTACTATAATACCACCGTGACCGATGCGGGCCGTTCCCATATCTTCTTGGGACAGTCTGCCAACTGGCTGCCCGGCTCTCTGGAGAATCAGGACTCCTCTCTCGTCGCTGGATACTTCAAAGAAATTTACATGGGCACGGCCTTGGACGGCGGCGATGTGAACGGTGACGGAAAAGACGACCTCCTGGTGGGAGCGCGCACCGCCGCCGACGGGTGGGTCTTCATTCTGCCCGGCGAAGGCACCGTGCCCGTCTCCGTACAGACCGACGACTTGGCCAAAATTGAAGCCATCGATGGACGTATGCTCGGGAGCTCGGTTGCTTTTGCCGGAGACAGCAACGGCGATGGTGTGGGAGACATTATCTCGGGCGGTGCTTACGACGCCAGCAGTGCGGGTTATGTGCTGTGGGCTCCGGGTGGACAAGACTTTAAGGCCAACACTTGGTACGTATTTGAGAACCCAACCTTGGCGCAAGACGAGCTGGCCTCCTACGTTGAGCTGAAGGGCGATAAAAACGCCGAGCAAGCAGGCTGGTCGGTGTCTGGAAATGGAGACATCAACGGCGACGGCGCGATGGACTGGGCCGCAGGCGACTTCGCCACCAAAGATTTGACCGACCCGGGTGTGTTCATCTACTTTGGAGGCGCTGGCAAGTTCCTGGGGGGCTCTGTGCCGACGCAGGGAACCCTGACCCTCAACGCCACGGCCAACATCAAAGTTAAGATGGGCCAATACGATGCTTGCCCTTGCTCGGTGTCTCTCGAAGGCGACATGAACGCCGACGGCTTTGACGATCTGTTGATTGGCACCGCTGGCAGCAAAAAAGATGGTAATGCACCCATCGCAGGTCGTGTTTACCTATTCTTGGGACGCTCGAGCTGGCCATCTACCTTGACCCTGGACCTCGATGCCGATTATATTTTGGATGGCGCGTCGGCGGGAGAGCAGGCAGGTTATAGCGTTTCCTGGATTGGCGACTTTAACGGAGACGGATACGGAGACTTCGCCGTGGGAGCCCCGACCGCAGATATTGACGTGAACGGATCGATGGTTGTAGATGCAGGCCGTGCTTACGTGTTATATGGATTTGCAGCCGTCGCCCCGTAGTCTCACATGAATCTTCTTGCCAGGCCCCAGGGAGTGCATTGTGCGGAAAAAGTTTGCGTTGAAGCCGTTCTGGATGCTGCTCACGGCCACCTTCATCTCGATGTCGAGCCCCGAGGTGCAGGCGCAAGAAGGAACCTGCGCGCCATCAAAAGCCGATAAGATCGAACGTCAGCTCGATGCTGCCCTCGAGCAGATCCAATTGGTGGACTACGCCAGCGCATTGGCTGAGCTGGAAAAAGCAGAGCAGCTCCTGCCCTGCGCCACCGAAGTGCTGAGTGGACAGCTTTTGGCACGCATTCAGCTTATTCGGGGCTTGGCCATGTTCTACCTGGGCAATCCAGATGGCACCAAAAATGCCTTCTTGCGAGCCTTGGTGTTCGACCCGATGATTCGGTGGGATAACTCGTTTGGTCAGCGTCCTCGTGAAGTCTTTCTGGATGCCAAAGAATCCAGTTTGACTCGAGGGACGGCCCAAGTGAAGTGCCCGTTACTCAACGACGGCGTGAAGGTCTACGTCAACGGCAAAGTGGCAATTCCGGGCCAGAGCTTGCCTCTTCAGCTCGGAACTCACTTTGTGCAAGTCAGCTTGCCCAACGGGGTTTGGGAGAGCAGCTTCTTTGACGTCACCCCCAGCCGCGAGGAGCTGTTGATTCCTCGTAAAGCCCTCAAAGGGGAATCCGTCACCACTCGGCCTGTAGAACCAACCCGGCCGGACAAAGTGCCACCGCGCAATCCGCCTCCTTCTAAGCCGCCGCAGAAGAGTAACTTTGACACGACCTTGGTGCCTGTGCTGGCCTCGGGAGGTGTCACATTGGCGGGGTTGACCAGCAGCGTGCTCTTTGGGCTCTCGTTCCAGCGTACCAAGACGGCGTTGGACAATTTGGAGTTGACCGAAGAAGACTTTACCACCGACGCCGACGGTAATATCACCGGTTTTACCGATCCAGCCCATCAAGCTCTGTACAACTCCCATGTGCGGGCATCTGTCACCACCAATGTTTCGCTGGTGGTGACTGCTGTGGGAGTGGGCAGTACCGTCTTTTTTTACCTTCAGAAGCCCAAGGGGGGTCAAGCTTCGACCCTTGTGACCCCTGTCGTTACCCCCAGCGCGGTGGGCCTTGCGATTCATGGAGCCTTCTAAGCGGCGCATTCCTTGTTTGAGCGAGCTCCCCTCTTTATGTTTTGGGATCATGCTGGGCCTGCTCTTGAGCGCCTGCCTCTCGACGCCCCGCACCCTTCCGCCCTCGCCGGTTGAGCCCTCTCCACCCCTGCCTCCCATCTTTGAGCACTTCGAGCGACGTCTCGCGGAGCCACTCTCTTTACAAGCGCGCTACGAGTATGTGTCTGCCGCAGTGCAGCTTGCGCGTCAAGCTCAGCAGGAAGTTTGGCTGGATCGGCTCTTGGAGCGGCAGTCGCAGCGGGTCGCGCCTGATCCGCTCGCGTATCTCTTTCTTTTTTGGTGGGTGGACAATGCTCTCTTGACCGGTGCTTGGCAAGATGCGGAGCAGCGACTGGCGCTTTTTGAGCAGCAGCTTCTCGCCCGTCCGAATGCGGAGCAGACCCAGCTCTTGCTGATGGAGCAGCCTCTGTCCGAGTATCTGCATGAGCGGCGGAGTGTGTTGCTCGAGCGAACGGGGCAGCTCGAGGCCGCCTATCGGCTCTTAGCCAGCCGTCCGTTGCAGTCTGTGGCGTTACGTTCGACCCTTGTGCCCCGGCAATATCGACTGGCGAAGCAGCTTCTGAGGGACAAGCGACTACTTCCGATGGCTTTTTCGACCCTCGAAGCCCCTCTTGTTTTTCCACCTCGCCGTTTTGGTCCCAGCTTAGCGGTTCGACCCATCGAAGCCCTTGAGTTTAAAGCCCCCTGGCAGGCCGGAATAGCTCAGCGTGCTGGCGTCTTAGCGGAGTATCCGGGGCAAACCCTGGTGCGCACCTTTACGTATGGTCTGAGCGCGGAGAGTCGAGCCTGTGGTTCTTGGCGTGGAGGTTATTATTACGCAGCGGGCACTCACGCGCGCGCGCGTCATGGGGGACGAGATGCGTATACCATTGATTTTACAGCAGCAAATCGCCTTCGCCACCGATATGGACGTGGGAGTTTTGGAATTGAGCTGCGTGCGGCAGCAGCGGGGCTGGTGTGGCAAGCCTCGTATGTGACCCCGACCCATGAAGGAGCCCGCAGCCATCGTACCCAGCCGGAGAACAACCGCGTGGACATCTACCATGTGGACCTCGAGCATTTCCGGCTGAGCTGGGTGATTTCAGAACATGCTTTGGGAGAGGGCGCTCGAGAAGCCATCCCGAGGCCCTTGCGCCTGCGTGATGCGTGGGACTATCAGACCTCATACCACCACTTGGCGGGGATTGAGGGAGCCTGTGCGCCGGGGAGACAGGCTAGAGAGTTCCCCTGTATCCCTCGGCCCGCCTTATTGTCCCCGGGATTGCTGGTGTGGGCGGGAAGCCCGGTGGGTTACGAGGACTCCACCGGCTATTCGTTTAGCCAGCATCTGCACTTTCGTATCAGCCAGACCTGTCGGCCTGGTGGCGCCCTCTGTACACAGCCCTTGAACCAGAGCCACACCGGGATGAGTGTTCCGATGCATTTGGAGGGTCGAGCCTTGCGTGCGCAAGACGTGGGCATCTGCCTGATCTCCACCAACACCTCTCCTTTTGAAGCGTGGCATGAAAAGCTGCCCACGAAGCAGCTCCTGCCGAGCATGCCGACCATCGATCCTTAACGAGCCCCCTGCCAGACACTTGGAATTCCAGCACTTTGGAGTATCGTCCGATGTCGTTCGAGGGCGGCCTTAGTCCTCTATGGGGAGGATCATGGGGCGCGCATGGGATGGAATCTCCAGGAGAAGTTGATGCAGAGCGCGTCGGATTTGGCGGATCCCCTTAATGGGGATGTGGAGCTGGAAGGTGCTAATTGTCTGCTGAGGGCTTGAACACTCCTCACGACTGACAAACGTTGCACGGCTCAATTCAATGCGTTCGGGTTTTTGCGCACTGGCAATTGAAGGAGGCGCCTTCTCACTTGCCAGGGGGGTGATACTACGCTTCTTGGGCATCGGCTTCTCCTCTTAAATTCTGAGCTGTCAACGGCTAAGAGACTTAAATCGTTTGAGACTTTTTAGCGGATGCCATATTTAGCATGTTGACATCCGAATCAAGGGTGCTTATCATAATAGCAAGAGTGCCGCTTAAAACACTCATAACATTTTCACAGTGCGGAATTTCGCAGTGTCGCCAGACTTGACAGATCAACCCCTGGTCGGCTTGTTTAATTGCCTCAACATCTCCAGATGTTTTCCGCACCAGCAATAAGGCAAGTTTTTGAGAGAATTTTTTCAGAGAAAGGGGCGCTTCATGAATGGCCAGGAAGCCTTTGAACAGCTCTGCAACGTGCTTCTTGAAGCCGTTGGTCGTACCGTCGCACCACTCGGCGTCGATAAAGCCGTCAAGCGGCTTCAGCAGGGCATGGCACACAGCGTCACCGACGGAGACATGACCACCCAGGCGGCCTCCTTTGTCGCCCAGATCAGTCCTCGACAGCTCTACGTCCATAAAAAAGGAGAGGAACCCACCTACTCCCGTTCCTTGGTGCTTTCTCTTTACGAGCTGCTCTCCAGCGAAGATTTTGTACCCTTTGAGAGCCTCTTTAACAGCGTGGCCCGCACCCACCATCAGCTCTCATGGTCAGATCTCCGCCATATCCTGGTCTTTTTTGTCCAGCGAGGCTGGTTTGAGCGGGCTCCGGATGGTCAAGACGCCTATCGCCTGCGCAGCACCTTTCGAGCCACCTGTGAGGGTGTCCCCGAGCGGGTCGGGCGCCTTCAAGCGGCCATTCCTGCCATCATGAAGAGCCTTGATGGGTTCCTCTTGGAGCGGCCTCATGAGCACATCAAACTCTTGACCTTCAGCGGCAGCCCTGAAGCATTTGACAAGCTCTTAGAGGAATTGGCCGACTGGCTATTTCAGTATTGTCAGGCCCATCAGAGTGACGGAAATATCTACCAATTGGTCATTGCCAGCTCTTGCTTCGAAGAGGCTGCACGTTAATTTCCACCTAGCGGATGCGCTTTCGGATGTGGTTCTCCACCCCAACCATGTTGGTTGGGCTCGGCTCTTGGAGCAGCTCGGACAGTGTTGAGCCCGGAGCACACTGATTTTCTGTCTCATCCTTTGTTTCATCAGAAAGGGAATCTCTATGAGCAAGATCCAGAACCCCCAGCAAGACAACCTGTTCTTCCTCGAGTGGCTCATCAACGTGATCCGCGAGTTGTTCTGAGCAGCACGCCCTACACGTCGGCTCTGAGGCCATTCGCATGAGCCCTGAGACCGTGGGAGTGCCTCTCTCCCCGGTCTCTCTCCCCCTCTCGCTCCCGCTTGACTTTGATTGACAGCGCTTTTCCCCTCGACTATTCTCATCCCCCATGCGTTATCTCATCGTTCACGCCAATGATTTGGGGCTCTCCTCTGCCGTCACCGATGGCATTCTGGAGGCTTTTACCCACGGCCTACTCACCAGCACCTCGCTGTTGATGGGCGCTCCGGACGCGCCACGCGCTGCTCGGCGGGTGAAGTCATGTCCCCGGCTGGGTGTGGGTCTGCATCTGGCCCTCTGCGATGTGCGCCCGATTCTGAGCCCGCGTCGGATTCCCAGCTTGATGGGCTCAGACGGCCTGCACTTCCCCGACGCCGTCACCGTTCAGCAGCGACTGGAGCAGGGCCTGCTCTCCCCTCACGAGATCCTGCTCGAGCTGGAGGCCCAGCTTCTTGCAGCACAAGACATGGGCCTGAGCCTGACCCATGTGGACGGCCATCATCACCTGCACATGCATCCACATATCCTGCCGGGCCTCTTGGAGCTGCTTCGACAACATCAGATTCCGGCCTTGCGCATTCCGCGTCGAGAACCGGGCCTGAAAATCGCCCCGACACTCTCAGCCCTGCGCTCCGATGCCCATGAGCGCCTGCCATCCGCACTCGCGGGCATGCTCGAAGCTGCCGGACTGCTCACCACCGATCATTTTATGGGGCTCGAAACCCAGGGCTGTTGGAGCATGTCCCAGCTCCTGGAGCGACTGAGCGCCTTGCCTGAAGGCACCACCGAGCTGATGCTGAGTCCTCAGATGGTGGCAAGCGTCACACCGGCTTCCCCGGCGTTTTTTCAAGCCCACGCGCCCTCGCCGGACCTAACGCCTCCCGAAAGCGACCTCTTCGGCTCCCTCGACACCCTGGACTTGGCCGACCCTCGCCTGGCCGCCTTGCTCCGCCACGGCAGCTTTGAGCTGATTCACTATGGCGACCTCCCCGGACTGAGCCGGGAAGTCTAAAACCTGGATGCCGCACCGGAGCGTGTGGTAGGAGATCCCCATGCGACCGATCACCCTGCTCTTGCTCTTGATAGGATGGATCATGACCACCACTGCCTTTGCCGCTCCAACCGCTGCCGAAAATCGGAGCTTTTTTAAAGACTTAGCCGAGACCCGCAACTACACCCTGGGCAGCCCCATGAGCGCCGTGCCGACCCCCGACGGCAGCGCCGTGCTCTTTTTGCAGAGTGAAGCCCGCAACCCTGTTCAACGCCTGATGACCCTTGACGTCAAGACCGGCAACGTTTCTGAGCTGCTCACCCCCGAGACCTTACTCAAAGGCAGCGAAGAGCAGCTTACCCCCGAGGAGCGTGCTCGTCGCGAGCGCATGCGCATGAGCCTACGAGGGTTTACCAGCTTTCAGCTTTCCAAAGATGGCACTCGTTTGCTGTTGACCCTCTCTGGCAAGCTTTACGTGGTGGAGCGTGCCAGCCAGAGTGTGACACTCTTGCCCGGCGAAGGTTGGGTCGATCCTCGATTTTCCCCCGATGGCCAGCGGGTGGCGGCCCTCGCCGACAACGCCTTACATGTGATCGACATTGCCAGCCGGGAGAGTCGGCGCGTGAGCCCTCCTGCAACCGACACCTTGAGTTACGGCAGTGCGGAGTTTGTCGCCCAAGAAGAGATGGGTCGTTTTGCAGGCTATTGGTGGTCCCCCGACTCTCGCAGCGTGCTCTTCCAAGAGACCGATCAAAAGAGTGTGGAGCTGCTGTACATCCATAATCCTGCCATGCCGGAGCAAGCCCCGGAGTCCCATCGTTATCCCCGTGCAGGCACCCCCAACGCCGTGGTCAGACTGGGTCTGGTGCCGGTGGAAGGAGCCCAAGACCCCCAGTGGCTGACCTGGGATCGGGAGAAATATCCGTATCTGGCGCGGGTCTCTTGGAGCCAAAAGAAGGCCCCCTTAACGATTCTGGTGCAGAACCGTGCGCAGCAAGAGCAGCAGCTTCTGGCTTGGAACAGTGCCAGTCAGCAGTTTCAGACCTTGCTGACCGAGACCGATCCGGCGTGGCTCAACCTCGACGACAGCCACTTTCCTTACTGGCTGGAAGACGGCAGTGGTTTTTTGTGGTCACACGAGCTGGAAGCAGGCTGGGAAGTGCAGCTTCGGAAGCCGGAGGGTGGCCTTCACAAGCTCGTGATTCCGGCCACAGCGGGCTTTAAGAGTTTGGTCTACGTGGATCCGCGCAGCAAGCAGGTGTACTTTACGGGCAGTGTCGATCCCACTCAGAGCCAGCTCTGGCGTGCGCCCCTCAACGGCGCGAAGCTCGAAGCCTTGACCAAGACTGCCGGATTTCACAGTGCGACCTTTTCGCAGGGAGGCCAGCACTATATTCACAGCTACAGTCTCCTGGACGGCACCAGCGGCGTGGAGCTCTGCGATCTGAAGGGCAAGCCTCTGCACACCTTGCCGAACAAGGCCGAGCCCCCTCCCTTTATGCCAAACCTGGAGATCACCCGCTTGGGCCAGCCGCGTGTGTACGATGTGGCGATTGTGCGACCCCGTGGTTTTGAAGCGGGCAAGAAGTATCCCGTGATTTTGTCCGTCTATGCGGGGCCAGGACACAAGACCGTGTTATCTCTGCCGCGTATGTTTTTGCGTCAGCAGTGGATGGCCGATCAAGGTTATATCGTGGTGGGCCTGGATGGTCGAGGCACCCCGGGACATGGGCGGAGCTGGGAGCGGGCGATCCGAGGTAACCTGATCGACGTGCCCTTGCAGGATCAGATCGACGGTTTGAAAGCGGCGGCTGCCCGATATCCCGAGCTGGATCTGGACCGAGTGGCGGTCACTGGCTGGTCTTTTGGTGGATATTTTACCTTGATGGCCGTACTGCGACATCCCGAGCTGTTTAAAGTGGGCATGTCCGGTGCCCCCGTGACCGATTTCCAAGACTACGATACCCACTATACCGAGCGATACCTGGGCATTCCTGCCGAACAGCCGGAAGCCTATCGCCTGAGCAACGTGCTGACCTATGCCGCCGAGCTGGAGCGGCCTCTGCTGGTGGTGCATGGCCTCACCGACGACAACGTGTATTTTTTGCACAGCCTCAAGTTGAGCAACGCCTTTTTCCAGCATGGCAAACGATTTGAGCTGCTGCCGATGCCTGGAACCCACATGTTATATGATCCGGCGCAGACCTTAAAGTTGTGGACCCGCACCTTAAATCTGTTTAATCAGACCTTTGGCCTGCCCCTTCTCACCGACTAGCCTCATATCCGGCTTAACCGGATGCATTTTCTACTTTATTCCGACCACACGCAGCCATTCTGCCAAAATTCCTTGACAGCCACTTTCACATTCTTGTAGCATACCCTTGTTTTAGTGCGACATTTCTTCCCTTTTCTCCCTGAATCCCCGCATGGGCCTCCATCAAGGCCCTGGTACCTGTTGCCCTGACCATTCCTCCGTCGGGTCTACTCAGGACGGTGAGCGGGGCACCTGCTGGAAACCCGAGCATGAACGTACAAGAAATTCAGCTTGACGGCATTACCTACACCATCGTGCGTCACATCGGCAGCGGTGGCATGGCTGAAGTGTACAAGGCTCGGCGGAAGAGCAACGGCTTCTCGATGGAAAAACAGGTCGCCCTCAAGCGGATTCTTCCCAACCTCTCCCGCAACGAGCATTTCCGGCGTAACTTCATCAACGAAGCCAATATCCTGGGCCATCTTCAGCACTCCAACTTGGTCGAAGTCTACAACCTGCATCAGAATGGCAACGACCTCTACCTGTCGATGGAGTTTATTGAAGGCACCAGCCTGGAGGAGCTGCTCGAGTATCAGCGCCAGCAGAAGCGTCTGCTGAGCCCCAGCTTGTTGGTGGCCATCATGCTGCAAGCCCTCGAAGGTTTGGACGCGGCCCACACCGCCAAAGATCAGCATGGCCGGGAGCTCAAGATTATTCACCGCGACCTCAAGCCCTCCAACATCCTGATCAACGTCGATGGGGTGGTCAAGATCGTGGATTTTGGCGTGGCAAAGGCTGCCAACCGGCGTTTTGAGACGGTCGAAGTGACCGCCAAAGGCACTGCCAGCTACATGGCCCCGGAGCAGATCATCGGCGAGCCCGAAGTGAACGAGGGCTCTGACCTCTTCTCGTTGGGCGCGGTCTTGTATGAGCTGATCACCCTCAAGCGCCTCTTTGACGGCTTGAACGTCTTTGCGATTCTAAAGCAGGTGTCCGACATGGACATCGACGCTCATCTCGACAAGGTCTTGCCAGACAGCGATCCCTTTAAGCCGATCTTAAAGAAGGCCCTCGCACGCGATCAAGACCGGCGATACCAACATGCCGCTGATATGTTGCGAGATATTCAGACCCTCAAGATCCAGGCGGCCACCCCCCGTCTGCTGGGCAACATGGTGCAAGTGGTGCGCCCTCCCGACGAAGACGAAGTCGAAGAAGCCCGTACCCGCGTGGTGCATCTGTCTCAGCAAGACGAAGGTGTGGTCAAAGAGGATCCTCAAGCCAAGCAGCAGTCGGCCCTTGAAGCCCCGGGCAGGACGGTGCCACCTCCCTCGGAAGGGGCAGACGAAGACGAAGCCGACCAGACCGTGCTCTCGACCAGCGACGAAAAAGAGACCGTGGTCAAGCCGAATCCGCATCCCCCTTCAAACCATTCCGTTCCCACCCAGAATGCGGGGACTGGTCCGAATACCTGGCCTCAGCAGCAGGGCACCCTCTCGCCCTTGGCTGCCCCCAGCGCTCGACCCTCAAACGCTCCGACCGTTCCCATTACCGCCAGCCGACCGGGTCTTCCGGCGATGCAAGCGGGGCGCGGCGTCTCTAACGGCTTTGAGCCCCCCATGGTGGCCTCTCAGCAGCAGCGCATGAATCCGCCGTCGCCCATGATGGCCCCTCAGCAAATGCCTTTGCCCTCTCAGCCGATGGGCGCTTCGGCTCAAGTCCCTGCTCATCTACAGCCGCCCCATATGCAGCCGCCTGCCGGTGTGATGCCTGCTCATGTGATACCTGCCAATGTGATGCCCTCTCCTCAGCGCATGGCCCAGCCCACGCCTGGATCGGCTGCTTTTCCGACCAGTGGGACTCACCTGCCTCCGGGATATGCCCATCCGATGGCCAATCCAGACCGCGATCCCTATGGACCGGTGGCCCAGCCTGCTCCCACCTTGCGGTTGACCGCCGCAGCCGAGCCCAGCTCCTCCAGCGTGCCAGCCGTTTTGGGCGGATTGTTGCTCGGCGCGCTCCTGTTGGGCCTGCTCTATCTGGGCTCCTTGTTTTACGGTAAAAAAGAAGCCCCTCCCCCGCCTGCTCAGCCTGCTCCTGCCCCCGCCGAACCTGCCCCCGCTCAGCCTTAAACCACCGGCTTCATTTTCCTTCCGGCGTGCGTTTGGGCCTGCCCATGCGCCAGATCCATTCAATAAAACGAAAGCGATAGGGCCACGGCGCTGTGATCACCTGTCCTTGTTCGATGGCCTGTGGCCAGTCCAGCTTCCCGAGCGCCATCTGACGAATTGCCTGCCGTTCCACAAAGGCGCACGCCCACAGCCTCCCGAAGCGTTTCTCCAGCTCCTGCTTGAGCCGTGGTACATCCTCTCGCCAGTGCGCGGCTTGGATCCCACCGGTGCCGAGCCCGTCATCCGTTGAAATCCGGCTCAACAAGCCGTCCTGCTTGCTGAGAATCAGCGATGCGTAGAGCTGGCCCTCATCAAACACGTACAGCGCCATCGACGTCTGATCCGGAAACACCAGATTCAGGAGCTGATCCAGCAGCAGCCGAGGCGGTAGCCCTCGCACCACCCGCCCCGGAACGATATCGATGCCCACCTCTCGCGCCGACGCCACCGCCGCCGCGATGTGTCCCACATACGTCAAAAAGTCCTCACCGTAGCGCATGCGTTTCTCGAACGTCTCGAAGAGACGTTGGATCGCCTGCGTCTCCACCCCCAGCACCAGCCCGGCATGATGCTGCTTCCCCAGCGCCTGGAGCCCCTCAAACGAGGGATAAGGCCCTCCTCCCGGCAGCACCTTCTGGCCGAGCAAGATCTTCACGATCTGCCCATCCTCATGAAACACCACCAGCGGAGGCCGACGCGGACGCTCTCGCACGCCCTGCAACGCGATGATTTCCGCCCACAGGTTGACCCAGTGCTGGCCATTGACATCATGAATATCGATCCAGGGAGAAAACATCAGCTTGCCTCCAGCCCTTCAAAGACCATCACCGAGTGGCCCGGCACCGTCACCGTGACCCCTTGAGCCCCATGCCCACCCACGCGCATGCCTGTAAAAAACTCGTGCAGCGACGCCACCCCTTGGAGATGTACCTCCTGCGCCTCCGCCTCCGCATTAAGCACCCACAGCAGCGGTGCGCAGTCCTCAAACGCGGGCAGCCTGACCCCATACACCTGCTTGCCTGGAGGCCCCTCGATGCCTGTTGACACCAGCCCCAGCCGCTCCACCACCCAGCGCAGGGCCGGCTCGAGCGCCACCGCCAGCACCACCTGACCTTTTCCAAACGGCTGAACCCGTCCGAAGGGATGAAGCTGCTCCTCACCCACGGGCCAGGGGAGCAGCGCCCCCGTCTCGAGATCCCGTTCGGGTTTTTCTGGCCCGAGGATCACCGTCGCCCCCTCACGCGCGCGAGAGAGAAGCCGCTCCAGCTCCTGCCCATCCATGAGACGGAACGAAGGCGCCACCAGCACCGGATAACGCGCCTGGAGCGGCAGCGCCTGGAGCACCTCCCCAAAGTCGAAGTCATGTCTCAGCCGGTGCAGGATATCCATGCCCTCATCGAGTCGGTCCTCATAGGGGGCGAGCAACGAAAAAGCGCCGGTATCGCGAGCCAGCAGGCTGAGCCGTGCCTTGACCCCCACCAGCACCAGCGTGGACACCGGCTGCACCAGCGACCCCACCCCCATCAACCGGTCATACGCCGCCGAGCGCAGCAGCCCGATCTGAATCGGTCGAGGCCGTTCCGTGAGCCGATGCACCTGAAACAGCGTATTCAGCCGAGCATAGAAGCTGGCCAGTGGCTCCCGTCGAGAGCCATCCGTGCGGATCGGCGAGCCATACCAGCGTTCTCGGTCTACCAGCATATAGAAGTTGAACGAGCGCACCCCGTACATCGTGGCGGCGAGCGCCGTATGCATGTTGTCTTCTTGTGTGGTTGGAGTCCAGGTCAAAAAACAGCCTGCACCAAACTCGGGACACGAAGGAAGCCGAGTGCGCGCCGAGAGCGCCCGACAGGTCTCCTGTACGATGCGCAGATCTCGCCGTGTATAGTAGAGGTCAACCCCCACCTGATCCAGCAGCTCCTCGATGGCCCCCAGATCGAACGGTGCATCATAGGCCCGCAGCGGTTGGTTGGTGTAGAGCGGTGTCTGCGCGGGGAGGTAGCGCTCGAGCATCGCCTTGATGCGCTGCCACGCCTCCAAAAAGGTGAGCCCTTGAAAGCGTGCCCAGTCCAGATGATAGCGCAGGTTTTCTTTCGGAGCATATCGCCGGGGTGGTTGGAGCTGCTCGAGCGTCTCCAGCGGCAAGCCATAGACCTCCTGCACCCGCTCCAGCCGTTGATACCGCTCCAGCACGAAGCGGCGATAACGTTTGATCGCGTCCGGGTGATAATCCACATCATAGAGCGCCGTGCGGAAGAAATTCGACAGCTCATTATCCACCTGGACGGCCACCACTGACCCGTGAGGATAGAGCTGAGGTGTGATCACCGGCATCACCGCTGCGAACCAGGCTTCGACCTCTTGATAGAACGTCTCCGAGCAGTACGACGGGATGGGAAAGGGCCGAGGAAATCCGGGAAACCACGCGGGTGTCTCTCGCGCCGTGCGCATCTGGACCTCGGGCCGCTCGAGCACACGTTTCGGGAAGCCGAAGTCCGTCAGCTCCGAGTTGATGTGGGGCCCCGGGCGCACCAGCACATACAGCCCTTGTGCTTGCGCCAGCCGTAAAAAGCGGGGCAGATCGAGCTGAGGGCGCGTCTGGCCAAAATCGAACTGACCGGGGGCCAGCTCATGCACTGACCACGGCACATAGGTCTCCACGATGGGATACCCGAGCTGAGCCACCTCAGCCAGAATACTTTCCCACCGAGAGGGCTCCAGCCGCCAGTAATGCATGGCACCGGAGAGCAGGGGCAGCTCACGGTCTCCGACACGAATGCCGCGTGGCGTGATCTGCAACGGGGGAGCTGGCAACATCGTGGCGTTCATAACCCAATCCTTCGCCTGCGGGACGTGGTGACAGGAGCTCGCCCGAGTGGTGAACTCTCCTTCGTTGAGGTTATATATAACATGGGTCACAGCAGAAGGTGCGTCTCAAAGCGTTTCCCTCTTCCCTGAACGGCCTCGAAGTGGAGACGCTGAGGCGGGCGACACTTGCGGTTCGGGGGCTGCTGTGCTACTTTTTGCCATTCCCTGCCGGAAGGTAGGTTCTGAATGAAGCACTCGGCGTCCTCATCCGCCGCTCAAATCCCGGGAGCAGCCCATGTTTATCCCTCCGATTCAGCCCTCCATTATTGTTCACGGTGGAGCCGTGGCAACTCAGGCCCATTATGACGGCTGTGAGCTGGCCGCTCGTCAAGGCTTGGATACCTTGTTGGGAGGTGCTTCGGCCCTCGACGCAGCCCTTGCCGCTGCCGTCGTGATGGAAGACGACCCTCGTTTTAACGCAGGCACTGGCTCGAGCCTCTGTCTGGACGGCAAGACCATCCAGATGGATGCGGCTGTGATGAGCTCTGAGAGTCAATTTGGAGCGGTGGCGGCCATCACCCAGGTCAAAAATCCGGTCTTGGTGGCACGCAGACTGATGAGCACCCCTCATCTGATCCTGACGGGTGAAGGGGCTGAGCGGTACGCCCGTCGTTGTGGTTTTGGGCCCTACGATCCGACCACCGAACATGCTCGAACCCGCTGGCGCAACGTGCAGCGATATCTTAAGGACAACAGCGTGGGCCCGCTGAGCCCGTACCTAGAGGCGTTTGATCTCCCCTCTAACTGGAATTTCCAGCGCACCCTCGAAGAAGTCGCTCAAGCCTGCGATACCATTGGAGCCGTCGCGCGAGATCGGGAGGGACGTTTTGCGGTCGCGGCATCCACGGGAGGCACCACCTTGATGTTATTGGGGCGAGTGGGAGACGTTCCCATCATGGGGGCTGGACTGTATGCGGGACCGGCTGGAGCGGTGACCGCCACCGGCCACGGCGAAGAGATCATTCGCCGCATGGTGTGTAAGCGGGTTTATGACATGCTGGAGCGGGGCAGCTCTCCTGAAGAAGCCTGTGAAGAAGTGGTCGCCGAGTTCCCTGAGCGTACCCCGATTGGCATCATTGCCCTCTCAAAAACGGGCGAAGGCGTGGCATCCAATCGTCCGATGCCCTACGTGATCCTGCCCTCCCCCGTCTGAGCTTTTTTGTCCTGCCTGCCCTGCCTGCCCTGCGTCCGTTCATTTCACCGACTTTTGTGTGCCTTACGTGCTTTTTTTTCCGCCACCACCGGCACCCCAAACAATCCAAGCTGAGGCGGCGGAGCCTTCATCAGCAGCCCCAGCGCCCGCGTGGTGGCCACCCCCATCGGAAGCTGCTCCAGCCCTTCCCGCGAGACCCAGCGCAGTGCTTGATATCGGACCTCCACCGCCTCCGTCCCGCGCCGTCGGGCCTCTGAGAGTGACACGGGAGCCAGCAGGTGCCCGGACGAGATGCCCTCCTTATCCACCCGGACTGGAAATACCTGCAACACCAGCCGCAGGTGGGTAAAAACGTGCTCCACCTCCACCCCTGCACCGAGTGGCACTGGCATCAGCCCGAGCCGTTCCTGTGCTACGCGAGAAGCGGCTGCCTCCCAGCTTTCCTCCGGCGACCGGATCAGCGTGGGCAGCTCCCACAGACCCCCGAGCAGTCCTTCAGCGGGGCGTTGAGCCACCAGTATCCCTTCGGGCGTCTCCACCAGCAGCGCCACCCCAAACACATCGGGCCGTTCCTTGCGAGTCCCCTTGACGGGAAACAAGCTGGCCTCCCCTGCCGCCGCAGCTTGACACAGTCCTTGAACGGGGCAGCCTGAGCAGCGAGGAGACAGGGGTGTGCAGACCGTTGCCCCCAGCTCCATGAGGGCTTCATTAAACGGTCCAGCTTCCTGCGTGGGCACCTGCGTATCCGCGAGAAACTGGAAAGCCTTCATCCCGGCGGGTTGTTTGGGATCCAACGGGAGCCTGAGCAATCGCGCATAGACCCGTGCCACATTACCATCCAGGAGCGAGACCGGTTTTTCGTAGGCCAAGCTGAGGATCGCCCCAGCGGTATATCGACCGACCCCAGGCACCTGGAGGGCTGCCTCGAGCTGCTCTGGAAACTGACCGGCGTGATGCTGGACCACATATTGAGCGCCCCGGTGTAAGTTTCGCGCGCGTGCGTAATACCCGAGCCCTTTCCAGAGGCTGAGCACCTGCTCGAGCGGGGCATCGGCGAGCATTTCCACCGAGGGGAAGTGGGTCATAAACCGTTCAAAATAGGGAATCACCGTGTTGACCTGGGTTTGCTGGAGCATGATCTCCGAGACCCAGACTGCGTAGGGATCGCGACGGCGTCTCCAGGGGAGATCCCGTCGAACGTGAGAGAACCAGGGCAGAAGCTGCTGCTGCAATACGAGCGTCCAGTCGAGCGGGGGAAGGGCCGGGAGTGTCTGAGCACCCTGGAGCCGACCTTTCAGGGGTTTCATGGGCGAACCACCGCGCCGCCATGACCGGCCCAGTAAGCCATGCCCCCGGAGAGGCTTTTTGCGCCCTCAAAGCCCACCGAGCGTAAAAAATAGGCCCCCTGGAAGCTACGCACCCCATGCGCACAGTAGACCACCACGGGCAGCGACGTCTGGATCTCCGCGTGCCGGTTGGGGAGCTGGCCCAGCGGGATATGCTGAGCCCCTGGAATGATGCCATGTTGCACTTCAAACGACTCACGGACATCGAGCAAGTGAATGGCCTGTTGCTCGAGCAGCGGCGTGAGCTCCGCAGCGGAGAGTTCGAGGTCTTGTGGGGGCATGGGCAGCTCCTCCTGAGTGGTGGGCGTGGGGGCCTGCGTGGGCTTTTCCTGCGTGGGCTTTTCCTGCGTAAACTTCTGAACAGACGACTGACTGTTTCGTGGCGGGAGCGCAGCACGAAGCCGATC
>JBJTQF010000244.1:0-20413 GCA_046075485.1 Myxococcota bacterium | reverse complement strand
ATCGCCCTCAAAAAAGGGGTCAAGGGGCCCGCTGGCCCCTTGCGGGAGTTTGCAGAGAGGGCAGCGCCCTCTTTGCAAAACCTCTTTGCAAAACCTCTTTGCAAAACCTCTTTTCTCCAAATAAAAAGGGGTGAAGGGGCGGCGCCGTCCTCTTTGCAAAACCGCTCCCCCCAAATGTTACGGGAGAACCCATGCAGTTCAACCAGGCAGAGCTGAGCACACTGGTCGAAAAAGTGCTCACCCGACTTCAGACCGAAGGACCGAGCGGCGGTGGAGCCCCTGCCGTGGCGAGTGTGACCTCGAGCCTGGGCCGAGGCGTCTTTCGCGACATGGACCAAGCCATTGATGCCGCACGCGCTGCCCAGCTTCGGCTGGCCCAGACGACATTGGAGCAGCGGAGTGCGATGGTGGCCAACATTCGCAAGCGTCTGACCGAGCGGGTGCGAGAGCTGGCGGAGCTTGCCGTTTCCGAGACGGGCCTGGGGCGAGTTGAAGACAAGATCAAAAAGAACTTGCTGGTTTTGCGAAAGACCCCGGGCCCAGAAATCCTCAAGCCGACCGCCTGGACGGGCGACGATGGCCTGACCCTGATGGAGCGGGCACCCTATGGCGTGATCGGTTCCATTACCCCCTCGACCAATCCGACCGAGACCATTCTGAGCAACGGGATTGGCATGTTTTCGGGCGCCAATACGATTGTGTTTAACTCCCATCCGGGTGCGCGAAAAGTCTCATTATATTGTATTCAGCTCATCAACGACGCGATTGTGGAAGCCGGGGGGCCCGAGAACTGTTTCACGAGTGTGGTGGAGCCGACCCTTCAGAGTGCCGAAGCCCTCATGAAGCATAAAGGGCTTCGTCTTCTGGTGGTGACGGGAGGCCCTGCTGTGGTGCGTGCGGCGATGGCCTCGGGCAAAAAAGTGATTGCGGGAGGCCCGGGCAATCCCCCGGTGGTGGTGGATGAGACGGCGGATCTCGACGCCGCAGGTAAGGGGATTGTGGCGGGTGCGAGTTTGGACAACAATATCATCTGCTGCGACGAAAAAGAGGTCTTTGTTGTTCACTCGGTGGCCGACAAGCTGATCGAGAGCATGCGTCGCGCGGGTGCCTATCTTGCCAGCCCCTACCAAGTGAAGCGGTTGGAGCAGCTTGTGGTGCAAGGAGACCATCCCCACAAAGACTGGGTGGGCAAAGACGCGCGTAAGATTTTGGCGGCCATCGACGTTCAGGTCAACGACGATCCTCGGCTGATCATCTGCGAGACCGATGCGCGCCATCCCTTTGTGCAGATCGAGATGTTGATGCCGGTCTTGCCGATTGTGCGGGTGCGCAACGTCGATGAAGGCATTGCCCTGGCCATCGAAGCGGAGCATGGTTATGGCCATACCGCCTCCATGTGGTCCAAGAATATCGATCATTTGCACAAGATGGCGCGGGTGATCAATACCTCCATTTTTGTGAAAAACGCGCCCCATTTTGCGGGGCTGGGGCTGGGCGGAGAAGGCCATACCTCCTTTACGATTGCCTCTCCGACCGGTGAAGGGCTGACCACTGCGCTGCATTTTACCCGGGAGCGGCGCTGCACCCTCAGCGGCCACTTCAGGATCGTCTGAGGCTGAAGCATGGGGCAAGATGTTCGCGCACGGGCGCTCGAGGCAGGTTTAACCGGCACCGCAGGGGCACTGCTTCCCCTGCATGAGCGTCTCGGACGTCGCGTGCAAGTGGTGATTGCCAACGCTGTCGCCAGCGACCCGCTCGCAGAAGCCGACCGAGCAGCCCTCCTGGATCAGCCTCGCGAGATCCTCCGGGCGTTGGAGCATGTGGCGGGTGTTGTCGATGCCGAGCAGCTCTGGATTGCCGCTCGAGGCACCGATTTTCCGGTGATGTCGGCCCTGGCCACGGCTCGGCGGAGCCATCCAGCGGTGCAAGTGCTCTCGGTAGAAGATGTGTATCCCGCCGGAGAAGCCAGCCAGCTTGTCCTGCACGCCACACGTCGGCAAGTGCCTCCGGGCGCGCATCCCGAAGATGTGGGTGTGATGGTGATCAACGTTCACACCCTGCTCCTGCTGGCCGAAGCCATGCGGGGGCTGCCGATGACCTGGCGTTATGTGACCCTCGCGGGTGTTTTAGAGAAACCCCAGGTGGTGCGGGTGCCGCTGGGGGCGCTCTTGGGCGAAGTCCTCGAGAAAGCGGGTGGTCTCAAGCGAGCCGATGCGGTGCTGCTGGCCGGTCCAGCCTCACGCGCGCGAGAAGTTTCCGCTCAGACCCCGCTGAGTGTGGGCATGCCGACGGTGTTGGCCCTGCCACCGGACCATGCGCTGGTTCAACGTGGGCGGCTTCCGTTTGAGCAGACCCTGGCCCGTGCCGCCTCGACCTGTGGCGGCTGTCGCGCCTGTACAGATCGCTGTCCGGCGGCGCTGAGTGGATATCGGCTGGCCCCTCATCTGCTGATGCGTGGATTAACCCAGCGTCAAGAGCAGACAGAGATCGTCACCGGACCCGCAAGCTGTCTCGGGTGTGGACTGTGTGAAGCGGTCTGTCCAGCAGGACTCTCACCGGGGCGACTGTATGGCACGGTGGCGGGGGAACTTCGAGCGCGGGGGCTCTCCAGCTTGCCGAGTTTGCCTCCGGGTCCGGTCATGGCGGAGCGAGTGGATCGGCAGGTCTCGCGGAGCTGGCTTGTATCACGGCTGGGGCTGGCTCCGTACTCCGAAGGGCTGGAAGTCTCTCGGCAGCTCCTGCCCGTCTCCCGTGTGGTGCTGGGGCTTCAAGGCGCTCTTCCGGTGGTGCGAGAAGGGGAGACGGTGGCGGTGGCCAGTCCATTGGCCTTGCCTCAAGCGGGGGCGGGGCGAGTGCCACTCTTCAGCCCGCTCTCGGGGCGTGTGGTGCGGTTGACGTCGGATGTGGTGGAGCTTCGGGCGCTTGACGCCTGATCACGAGGATATGGCATGCAGCGTTCTATTGCCCTCATCGAGCTGACCAGCATTGCCCGGGGATACCGGGTGGCGGACGAGCTGGTCAAAAAAGCGCCGGTGCGCCTGCTCGATCTGGGGGTGGTCTCACCCGGAAAATATCTGGTGGTGATGGAAGGGGATGTCGCCTCGGTGGAGGAAGCCTTCCTGCGAGGTCTGGAGGTGGGAGCCGATGCGGTGCTGGACCGCTTGATCTTGCCTCAACCCCATGCAGAGGTCTTGGCGGCGCTCGAGCAGCGGTTGACACCCGGAGCCCCGGACGCGCTGGGGGTGGTGGAGACCTTTTCGGCGATCTCGACCCTGAAGGCGGCAGATGTGGCCCTCAAAGGGGCGGAGGTCTCCCTTCAGGAGCTGCACTATCAGAAACATTTGGGTGGGAAAGGATATTTCGTGCTCTCGGGCGCGCAGTACGATGTGGAAGCGGCACTCGATGCGGCCACACAC
The DNA here is from genome assembly GCA_046075485.1 of Myxococcota bacterium. Classification (GTDB taxonomy): domain Bacteria; phylum Myxococcota_A; class UBA796; order JAJRTE01; family JBJTQF01; genus JBJTQF01. The sequence goes on along the minus strand of JBJTQF010000244.1, from coordinate 16,997 downwards.
TGCCTGCGCGAGAACGGCATGCTGCTGCGCACGGAGCTGCTGGCCCGACCGCACGGAGATTTTACCCATCGGCTCTACGGAGCCGGGCGCTGAGGAGCAAGGATGGAGCTGGCACGAGTGCTGGGCACAGTGGTTGCCACGGTGAAAGATCCCAGTCTGGAAGGCTATAAGCTGCTGGTGATCCAGCCGCTCAACGAGCATCTGGAAGAAGTCGGGGAGCCACTGGTGGCGGTGGATCCGCTGCAAGCGGGTCCGGGAGAGCTCGTCGCGTGGATCGGAGGCCGTGAGGCGTCGCTGGCCATGCCCCATGAGCTGAGTCCCGCCGACGCCGCCATCGTGGAGATCGTCGATGCCACCGATGCACCCGGGGCCCTACGTCCCCCGCGCAGCAGGAGGGCATCATGATCTTGGCGCGTGTGGTCGGCACCGTGGTGTCAACCATCAAACATCCCGTCTATGAAGGCAAAAAAGTGCTGCTGGTGCAGCCCATTAACCCCGAAGGTCAACCCCTCGGCCATGCCTTTGTCTCCGTGGACGCGGTTCAAGCCGGAGTCGGTGATACCGTGCTCTGCTCGCGAGAAGGCAATACCGCTCGGCAGCTCCTGGGCACTTCGCAAGATCCCTTCCATTCTGTGATCCTGGCCGTGGTGGACCAGGTGCTCGGCAAGCCCGTCTCCGATGAGTCGCCCCATGATCGATGAAGAGCGCGCACGCCTCGAGCTGGTAGAAGTCTGCCATCGTCTCTACGCCAAAGGCTGGGTGGCCAACCATGACGGAAATGCATCCGTGCGTGTCGGCCCCGACCGGATTGTGACCACCCCCACCGCCGTCAGCAAAGGGGATGTACGCCCCGAGCACCTCATTGTGGTGGATCTGACCGGAAAGAAGGTCGAAGGCACCCGAAAGGCGTTCTCTGAGCTGGCCCTACACCTGAAAGTGTATGGGGAGCGCCCAGACGCCCAAGCAGTGCTACACGCGCATCCGCCCACTGCCTGCGGTTTTGCAGTGGCTGGCATTCCAATTGAGTCGGTGTGTATGCCCGAAGCCGTGGTCTCCCTCGGCAGCCAGATCCCCCTCACCAGCGTGGTCTTGCCCTTCGGAGATGATGGCGCTGCCGTGCTCGAGGGCCAGCTCGACGACGCCGATGCCGTCCTGCTCGCCCAACACGGGGTGCTCACCCTGGCGGATGAGCTCTGGACCGCCTTCTACCGACTCGAGCTGGTGGAACATCTGGCCAAGATCCAGCTCGTGGCACGTCAGCTCGGCGGAGCCAATCGACTCTCGGATGCCCAGGTGCAGACCTTGCTCGAACGGCGCACCAAAGCTGGGTTGGGCGCGGCGGCTCGCAGGCAGGCTCAAGAACAAGCAGCGTCGAAGAGTGGTCAGCCCCGCCCCGTGGAGTCACAGCTCCCCAAGCTCCCCGAAGGGATGGCACCAAGCGCCTGGACCGGCGGAGACAGCAGCGGTCCCGATGGCCGCATGGTTCAGGCTCTGGTACAGCAGGTGCTCGGCAAACTCGAGGGGGAAAAACAGGTCGGAGGGGCCGTCAGTACGTGCAGCGGAGAACGACGAGAAGCCTACTTCTCTGACGGCAAACCCGTCGGAATGAGCAGCGGCCCCATGAGCCCAGAAGCCATCCAAGCACTGCTCAAGGCCGAGATCTCACGGGTGCTGGGACGTTAACAACGCCACGAAAAGCCGAAAGGGTCAATTTTAGCTCTCGGCGCTCAAGCACAATCGTCACATTGCCCCTTAATAACGATCTCAGAGACGGAGCGGATCAGTGGACGCGCGCTGTTAGGAGGACTGGGGATGGGCATCTCCGGCAGACAGCTCACGGTGCCGCAGTCAGTGCAGACAAAATGAGGATGCAAAGCGTCGGGATGTTGAGGGGTGGCCTTCTTCAGCTCAAAACGCCAGACATGATCCCCCTGATCAGAGCGGGTCACCAGTCCAGCCTCGGCGAAATCCATCAGGTTCCGATAGAGAGTGGCGCGATCAAAGCCGTGCTCCGCCAGCTCTTGGGCAACCTCCGCATGGCTGAGAGGACCGGTTGCCCGCTGCAATAAGCCCATGACAGCCACCCGAGAAGGTGTACTGCGTAGGCCCACTTGATGCAGGGTCTCTCGGATCTGCTCTCGCGCTTGGGGAGCAGTTTCAACGCTCATACCAGATATCCTCACAGTCTCTGTTTGCAGCCGCTCTATCCTCTCCAGTATACTGCACGGCCAACGTATCCCTAAGCACTTTTATCGGTTGAGGCGTCGCGCTCATGTGGATGGTGCTGGCAAGTTTTCTTGCCATGACAGTTGGACCCGTATTGCTCCACCTTGCAGGAGGAGCACGAACCCTATTAGTCGGGCTGGATGCCTTTGTGCTCGTGACCCTGGGCGGCTTGGTCGTGGTCCACATCCTGCCCCAAAGTATGGCCATTGCCGGAGGTTCCGCGCTGCTGGCCACCGTGCTGGGTATGGTAGGCTTGGTGGTGATGGAGCAGTCGTCGGAGCGACTCGCCCATAAAGTATGGCGCGCGGCCTTGCCGATCCTGCTCCTGGGACTGGGGATTCATGCCTTCCTGGATGGGGTCGGGCTCGCCCACGGACACCACGATCACGCGCACACGGTGTCTGCATTGCCGCTCGCGGTGGTGTTACACCGGATTCCGGTAGGACTCGCCATCTGGTGGGGCGTGCGACCTCGTTTTGGCATTCAAGGAGCCCTCCTCGTCATGGGCATCCTGGTGATCGGCACCATCATCGGCCAACAATACGGCGAGACCCTCATCGAGATCCTGCCAGCGGAGCCCCTGGCGCTGCTCCAAGCCTTCATCGGCGGTGCGCTCCTTCACGGAGTGGTGGGCCATACCTTCGATGTCAAAACTGAGCGTGAGAGTCATCATCTCCCCGTGGCAGGGGCGATGGGGGCTCTGCTGGGATGCGCATTGTTGGGAGCACTCTCGGCAGTGGATCCGCCCGGACGGGTGTTACCAGAAGAGCTCTCAGCAGGCAGCATGTTCATGACCCTGGCACTGGAGACCGCTCCTTATATCTTGGCAGGGTATGCCCTGACCTGGGTGTTGACGGAAGTCTTCGCGCAACACCGGATGCAGCGCGTGTCTCAGCTTCCACCCGGTCGAGTACTCGAAGATGCAGTCGCCGAAGGGCTGGCAGGTCTCGGCGTCGGTCAGCTCTTTCAACGCTTTTGCGGACTGCTGGCCGAAGGTCAGTCTCGCCGAGTGGCGCTGTCCTTTCTGCTGGCCGTACCTGGGGCGAGCCTGGCAGCCGTGCTGCTCTCGCTGGAGCTGCTGGGAGTGGCCCTCACCCTGAGCTGGTGGGCGGGAGGCATCGGGCTCAGCCTGTTGCTGGCGTGGCTGCTGAGCCGAGTGCAGGTGGTCCAGCCGGATCCGCTCCGGCAGAGCTGGAATTTTGAAGGCGCTTACGTACACACGCACGTACACACGCGCGCAGGCGGGCAGGAGACGCCGTTTGAAGTGCCCTGGGAACGCTGGGGAGAGCGGCTGATGCGCCCCGTGGATGCCACCGCAAGCTGGGTGCTGCTCGGGCTGGGACTGGCGGCGCTGCTCGAGGCGCTCTTTCAGGCCCATTGGCTCAAAGATCTCTCGCCGTGGGTGGAGCTGCCCTTGATGGGGCTGCTGGGCCTGCCACTCTCGCTCTCGGTGGTGGGACTGGTGCCGGTGGTGGCGGTGCTGGTGCATAAGGGGCTGGGGTTGGGCGCAGCGGTGGTGCTGCTGATCTCAGGGCCGGTGCTGGGGCTCAAGGTGCTGCGCGGATTGCGTCAGGCCGGAGAAAATCGCTTGGCGCTCCTGCTGGTGCTGGGTCTGTTCGGCGGGAGCATGCTGCTCGGCGCATTGGTGGAGCTGAGCTTACCCGCTACCGTGCCACACGAGCTGCACTTCTTTAATGAAAAAGCCCATGCTTGGTACGAGCGGGTCAGCCTGGCGGTGGTGGGAGGGCTCTATCTGTTTTCGCTGCTGAGACAAGGCCCTCGTGGGCTTCTGCATCGGGTGGTGGGAACGGAAGGGGGCCACTTACACGCGCCGCAGCCCCCAATACCGGCAGAAAAAGAATTGTGAGCCTCGCATAAAAAGCGGACACGTCAGCCGTACCCGCTTCGGGGCGTGTTTGTTGGCCTCAGCCGCTGCTTATTGCACGGGTCCGTCGGCGCTCAGATCGTTGCAGTCATAACCTGTGCCATCGATACCGGCGGGTACATCTCCACACGCGCCCGGCCAGAAATAATCCGGCAGACCGTCTTGATCCCGATCCCAGGATGCGCCCAGCTCGCCCCCATAGATGCCAATGTCCAGGGCGGAGCCATCCATGTCGGTGGTGCCTGCTTTGCCCGCATTCACCAGCGGAGAATCCTTCGCCGGATGGAAGTTGACCGGTAGACCGGTGACATATCCCTGGAACTTGGGCTCCACCGTCAGGGAGCTCGAGCCCGGGGTAAAACCACCCGCGTTACAATTCCCGGTGGAGTAGTAGAGGGAGTTGCTCTCCTTGAGGGTCGCTGCGGTCACACTCACGTTACAGCCGCTGTTATATGCCACAACACTGTTTTCGATGGTGAGGGTTCCGCTGTCGGCGGCAATGGCACTGGGGAGGGCCGAAGGGGTGCTTCGTCCTGCCAGTAAGCCGTTGTTGGCCACCACCGAGTTGATGAAGGAGACCGAGGCGCCCGTGGTATTAAAATAGAGGACGTGACCCAGCTCCGAGTAGTTGTTGATAAAGACCGAGTTGTAGAACTCCACTTTGGAAGTCCCCTGGAGCTCAAACGCGCCGCCCTGGTTCTGCGCGGAGTTTCCGTCAAAGGTGCAGTTGCGGAAGATCGGGGTGCCCGCGTCCATCGAAAAAGCGCCTCCCTTGTCAGGCGCGGAGTTATTCTGAAAGAGGGTGTCCTCAAAAACGGGAGCGCCTCCGAAGAGATACACACCACCTGCCTCGTCCACCGTGGCGTTGTTGCGGATGATCGCGTGTTTGAAGATCGGACTTCCATCGGCGATGTACACACCCGCACCCAGCAGACCCGCCGTGTTGTTCTCGATGATCACGTTTTGGATCAGCGGCGATGAGGACTCCACGTAAAGCCCTCCGCCATAGAGCAGGGGAGCACCCCCTTTCAGGGTAAAACCTTCGATGCCGTAGCTGCGGCTGGTGCTGCCGCCCACAAAACGCATGGTGGAGGTCAGCGAGGAGCCCCCGTCGATGATGGTCTCTGCTGGACCCGCAACCGACTTGAGGGTGAGCTCACCGTCTTCGATCTCCACATTGTTTTCCAGATAGGTGCCTGGGCAGACCAGTACGGTGGAGCCGCCGGTGGAGAACTTCAAGCCCTGAGAGATCGTATCCCACTCGCAGGAGCCATCCAGACAGACCAGGGGTTGAGCATCGGTGCCATCCATGCCGTTACAGTCTTGGTCGATGCCGTCGCAGGAGGTCTCAGGCGCACCATTGAAGATGGTGGGATCCTGATCGTTGCAGTCCTGGTCAGCGGGAGCGCCGTCGTCGTCGCAGTCGGAGCACGGGGTGGCGGTGGGCTCGGGGGTGGGGCTGCTGGGCAGCTCCGGGGTGGCGGTGGCGGTGGGCTCGGGGGCCGCTGTGGGGGTGGGTTCCGGCGTCGAAGAGGGGGTCGGTGTCTCTTCAACTTCCTCACAGGCGGTCAGGGCGAGCGAAAACAAGGCTAGGGGCATCCAAAAACGTCTCATGAAACGAACCTCCGTCTGAAAAAATGTGGCCAGCCGTATCTGAAGGTATGTCAGGCTCAGGGGGCCTGGAGCTTATGACGGTGGCGCGCAGAGTATATTCGACCTGAGTGGAATCCGGGTAGAAAAGTGTGCTGCGAGCGTTGCTTGACTTCTCGCGTGCAGGCTCATACTCTTGTCGGACTTGTGAAGATGCGCGTGTGGCGTGTGGAATTCAAATGCTCGGTGGGAGGTGAGGAAGCATGACAGCGCAGGTAGGACCAGCAGCTCGTCCGGTGAGGTTAACCTGGGAACAGAAGACCACCGCAACGATGGATGAAACATGGGAAGTGCTCGCCGATACCGATCAGTTTAACCGAGTGGCGCAGCTCGGTTTCCAGTTTAAGGAGCTTCCTCAAGCGGATGGCACCACCCTCCGGCAAGGTGAGATGAAGCGTCTGGGCATGCGTCACCGCTGGAAGGATCTCCCCTTTCAATATCGTGCGCCGGAGTGGTTTCGCAAAGAGCGCCAGTTTGAGACTGGGCCGCTGGCCTTGATGGTGATCCAGCTCCGGCTCCGGCCCGACAAGGAGGGGACTGCCTTTCGGTATTCGGTGGAGCTCTTCGCTCGGCATCCGCTCCTGCGTCCGCTGGTGGCGTTGGAGGCACACTTTTTCTCTCGTCCGAACCTGGATCGCACCCTGCAAGCGGCCCTCAAGCTCCTGGCGGGTCAGCAGGTGGAGGGCTTTTCGGAGCCGATCCCGGCCCTCGACCGCGAGCAGGAAGGCCGCCTCAATGGTGCCTTGACCCGTCTCAAGCCGGAGAAGTTTGCCCGTCAGCTCGGCCAATTTATCCGCAGTGCCCCGCTTCGAGAGCAAGATCGGATGCAGCCGCTTCGTTTGGCTCGCCGCTGGGAGCTGAGCGAAGATGCCGCCGTAGAAGGCTTTTTGCGTGCCGCTCAAGAGGGGGTGCTCGCGATGAAGTGGGATGTGGTCTGTCCCTCCTGCCGCATGCCCAAACAGCGCCTCGAGTCGTTGGCGGAGCTGACCTCGGATGTCCACTGTCCTTCGTGTAATGTGCGCTTTGATGGCACTTTTCCCGATGCGGTGGAGGTCAGCTTTCGGCCTGCCCCTTCGATTCGTGACTTTTCGATTGAGGTGGCCTGTCTCGGCAGTCCCGCGCGTCAGCCGCACATCGTGGCCCAGGAGCGTCTCGAGCCCGGTGCGGAGACCGATTTTACCCTCTCGCTCATCCCGGGCGCCTATCGCCTGCGCACCTGGCCACCTAAGGAGACCTGCTCGGTGGAGGTCCGGCCCAAAGGTCAGGTGGATGAGAGCGCGGTGCAGATCCGGCTCTTTGATGTTCAGCCGACTCGCCTCCGCCTGGTGGAAGGGCAGCGCCGCATCGCCCTCAAGAATGTCACCGACCGAGGGGTGGAGGTGATCCTCGAGAAACAATGGCGCTCGCCGGATCTGCTCACCGCTGGACGCCTGCTCGAGAACGCTCGGGCTCGAGAGCTGCTGCCGGGTGGGGTCTTACCTCCCGGCTTTAAGGCGGAGCTCTTTCGTGGGGCGGTCTTGGTGGTGGAGGTCTTGCGAGGAGGAAAAACCACACTGGACAGCATGTTGTCCGAGCTTCAGCGGGGTAATCCGCGCTTTCTGAAGGTGGCGGAGCTGCGCATCGTCAGCGTGTGGGGCTCCGTGGAGACCGCCTTGGGCATGGCTCGGGTGATGAAAGAATCTGAAAAGGTGCGCTGTGCGCTCAACTTGGGGGCGATGCTCGAGTCTCCTGAGTCCTCCCAGCGGATGGTGATGGGGGAGGTGGTGGAGCTGGCCATCGACTGCTTACGAGGGGCAGGACCGGGGGTGATTGCGCTTCCAGAAGCGACCAGCCAAGCCCATGAGCTGGATCGGGCGCTCGCTCGAATGGGTGCTGCTCTTGTTCCGCCGGATTATCAGATGCCGGGGGCTGCTCCCGCCGTGTGGATTCGGATGTAGACGCTTGTCCTGCCCACTCGCCTGCTGGCGCATGCTCGCTCTGACGCTCTCGCGCTTACCCGCTTACATACGCATACGCGCACATACGCACATACGCATACACGCGCATATCCAGTTTTGCAGGCGTATTAGAGCAGGGTCGTGCGCATCTGTCGCAGGCGCAGGTTGAGCTCTTCCGTGCTCAGCCCCTGGTATTTGGGCGGGAGCATGGCGCGAGAGGAGCACTCAAACACCGCGAGAAGCTCCATATAGTCGATCATGGCCATGTCTCGGGAGGGAATAAAGTCTTCTGCTGCCCGTTGCAGGTACTCGGCGGTCACGGTGTCGAAGCCTTCGTCGTAGGCAAATCCCAGCGCCGAGAGAATAATGGCTTCGATCTCCGCGCCGGAGTATCCGGCGGTAAGCTGCACCACCCGCTCGAAGTCTTCCACCGAGTGCTGGACCTGATTCTTGCGAAGCAGGGCTTTGAAGATGTTCTCACGCTCTTCAGCGGTGGCGGGAAAAAAGAAGGGAATCTTCATGTCGAAGCGCCCGGAGCGTTTCATGTCGGCGTCGAGCTTGTCCGGGCGGTTGGTCATCATCAAAAAGACGATGCGTCCTCGGTGGCTGGTATCGCTCATGAACTCCTTGAGGCGGGCGATTACCCGGCTGGAGGTGCCACCGTCACCGTCTCCAGCGTTGCCACCGATGCTGCGGTCGCCTTCGTCGATGATCACCAGCACGTATCCCATCGCGTCGATCACCCCGAGGATTTTCTCGAGGTTGGCTTCAGTGGAGCCCACCCAACGGTCGCGGAAGTTCTTGAGCTTCACACAGGTTAAGCCGCTCTCGGTGGCGAAGGCTTCGGCGAGGAAGGTCTTGCCAGTTCCCATCGGGCCTACAAAGAGCACACCCATCGGACAGCGCCGTTTTTGGCCTTTACGAATGGCCTGCACGATACGTCCGAGCACCGTCTTGACGTGCTCCATGCCGCCCACTTTGGTAAAGTCGTGTTTGGCGTCGATGAACTCCACCAAACCAAAACATTCTCGCTCGATGATTTCCTTTTTGCGCTGAGCGACCACTTCGACGGTGACGGGCTGTTTACTCTCCCAAGACTGACGGAAGATGCCCTCGAGCTGCACCCGGGTGAGGCCAGCGGTGACGGCGGCAAGCTGCTCCAGGGGCAAGCCCTCTTGTTTGTAGCGGCCACAGAGATACCCTAAAAACGACAGTCGTTCCGCCTCATCCGGCAAGGTGATGTGGAAGGCGCCGAGCTGCGGATTGTTGACCAGCTTTCGGTTGACGTCGGCAAGCTGCTCTGTCACCAACAATACCAGGTTGTCTGAGCCCAACATGCGGGGGTCGGTCGCCCAACGCTGGAGGGTGACGAGGTGGGCTTTATCGTCGCCGCTCAAGAAGGCGAGGGTCGCTTCGGGCACCACGGTCTCGACGAAATCCAGTACCACGGCGGCGCGGGTCTCTTTGAGCAGCAGATATTCTTCGAGGGCGTCGAGAATGGGCCGTGGCTCGCGGGGCAAGGGGCTCTCAACGGGCGGCTTTCGCTTTTTGGTGCGGGCGGTGTTGAGGGTGCGGGTGAAGCTGTCGGCCATGCGAGTCTCGGGAAAGACCAGCCCTTCACTCTGATTATAGAAGGCCACCACTTCTTTGGAGCGTCCCAAAAAGCGCGCCAGGAACTCCCGCAAGGGCACATACTGCTGAGGGTCATCGGGAGACTGCACGAGGTCATGCACGTTGCCATGCAGGATAAACAAGGTCGATTCGCCGGACAGGTAGCGCCGCCGCAGCTCTTCTGCCCAGCCGGGTAGCTGAGAAGAACGCTTGTCGAGTGACATCTCACCGCTCATGATCGGGCCTCCAGGGTTCAGGATCAGTCTCAGGATGGTTCAGGGAGCGATGCGCCGTCGGATCGGACGGAGCCATCTTCAGTCGTCGTTTGAGGTCAGATGCGCTCGAGGGCTGCCAGCTCTCGGACTGTCCGGCGGGTGGCTTCAATCTCGGTGGTGAGGCTGAGGACATGCTCGGGCAGCTTGTAGGATCCGGTCTTGAGGCTGGCGGTCTGCTCTTTGAGCAAGCGTAAGGTCTGCTCGATGACGCCAAGCTGACTCTCGAGGTGGCGAAGCTCGCCCTCCATCTGCTGAAGGCCGGCCAGTCGCTGGCGGATCAGCTCCTGTTTGGTGCGTTCGGCGTCGTTGAGGGGAGGCTGTCGCAGCTCCAGCTCCAGCTCTGCCGGTGCGTTTTTAGCAAGGTGATCACGAAAACGCTGGCTGGCCAAGCTGAACTCGAGGGCCGCATCGCGCAGCTCGGTGACGCGAGAGAGCTCCTCGGAGAAGCCGATGCCCGTGGATGCACCTGCTTCGGTCAGCAGCTCCCGCACTTCATAATAGAGCTTGTTGAGGGAGGCATAACGCCGACGGTCCTCTTTGCGGAGGGTGGTGGCTTTTTCCTCCATGAGGGCGTCTTGAACGGCACGTTGTTCGACGGCGGCGTCGAGGGAGGCTTTTCGCGCATAGGCAGGCATCCGGGGGACCATGATCAAGTAGAGGGCCTCCAGCACCGCCAGAATGCCCAGCTCCAGCACCGGATTGAAGCTGAGCACAAAAAACGTCGCCAGGAGACCCAACACGAGGGCCACCAAGTGCAGCGGCTCCATAAAAGCCGCACGAACAAGCGAGGGAGATTGAGACATGGCCAGCTCCAGCAGGGGCGGTCAGGCAGGCATCAGAGGGTCTTTTTGGCTTCGGTGGCCTGAGCCGCTTGAGCCGCTTGAGCCCGCTTCAGCTCTTCCAGCTTGGCACGGGCAGAGATGGTGCCGGTGGAGGCTTTGATCTTGGACAGCTTCCGATCCAAGGACTGCTCGCCCACTTCTTTGCTGACATCGGCTTCGGCGGCGAGCTTGTGGATGCCTTCGCGCACGTTCTCCAGGGCCTTGAGGTCGGCTTCGGTGGAGAGCCCATTGAGCGACTGCTCGATGCGGATGCGGGCTTCGGCGTTGGCTCTTTTGGCCAGCATCTCTTCTTTTTCGCGCTTGAGCTTGTTGATCTCTCCCTGGAAGGTCAACAGGCTGCTCTTGGCCTCTTCGGCTTGCGCTTCGGCCTTCTCCAGCTCGAGCTTGAGGCTGTTGATTTCGCTGGTGAGGGTCTCTTTGCGCTCGAGCAGCACCACGGCGACTTCGTCTTCGCCCTGCTGGACGGCGACGGGAATCTGAAGATCGACCTCATCGAGATCTTTTTTCTTCTTTTCCAGCTCGGTGGTGTACTTATTGCGCAGATAGACCAACCCGGAGACGGCCTTCTTCAGCTCGTTGTATTTTTCGATCTGCTTCTGGATGGCGGCTTCGTAGACCGCTTCGGGATGCTCCTGCTCCATGTTGGAGATGAAGAGGCCCACAAAACCCTTCCACAGATTGCCAAGTCGCTCAAAAAAGCCAGACATATACGCTCCTTATCACGGTGGAGACCACGTTATCACCGCATTTTAGACTGAGTCGCGGGCGCTTGTCACAAGCACAGGTGATCAGAGCCCTCAGATCGCCGTTATAGCCCCAGAAGTATGAACACTTCAACCCAATTTGGGGCTCATGTTATCGCACGCACGGGGGAGGCTCAAGCGAATAGTGCGTTACGGCTGGCGAAGCTGAATCTCAGCGCCTTTTTCAATGCCCCAAGATTTCGAGACATTTCCTTGATTGATGGCAAGCTGAACTTCATCTAAGTTGCCAAAGAGGACCAGGGGTTCTCCTTTGGGGACATCGCCGTAGGTGCGCACCAGCCGGACGTTCACTTTGCGTTTTCCCACTTGCAGCGCGAGGGTATCTCCTTCTTTAATGCCCAGCCGGGTCAAATGTTCCCGGCGAATGTTGGTGTGGGCATTTCCAAATCCATCCACAAGGGTGACGGTGCCTTCAAGCCGACCATCCACCATCCGAGCGTCGCTGGCGGAGAGCAAGTAGATCTCCGAGCGAGAGGCACCCAGCTTTGCCAAGTCAAAACCCTGGGCGAGCGCCGCAGCCGCTGGCCCCAAGACATCACGGCTCAAGAAGGTGGATTCTTCGGGGGCCGCGTTGACCACCAGCGGGCTGGTGATCTCATGCACACGCTTGACGCCGTAGCGAATGGCCACCTGGGTCAACACCCCATTATCCGGGGCCAGAAAGATCAAACCGTTGCGGGTCTCCAGGGCTATCGGCGTGCGAGGCCGTCCCGCGCCCGGATCCACCACCACCACAAAGAGCGTGCCCGCCGGATAATCTCCACTCGACAGCACCAGGGTCTGCGCCGCTTCGTCGATGTCAAACTTCGGGATGTCATGGCTCAGACTGTCGATGCGCGCCTGCGGGAAGGCTTTATAGATGGAGCCCTTCAATCCCCCCAGCAGATACCCCCGTGTCCCAAAATCGGTCAGCAGCATGATCACGGGATACGCTCGAGGCCCGCTCGATATTGCAGCGGATGTACTCTCGAGCGCAGCACCCTCCGGCGCAGGGGCTTGTTCAGCGGCGTGTGCGAGGGGTGAGGCTGGCCAAAGGCTCCCCACGCTGAGCATCAGGACCAGACTCCAGCTCGGCAGTTTAGATACAGTATGCATGCGGCGCTCCTCATGACGATGTCACACAAAAATCGACTGCGCTTTGAGATCGGAAAATGACGCGCAGGGATAAGCGCGAAGCGTATCCTGCCCCTTGCGACTCCCCAGAGGGCGGGTTAGACTGCCCTCCACCATCTTTGGATTGAGGGAGGTCCGCTGTGTTTGACCGATTTCCGCTCGGCTGGCGGCTGCTGCCGCTGCTGATGACCGTGCCCGTGCTCTTGCTGGTGCCTGCGGGAGAGCCCGCTGTTAAACCCGTGTCCGTGGTGGCGCTGGCGGCGGTCGGGTTGGTGCTCGCGCGGACCCTCATGCTGGGGGAGCGAGGACGTGGAGCCGATTGGGTGCTCACCTTTCTGCTGGGGGTGGCGGCCACTCACCTGCTGTTCATGCCCGGCTTCCCACGAGGCCATGATATCTCAACCCACCTGTGGGGCACGTATGGCTTTTTGCAGGCCATCGACGCCGGCAATTATTGGCCACGCTGGATTCATGAGCTGGGGCTGGGCATGCCGTTTCTGCTCTTTTATGCCCCACTTCCTTTTTATAGCATGCTGCCTTTTCACTGGGCAGGTTTTCCCACCTACGACTGCTTTAAGTATGCGTTTATGCTCTTCAATGCCCTCTCGGGCGTGAGCATGTATGTGGTCTGTTATCGCTGGACAGGCTCGCGGAGAGCGTCGGTGGTGGCGGCTGCGGCGTACTGTTTTGCTCCCTATCATCTGTGTGAGTCTAATCTGCGGGTGGCCATCGCGGAAGCCTGCGCGATGATGAGCCTGCCGCCCTTCTTCTGGTGCATGGAGCGGGCGCTCTCAACGCCGTCGCGGATCCATCGACGCTGGGCCGCCTTTTGGACGGCGCTGCTGGCACTCTCGCATCCGCTCAGTCTGGTGATGGCAGGGACAGGGATGGGGCTTTATGTGCTGGCGTCGGAGGGACTCAAACCAACCCAGGCGCTCAAGCAGCAGCTCGGGAGGCTCCTGGGGCTGGGCCTGCTGGGGGTGGCGTTGGCCGGTGCGTTTACCCTCCCGGTGATCGTGGAGGGACGTTATACCACCGTCAGCCACTCGCTCGGGGGGAAGGTGCCGATGTACGCCGATCATGGGCTCTATCCGCAGGATCTCCTACACCGCCGAGCCTGGACCAAGTGGCAAAAGTCTGAGGGGCACGGCTCAAAGGACGCGGAGATGCCCTTCTATTTTGGGCTCACCCTCCTGGCGATGATCCCTCTCGCGCGCATGCGGGAGGAGCAAAAACGACGGCGTGGGTTGCTGGGGCTGGCGTTGGGCTCGCTGGCCTTGACGCTCTACCCGCTGGATCTGCTGGGGTATCTGCCCAACCTGATCATCTTGCAGTTCCCCTGGCGCTTTCTGGCCATCGCTACCTGCGGCGCGGCAATCTTGGTGGCGTTTGCCACGCGAGAGCTGCTCAAGGAGACTGAAGCTCAACGCTGGCAGGTCTGGATTCCGGGTGTGCTGGTGGCGTTGATGGTGTTTGACTTCTTCCCATACCAGGGGGCTCCACTTTGGCAGAAGCCGTTCACGGGGATCCAACGGTATGCGGAGAAAACAGTGCCTGCGGATCTCCCCCTGCGGGTTGACTTTTTGCAGTATCCTCCGGCAACGACGGATATTGAGGTCTCCACCTTTCGCCGGGTCTATCCCGAATATTTTACCCCCCTCGCCAAAAAAAGCTGGCAGCGCAGTAAGGATGCGGAGACCCTCCAGAAGCTCGCCATCGGGCTGTCGTTTGAGAAGGGTCAGTCGCCTCAGAAGTTCCAGCCTGCACCGTATGCGGCATTTGTGCCGACGGGGGCTTCGACGGAGCTGCCGCTGTCCTTCACGCGGGCAGGTGAGCAGATTGAGGTTAACCTTCCCGGTCAAGCAGGAACACTCACGGTCAAGGAGATGCACTTTCCAGGCTGGGTCGGAACACTCGGGGAGCGCACGGTGCCAGTACAGGCCGATGAGACGGGGCTCATGCGCTTCACCCTCACGGCGGCGGATCAGGGGACGCTGCGGCTGGTCTTCTCACGCTGGACCTGGGATCGGCTGGGTGGAATACTGCTCTCGCTGGGGGTGGGGCTGTACCTGTTCTGGCCTCGAAAGAAGGATGCCCAGAGCCCTCCCGAGCCGACAGATCAAGCTGCGCCGGAGTCTGTGTCCGATGTGGCGGCTTCGGCTCCAGCGGCGGGGTTGGGCTCATGATAAAAACCGGCTGGCTCATCGGGTGGCTCCTGGGGTGGCTGATGCTCTGGTGCTGCTCGCCCGTGAGCGGGCTGGCTCAGTCGGGGTCGTCGATGGGCAGCCCAACGGGGCTGATGGAGCCTCCCCTCCTGCCTGCCGAGCTCTCGGTGACTGCTTCGCCTTATCCAGATGAAATCGTGATGTGGCTGGAGGAGGGTCGAGCGGATCGTGTGGCACCTGCCCTGCAAGCGTTGATCGCGGCTCAACCTCAGTCGTTGCCCCTGCGGGCGCTGAAGGTGCAGCTCGAGGCGCTGACGGGGCTGGATGAGCTGCTTCAGGGGACGCTCGAGCAACCTGCTCCCGAGCTGCCACTGGCGGATCGGTTTGAGGCACTTCAACGTCAGCTTACCCGCCTCGAGCTGGAACGCAAACACTACCGAGGTGATCAGGAGGAGCCAGCGGCGGCCTTCATCGAGCGAATGGAGAGCACGGCTTCGCGGCTGGTAGAGGGCTTTGAGGCGCTTCAGGTCGAAAATGTGAAGGGTCATCCTGATCCGCTTCACGATCCAGAGGTGCTGCTGGGCGGGGTGAGGCTGGCGCTCTCACGGGCGTATGCGTTGCAGCTTGGGCAGGAGCTCAACCCGATGGAGCGGCAGTTTGTGTGGCAAACGCTCCAGGGGGAGGGCGACTGGCTGTTTAATCTCCGCTTAACGGCGCTCGAGGGGCAGCTCGTGCCTGAATCCGAAGGACGTGCTTGGCTGGATGCCACCTGCGCGGAGACTCCGAAGCCTGAGTCGATGAGACGCTCGACCTCGTTGTGGGCGCGCTGTCGGCTGCTGTGGCTGCAACAACGTGCTCGGGGGATGGGCTATGAGGAGGCGGCACAGCTCTATCGCTCGGCGCAGGCGGATTTTCAAGAGACGGGGCTGGTGGATGATCTGCGGCTGAGTCTCGCGCGGGCGCTGGGGCGTGGGTATGCGCGAGCGTCCCGCGAGGAGGCGGTGAGGGTCTATCAGGGCCTGCTGGAGGGGCTGGAGACGGGGAAGGCCAGCAATACCCAGTATCCGGCGGCACTGGAGTTATGCCAGCTCTTGCGGCGGCTCAATCGCTTCGACGAGGTGGTGCAGGTGGCGAACCTGTGGCGGGCAAAGGCGGCTCACATCCCCTACTCGTTGGATCGGGAGGAGGGACGTGCGCTCTACGCGCTGGGGCGTTATCCAGAGTCGCTGGAGACGCTCAAGCGGCTGGTGGAGAGTCCACGGGGGCGCGGGGCAGACTATTTATTAATGGTGGAGGCGATGCGTCCGCTGGTGGGCACACCGCTGGGGGAGGGGCGAGATCTGCGACGAGAGGCGCTCCAGCTTGCGGATTTTGCGCAGCTTGCGATGAGTGAAGAGGCCCGGGTTGTGGGCTGGACCAGCGGTCAGGCCCCCCCTCTGAGAGAGCTGTACGCACGATTGGCGGAGCTCAACGCCTTGAGTCGGCATGCGACGCTGTTTCCGGCACCGTTTGCGTTGGGGGGAGCGCGCCTGCTGATGGAGGTGCTGGCGGTGGCGCTGGGGGTGATGGGGATTGCCTCCTGGCCTCGGCTGGTCAAGCGGTTGTGGCGGAGTGGTGGGCTGGTGTCGTTGTGGGGAGTGCTTCCGGCGGCGTGGGTGCTGGGGGCTCCGCAAGGTCTGGAGGGGCTGTCGCAGGTGGGCTGGGTGGGGCAAGGGCTCTTGAGGGTGGGGCTGTTGTGGTTGGGGGGACTGCTCTTGGGGAAGGCGGCGGGATTGCCATTGTTGGGCATGCGGCGTTTCTGGCGGGAGATACGCAGGGGTGAAGTGGCGGGTGCCTTCACCTTTGGCATGCTGGTGTTGGGGGTGGTGAGCCTGGAGCTGCTGAGCTTGTACTGGGGCGCACCGGTGCCTTATTTGGAGCGTTTTCCGGCCTCACTGATGAGTTTGGAGCTGCGGGCGGTGCCGGAGGGGCTACCGCTGCTCAACCGGCTGGGGCTGGTGTTGAGTGGGGTGGTGCTCTACGAGCTGTTGTGCCGAGGGGTTCTCTTGGGAGGCGTGGCGCTGGTGGGCAAGGGCTGGAGAATGCCGGTGGTGCTGGTGGTGAGTGCCGTGATGAGTGCGGCGCTGAGGCTGGGGGGGCTGGAGCCGGTGGGGGTGCAGCTTGGGGTGGGGGTGATGTTGGGGGGGCTGCTGGGCTGGGTTCGGATCCGGCAGGGCCTGGATATGAGCCTGCTGTTGGCCCTGGTGGGGGCTCTGGGAGCTGTGGGACTGAAATCACTGTGGGACTGAAATCACTGTGGGACTGAAATTGAGGTGGGACTGAAATCACGGTGGGACTGAAATTGAGGTGGAGCTGAAATCACTGGCGGAAAAGGAGCGAGCCCTTGAAGCAGGGCGGCAGGAGAAGGCCCGCTGAGAGACACTTCTGGGAAGTCTCGGCATCAAGCTGAGCTAGAATCCCTGCACACCACGTCCGCCAAACACACTGATGCAGGGGGAGCGTCCACCTTGCCGTATCACCGAGGGTCAC
>JBJTQF010000243.1:0-6508 GCA_046075485.1 Myxococcota bacterium | reverse complement strand
GGCACTTACTGGCGGATGTCGAGGACCAATTTTGATAGACTTGACACGGAGCGGCGCATTTGGTGGGGAGCAGATGGCAACAATATGCCACGGCTCAAACGGTTTCTGAGTGAAGTCAAGGACGGCAAAGTTCCCCAGACGCTGTGGAAATACGAAGACGTGGGCCACACGCAGGAGGCGAAGAAGGAGCTGCTGGAGCGGGTGACCTTTGCCTCCTCGGACAGCGTCTTTGACACGCCCAAGCCCACCCGGCTGATCGAGCAGGCCCTGCGCATCGGGACCACCACGGACACCGAAGACATCGTGCTGGATTTTTTTGCAGGCTCGGGCACCACCGGAGAAGCGGTCTGGAAGCTGAACAAGACCGATGGCGGAAATCGTCGTTTTATTCTGGTGCAGCTCCCGGAGGTGACGGGCCAACCCGATTATCCCACCATTGCCGACATCACCCGCACCCGGCTGAAAAGTGCCTCCCAGGCCCTCAAAAAAGCCACCGAGGGCACTCTGCCTTTTGGGGGAAGCGTGACGCCAGACTTTGGCTTTCGGGTGCTGCACCAGGGACCGAGCAACGTGCGTCGGTTTGTGCCATATACGGGCACCGACACCAGCGGCCTGCTTCCGCTGCTGCGCAAAGACTCCGGACTGATGTCCCATGCAAAGTCCGAGAACGTGCTCATCGAGATCCTGTTGCTGGAAGGTTATCCCCTGGATTCTGTTCACGATCAGCACCCCGACTTTCTCTCCAATGTGGTGACTCAGATCACACATCCTCATATCCCGGTGACACTTCTGGTGTGTCTGGATGATCAGATTGAGGAAGAGACCGCCGATATCCTGGCCCGCAAGGAATTTGAGAAGGTGATCTTCATCTGCCTGGAGACCTCCTTGTCGGATACCGTGAAGGTCCGGTTGAGTGACGTGGTCCACCAGGTGAAAACGCTGTAGGTGCATGATGGCCTTTCAATTCAGCTTTGATCCGAACCAGCCCCACCAGCTTGAGGCCGTTCAGAGTGTGGTGGAGCTCTTCACCGGTCTGACGCGGGCCGAGGTGCCTTACCAGCTCGTGGACATCAGCCCGAACACGCCCGAAGAAGCGGACCTGGCCGACTACTGGCTGGAAGAGAACCTGCACGCCGTTCAGTCCCGGCACAATGAAAGGCATCCCGATGCCGCCCTCAATATGGGCCATCTGGAGCGGGACGATGGGCCACTCCTGGAAGGGGTCAGCAACGACTCCTTTAGCTGTCCCCATTTTACGCTGGAGATGGAGACCGGAACCGGAAAGACCTACGTCTATTTTCGCACCATGCTGGAGCTGCACAAGCTATACGGGTTGCACAAGTTTATTGTGGTGGTGCCATCGGTGGCCATTCTGGAGGGGGTGAAGAAGTCTTTTGAGATCATGCGCTCGCACTTCATCACCCTGTACGGGTTGAAAAATTTCACGCTGGTGGAGTACGATGGTGGCCAGATCGGGAAGGTGGGCAACTATGCACGCAGCACCTTTCCAACCGTGATGGTGATCACGCAGCAGGCGTTCAACAAGGCTTCCAACAACATCTACAAGCAGACCGAGAAGTTGAGCGGTGAGCTTCGTCCGTATCAGCGCATCCAGGCGACCCGTCCCATTGTGGTCTTGGATGAGCCCCAGAACATGGGCTCCGAGCGCTCGAAGGAGGCCATTCGCACGCTCAAGCCGCTCTTTGTGCTGCGTTATTCGGCGACACACCGCAAGGGGCAGCAGCCCAACCCGGTCCACAGGCTGACACCCATCCAGGCGTTTCGTTTTGGGCTGGTGAAGCAGATCGAGGTGCTGGGCATCTCGGAGCTGGGGGCGGTCTCCGCGACCACGCTGCGGCTGGAAGAAGTGCTGCGGGATCCGATTCGGGCAAAGGTGCGGGTGCTGGTGCTCAAGGACGGCATCACCACGGAACAGGTGATCACGCTGCGGCAGAACGATGCCCTGGAGAAGCAGACGCACATGCCCGAGCACCGGGGCATGGTGGTGGCCAATATTCAGGTGGGCTCCAATGGTGAACCGAGCACGCTGGAGCTGAAGGGGGGCGTCGCTGGTGGAATGGTGGTCTCCACAGCGGATGAAGTGGTGGGCAGTCGGGTGGACGTCTGGAGGGCTCAGATCCAGAAGACCATTGAGGCGCACTTTCAACGGCAGGCAGAGCTTGAGGCGCAGGGCATCAAGGTGCTCTCCCTCTTCTTCATTGATCGGGTCAACAACTACCTCGACACACCGGGCACCCTTCGTATCCTGTTCGACGAGTGTTTTGACAAGCTGAAGGGGAGCTACCCATACTGGCAGAAGTTTGAGCCGTCCGAGGTCCGTTCCGCCTATTTTGCCAAGACGCGCAAGAAGGATAAGGCCACTAAGCAGGAGCGGGATGTCTATCTGGATGAGGTGGCGTCTGATTCGGACGAAGCAAAAGAAGCCTTCAAGCTGATCATGCGCGACAAGGAGCGGTTGCTGGCATTTCCGGATGGCAAAGATGAGGGCAAAAAGGTGGCCTTTATCTTTGCACACTCCGCGCTTAAAGAAGGCTGGGACAATCCCAACGTCTTTCAGATCTGCACGCTCAATCAGACCACGAGCACGATCAAGAAGCGGCAGGAGATCGGGCGTGGGCTGCGCCTGTGCGTGAACCAGCAGGGGCAGCGTCCAGGGGGCTCAAACCTGAACATCCTGACGGTGATCGCCAACGAGAGCTATGAGAGCTACGTCCGAAATCTCCAGCAAGACTATGTGGATGATGGTGAGACGCCGCCACCCGTGCCAAAACGTCCGAAGGATGCCACTGCGAGACGACGGGACACGCTGTACGCCTCCCGGGAATTCAGGGCCTTTTGGAAGAAGCTCTGTCAACGGCTGCGCTACCGGATCGAGGTGGATTCAGAAGCACTGGTCACGGAGGCCGTGCGGCGACTCAACGGGGCGGCTTTTCCGGAGGCGGTCCTGACCATTTCTCGGGGACGTTTTGTGGTCACGGAGTATGGGCTCCGGGTAAAAAAGCTCACGGGACAGGGGCGGGTGGTGCTTCTCATCGAGCAGCGCAGCTCGGCAGGGGTGGATTCGGTGCTGGGCTTCCTGAATGCCGACGAGCGGGAGTGTGCGGCGCGGGTCGGTGACGATCTGGGCAAACTCACCCAGAACATCCACCTTCGAGGCTTCAAGCTGCTGAAGGTCTATGAGAAGTTTGGGGAGATCCGGGTGGCCTTCTCCAATGACGTTGAGGTCAGCACGAGCGAGGTACACCGCTTTCAAGCCACGGATACGCGGGACAAGAAGGAGTTCATCCAGGAGATCGGCGCTGGCACCCAGCCCGTGCCAGACTTCATCGGGCGGGCAGCATCTGAGACCTCTCTGACCCGCAAGACGCTGATTCAAATCCTGGAGGGGATGGCCTCATCTCAGCGGGAGAAGCTCCTGCGCAATCCAGAGGGCTGGGCCAATGTCTTTGTGCATGAGGTGAAGGAGGCAATGGCCGAGCACATCGCCGAGCGCATCCTGTACGTGTACTCTGGCGAGACGGTCGGTGATCCGGAATCACCGGATGAGTTCTTCCCGGCGACCGATAAGCATCCCCAAAAGGAGCTGGTGCCGGGGGGGAACAAATCGCTCTACGATCAGGTACAGATCGACTCGGACGTGGAGCGACGCTTTATCGCCGAGCGACTTTGCCCGGATCAGGAGCACCTGGCGCTCTATTTCAAGTTCCCACCCAGGTTCAAGATTGAGCTGCCAAAGGTGATCGGCAACTACAACCCGGACTGGGGGATTGTGCGTTTTGAGCAGGAAGGTAAGATGTGCCTTGAGCTGGTGCGGGAGACCAAGGGGAATGACGATCTGACCCGGCTCCGCTTCACAAACGAAGCACGGAAGATTCGCATCGCGCAGAAATACTTTGCCCGCCTGGGCATTGATTATCGCGCCCTCTCGCCACAGGTGCCGGACTACTGGAGTGCCGATGCCGATGCTCCACGGCTGCGGCGGGGTCATTTGAAGCTGATGGTGAGGGGTGAGGCGGCACCAGAGGGGTATGTGGCGGTGCCAGTGGTCTCTCTCAAGGCGGCAGCCGGGGCCTTCTCACGGGGGCAGAAGCCGCAGGAGCTGGGCTGCTATCACCTGCCGGAGCAGGAGGCGAAGCGTCCGGGGCTTTTTGTGGCGCAGGTGCTGGGAGATTCGATGGATCGGGTGGTGCCCCCGGAATCCTGGTGCTTGTGGCAGCATCTGGGGGCGGAAGGCGCGGCCCCACCGTCCCCCGGTGAGCGCCTGATTGCTCGGCGTCAAGGAGGGGCGGATCTGGAGCTGGGGGAGTTTACGTTCAAGCGCTGGTCCCGAGGCGGAGCGGAAGAGCGGCTGGAGCCGATGAGCACCAACCCGGCGCATCAGCCCATCGTGCTGGATCCTTATGAGCCGGTTCACTTTGTGGCCCGGCTGGTGAAGGTGGTGGGGGAGTAGGGGCAGCGCGGCTGTATGGGGGACGTCAGTCCTCTCTCAATCTGAACATGAGGATTGTGTCATGAATGAAACGCAGAGCCAGACCGAATCATTGGTAGAAATCATCAAAGGGGTACGCTCTCAGACCATTCTGCTGCCGGAGTTCCAGCGGGATTTTCGCTGGGATATTGAGCGCACCTATGACCTCTTTGACTCGCTCATCCGAGAAATCTTCATCGGAACGATCATCTATGGTAAGCCAGCTTTTGAGATGACCTTAAGACCTCTGGATTTGCGGCCAAGGAAGGGCAAAGGCGCGCGAGATGCAATCCAGCTCCTGTCATATAGTGGTGATGAGCTTAAGCGACTTGCACAGACGAAGAACCTGCGCATTGTATTGGATGGTCAGCAGCGTCTGACGTCGTTGTGCCGAGCCCTGCTGGGCAAAGATCAGGTTTTTGTGGTGGTTCGGCAGGGCCTCGACACAGCTCGTTTCTCGGACTATACCCTGGACGAGCTGATAGAAGAGGTGGGGGGGGAGGATTTACCAGAGCGGGTATGTGTACGATTGTCAGACGCCTGGAAGACCGAAGAGGAGGGTTTGGAGGAGGATGAACAGAACCAACTATTCCTCAACTCAGCCCTTGGAAAACAATATCGGAATGCCCCGGAGAGTCTCGAACGGAAGCAGCATGTGAAGATTTATCGACGTGTCATCAGGAGGTTGATTGATCTGTTTAAGCAGCAGAAGCTGGTTGCATTCTATCTGCTCGATATGAACCTGAATAAATTCTGCATGTTCTTCGAGCGCAGCAATAGTCGGGGGATTCAGCTCAACTTCACCGACATTCTGGCGGCCAAGCTCTATCATGGCTTTAACCTGCGACAGAAGATTGAGGAGTTTGAGTCAGAGTCACGAATGGAGCTGAACCGAGAGCTGATCATCAGAACGATTGCAATCCTATGGGCTGAGGAGCAGGGCAAAAATCCAGACATCGATAAGAAGGCGATCCTTGAACTATTGGATGCCGATACTTTTACCCGTCATTGGGATATTGTGTGCAACCTTTATCGGCAGTCCGTTGAGTATCTGATCAAGCAATACTATATCCCTTCACTTGATTGGATTCCGTCTGAGAATATGCTGATTCCGTTGATGTTGTTCCTCAGAACGATCAAAGCATTTGAGAGGATGTCAGAGCATCAGCGCCAGTTTCTGGAATTTTGGTTCTGGGGCTCTGTTTTCTCGAATCGATACAGTGGGGCGTCCAATGAAGTGATTATTTTGGACTGTCAGGCGTTGGGTCAGGTAGCCAAAGAAGAACCAATCTCACAGCGTGGCTATTTCTCAAAACTTAGACCGCTGATAACAGAAGCTGATGATTTCTTTAACTATACGAAGAAGTCAAGTACCATCTACAAAGGGACTCTGAACCTGATTGGATATGCGTGTGGCGGACAGAAAGATTGGTCAAACACACAGAGGCTGACAACCGGAATGAGGCTGGAAGATCATCATATCTATCCTCGGGCATACGTCGCCAGCGGAGTCTCACTGGATCTGGAGAGAGATGAGGCGAGTCAGCTCGTAGACTGCGTGGTCAATCGAACGCTGATTCCGAAGTTCACCAACATCACCATCGGAAAGAAATCCCCTCAACAGTATCTGGGAGAGCTGGCACGCAAGAATCCGCAGCTCGCTGAATCGTTAAAGACTCACCTGGTGGACCCGAACCTGATCACCGACCCGACCTGGAATATCCACTTCAATCTGTTCCTTCAAGAGCGGGCAGAGCGTATCTATGGTTTGGTTGTGACCTACGTGCTTGACAAGGCGCAGGTCGTGATCGAGCGGTACGGCTCACGCGCAGATGCGACGGTTACGCAGGGGCTGGCGGATCGGGCTCGCTTGCGCGATATGCTTGCGGATGGGAGGGTAAGGGCGGGGGACGCGGTCTACGTGAAGAAACACCCTTAGAAGCAGGCCCGGATAGTGGATGGTGAGACGGTAGAATACGAGGGCAAGCAGATACCTATCAATGCTTGGGGCCAGAAGAT
>JBJTQF010000242.1:0-40886 GCA_046075485.1 Myxococcota bacterium | reverse complement strand
TCATTCAGCACATACAACCGCCACTTAGTGCCCCACGCGCTGTTTTGTATGTTCAGTGTAGACCGGAATTCTCAGAGATGTCAAAAACATTCACGAGGCGGGAGAAGGTCGGTAGGTTCTTCAGGAGACGTTCATGGGGGTGTCAAGAGCACATGAAAGGCGGGAGCATGTCGGCAGGAAAATCTCGGCGGGAGGTCAGCACCCGTCACAGTGTTGGGCGCACATAGTCAAACGGTGGCAGGGGCTCCCCTTTCCAGGGATCCGGGTCGGGCTGGTTCGTGGAGCGGGCCAGTCGCTGCATGGTGACTTCACGTCGCAACGCCAAGCCCATCACATTCTGTTCACTGAGCCACATGCGCTGTCGCAAAAGCCCCGCCAAGAGCGTATCCGCGATCAAATCCAGACACTTTCGCTCTTCCAGCGCCAGCCAGCGCGCCGAATACACCCCCAACGCCGACGCTCGCCACCAAGAGAGCTGCTTCTGCCACACCCCCTGCTCCGCCCTCAGCACCTCCATGCGCGCAAGCGAGCGCGAGACATCCCGATGGTGCATCAGCTCCTCCAAGATCGGCTTGAGAACCGGCACCGACTTCTGAGCCAGCACCTCGAGCGACGGATCCCGGGCCTCCGGCTCCGCACTCTCTTCTTCGAGCGGAATTTGCGCCTTGAGACCCAGCAGCGTCTGCACCAGCCAGCGTTTATCGGGTGCCGCCTCGTAAGCCCGATCCAGATCGCGGAGCGCCAAACGCACCGAGTGTAAGGTCTCCAGATAGCTGCGTAAGGTGCCATCCGCCAGGTCATGCTGATCGGTGCGCAGATAAAAGAGCGACGCCAGCAGATCCGCTTCCGGCACAAATGCCGCGCCCGTCACCAGCGCCTGAGGCTCCGATGGGGCAAGCTGACGCGAGAGCCTCAACGCAGCCAGACCCGGCAAGACGTCGAGCGGCTTGTCTTCCTGGAAGGCGATCCACGCTTGCTCGTAAAGCGCACGCGGGTAATAAATTGAGCGAGACCCCACCCGCGCATAAAACTGTCGAGCTTCCGTCAGCTTACCTTCGGCATAGGCAATACGCGCCAACCCCATCGCCGAGAGCTCCCGTAGCCGCTCCACCAGCATCAGCTCTTTGGCCGTCATGACCTCCCCCGAGCCCTTGGGCGTTCCCGTCAAAAGTGGCATCAAGAGCTTTCGTGCCAGAGCTCGTTTTCCTGCCTGATTGAGCGCCACTGCCGCTGCATACGACGCTTGCCGACCGATCACCGTGTCCGGTGTGGAAGCGGAGGTCAACATCGCCATGCCCTCATCCAGCCTGCCACGATCCAGGAGCCCCACCCCACGCAGATAGGGAAGCAGCGGCTGATTGGGGGGATCATGTTTGATTGGAAGGTGTTGCAGGCGGTGTTGAAGCTCCACCGTGTCATCATATTTCAGCGCCAGGGTGATCCAGCCGTTGAGCGCCTCGGGATAGACCTTGCCCACCACCGGTCCAAAGCGCGTAATATCACGATACATTCCCATTGCCATCATGGGCATCTGGACCACCTCCAGACTGCGCCCCAGCCGGTAGCGGGCCTCCGCGCTGAGAATGGCAGGGATCGGCTTATCCAGGTAATCGTAAAGTGCAGTGCTGGCTTTGTGATATCGCTTTTGCTCGTAGAGCGTAATCGACTCATCCATCAGCGTGCGATACGGGAGTAAGCCGGCATCCGGCGCCTCGAGCATCTCGAGCTTACGGGGCTCCGCACGCGGCTCCGGTTTTTTGGGGTCCGCTGCCTGCGAAGGCATCACCACCGAGCCCAGCAAGAATATGCCGCTGAGCAGGCCCCAGCAGGTCCGGAGTGACGAATTTTTGGGAGAATTTGCTTGGAACTTCATGACAAATGCCTCATCTGAGCAATTCGAGCGCCTAAGCTGCTGGAAAAGATAGCATGAGAGCCCCTCCACTGACAATTGAACGGGGCTCCGCCTTGCTTTTTTCCGCATTTGCTGTCATGAAATACGAAGCCTGGACCTGCTCGCCGTCCCCCTGTCCGTGAGGAATTTTGCCATGCTCAAGCCGAACGTGTCTCACCTTCACCGCGCAGCCGCTCCGTTGATGTGGGCGACGTTGTTGCTCAGCGTGTCGGCTTGTGCGCCGCTCTTGCGCAGCACCTATCCACCTGAAAAGCCTCAAACCCAGATTGCTAGCCTCAAAGCACTGGTGGAGATTGTGCTCGATGGCTTGGGTGTCCCCCATATTTTGGCTCAGAATGACGACGATGCTGCCACTGCCATTGGCTTCATGCACGTGCGCGACCGTCAATTTCAGCTCGAGCTGCTGAGGCTGGCCAGCCAGGGACGGCTGACGGAGCTGCTCGGCAAAGGCATGCTGGACACCGACCGCCGCTTGCGGCTGCTCTCCTACCGGGTGGATCAGGTGATGGCCCAGGCGCTCCCGGCAGAAAAGGCCCGCATCGAAGCCTATTGCCGAGGCATCAACGAAGGTCAAAAGTCTTGGCCTTTGCCCCTCGAGCTGAAGCTGCTCGGACATAAACCGGTCCCTTGGACCCCCCGGGATGTCGTGCTGATCGCCCGCTTTCAAGCCTGGGATCTCAGCGAAGACGCACGCTTAGAGGCCCTTCGGGACAAACTGGCGGCGGTGGCGTCCGCCGAGACCCTGCCGTGGATGCTCACCGGCTCCTTGCACTTTGGGACGCCGATCCTGGAGTCGGAGCAGACGAGGCGTTATCGGCCCTCCCTGCCAACGGTGCCAGCCCCTGGACCGGGCACCGTGCTGGAAGACACCTCGGGCAAAAGCATGAACCAGCGAAGCAGCAGTGCTCGGGCGGTCGATTATCCTGCTGTTCTGGAATTTAGCCCGGATGCACGCGAGGCCCTTCAAGCGGCCCTCATTCCGGGGGTCGAGAAGTGGCTCAACGGCGAGCTGGGAGGCTCCAATGGCTGGGCTATCTCAGGGAAACATACCATGAGTGGCAAGCCCATTCTGGCGGGAGATCCTCATCTGGACCTGCCCTGGCCACCGATCTTCTACGAAGTGCATGTGCAGACCCCCGAGATCGAGGTCAGTGGCTCCACCTTTCCCGGCCTGCCGATGGTGGTGATCGGGCGAGCAGCGGGCGTTGCCTGGACCCTCACCACCTCCTTTGCCGACGCTCAAGACCTGTTTACCCTCCAGCCAAACCCCTCCAATCCGGCTGAATACCTGGTGGATGGGCAAAAAGAAGCCTTTGAGAGCTGGCCTCAGACCTTCAAATGGGGCGATAAAACGGACGAGAAGCTGACCGAAGACTTTTTGGCAACTCGATTTGGGCCTGTATACAACCGAGGCCGTGAAGCCTCCGTGCGCTCCGACCGGTTGTATGCCCTCTCTTGGTCGGGCTTTACTACGGAGCCCCTGGTCATGACCGGCGCTTTTGACCAGCTCTACCGTGCGACCTCCGCCGCAGCGGTGAGAACTGCCGTCACCTCCCTGCCTTATCCGAGCCAAAACTGGATCTTTGCCACCCAAGATGGCTCGATTGGATACGTCTTGGGGGGAAAACTTCCGGCTCGACGCGCCTCTCCTCTCCCGAGAGATGGCAGCACCGCCGCTTCCGCGTGGACGGAGTGGTTGAGTGAAGCGGAGCGTCCGATCTTGACCGATCCGCCCTCGGGCTACCTCGTGGCTTCCAACCAGCCGGTCCTGGCAGACACTGGACGATATAATACATACGCGAGTGGTGGATATCGCGCTTTGCGTATTGCCACAGCTTTGGAAAGCCGCAGCGCATGGACCCCTGAAACCGTGCGAGGGCTCCAAAGTGACATCGTGAACCTCGAGGCCAGCCGCATCGTGCCCCTGCTCAAGCCTGCGCTGGAGAGCCACTTTCCTCAGAAGCTCTCGGACACACAGCTCAAGCGGGTGGCTTGGATGGCCAGCTTGCTCGAGAAGTGGGATTTTGCCATGCGCGCGGAGGCACCCGAAGCACTGCTTTATGAGTCATGGCGACAGCATATTCATCGGCAGCTCTTTGGACGGCATCTGAAAGACCCGGTATTGCTCGAGACGTACCTTAAAGATCGTCTGTCTGAAGCGCCGGTGGAGGTAGCCCTCTTCAGCGCCAGCGGTGAGAAGTGGTGGAACGATCCTGCCACATCTAAGACGGAGGTCCGTGACGAGGTGCTGGTCCAAGCGTTGATCGACGCCGAGGGGGAGCTTTCCGCCAAGCTGGGGCAAGACGTGCAGAGCTGGAGCTGGGGCCGCCTCCACACCCTCACCCCGGAACATCCATTTGCATCGAAGAAGGCCCTTGCGCCGATCTTTGGCTTTAAGCCTTTGCCTGCCCCTGGTGGACGCCACACGGTGATTGCCCTCGGTCACGAGGGAGTGGTGGGCAAGTATGAAGTGGCTTCTGGATCCGCCATGCGGCAAGTCGTTCAGTTTGAAGGAGAAAGAGGGTATGTCTTGGCGGGAGGCAATGCCGGACAGCCGAAACATCCCCATGCAGCCGATCAGCTCCTGCCCTGGCTGGCCAATCGACAGCACGCGGTGGGCGGCGATGTCAGCAATTATCGTGCGAATGCCTCTCAAATCCTCAAACTTGTACCCTAGCTTACGTTTTGAGGAGATCAAACTTCCTACCTGCGCTGCTTTACGAACCAACCCCCTTGCTGCATTGTTACGTTTACTTCAGAAAACGACCACAACCCCAGCCGATGCGCCGCTCACCCAACAAATGTGTGAGCCAACGTGAGCTTTTATATCATTGGATTTCTCTAACCCTGAATTGAGATCGACATGAGACTGAATGTGACGCGAGGATGGCCCCTGACGATGGCGGCAGTGTTGATTTTAGGGGCTTGTTCAAATGGTGGCGGGAGCTCAGCAGGTGGCCCTCCCGGAACCGGTGGGCCTGGTGGTGGCAAAGAGGGTAAACCGGCAGGCCCTCCCCGAGAAGTCACCTTGTTGCCGGTGGAAGCTCGAGGTCTGGAGCAACGCTTGCGTGTCACCGGAACGCTGGCGGCGGATGAGCAGGTGACGGTGGCATCCAAGGTGCCCGGACGCTTGGCCACGCTGCGGGTGGATCTGGGCTCCCCCGTCAAGGCAGGACAGGTGCTGGCGGAGCTGGAAACCAGCGACTACCAGCTTCGGGTGGAGCAGGCGGCATCTGCTCTGGCCCAAGCGCGGGCGCTCCTGGGGCTGGGTCCACAAGATGCGGAGGACAAGCTCAAGCTCGAAGAGACCGCCACGGTGAAGCTGGCACAAGCCACACTGGAAGAAGCTCGTATCCAACTGGAGCGCACCCGGACCCTCACCACTCAGGGACTGCTGCCCAGAGCGGAGCTGGACAGTGCCCAAGCCAGCTATCTCCGGGCCGAGAGTAATGTGCAAAACGCCCGGGAGCAGGTGCAAAATCGGCTGGCGGTGGTGCACCAACGACGCTCTGAGCTGGCACTGGCAGAGCAACAACGGACGGAGACGGTGATCAGCTCGCCCCTGAATGGCGTGGTGCAGGAACGTAAGGTCAACCCCGGTGAATTTGTCAGCGCCGGAGCCCCTCTGCTCACGGTGGTGCGCATCAACCCGCTGCGGCTGAGGACCGAAGTGCCTGAGCGTGATGCCCCTCTCGTCAAGGTGGGCCAGGCTGTTCGTTTCCAGCTCGACGGGCAAGAAAAGCAGTATGAGGGCCGCATTGCGCGGGTGGCCCCTGCCCTGCGCGAACAAAGCCGCGTGCTCACGGTAGAAGCCGAGATCCCCAATCCGGGCGAGCTGCGGGCGGGGAGTTTTGTCAGGGCCGAGATCATCGTGAGCGCCGATAAGCCCGGCTTGGTGGTGCCACAGGATGCGGTGGTGAGCTTTGCAGGACTTGACAAGGTGCTGACAGTAGCCGAAGGCAAGGCGGTCGAGAAGCTGGTCAAGCTGGGGCGTAAACAGGCTGGAATGGTGGAGGTCTTGGAGGGCATCAGCGAAGGCACCTCGGTGGTGCGCTCCCCGGGCTCACTGCAACAAGGCATGCCGGTGGTGGTTTTGCCTGCGGGAGCTCAGGCCGCTCCGACCTCACCCGAAGG
This sequence comes from Myxococcota bacterium, assembly GCA_046075485.1. GTDB lineage: Bacteria > Myxococcota_A > UBA796 > JAJRTE01 > JBJTQF01 > JBJTQF01. The sequence goes on along the minus strand of JBJTQF010000242.1, from coordinate 34,840 downwards.
GATACAGCCTCCCGACACAAAACAGGGAGGCAAATAATGCAGCGACTTGCCGAAATATGCATCCGCCGTCCCATCTTTGCCACCATGCTGATCATGGCGCTGGTGGTGGTGGGGATTGCCGCCTATCAGAAGCTGGGCGTAGACCGGATTCCGTCGGTGGATCTGCCCACGGTCTCGGTGCGTACCAGCATGCCCGGTGCTGCACCTGCCGACATCGAAGCGGAACTTTCCGACGAGATCGAAGCAGCCGTCAATACCGTCGAAGGGCTGAGTGAGCTGCGCTCGATCTCCGTGAATGGCAGCTCGATCATCGTGGCAACTTTCCAGCTCAGCCGGGATATCGACAGCGCCGCCCAAGACGTGCGCGACCGCGTGCAAGGGGTGATGCGCGCCCTCCCGGATGAGGTAGACAACCCCATTGTATCAAAGTTTGATAACGATTCTTCTCCTGTGCTGACCCTGGCATTGGCAGCAGATCGGCCACTGCGGGAGCTGACCGAGCTGGCCGATAAGCAGGTGAAGGTCCAGATCGAGCGAGCCTCGGGCGTGGGCGCAGTCAATCTCCAGGGCGGTCTCGAGCGCGCCATTCGCATCGAGGTTGATCCCGAGCGTCTCAGCGCCTACGGTCTGGCCATTACCACCGTGCGAGATGCGGTTGCGCGGCAAAATACCAATGTGCCAGGTGGCAACTTGACCTCTTCTGCCCAAGAGCAGATGTTGCGCACGATGGGACGACTGGACTCCCCACAAGCCTTTGAAGATCTGGTGATCACCACCCTGGATGGGGTGCCCATCCGCTTACGAGACATCGCCACCGTAGAAGATGGCACACGCGAGCAGCGCAACTTGGCAAGACTCAACGGAGTCCCTTCGGTGATCCTCGAGGTGCGGCGACAGTCGGGTGCCAATGCCATCCAGGTTATCGAAGGGGTCAAAGCCAATCTTGCCAAGATTCGTGGCAATCTGCCTTCGGACGTGCGCATCGAGATCTTACGGGATCAATCGACGTATATCTACTCGGCGCTGCATGAGATCAACCTTCACTTGGTGCTCGGCAGCCTGCTGGCCTGTGCGGTGGTGTTGATGTTCATGCGCTCCTGGCGCTCCACCATCATTGCGGGCGTGGCCATTCCGACCTCGGTGGTGTCCACCTTCGGGATGATGTGGCTGCTGGACTTCACCCTCAACAGCGTGACCATGCTGGCGCTGGTGCTGATGGTGGGCATCGTGATCGATGACGCCATCGTGGTGCTGGAGAACATCTTCCGCTTCATCGAAGAAAGAGGTCTACCGCCGATGGAAGCGGCACGGGAAGCCACCCAAGAGATCGGGCTGGCGGTGTTGGCTACCACCTTGTCGCTGGTGGTGATCTTTGTGCCGGTTTCGTTTATGTCCTCGATTTCAGGACGTTTTTTGTTCCAATTTGGGTTGACCGCTGCTGTCTCGGTGCTGGTGAGCCTGCTGGTCTCCTTCACCCTCACCCCCACCATGAGCGTACGCCTGCTGAAGCGCGAAAGCAGCCCTCACCAGGGTGATGCCCACTCACGCGCGGGTTTGTACGGGCGGCTGGAGCGGCTCTATCTGGGAGCCCTCGCCTTCTGCTTACGCCATCGCCTGCTGGTGACCGGGCTGGCTCTGGCCATTATGGCCTCATCGGTGCCCCTGTACGGGATTGTGAAACAGGAATATTTGCCCTCTGACGTGGACGAAGGAGAGTTTGAGCTGGGCATCACCGCACCTCTGGCGGCTGGACTGGGGGCGATGGATCAGGCCATTCGGCTGATCGACCAGGATCTGCGGAGCATTCCGGGCGTCGAGCTGGTCCTGCTTCAAGCCGGGGGCGGTTTTATCGGCGGCGTCAATGGCGGCTCCGGATATGTCAAGATCACCCCTCACGAGAAGCGCATCTTCTCCTTTGGGCGACTGTGGCGCGAGCTGCTGAACGGGACACCCACCAAAGCCTTTGAAGGCAACTTCTCACAGCGCGACATCATGACGGAAGCTCGAAAAAAACTTCGCAAATACAAGGATCTACGTATTTCTGTGCGCAATATCCCGAGCTTTAACATCGGCGGTGGAAACTGGGACATCGATCTGTCCATTCGAGGACCAGATCTCGACGCCCTCTACCGATACGGTGAGGAGCTGAAGTCACGCGCCGAGGCCCTCGGAGGCATTGTCGATGCCGACACCACCCTCAAGCTGGACAAACCCGAGCTGCGGGTGATGATCGACCGCGAACGGGCCGCCGACCTGGGGGTCAAAACCGCTGATATTGCCAACGCTCTCCGGCTGATGATCGGCGGAGATGATGAGGTCTCCCGCTTTCGAGATGAGGCACTCAACGACAACTATGATGTGCAGCTCCGCTTGATGGAAACGTATCGGAATCGACCGGAAGTGCTCAAGCAGCTCTACGTGCCACGCTCCGCCGAAAATGGCGGCGGACTGGTTCGCCTCGAGAATGTCGTCACCTTCGAAGAAGTGAAGAGCCCCTCACGCATCGACCGGCTGGATCGACAGCGGCTGATCAGCCTTCGCGCAGGGGTTGGGCCCGGTTATGCACTGGCGGATCGGATCGAGGCGCTCAAAGGGGAAATCGAGGAGATGAAGCTCCCCGTCAACTACTCCACCCGCATCATGGGAAAGGGACGTGAGCTGGAGAAGACCTTCAACGAGTTCCTGTGGGCCTTTTTGCTCTCGGTCATCTTTATGTATATGATCCTGGCATCCCAGTTTGAGAGCCTGAAACATCCGTTTACCATTCTGCTCTCCCTGCCGCTGTCGGTGCCGTTTGCGCTGCTGAGCTTGTGGCTCACTGAAAACTCACTAAACCTGTACTCTGCACTGGGTATTTTGGTGCTCTTTGGGGTGGTGAAAAAGAACTCGATCCTCCAGGTTGATCATATGAACAAGCTGCGCGACAGTGGAATGGAGCACACCCAGGCCATTCTGCACGCCAATCGGGATCGGCTCCGCCCCATCTTGATGACCACCCTGGCGTTGGTGGCCGGCATGCTTCCACTTTGGCTGGGAACAGGACCGGGTGCCGAAGAACGAAGGGCCATCGCCGTGGTGGTGATCGGTGGCCAGTCCTTGAGCCTGCTGCTCACCCTTCTGGTGACGCCGGTGGTGTGGTCGCTGCTGGAGGAGCTGAAGTGGAAGCGCACGCAGGCCACACAGACAGCCGTGGCCGGAGCCGCCATGTTGTTACTCGTGGTGGGGAGCGCACACGCCACGACGCCTGAGCTGCCGCCCTCCACACGGACCTCCACTTCTGCCCCAGCGACTCCGGCTGCTTCGGATGCGTTAGCCTCTGATCCGGTGAGTTCTCCGGTTCAGCCGGTTCAAGAGACCACGCTCCCTCTCTCCTCCGAGGGACTGAAGGGCCTGGAGAACGATGCCAGCGCTCCCCGGCTCACCCATGAGCCCCTGTTACAAGATCTCAACCCACGCCCTGTTCCGCCGTTGCCGAAGCTCTCCCGTCCCGGCGTCGAAAATCAGCCGGTGTATAAGCTGAGCTTACACGATGCCATTCAGCGGGCGCTCCAGGATAATCTGACGTTGCGCCAGGCAGCGGCAGATGTAAAACGCCTCGAAGGGACCGTGATGACGCTGGAAGGAACGTATGATCCGGTGGTGGGTTTGGCACCGGCGCTCACCCATGCACACACGCCCGCGCTGAGCACTTTATCGGCCATCGACGGTGCCGACACCCTTCAGAGCACCGAGATAGGGATCACACCTTCGCTCACCAAGAGCTTTAAGAATACGGGTGGAACCTATCAAGTTTATTATACAAATGAACTATCGATTACGAGCAGTGCATCCACGCAGCTCTCACCGGCTTATGGCTCAACCCTGGGGATAGTGGTGCAGCAGCCACTGGCACGCGATCTGCGGGTGGATCGCAATCGACGCGACTTAGCGCAGCAAGAGCACGCCCTTCAAGACGCTCAAAACACCCTGGAGCGCCTGAAGCTGGATGTGACCCTGGCCGTTCAGCGGGCGTGGTGGGAGCTGGTCTACGTTCGAAAAGAGCAGCAAAATCGGCTCATTAGCCTTGAACTGGTGAGGGAACAACTTCGGTTGACTGAGGCACGCATTCAAGCGGGCTCCACATCTCCCCTCGAGCGGGCCGAAGTGGATCTGGAGCGGAGCTCGCGGGAAACCCAGCTCTTGGTGGCCACTCAAGCGGTGACGGTGGCAGAAAATGCCCTCAAGCGGCTACTCCTGCCCGGTGCCGGGGATCCCGTGTGGCAGCGCCCCCTCGAGCCGGTGGAACGATTGGGAGAGAGCACCACCCTTCCGCCTTTGGAGGAGCTGTTGAAGCAGGCCGAGCGTCTTCGTCCCGAGCTGAAGACCCTCCAATATCAGGTCCAAAGTCTGGAGGTGGAGCTCCGATATCAGCAGAACCAGCTCCTGCCTCGAGTGGATCTGGTGACACGTTTAGAAGCAACGGGTGTCGCAGGAACACCACTGCTGGCGGAGGGGGAGACTTCCACCGTGCCCACCCGCTGGGTAGGGGGGGCAGGCGATGCGGTTGGTCAGATGCTGAGCCTGGGGACACACGGAGTTCAAGTGGGCATGGGCATTACGTTTCCACTCGGTCAACGGGCTGCAAAAGGGGGGCTGATGCAGGTCTCGGCCCAAACAGAGCGCCTGGCGGCAACCCGTGAGCAAGTGTTTCAGAGCCTGTTGGCGGAGGTACGTGACGCCTATCAGACAGTGGATGTATTGCGTCAGAGTGTGCTGCTGAGCAAAGAAGGGCTGCGGGCGGCGGAGCTTCAGCTTGCGGGAGAACGCCGGCTCTACGAACAAGGCCGCTCCACCCTGTTTTTGGTGTTGCAGCGGGTGGAGGCAGTGTCACGGGCCAGAACTCAGGTCTTACGCGCCGAAGCGGATCATCAGCTCGCCCGTTCAGTTTTGGCAAGAGCGGCGGGAGGCCCTCTAGCGCCTCAACCTTAACGACTTAACCTTAACGACTTAACCTTAAAGGCTTAACTTTAAAGGATAATCTTGCAACGCCCGTTTAAGAAATTGGAAGGGTTCAGCCCCCCGTCAGCGTGGTCATGGTGAAGATCGGCATATACATGGCAATCAGCAGTCCTCCCACCACCACCCCGATGAAGATCATCAACGCGGGCTCCAGCAGTGCCACCATCGCCCCCACCGCACCCTCCACCTCTTGATCATAGTAGTCCGCGATGCGGCCAAGCATGCTGTCGAGCTGTCCGGTATTTTCTCCCACACTCACCATCTGCGGAAGCGTCTCGGGAAAACGACGGGTGGCCCTCAGCGACTCTCCCAGACCATAACCTTGACTGACCCCGAAGCGAACCTGGCGCAACGCCGCCTCCACCATGCGGTTCGAGGAGGTCTTGACGCAAATATCCAGTCCCACGAGAATTGAGACCCCACCGCCAATCAGCGTGGCCAGTGTGCGAGAAAAACGCGCCAGCTCGATCTGAACGATCAGCTCTCCCACCCCAGGCAGGCGGAGCAGACGCTCATCGATCCAATCTCGTCCCACCGGCGTGAGGTAACTGAGCACCACCAGCGCAAACGCCGAGATAGAACCCAGTATAATCCATCCAAATTGTTGTTGAAGCATGTCCGAGAGGGCCACCACCAGCAGGGTCTCGGGAGGCAGCGCCGCACCAGCGCTGGCGAACATCCGGTCAAAGCTGGGCACCACCTTAAAGAGCATCAGCCCCATCACCACCAACGCGATCAAAACAATGGCCAGGGGATATACCACAGCAGTCCGTACCTGTTGCCGCAAGCGCACACTGGCCTCCAGATGGAGGGACAAGCGCATCAAAATTTCGTCAAGTGTTCCGCTGATCTCTGCCGCTTCTATCAAGCTGACATACAGCGTGTCAAAGGTCTGCGGATATTTCCTGAGTGACTCGGAGAAGCTCTTGCCACCCGCCAGCAGCTCCGCCACCCCCTCCACCTGGCTGCGAAAGAGGGGATCGCGAATGCCTTGTCCCAAGCTCTTGAGCGCCCGTTGCAACGGCAGCCCGGAGCCAACCAACGTAGCAAGCTGCCGGGTAAACACCGTCACATCGTTCAGCGCCACCCGTCGCCATACCGTCGTGAGGGTCACGGGGACTTCGGCCCGCCGACCTCGCAGCACGCCTGAGTGCATGGCCTGCGCCAGCTCGGCCTGGAGTTTTTCAGGCGACCGCTCCTGCTTTGCAGGGGTCAAGAGCACTTCATCTGAAGAGGTGGACGGCATTCAAACCTCAGCGGAAGAGACGACTGAGCGAAAAATCGGCGTGCGCAGCGCCCAGCAACCGCGCTTGGGCTCCACTTTTCGGAAGTGTAGGCAGTGTCAGATCAAGCGTCAAGGGGGGAACGGCGTTCAGCCTTGCTTTCGTGAGGCGCTGAGGAGCGCCAGCCCCTCCTGGAGTGAGATACGAGGCTGATATCCCAGCTCACGCCGGGCGGCTTCGATGCTGAACCAATGCGCACAGGAGAGCTCTTTGACTGCAAAACGTGTCAAGCGAGGCTCCCCGTCGAGCTTTAACAGCCGATGGACTGTCTCGAGCACCCACGCGAGCGCATACGCAACCCCACGCGGCACAAGCGAAGACACCGTTGGAGCCCCGACGGCATCCAGCAGGGAATTAACCATTGTCCAAACCCCGATGGGCTCTCCGTTGGTGATAAAGTAGACCTTGCCACCAATTGGAGCACCCGCTCGGAGCTTATCGAGGGCCAGCACATGGGCTTCTGCCGCGTTTTCGACAAAGACGTGGTCAATGATGGGATCCCCCGCGCCTATGCGCTTCAGTTTTCCGGCACGGGCTTGTTTCTCCAGCCGAGGGAGAATATGGGGATCTCCAGGCCCCCAGATCAGGTGAGGCCGGAGTGAGACCGTGGCCACCTGTGAGCCATTGGCAGCCATCACCCTGCGCTCCGCTTCCGCTTTGCTCGGAGAATAGTGGCCCACATAGGTGGGTGAATAGGGCAGCGACTCATCGGCCCCGTCAATATCCGTGCCCGCCATGACCACCGAGGGAGAGCTGGTAAACACCAAGTAGCGGACCCCTCTAGCGCGGCAAGCATCCAAGATATGCTGTGTGCCCAAGACGTTGATGCCCTCGTACTCTTCACGAGGGCCCCACACACCCGCTTTTGCTGCGGTGTGAATCACGGCATCGATGCCCTCAAAGGCAGCCTCCACCTCGACCTTTTGGCGGAGATCTCCTTGAAAGACCTCAGCGCCCAACGAAGCAAGGGCTGGATAGGAACCTCGCGCAAAGATGCGGACCTGATCGCCTCGACCAAGGAGCTGCCGCGTGATCGCAGCGCCCAAAAATCCGCTCCCGCCGGTAACCAAAACCTTCATCATGCCTCCCTGTATTTCGGCACCATCAGAATTGAGGTTTAAATACCCTCACGAAGAGGCTGCTGAGCCAGCCAATCCGCCAGCTTCTCCCGAGCAATTTTCGCGTTGTGCCGGATATCCACCGGAAACGGCTGCGAATAGATCATAAAGTGGCGAATGCGAGCGGTCAGCGGATGCGCCGCCGCCAGAGCCCTCACCTCCTGAAGCAGCACCTCATCCGAGCGAGAGCTACCGGGTTGACGCTCCAGCAACACCACCGGGGTTTGAGCGGGTGCTTGCCCTCGCCAGACCAGCGCCGCCCGTTTGACCTCTGGGTGTTGATGGATGATTTCCTCCACCGGCACTGAAAAAAGTGGCCCCTCGGTCGTCTGTACGCGGTGAGACTTACGCCCACACATCCACAAGCGACCTTGTGCATCGAGCCAGCCCACATCCCCCATCCGATGCACCACCTGCGCGCCCTCCTGGATCTTGGCCAAGCGGGTCTGCTCGGGACGGGCATAATAAGACGTGGTGACCACCGGTCCCCGCACCGTGATTTCGCCGATCTCACCGGGGGACACCAGCAGGTCATCGGACCACCCCTCGATGGCATCATCGGTGATGCGAATAATACGCACGAGCTGTTCGTCCACCGGCTTTCCAACGCAGATGCCCTCCCCTTGTGCCGTGCGCTGGCGGGTCTCACCCAGCAGCTCATGGCTGCCGATATTGGAGACCGGGAGTGACTCTGTGGCACCATAGGGGGTAAAGACCTGGGCCTGGGGGGGCAGGCTGCGGTTCATGCGCTCGAGAATATCCGACCGCACCGGAGCACCAGCGGAGATCACCCGGCGGAGGGGTATCAAGACCTTGTTGTGATGTACACAATATTGCCCCAATCGATCCAGCAGTGCCGGAGATCCGAACATAGAGGTAACACCGTGGTCTTCAATGGCCTCCACCAGCTTCACCGGATCAGCAGAGCCCGGCTTGCTGGCATCCATGTCGGGCACCACACACGTCATGCCCAGGGCGGGATCAAAGAGAGCAAACAAGGGGAAGGTGGCCAGCTCCTTTTCATCCTCTCCAAACTGATAGGTCTGACGGAGCAAACGAAGCTGTGCGTCAAAGATGCCGTGGGTGTACACCGCACCCTTCGGAATCCCCGTTGAGCCGGATGTAAAGAGCAGCGCCGCCACTTCATCTGGGCGCGTCTGGGCCATCACATACGGACGATCCTCACCGACCGCCTTTCCCGCCTCCGCTACGTCTTCCAGGGTAAAACCGCCCCAAAACAGGCGCTTCCCCACCGTCACGTTGACCTGCACCGTCGAGAAGCTGTCTCGAAACAGCAGGCGCGCCACATGTGCCGCCGGAATGCCGATAAAGGCTTCGGGGGCCACTTCCTTAAAACACTTCAGCACCGCTTTCCGGTCGAGCCCCGGATCGATCAGAACCAGCACCGTCCCAATCTTAAACAGGGCAAAGACCAGGGCAAAAAACTCCAGCGAGGGCTTCACCATCAAGACCGTGCGTGTCCCACGCTTGACGCCCATCCGCTCGAGCCCCAGCGCGTAGCGGTCGCTGAGGGTGTTGAGCTGGAGAAAGGTCAGATGGGACCAGGTGACCCGGCCACTCTTGTCTCGCCCCACCGGAACCACCACCGCTTGTTTGTAAGGCAGCTCTGCTGCGCGAGCAGGCAAATGCGCGGCAATATTGCATGAGAGCACGGTCTCTTTTACCACAAGCAGCTCCGAGTTTAGGCAAGTGGGTTATCGGCTAAAAATTGCCGAATACGAGGCAGGATATCATCGTAAGCATCCTCTAGGACATAATGTCCTGCCTGGGGATACTCCACAATGGGCAGGGTTGGCACCCGTCGTTTCCACTCCGCCAGGAAACCATCGTCAAAGACAAAATCACGGCGGCCCCAAAAGACCAGGGTGGGACGCGCCACCAACGCCGGAAGCTGGGTCGAGACCGCTTGCACCAGGTTGTGCGCGGGATCGGCTTCGGAGAGCGGAATATCTTGCACAAACCGATGGACGGCGATGCGGTGCTCCCAAGAATCATAAGGGAGTGCATAACCTCGCCGGGCCACCTCCGTCAGCTTTCCGGGCACAGTGGAACACATCCAATTGGCCCCTCGCACAAAGGCGTTGAGCCCTCGCACCAAAAACCCCATCGGCATACGTCGCACCAGGAAGAGCTGCCAGGGCAGCGGCTTCCCTTCTGGCAGGAAAAATCCAGCGGTGTTCATCAGCACCAGCCGCGAGACACGGGTAGGATTCCGCAAGGTATAGGCCAGCGCGATCATGCCCCCCCAATCGTGGGCCACCAGCGTCAGGCGCTGCTGAGCGCCGAGCTGCTCCAGAGTTTGCTCCAGATCCTGCACCCGCTGCTCCAGCGTATAACGATAATGTGCGTCCGAGGGCTTATCAGAGAGTCCCATTCCAATATGGTCAGGCACAATGACCCGATGTTGAGCTGAGAGATCTCGGACCAGTCTCCGATAGTAAAAAGACCAGGTGGGATTGCCATGCACCATCACCAGGGTCTCACCTTTGCCTTCGTCGAGCACATGCAAACGATGGCCGCCGACCTGCAAAAACTTGCCTTCAAAGGGATACTCTGAATGAATGACCGACAGATCGTAGGTCATAGTGGCCTCACTTTCTCTCACCAGTGGACTCCCAGCATAACACAGTTTAAGCCTGAGCCGATTCCGAGCAATCCCACCCGATCTCCGCTGCTGAAGAATCCTGCCTCATCCGCCTGCGCGAGGGTGAGCGGGAGGGCTACGGTGCCCATATTGCCCAGGGTCTCGAAAGTATTAAAATCTTGGTCGGTACGCAGTCCCAGGGTTTCCAGAATCTGCCGTCGATGGCCCGACCCGACCTGATGGCAGATCACCCGATCCACATCCGTGCGACGCCAGCTCAAGGTGGCCAGCAGCTTCTCCCAAGTCCGCAACCCCAACGCCACCCCGTGGGTCAGCACTGCAGAGGCATCGGTCTCCATCACATTGGGGGTTTCCCCGAGCAGGCCGGTTGGTCCTCCCCAGCGGCAGATGCGGTGATGTTGTGGCGCCGCCACCACCGCCCCTCCCAGCAGACGATGGCCACTATAAGAGTGGCTGGCACGAGTCAAAATCACAGCCACAGCCCCACTTCCACCGGTAAAAGTAGCCAGGGAAAGCCGTAGGCCCTCCAGCGTGGGCGCTTGCAGCAGACGCTCGAGGGTTTTTTGTTGGATCCCTCGAGCACTCTCGGCGCTGACCACCATGCCTGCGTGGATCTGCCCACACTCGATACGATGGGCCAGCTCGATCATGCCGTTGAGCACCCCCAAGCAGGCGTTGGAGAGATCAAAGATCTCCACATCTCCTTCAATTCCGAGGGCTTCTGCCACTGCGCAGGCCGTGGCGGGCTCGAGCTGATCGCGACACACGCCCGCATAGATCAAGGCTCCGAGCTGCTGCGCTTCCAGTCCTGCTTGCTCCAGAGCCTTCTCAGCGGCTCGAGCGGCCACTTCCCACATCGGCTGATCGGGAGGCCAGTAGCGACGCTCCAGCACCCCGGTGAGCGCCGCCACATGACCGGGGGCCAGGTGAAGGGCATCGTAGACCGGCTTCAGCGCCTGCTCAAGACGCGCGGTTGTGACCCGCTCCTCCGGGAGTGCATATCCAATGGACTCAATACAGACCTGCGACCAGCGCATGTGGACCTTCTTTCTCGTGCGTGCGGGCGTGCGTGTGTGCGGATCAGGTGCGCGTGACCCAGCGCATCCCAAAGTCTTTCATTTCATAGATGATACGACCATCTACTTCAAGAAACCCTTCAGCGGTGAGGGTGGGATTTTTGCCCTCCTCCACCCGGGTGATCACCGCCGAGACCCGCACCTCTTGATCGGAGGGAATGATCTGTCCTCGATATATCCAGGTGTGTTTGTGTCCCAGCACGATGGGCTCAAAGTAACCAGCCTCCGCCATCGCTGGACCTCCCCGCTCGATCAGCGCCACCTTAAGAAGCTGGAGGAAGGCTTCCAGCCCCAATGATCCCGGAATGACCGGATCCTGATAAAAGTGCGCCGAAAAAAACCACGCACTGGGATCCACCCGCATACGGCCCGAGATAAAACCGAGCCCGTGAGGGCCTCCCGAAGGCAGCCAACAATCCACCCGGTCGATCATGCGCAGTGCTCGACTCGGCAGCGAAGGCCCTTCCGCGTGGAGCGCCGGGGGGGGGAGCGACGCCGCATCATCCGGTGTCAGCGGAGAATAGGCTGGAAATCCTGGCTGAAGTGCCTGCCGTTCCTCCGCCTGCGCCGGCAGATAACGACGCTCGCGTGCTCCTCGAATGCCCACCTGCTGCGCCAACGATGCCGTGGGGAAAAAGCCGAAGCGTGTCCAGCCTTCGTAGACCCTGCCCTCCGCACACGACACCTCGAGGGTATAACGTTGTAGGATCATGCCACCCGCCTCTGAAAAGTCGGTAAGTCGGACCTTGACCTGCAAAATACCGATATCCGGTGTGGGTAGACGATGCAGGACGGCCTCACCCTCCAAGTTTCGGAAGTGCAAGTCCTGTGAGCTGCGAAGCGCGGAGCCCAGATAGGCCGCCAGCCAACCACATGGTTGAAGGGCGATCTCCAGCAGCACCGCAAAGGGCATCACCCCTTGACGATTGGCCGCAAAGTACCAAGCCTGGGGCGAGACCTGATATTCCGAAGTCGCCCAAGCGGGAGCCTGGAGCTGCCAGGGCGCTGGCCCTGCATCCGTGATGCGATCCATAAAACAGAAGGGAGGCCCCGGTAGGCGTGCAATCCGTCGCTGCGCATCAAAGATCCGATACGCGGCCCCAAACGCCTCCGACGGATTCCCAATGGCAAACGATAAGATAGATGCACGATCATAAAGTGTCACCTGATGACCGCGACTGCGCCAGAGCGCCTCGAGCTGCTGCTTTTGAACCCCTACCATCCGCACCGACATATCATCCATCCACACCACCGGCTTGTGATCTGCGTACATCAGCGCCTCGGCGATCACATAGGGTTCTGGGTCATAGCCGATTTCTTTGATGTCGATGCGATATTGAACAGAGCGGGTGGTGGGAATGACCTGTCCTCGGCACCTGAGTTTTCCAGCTATGCCGGGAATCGGAGCATAGTGGGCGTCATCTTCGCCATTTTCCGGCAAAACCCAACCCAAGCGGAGCAGCAGCACTCGGAGGGTGTGCAGACAACACTCATACATCAACGTCCCCGGCATGACCGGATCGTCCACAAAGTGGCAGGTCAGATACCACGCATCGGGGGTCACATCTGCTTCCCCGAGAATGCGTCCGAGACCGTAGCGGCCCCCATCGGGCGTCAGCTCCAAGATGCGATGCACCAGCCGCATCATGTGCGAGGGCAGGCGCAGGCTGCTTGCCAGCGTCAGCCCTGCAAAGGTGGGACCAAACGCCTGCTCGAGCTGGCCTGTACGCAGCGCGTCGAGGGCAAGTTCATCCACAGCACCCGACGTTACCGGAATCAGAGGCTGAAACGGCAAGGTGGGCTGCAAACGCTCCGGTGATGCAGGATCGAGCCAGCTCCGGCGAGGTGGGAGAACCGGCTCGGGAAGCTGGGTGATGCCCTTCCCACTCTCGAGCTGCTGCGCTGAAAAAAACCCGGCGCAGCCTTCCCGCATTGAGATCAGGTGTTCCGCCCCGATATACCCTTCAAAGTGGAAGAAGAACATCCAAGTTTCACCGGAGCAGATGAAGCGGTCGATGTGGATGTCATACCGAATGGTGTCTCCGGCCTGGGGCAGATCCCGGTGGAAGGTGACTTGAGCGTCGAGCAGGCGATAGACGCGCGTGCCACGGGTGAGAAAATCGATGCCCAGATACGCGGAAAGAAAAAGATCTGCCTGTCCTGCCTCCACGCTGATGCACACCGGCGCACGGCCTCCGTCCAGATACCAGGCACCGGGCAACACATCATGTTCCGTGACCACCCTGCCTTTTCCCGGTTGACCGACTTTTCCTTCGACCTGGAGCATGCGATCCACCAACATCAGCGGCTCTGCGGGAAGGCGCACGCGCGTAGGATGTTGATCCACTGCTTCAAAGGTGGGCCCCAACATACGGCCCAGGGAGCCCACCGCGAACTCCAGACAGGCGGCCCGATCAAAAGCCACCGCCGGAGTTTCTGGCTCAACCGGTTCAGGCACCTCTTGAGCGGACTGAATCTTTTCAGAAGCGGATACAACCGTGGGCGGCGAGGCAAACAGCTTGCTCATATCTGGCGGAGCAGGCGTTACACCCTCTAAATCCGCGGCGCGCGGCTCTTGCAAGAGCGCCGACCAGAGCTGTTGCTGGCGCTGCATCACCTGAAGCTGGGCTTGAAGGGTCTGTTGAGACACACTCAAGAAGCGAGCATGGGCTTCCACCGTGGCCCCCCATCCCAGCGGAGCCCCCGCCATCGGGACAGCACTCAGCGGAGCAGCACCCAATGACAGTTGGGATGCCGCAATTGGCGTGGCAGGGTTGAGCGGAGAGGAGACCACCACCGCCGAAGGTAAAGGATTGGCCTCCGACTCCACCGGAGAGGTGGAGCCGGTTGAGCGGACATGCACGGGCATGGAGGGCTCCTTTGAAGGAAAATGCGGAGTAGGAATATCTTCTATAAACTCTTTAAAAGCAAATATCTGTGTACCATTTCCTAATCTATTTTCTCTCGTCGCTGTCGCCACCACTGCGGCTGGGGAGGAGGCTGCTTCCGCCGTTTTGGGAGTCCCAGGATAGGAGAGTCCCGGCCTGATCACCACCACCCCACGCGCTGAGGAAGGTGATGCCTGCACAACGGGGCGCTGGAGTGCATCCAACTTGATCGGAACTCCGGCTTCAAACAGCTTGCCCAGCCCTTGCAGGAGGGTGCGCAGTCCCGGCTGGCCACGCTGACAGACGGCCACCGCCACATGAGGGCGTCCCTGCAAGATCCGGCGGATCATCCGGCTGCACGAGCCTTGTGGTCCCGGCTCCACAAAGATGCGAATGCCATCCGCATAGGCTTTTTCGATGAGCTGCGGGAAATCGAAGCCCGCTCGAGCATTCGTCACAATCGAAGCGGCTGCTTGTTCGGAGGTCGGCTCATACGTGCGTGCCCAGCCGCAGCTATAAAAGCTCGCCCCCGCGAGTGCGTGTGTGGGCAGGTGATGCAGGCGCTCATACGCATCCGCGACGGGCTCCATCAGCGGCGAGTGAACGGTGGGCACCCCTTCCAGCGGAATCCACTCACACCGGAGCGTTTTCACCAGCCGCTCCACATCCGCCCGCCGTCCACCCACCACACATTCCCCTGGCGCATTGACGATCAGCAGCTCCGCCGTCCCGGTGAGGGCTTGAAGCACCTCTTCTTTGGAACGATTGACCAACGCCGCTTGAAAGTCGGCTTCCGCCACGCCCCAAGTAGCCTGCGCCACACTGCATATCCCTGCCAGCTCAGTCTGAAAAAGCGGAGACTGCGAAACACGCTGATAGAGAGTGCCACGATCCCGCCAGACCTTCGCCGAGAGCAGGGCCGCCGACTCACCCAAGCTATACCCCAACCACGCGGAGGGCTTGAGCCCGAGCTGCTCCAGCACGCCACTCATCCAGGCTCCGTAGCTGACCTGCCCAAAGATGACACCGCGTGGATCCTGTACCGCCTGCTGTTGGACTTCGGCTTCCCAGCCCCGTTTCCAGCTCAAGCGGTGAGGGGCAAAGAGCGCCGGGCGAAGCTGAGAGGCCAGGGTCTCGGTCTCCGCTTCTTGCGCCGCCACCACCTGAGGAAAGAAGGGCATCAACGCAGCGCCCATCCCTGGAAAGTGGTTGCCTGAACCAGGGAAAATAAAACCCAGCCGCCCCTCTATCCGCTCCGCCGGTTGATACGTCCCCGCCTCCAGCCGAGTCAGCAGCTTCGTGAGCTGTGTCTGGAGTCCGTCCTCATCTTCCACCACCAGAGCCGCTCGGTGGGCTGGGTTTGCCGACGCGAGGGCTTGGGTGGAACTTGCCAGCACTTCAAGCGGCTGAAATTCCGCCTGCCGATTCGCCCGCCGATTTAAGATTTCCCGTGCTTGAGCAGCCAGACCTTCCACTGTTTCGGCACTGAGCAGCACCAGCACCGCACTGGGCGGAGGCGTCCACGGCTCAAAGTGGGCCTCTTCCAGCACCACATGAAGGGTCTCCCCCCCTTGAGAGGGCCCCATCACACCCGCACGGCGAGGCCCCTGCCCTCGGTTGTGAAGCCAGCTCAGCGGCTGAAGGGGCACATGCAGCCCATGCTGGTGCGCTCGCGTGAGGTAGGCTCGCCGGAGCTGCTTAAATCCCGGCAGTGCCGGAAGTAGCCGGTGATGCAGGCACAGACTGGCCCTCAACACCCCTGCCAAGCCGGAGACGGCCCCCAACGCACCCACTTGAGCGGCCACTGCCCCCAACGTGATGCCCTCATGCTGAGCTTCCGCACCCGCCTGCTCCAGCCCAGACAGAAGCCCTTCAAGCTGCGCCTGATCCTCTGCCGGTCGTCCTGTGGCGGCCAGCTCCAGCAGGCCCAGGGTGTGGGGGGAGCTCTCCGCTTCTCTCCAGGCATCTAAAAAAGCCTGCGTGTGTGCTGCCGCCGCCGTCTCGGGCGATGCAGCATTTGAAGCAGAGAAACCCTTTATAATCGAATAGATCCGTGTATTTTCTTGAGATACATTCTCAAGACGACACAAGACCAGGGCCACCGCCCCTTCTCCTGGAAGGGTGCCTGCACTGGCTTCATCCAGGGGCTGAGGCAGGCCCCGGCTCAAATAGCCGCCATCGGTGAGCACTTTTCGCGGATCACCCGTCAGCTCGACGGCACCCACCACCACCATGTCCACGGTGCCCGCTTGCAACAGCCGACAGGCCACCTCAAGCGCCCTCAGTCCGCCGCCCGCCTCACTGCACACATTAAAGCTCGGCCCACCTGCCCGCAGCTCACGCGCAACCCGGCTGGCCACCATGCCCCCGAGTGCCCCCACCGTGCGCGGTGCATCGAGCGCAGGCCCCAACAGGCTCTCAAGGGTCTGGACTTTGGCCTCAAAGGTTGCCGGGCTCCAGTGTTCTCCCGCTTGAGCCAGCCACTGCCGGAGCTTGTGGCGAAGCTGCCAGCGCAGGTGAAAGCGGGTGGTCTCCAGGTCGAGCCCGATCCCCATCACCACCCCCAGCCGAGGTGCAGGCTGGCCCTCGCGGGGGAGTCCTGCGTCGAGCACCGCTTCTGCCGCCACCTCGAGCATGAGGAGCTGCTGAGGCAAGAGCGAGGGCAGCTCACCGGGGGGCACTTTATGGCGTCCGACCGGAATTTCCAGTGATTCCACCCAGGCTCCCAGCTCCGGCCCCTGCTCTAGCGGAAGTTGATCCCAGCGAGATGCCGGGCGAGGCTCAAATGCGGTCTGGGCACTGAGCAAGATCTCTCGCACGGCTGGAACACCCCGCAGCTTGCCGAGTCGAGCACCCATGCCCACGATGGCCACCGGCGACGGCTTCTTCGACTCCACTTTTCCGGCATTATCCGTAATTCTGGCCTCACCAATATTTCCTGCTACACCCATACTCGCAGACATCGGTGCTGCTTTTTGCTGCCGAGGCGACGATGACGCAGCGTATGTTTCTCCCCCCTCTTCCAGCAGGACATGTGCGTTGATGCCCCCAAACCCGAACCCCGAGAGCGCCGCACGGCGCAGCGCCCCCTGTGGCTCCCAGGGCTGAGGCTGCTGAAGCAGGATCAGCTCACCCGGCACCAGCCCCTCGAGCGCGGTCTCGGTCGAAGCATTGGCTTGAGGCGGAAGCAGGCGCTTCGAGAGCCCCAGCAGCACTTTGGCCAGCCCTGCCGCACCTGCTCCGGTGAGCAAGTGGCCGACCTGCGCCTTCACCGAGCCGATCACCGAGGGCGGCAGTGCTTTTCTTATTTTCTCTTTTCCCAACAATCGCAATTGGTTAAGGCTAGAGAGTTCAACCCCATCCCCGCGAGGCGTGCCGGTGCCATGACACTCGATCAGCTCCACCGCACCCGGTGTCCAGTCTGCTGCCGCATACGCATGCTGCATGGCGCGGAGCTGACCTTCGGACGCAGGACTGAGCAGACTGCCTGCGACATCGTTTGAGAGTCCGATGCCATGCAAGACCCCCCAGATAGGATCTCCGGCGCGTTGAGCGTCCTCCAGCCGTCGCAGCACAAAAAAACCGGCACCCTCCCCCACCACCAGCCCATCCGCACGCCGATCAAACGGACGACAGATGCCGGTGCGGGAGAGTGCTTGAAGCTGGGTAAACCCAATCTGGGTATAGAGAGACTGCGCCATCGACGCGCCTCCGGCGATCACCGCATCCAGCCGTCCTGTTTGCAGAGCGTCACTGGCAAGCGCCAGCGCGTAATACGTCGAAGCACACGCGGCATCGAGGGTAAAAGCAGGCCCCCGAATTCCGAGGGTTGCGGCCAATAATGCCACCGGCCCCGCCATCACCTGCTGATTGAACTTCGCACCCTCAAGCACCTGTTTAAGCTCAGCTTTTGCCTCCTGCGCGATACGCGACGCGCCCACCTGCTCGAGCGCCCGCGCATACACATGAGGCCCCCAAAGTTGTGCGGTGAGCCGACTTGCGCCCTCCGTTGGCAAGGCAATATGGGCAATGATGGCCCCCACCCGCTCGGGGGTGAGCCGGGAGAGCTTCCCCTCTCGATAGACCTCCGCCCCCACCTCTAAAAACAGGCGATAGGAGGGATCGAGGGCATCGAGCAGTGCCCTCTCCACCGACAGAACCGGACCTGAGCCCAGGGCATCGAGAAAAAATCCACGCGGCTGGAGTGCATGATCCGGCCTTCCGTTGGGATCGAGCACATCCTCCAGCGGCATGGGCCAGCGCCCAACAGGAGGCTCCACCGCAGCGACCTCCGGCTTCAGGAGCTGCTGCCAGAGGCCAGACTTATCCTGCGCACCCGGAAATCGACCGGACCAAGCAGTGATGGCAATGGGGGAAAAACGACGAGCGGTCATTGAGGATCCATACGTTAAGCGCAGAAAATCAGGCCAGGAAACGCTCTTTGAGGGCCGCGCTGAGCGTCGCTCGCGCTCCTTCCACCAGGAGCACACAGCGTCCCAGCACGTTCAGATAACGCGCGGAGGCCACCAGGGTATCCCCCTCCACCGACTCGACCCGGAAATCACACCAGCACCGTTCTGGTAAGGGCTCACCCACCAGCCAGGAGACACGCCCGAGGGCTGCCGGGAGACAAGGCCGCCCTTGAACCTTCCAGCCCCACAAGATCAAGAGCTGAAAGAGCCCATCCAGCAGCAGCGGCTCGACGTTCCACCGCTCAAACGGGAGCCCCCACGCCATCGGCTCCGGCGCTGTTCTGAGCAGGGCCTGCCCTTGCCTCTCATCTATCCAGCGTAGACATTCTATCGTCTGTTGGGTACTGCCGTGAAAGAGCTGACGTGTGGTGTACCAGTCGCCGCGCAGCATCTCCGCCCCGTTTTGGGCCAGATCACGCTGCGCTTGACGTCGAAGTGCGGGCTCCACCGGCAACGACGTCCCCCCTCCCGCCTCATGTGAAGCGGACGCCAGCCGCAAGCTCCCCCTCACCAGCGCACGCCCCTCCCCGGTGGCCACCTTACTCGGCAGCACCAGCTTCACCGGCTGCATCAGCCCCTGCTCCGTGGCTTGGATCGGCTCCAGCATCACCTGAACGGTGGTCTGATCCTGTCCCGGCTCCAGCACCAGCCCTTTGAGAAGCTGCACCTGCTCGAGGGCCACCAGCGAGAGCCCCGGCCAGCTCAAGGCACCCACCTGAGCCAGCAATGCGGCGCTCATGGCAAATGGCAGGACTGCTTTGCCATCCAAGCGATGATCCGTCAAAAAGGGTTGCTGAAGGGCCAGCGCGATGGATTCTGGCAACGGTGAAGGAAGTGGCTCCAACATTCCCGCCAGTCCTTGCCCCAACACCACCTGCGCCGGTCCTCCCGGAGCCGCCAGCAGCTCCCGCACACACTGACGCGCACCCGCCTGAAGGGGAATCAGCCCTACTCCTTCTTTCTCAAAGGTCTGCTTGAGTCCCGGCGTGACCATGCCCCCCGCCCACGGTCCCCATGCCAGGGCCACCACGCGGCAGCTCGGCAGCCGCTGAGCCCAGGCCAGGGCCACCCCATCCAGTCCTTGATTGGCCATCGCGTAGTCGAGCTGACCTCGCCGTCCAAAGCGGCCACTGACGGAGGTAAAAAGCACCAGCGCCTTGAGCGCAGCCGGATCGAGCACCTCGAGCAGCACCCTTAAACCCACCAGCTTGGTATCCAACACCTGGGCAAACTGGGCATCGGTTTTGTCCTCGATGCGCCGGTCATGCAAAACCCCGGCCCCGTGAATCAGCGCCTGAACCGCTCCATGCCGCTGGATGAGGGGTGCCAAACCATCGACCAACGCCTCCCGAGCGCGAATATCGAGCGCCAGATAGGTCACGTCAGAGCCGGAGGCGGTCAATCGCTCCAGGGTCTGCCGCACCTCACGCGCTGCGAGCACCTGCGCACACGCCTCACCCACCTGCTTGGGTGTGGGTTTTTGCCCCTCAAAATGGTGCTTGAGCAGCACCTTCTTGATGGCATTCTCGTCGAGCGCCCCCTTGAGCCAGTCCGCTTCTGGCGCGGGCAACGGAGAACGTCCCAGCAGCACAAAATGGAGCCGCTGCTGTTTTGCCAGCGCCTCCACACATGCAGACGTAACCCCTCGTGCTCCACCCGTGACCAGCACCAGCGCACCTTCCGAGAGATTTTCCCCATCTTCTCCTTGTTTTACATGCACTTGAGACATAAGCTCTAATGTAAAACATCCATTTTCGCTATAACCCAGCTCCACCGGACGCGCAGGCTCGAGCGCATCTCGCACACACAGCGCCTGCACCTCTTCATCCAGTCCGACGGCGGTATCCACCAGCCGGACCAGAACTTCTGGCCATTCGTGGCGCACACTCTTGACCAAGCCGCCCCACGCGAGGGGCAGCGGGCTGAGAGACCGATCTTGCCAAAACCCAGCGGAGTGCCCAAAACATCCGTCCCAGGCAATCAGCGCCATCACAAAAGCAGGTGCTTCGTCCGCATCACGCTCGGCGCGCAGGGCTTGCGCACAGGATCTCAGGAGGCGGAAATCCGTCCGCATCTCTTCTTCTTGAGCCTCTGTCCAGGTCTGAACTTGCTCCGGCAGCCCGGTGGAGGGCAAAAAGATCAGCCCCCCCAGCTTCTCGGGCAAGGGCGGGAGCGGCTCCGTCCGAGTCAGGGGCAAGACCTGCCAACCTTCCGCATTCAGGAACGTGAGCAGACGTTCGGCCAGCTCAGGCTCATGGGCCGAATACACCATCCACACCGGTGAACGCCGCCCTTTTTGCGACTCCGTCATCACCGGAAGCGGCCCGAGGCGGCGTGGCTGCACCACAAACCGCTCGAGCCCTGTCAACTGAGCCGGGGTCCACTGCTGCTCGAGGGGGAGAAGATTGGTCTCCGGCAGGACGACCGACTTCCCATCATCCCCTCGAGCTT
Source organism: Myxococcota bacterium (assembly GCA_046075485.1). Classification (GTDB taxonomy): domain Bacteria; phylum Myxococcota_A; class UBA796; order JAJRTE01; family JBJTQF01; genus JBJTQF01. The sequence goes on along the minus strand of JBJTQF010000242.1, from coordinate 13,928 downwards.
CAGATTTTCCCAAGCTGCCCGAGCCTTTCTGCATAAACTCCAGCACTTGGCCCAGCGTGCGAATGCCCGAGAGCTGCTCCGGCTCCACCTTCTTGGAGCCCGGCAGCCGACTGGAGAGCACCGAAAGGATCTCCACCCGCTTGATGGAGTCAATGCCCAGCTCCGATTCCATCTCCATGCTGAGGTCGAGCATGTCGGTGGGATAACCGGTCAGCTCAGAGACCACGGTCAACAAGGTGGCCTTAATATCCGGCCCAGCCGAAGGCGCAGCGGCAGGCGCAGCAGCAGGAGCAGCGGCAGGCGCAGGTTTTGCCGTTACCACCGGAGCAGCAGCCGGAGCAGCAGCAGCCGGAGCAGCAGCCGGAGCAGCAGCCGGGGGCACGGGTGCCGGTGCAACCGGAGTAACAGGCGTTAAACCACTCGGACGAGCCGTCGGGGTGATGTGAGCTCCGTTGCTGATCCCATTTCGAGCCTGAACCGGTGCAGCAGGTGCAGCAGGTGCAGCAGGTGCTGGCGGAGCTGCCGGAGCCGGTGTTGCCAAAGAATGTGTCGCGGGCGCATACACGGGCGTGGGCGCATGGGCATATATCGGAGCTGGCGGCGTCGGAGGCATCAACACCACACTCGGCGATGCCGCCAGCGGATTCACCGGGGCGAGCGGAGGTAAGGTGCTCAGCAGGCTCATCCCATGCGGGAGGGCTCCACCCTGAGCGGCGCCGTTTAACACCTGCTCGACCAGCCGTTGTTGGCCTTCCAGCAGGGTCAGATACCCTCGCTGAGCCACTTCGATGCCTTCCAGAAAACGTTGATGAACGGCGGCTGTCTGATGTTGCAGGCTCTGGAGGACACGAAGCTGCTCCTGACTGTTGCGGAGTGCTTCAAGCAGGACATCCGCTCGAGGTGAGCTGGGTACTGGTGGCGACGTGCTCGCCAGTCCCGCCCCCAAGAGGGGTGTCGGAGTGGGTTCATTCATGGACTGCTCCTTCTTTAGTTGCGTCAAGAGGATAGGTCTTGCTTCTTCAAGCTCTACAGGAGAAATCTGAGGGCGTGTTTTTTTCTCAGGGGGGGTCAGCTCCTGCCCAGGAAGCGGGAGAGCGCCTCCTTGAGCGTGAGCTGTGGCCGTCGAAAGCTCCGGCGATGGAGGCATGGGGCGAGACATGGGGCGCACCGGCAGCGGCTTTTTGTCCGGCTCGCGGTGATTGGCACCGGTCAAGCTCACCTTCAGCTTGGAGGGTTTGGGTACACTCAGCCCCTCCCCTCGGTTGATCCAGCGGTTATCCTGCCACGCGCGGAGGTCCAGGGCATGACCTGCCGCCGCCACCTGCGCCAGCACTTGCGCCAGCTCGAGCATTCCAGACTTGCGCCCCGACGAGCCATCCACGGCGATGCTCAGATGAGGCCGTCGCCCCAGAGTCTGCCTCACCATGCCACTGAGCACCTGTCGCGGTCCCAGCTCCAAAAAGGTGCGCTGCCCGGACTGGTAGAGATATTCCAGCATATCCAGAAATCGTACCGGCTGCGCAAGCTGAGCGGCGAGCTGATCCCGAATGGCTTCCGGCTCCGTCGGATAGGGCTGAGCCGTGCTGTTCGCCACCACCGTCACTCGAGGCACTTGCACCGGAAGCTGCGCCAGGATCTCCCGCAGCCCCCCTTGTGCATCCGATACCAGCGGACTATGAAAGGCCGCCGCCACCTCCAGCCGCTTCACCGACATGCCCTTCGCCTGAAGCTGCTGCTCCGCCTGCTGGATCGCCTCACCACTTCCCGACAGCACTCCCTGCTGAGGGGTGTTTCGATTGGCCAGCACCAGCGTAAGCCCACTCTTGGCCAGCCATTCTTCGACTTCCGACAGGGGAGCCATCACCGCCAACATCTTCCCTCGGTCGGAGCCATCCCCCGCCATCAGTCGCCCGCGTGCCTGTGCTGCGGTGCGGAGGCCCTCCGGCGAGAGCGTCCCTGCCGCACACAAAGCGGTCAGCTCTCCAAAGCTGTGGCCTGCCAGCGCCGTTGGCTGGAGCCCAAAGCGCTGCATCAGCCGAAAAAGTCCAAACTCCACCGCACCGAGGGCGGGCTGAGTGCGTTCCGTGCGGGTCAATGTCCCCTCTTGCGCCTTTCGTTCTGCCGGATCGAAGCTGGGCACCGGATAGAGCACGTCCGCCAGCCCTGGAATGGCGGCGATTTCTTCGTGCAGCTCTGGAAATACACAGGCCAGCTCTCGCAGCATGCCCACATACTGAGCCCCTTGTCCGGGAAAGAGCACCGTCAGCCCTCCCGCTGCCGCCCCCCAGCCCAGATAAGTGCCCTCGGGATGCGCCAGCCAGCCCTGCGCCGCCTGCTCGCCCGACCCCTGCGCTTCCCGCACGAGCGCCCGCGCCCGCACGAGTCGCTGCGCCAGGTTTTCCCCACGCGCGATCACCATCACCAGCCTTGCCGGATCAGAGGGACTAAACCGGGCCCGTGCCTGCCGAGCCTGCACTGTCAGCGCCTCCCAGCTTGTCAGCTCGAGCGCCTCGAGCTGGCCTTCCAGGGCCTTCAGTCCTTGATCGGAGAAGGCGAGCAGCTCCACCGCTCCATCCCAGGCCACCAGGGGCTGAGGTCGGGGGGCTTCTTCCAGCACCGCATGAAAATTGGAGCCACCGAAGCCAAACGCACTCACCGCCGCGCGTCGAGGGGTTGGCAGGCGCTTAAACCAGGGACGGGTCTGAGTCGAGAGATAAAACGGACTCTTTTCGATGGCCAGTGCAGGATTGGGGGCATCTACCTTAAGGGTTGGTGGTAGAACCTTGTGATAGAGGGCCAGGGCCGCCTTCATCAGCCCCGCAGCGCCCGCCGTGGACTTGGTATGTCCAATCTGAGACTTCACCGAGCCGAGCGCACACCAGCGCCCTTCCGCCGAGGCTTCTCGATAGACCGTCTGAAGCCCCTCAAACTCGCCGACGTCGCCTGCTTTGGTGCCGGTGCCGTGGGCTTCAACCAGCTCGATGCTCAGCGGTGAGACCCCCGCGAGCTGATAGGCATTTCGCAGCGCACGCGCTTGGCCTTCCGCAAGGGGGGCGTAGATGCTCTTGGCTCGCCCATCGCTGGAGGTGCCAATGGCCTTGATGACGGCATAGATGCGGTCGCCATCCCGCTCCGCATCCTTGAGACGCTTGAGGACCACCATGCCGATGCCCTCGCCCAAGAGTGTGCCATCGGCGCGGTCGGAAAAAGGCCGGGCATCCCCCGTCGGGGAGAGGGCTGGGGTCTTGCTAAAACACATATACATAAAGATGTCGTTGAGGGTATCCACCCCTCCTGTCAACACCATGTCTGAACGTCGCGCTTGGAGCTCCAGGCAAGCCAGGTGCATCGCCGCCAGAGAGCTGGCACACGCGGCATCCACCACCGCATTTGTCCCCCCCAGGTTGAGCCGATTGGCAATCCGCCCTGCCACCACGTTGCCCAATAAACCGGGGAAGGAGTTCTCTTGCCAGCCCACATACGCCCGCCGAATGCGCTCGATCACCTCTTCGGCTTGATCCTGCGGAACCCCCGACGCCAGGAGCGCCCGCCGCCAGTGAGGATGTCCCAAACGGGCTCCCAGCGAGATCACCAGCTCTTGCGTTCCGGTCACACCCATCAACACGCTGGTACGACTGCGATCCCAGCTTCCGTCTTCGCGATAACCCGCATCCTCGAGGGCCATCTTTGCCACCGTCAGCCCCAAGAGCTGCGACGTGTCTGTGGCCTCCAAGATGTTGGGTGGAATGCCAAACGCGGTGGGATCATAGGCATATGGCTCTAAGAACGCACCTCGGCGCGCATAGGTCATATCCGGCGCTTTGGGGTTGGGATCGTAGTAGTCCTCTATCTTCCAGTGAGTGGCAGGAACCTCTGAGACTGTATCTTGACCGGTACGGAGCAGACGCCACCAGCCCTCCACATCCTGCGCACCCGGAAAAAGACAGCCCATGCCCACAATCGCGATGGGTTCTCCTCCCAGCGAGGGGCTCTCAGCCGACTCTTGGGAGATCGAGGTCTTGCCAGCCAGCTCGTCGGAGCCCTGCCCTTCTGCTGCCTGCCCTTCCGCCGCCTGTCCTTCTGCCACCGGTGCATCGAGGCTTGTGAGCAGCGCATCGAGCGCCTGCTTCGACAACACCGGAAGCCGCTGGATGCCCTCCGGCACTCGCACCCCTTGAAGCCGAAGCTGTGCCAGTCGAGTCAACCAGCTTGCCCCCAGCAGGAGGTTCAGGTTGAGCGTGGCCACCTCTCGCGCCTGCCAGGGCTCCAGCGGAGAGCCCAGCAGCCACTCATTACACGCGCCCATCGCCGGACCACACCAGATCTGATAGTCCAGCCCTCGCTCGGGGACGCCCGCATTGGCCCACCGTGATGCTTGTCCCAGATAGGACCGAAAGAGCAATGCCAGCTTGAGACGGGGATCCTGTGCGGCCTTCTCCAGTTTTACCGGATCACGCGCCGCAAAATACTGTGCCACCCCTTCCCACGCTTGAGCCAGCGACTGCTTAAAATACTGCTTCTCGAGGGTTTGACGCTCCGACTCTGGCAGCGCATCGAGTGACGCATACGTCTTATACAGCTCGTAGAGCTTTCGCGCGCGCACGGCAAAGAGAGTGCCTCGGCTGAGCACTTGGACCGTCACCCCCAGCTCGAACATATCGGCGGCGGGGGCCATGCTCACATCCGTCGAAGCGGCTCTGGAGAGGAGCTGCCGCACCGAATCGGAGGTGCCCGCTTCGAGGGTACACTGGTTGATAGAGCCCGTGACCACATAGTCGGCCCCCAAGCTGAAGGCCGCATGCAGCGCCGAAGGTGTGCCCAACCCTCCCGCAGCGCCGACTCGAACCCGCTCCGCCCAGCCGTATTTTTTCTGCTGCTCGTCCACCAGCGCCTGAAGCAGGGGGAGCAGCACCACCAGCGGACGGTTATCGGTGTGGCCTCCCGAGTCGGCCTCCGCCGTCAGATCGTCACAGAGCGGCACACGCGCGGCCATGCGCGCCTGCGCGGGGGTCAAGTGTCCTTCTTCTATCAGCCGGGCCAGCATGGACTCTGGAGGAGGAGCCAGGAATCTCTTGGCAACTTCCACACGCGAGACTTTGGCAATCACCCGATGAGGGGTGATGATCTGACCGGATGGTAGCTGGAAAATCCCAGCGGTACGATAGCGCACCAGGGGCAAGGTCAAGTCTAAGTAGGCGGAGGCTTCCACCACCTTCACCCCACGGTTGATGAAGAGCGCCGCCACTGCCGCCTCATGCTCGGGCTCGTCGGGGCTGTGGATCAGGTTGAGAGCAAACGGCAGTCCGGCCAACCGCTGCTGAAGGAGGTCGAGGGCTTCCCGCACGCGCTCGAGCGAGAGACCGGCGGCACCAAAAGAGCCCAGAAATCCAGCCCGTGCAGCCGCTTCGACCAAGTCCACCGAGGCGATGCCATTGGCCATTGCACCGGTCATGAGGGCAAACCGCACCCCATAGGCTTCCAGAAATCCGGCATTACCCAAAGATGAGGGGGATAAGGGCGGCACATGGGCTCTGACCGGAAAAGCACCCTCCCGCACTCGGCTCAAGAGCTGTCCAGCACCCGCTCGCTGAAGCTCGAGACCGGCATCACGCTCCAGAGCCAACAAAGGCTGTTTCAAAAAGAGGGCCAGCGCCTCCGGCTGGCTCAGGGTCGATGCGGTGAGCGCACATGGAATAGGATCGGTGCCTTTCGGATGCCAGAAAGCCTGGACCCGCGAGAGAGGAGAAGCGTGCATGGGCATGGAGTGTGAACCTGTAGGCAAAAGAGAGTGAGCGTCAACGCCAGGACGCCTTCCTGCGAGGAGAGAATGGCCATCTTGATCCTGGTGAAGAGAGGTACAGCCGAAGAGCCGCCGCACCCAAGCAGATGCTCGAGCGTCTATCAGAGTTGCACGTACATTTCAGCGGGATGTGATATCACAGGAATGCCGTGGCGTAAAGCGTCATCCGTGTGACAGCGGCTGAAGCGACTCAATCAGGTCTGAGCCTCAAACCACTCAAGCCAGCTTCGTAGCCCTTGCAGATCGTTGAGGTGGAACCGGGATTTACGCTTGTATCCCAAGAAGTGGGCACCGGCGCCTTTGGCGGCTTGTTCATCGTAGGCGGAATCGCCAATCAACACCACTTGGTCGGGACGCACACCGAGCTGGCGACAGAGCTTCTGGAGCCCTCGTGGATCGGGTTTGGAGGCCGGTGCTTCGTCTGCACCCAGCACGCGGTCGAGGTACGTCAACATTTGGAGCTGCTCTAAGCTGCGTCTGGCAAGCCCTCCTTGACTATTTGTAAGACATCCCGTCAAATAACGGAAACCCCTGTTTGTTGGCGTCGCCTTCACACTCTGGAGGGCTTCACGAGCGCCTGGAATGGCCTCCACATGCTGGAGCTGCTGCCCATAGTGTGACGAGAAATAAGCAGAGAGCTGCGGAATGGTCAATCCTGGAAAGAAGGCTTTGATATCCTCTTCGATGCCCTGTCCCCAGGTCTCATGAAAGCTTGTCTCTGAGATGGCAGGGTATCCAAACTGGGCAGCCGCCGCATTCAGAAGATGAAACCAGACCCGATAGGAGTCAATCAGGACGCCGTCTAAGTCAAAGAGGACTGCTCGAATTGTTGGCATAAAACGATTTGCTCCCACAAGGGCAAGATCACACAGCGAATGGCTACCAGCTTCGGCAGCTCAACAATATGAGCATGCACATGAGGCAGTGTCAATGCAGAAGGATAACGTCCTCCAATCCTGGCCCGCTTCGACGCTCAGCCCACGCCAGCTCCTCCTCCCTTCTCATCAGTTTAATATCGAGGTGGGCGGACGCAAAATCTCGTTGGAGGCGCAGGCCACCCCCACGTTTGTTGAAAATCAGCTCGGTCTCACAGCGGGTCTTACGCTCCAGGGCGCGGTGATTGTCGCGGTGGTGCTGAGTTATCTCCTGATGCTCCTGACCCTGCACGAGCGTGAAGTGCTGGCGCTGGTGGCCGAACGCACCCGAGAGCTGGAGCGTGCTCGGCAGCTCGCCGAGAGCGCCACCCATGCGAAGTCCCTTTTTTTGGCCAAGATGAGCCACGAAATCCGCACCCCCATGAACGCAATTATGGGTATGACCGGATTTTTGCTCGAGACGCCCCTCGACCCCGAGCAGCGTGAGTACGCCCAGCTCGTCAAAAAGAGCACTCAAACCTTGCTGGCCCTCATCAACGACATCTTAGACCTCACCCGCATCGAGGTGGGCCGACTGGAGCTGGAGGAAGTCCCGTTTTCTCCCCGTCAAGTCATCCAAGAAGCCATCGAGCTGAGCCGGATGCAGCCACACTCCCCCGAGCTGGAGCTGCGCTGGCTCGCCGACCGTCAGCTTCCGGGGCGAGTCTTAGGGGATCCCCTGCGCCTGCGGCAAGTGCTGGCCAACCTGCTCAACAACGCTCTGAAGTTTACCTCCGCTGGTTATGTCCACGTACACGCACGCCTGCGCGAGCGCCTGGGTGAGCGGGCGGTGCTCGAGTTTGAGGTGCGTGACTCCGGCATCGGCATCTCGCGGGAAGGACTCTCCCGCATCTTTCGCCCGTTTGAGCAGCTTGACGACTCCACCACGCGACAATACGGGGGCACCGGCTTGGGATTGGCCATCAGCCGAGAGCTGGTAGAGCGCATGGAAGGCAAGATCGAGGTAGACAGTGTGGTGGGAGGCGGAACAGCCTTCACATTCTGGGTGCGGATGACGGTGCTGGAATGGGAGTACCATCCGGAGCAAATTCCTCCTTCCTTCCCGGAAGAGGAGCCCTTGAGCGCCCCACGCTGGCCCGATGAACCCGAGACACTGGGGGAGGTATCCGACGTCATACAGCACTCCCCCGAAGGCATACGACCGCATCCCGGCCCCGGAGAAGGGACACTCTCACGCCCTCGCTCTTCCCCTGGGCTGAGCCTCTCGTCCCCCGGAGAAGGAACACTCTCACGCCCTCGCTCTTCCCCGGGGCTGAGCATCACCCCGATGGAGCCCATCCGAGAGGTCATCCCTCCACCGGCCCCATTCGGCCCGCTGCTGCTGCTCGTTGAGGATATCCCACTCAACCAGAAGGTGGCCGTCCGTCTGCTGGAAAAACTCGGCTACCAGGTGGAGGTGGCCAGCAGTGGCCAAGCCTGCCTCGACTGTGTGCAGCGCAAAGATTATGCCGCGATCTTGATGGACTGGCACATGCCAGACATGGATGGACTGGAGACCACGCAGGCCCTCCGTGCGCGGGAGATCCAAGCAGCAACACCACACCGAATGCCCATCATCGCCATGACCGCCAATGCGATGGTGGGAGATCGGGAGCGTTGCCTCGAGGCAGGTATGGATGATTATGTGGCCAAACCCATTGATAAATCAGAGCTTCGACGGGTGCTCGAGCGCTGGGTCCGCCTGTCACCGGTGGCTTAGGAAGAGGACACAACCGAGGGCACGGGCGTCGAGGCTTCCGCTTGATCCAACGCCGCGAGCACCGCAAATATCTGGTCCCACTGGAAGGGTTTGGTCAGGTAGCCGTTCATACCCGCTTCTCGAGCCAACTGTTTCTCGGGCTCTCGTGCATCGGCGCTGAGTGCATAGATCGGCAGGTGCTCCATCGCCTCCCCCAACAAGCGGATTTGACGGGTAGCCTCCAGTCCGTTGAGAACAGGCATCTGGACATCCATCAGCACCACATCGAAGGGTTGCGCTTGGACCGTGAGGATCGCTTGATGGCCATTCTCCACCAGCTTCACATGATGGCCCTGTCGTTCTAACATGCGCTGAAGCAGGCGCTGGTTGACGACGTTGTCCTCGACCACCAAAATCCGGCGTGACACAGGCTTTTCCGGCGGACACGGAGCCACCGGCTCCCGTTTGGAGATGCTCTGCTCCGCCAAGCTCAGCTCCGGTTCTTCGAGCGTGCGCACCCGGACCCAAAAGGTGAAGATGCTGCCACCCAGCGGTCGAGACTCCACCATGATCTCACCGCCCATCGCTTGGACCAGCTTACGGCAGATGGTGAGTCCTAAGCCGGTGCCTCCAAAACGACGCTCCACCTGTCCGCTGGCCTGAACAAAAGGCTCAAAGATCGCCGAGAGCTGCTCCGGCGTCATGCCCGTCCCGGTATCTTGCACGCTGAACCAGAGCTGCTCCCACCCCTCATCCTGGGGTGCCGTCCAGGTACGCAGCACCACGCCTCCTTTTTCGGTAAACTTGAGGGCGTTGCTGAACAGGTTCCCCAGCACCTGACGCAGCCGCAAGGAATCGCCCTCCACTCGAGGGGAGACACGTCCTTCGAGGTGACTCTCGAGGCTCAGACCTCGCATTTTGGCCGGTCCCGAGAAGAGTGTGACCATGTCCTTCACCAGTCGTTCGGTCTCAAAGGGCGCAGGCTGGAGCTGGAGCTTATCGGCTTCAATCTTGGAGAAGTCCAGCACGTCGTTGACGATGTTGAGCAGGCTGCCCGCCGAGCTGCGCACACCTTCCAGAAGCTCCCGCTGCTCCGGGTTGAGGGGTGTCAGCTCGAGCAGATCCACCATGCCCAACACACCGGTCATGGGGGTGCGGAGCTCATGGCTCATCATGGCCAGAAAGAGAGACTTTGAGTGGCTGGATGCCTCCGCTTTTTCGGCCAGCTCCGCCATTTGGGTCCGACTTTCTGCCAGCGCACGCGCCTGTTGGCGGGCTTCTTCGATGGAGCGCTCCAACGTTCGGAGCGCGTTGGCGCGTCGTGCTTCATTGTTCATGGTATTGATGGTCAACAAGATCAAGGGATAGAGGATCCCCAAGAAGTGCAGATAGGGTGAGGTCAGGCTCATATCCCCCACGACCGGCAGAATCCCGATGCTCTCCGCACCGATCAAAAAACCAATCATCATGCTGGTTAAGACCGCAATCAGCAGCCCCCCTCGCACACCGGCCAGGACAAATGCCTGCGCAGGAAAGATCACAAAGATCGGGAGCCAAGGAGAACGTAGACCTCCCGTCACAAAGGCCAACGCCGTCGTACTGAGCAAGCAGCCAACCCCTGCCACACTGGTGGCCAGCCACGCCCTCCCCGTCCGCTTGAGCAGCAAGAGGGCACTGATCGGCACCAAGTTGGCCCAGATCAGGATCGGGAGCATGTACTCAAACGTTTGTCCTCCCACCAGGGACGCCGTCAACACCAGAGCCTGGACCAGCCACAAAATCACAGTCTGGATGGCCGTACTCCGCTGTTGACCAAGCCCTGCCTCTCGTTGTGGCGCGGATCTGTTGATGAACAACTCCGCAAGCTGTGCGAGCGGCGACATGCATGTCTCCAGCAAGGGTGTAAGTTTCCGATGGTTATAAACGAGCTTGAAACAATTGAAGAAGCCTGTCAAGTCCACGAGATAACATCTCTCATTTGGATTGACCGGCCACCATTTGCTCAGCGGATGGCAGGAGGTGAACATTCAGAGGAAGCTGGCTGGAGGGGTGCAAAAACCCCATCACGTCGCAAAAATCAGGCGCTGGCAAGGCTCAGTGCATCAGGCCCGCTGCTGCAAGGGCCGCTAGAAAGACCCCCATCAACGATTCTCCCGCAATCAGACCGGAGCTGACCGGGATGGTATACTTCTCATCCACTTTCGGAGCACGTTTTGCCAACACATACGCAATGAGCGCTCCAATAAACATGGCAATGCTGTTAAAGCCGTTGACCACAAACGAGATGCCCAAGCCGGTCGGTGACGGCAGATACTTTCGAGAGGCTGGCACAAAACGCTCCAGGATGGCCAAGATTGCCCCCAATACCAACCCGATATACGCGCCCTGGAGCGCAATGGGATGCAGCGAGTCCACGCCCGACTTAAACACCTTTGCCACCGCCGCCCACGTCTGCGCCGCCGGAGCGGGCATGCTGGCGGAACCCAGATTTTCCGGGGTCACAATCAGCATGTAGGCAGGCACACAAAACAATGAGCCCGCAAAAACCCCAATGAGCTGCGCAATAAACTGACGCCGAGGATTGGCCCCCAGCAGATATCCACTCTTGAGGTCCATCAAGAGATCGGCGGAGTGGCTCGAGCAGCCCGCCGTCACATTGGCGGTCATCAGGTTGGCCACCGAGTTGCCCGGAGAGAGCACGCCATACATGAGCTGAGTGATCTTCCCCAACGCCCCGATGGGGGTGATATCGGTCTCACCGGTCGCGCGTGCCGCCACCAAGCACAGCACGAAGGTCATCAGCACGGCCAAAGTCCCCATCCAGGGAGAAATCCCAAAAAAGAACCACTGCACCCCCACGCAGGCGGCCCCTGCCAGCAAAAAGCCGCGCAAGAACCATTGGCTGGGCACTTCGACCCGTGCGATGGGATCGGACTCATCGACCTGAGCACTGCCGAAGAGCTGGGTAATGCCAGAAAAAGCCCGAATCACGGTGCGCCACTGAAAAAGAAAGGACAGCAGCGATGAGCTCACCATGATGGCCACACCCGGCCACACGCTCCACTTAGAGGTGATGTCCCGAAAGCCCGCCGTCGAAGGCAAAATCCCTGCCTCAATCAGATAGGGCGCTGCAATCATAAAGTTGAGCACACACCCCAACAACATCGACACCGCCACCCGCATGCCCATGATCGCGCCTCCGGCGACCATCACGGTGCTGCCTTCAAAACCAATGGTGAGCTGCGAGAGCGGAACGCCTCGGATGGTGCCGGGCACCGGAATAAAACCCGGAATATTAAAGGGCATCCAGCTAAAGGTGGCTTCTCCAAACCACTTGATGATCATGCCCAGGCCACCCGCATACAACAAGGAGCGCGCTTGGCCGCTGGCTTCCCCTCCCGCTGCATGCAGGCTCTTGAGGGTCTCGGCGGTGGCAATGCCGGAGGGAAACTTGAGCTGCTCAATGTTGATGAGCTGACGCTTCATCGGAATGGCCATCACTACCCCCAACAAGGAGATGGCGGTGATCCACAGCGCCAGCGGAAATCCCGAAAACCACTGACCCTCCACAATATAAAGCGCCGGAATCGCGGAGGAGAGCCCGGCAGAGGATGCCACGGCTGCCGAAGCCGCCACCGACTGCGCCGTATAGTTCTCCAGGGTGCTGAAGGACTTGGCACCGGGACGCGGAAAGACCTTCTCCAGCGTGCTGAAGAGCGCAAATGCCAGAATACAGGAGGTGATGGAGACGCCGAGGCTCCACCCCGTCTTCATGGAGACATACAGGTTTGAGAGGGACATCACCCCTCCCAAGATGAAGCCGGTGAGCACCGCTCGGGTGGTAAGCTGAGGCGCGTCGTCTCCCTGGTACACATCGCGGAGCCAGACTTCTTCACTCACGGTGTGAACATGACTGACCTGGGAGGCCGAGGAATTCTCTCCATGACTCATAGCATCACTTTCTGTTGGGGGTTCATCTGAGAGGACTGTGAGGGACGTGGCATCCGCTCCAATGGCAGGAATTTAGCACTGTTCTAACGCCGGTGCAAACATCACGGGCTCGGATCTGTGCGCACACGCTCGCAGGAGGATGGCTCCGAGATGATGATGCGCCGTGGCGGGTGGGCTCCGTGATAGGCGGACGTCGTAGCAGCTTGGTTCTGAGAAATACTCAGTGGCAGGTGGGCACTCGCCCGCGTGTGTGAGACTGCGGGGACTCGTCGCCGTGCAGGTGAATGGGCCGAAATCCGATCATGATCGTCACCCAGTGCCGTGGAATCTCTTCCTGGTGACCCGGCCTCGACGCCTGCAAGACCCTGGAGAACTCATGCTGAGCAAACTTCAGCACCGACTCGGTAAAGGCTTGATAATGAAGGGGGTTGAGCATCCCTCGGATCTCACCCACAAAAGGTTTGGTGGCAAGAGCACCGTCGGAGCGAGGCGCATGCATCCGCACCGGCTCCCGTGGCAAGCCAAAACGCTCCAGCCCTTCAAGCTGCGGCAACGAGAGGCTCGCCAAACGATACACAGGCCAGTCGCTGCCCGGCAGCAGCTCGATCTCCAGCACGCGCCAGCTCTCGAGCAGGTGCAGCAGCTCTTTCACCTGCGCTTCATGCCAGCGGCTACACTCGGAAAGCCCTTGCAAATACAGGGTGATCTCGGACTCTCGGCGTGCTCCCGTATGGCGCAGATAACGCACCAGCGGACCCATTCCCCGCATGGTGTCCGCCAGACGCGGTGAGCCCGTGGCCGGACTTCCTCTCATCAGCCGCTGCTCCACAAAGGTCAGCTCTTCGATGATCAGCTCACGCTCACGAGGATGAAGCCCCGGCTCATGGCGGGCCACCCAACGTAAGCTCTCCATCAGTCGAGGCACAATCCAAAAACGAAGGGTGGGCAACCGCTCGAGAATGGAAAAAAATCCGTTGACCATCAGCTCGACGTAAGGCTCGAGCCGAGTACGGAGCTGCTCCGGATCAAAGGGCATGCATCCTCCCAGTGAATCATGGCTGGTGTTTGATGTCCACCACCAGCCGAGCTGGATCCTGGTACACCATCACGCGGTACGGATGAGCGGCACCCACCCCCAAAACCCACTCCACAGAGCCCTCAAAGTCACACAATAAGGTCGCTTGTTTGATGATGCTCAGGCCCGGGCTAAAGTCGCGGCTCTTCAGGCGACTGCTGCCATCCTCTGCATGTGCGGCACTCGAGCTGAAACGCACGCGCAACACCGCACCCCCACCAACCTTCACCTCTTCGCCTGAGGAACAATGGGTGAGCGGTTTTTTAATGTACTCGAGGGTATAGGCTGGAACGCCCTTGCCTTCAAACTCAAAAACGGCCCGGTCGAAGCCGTCATGTCCACCCACACGGGCATCTATGAGCTGGGATTTTCCGGTGGCAGTGGACTTCCCCTCCTGCTTGCCGGTGGTGCCTGCAAATTGGGCGGAATCGTGACCGCCGTTGCTCGTGCCGCCGCCGCTGGTTCCGCCACCGCTGGTTCCGCCACCGC
>JBJTQF010000241.1:0-49898 GCA_046075485.1 Myxococcota bacterium | reverse complement strand
CGCTCCGCCGCTGCGACCGCCGCCGCTGCGACCGCTTCCGGTACGACCGCTTCCGGTACGACCGCTTCCGGTACGACCGCCTCCGGTACGACCGCCTCCTGTTCGACCGCCTCCTGTTCGACCGCCGCCAAATCCTCGACTTCCACCGGCCCCACTGGTACGAGCGCCGCCAGTACGAGCGCCGCCAGTACGACCGCCGCCAAATCCTCGACTTCCACCGGCGCCGCCAGTACGACCGCCGCCAAATCCTCGGCTCTCTCCCGAACGTTCTCCTTCAGCAGCGCCTCCCCCAAAACCTCGGCGCTCACCCCCCTGACGACGTCCCACACGCGGACGCTCTGAGCGACTCTCGCGCTCGCCCTCGCCACCTTCGGAAGTTGCAGGACGGCCCGCACGGGAGCGCGCGATGCCCGCTCGGGAGAAACGCCCCACCCCTTCGTCTTGGCCAGGCCGGAGATGACGGGCGGTTGAGGGACGCCGTTTAGGGCCTTGCTCTCCGGGCGCACCGGGACGGGTACGCCGTCGATCTCGGGGGGAGCCCGCTTCGTTGCCCGCCGCTTCTCCACGTCCTCGCCGTGCAGGGGTCGGCACGGGGGTGGGCTCCGGTCGATGCACCCGGCCTCGCAGCTCCTCTTTCACCCGCGCCACTTCTTCGTCAAGCTGAGCCTCACTCAAACGCAGGGCATCGGGCAAACCCGGCGGATTTTCGGCCACCTTGCGCAGAGACTCCACCTCGTCGTCGGTGAGCTGGCGAAAGGTGCCAGGGGCCAAGCCCTTCACGCCAATGCCCGCAAAGGTCAGGCGCTTGAGCTTCATCACCGGATGGCGCAGCTTGTTTAGGAGCTGGTCAAAAAGCTGAGAGCGCACCTCGCGCACGTCCACCCGCAGCCAGGTATTGCGACTGGTCGAAGACACCACCGTCACCTGCATCGGCAAGGTCCGCCCCTTCTCGAGCGGCACGCCCGTCCGCATCCGGGCGATGGTTCGTTCGTCGGGCACACCTCGCACCTTGATCAGGAGCTGCTGAGTCAGGCCCGCATCATGGGCGTTGAGCGCCGCTGCCACACCGCTGTCATTGGTCAGGAGCAGTGCGCCTTCGTCCTCATGTTCCAGGCGTCCCACCGGAACAATCCGCCCTTTGTAACCGCGCAACAAGGACACCACGGTGGCACGCCCTTCCGGATCTCGGGAGGTCGTCAAGACACCACGCGGCTTGTTCAACACCAAAAAAACCGGCGTCGCTTCGGTTTGGAGGCGCTTGCCATCCACCTTGATAAAATCACGCGCCGGATCCACCCGGTGGGAGGGCTCGGTGATCACTTCACCGTTGACCGTGACATGACCCTCTTGGATCAAACGGTCGGACTCGCGGCGAGAAGCAGCGCCAGCAAATGCCAGCACTCGAGAGAGACGATCTTCCATGACATCATTCCTTATCCACAGTGGCTGTGGGATGGGTTAAAGCGGCTCGGGGGTTGTGGGCGGAAGCGCAGGGGGTGGCTCCAGTGGCTCCAGAACACTCTCGGGAGGGCCCGCCTGGGGCTCCGGCCCTTGCGTCTTGCCTGACAAGGCATTAAGGTCACGCAGGGTCGGGAGCGAGGTCAGATCCTTCAGCCCAAACATCTGCAAAAACTCGCGGGTGGTTCCGTAAATGATGGGACGGCCCACATCTTCTTTGCGGCCCAAAATACGCACCAGACGCTTCTCGAGCAGACCGCGCAGGAGATGGCCAGACTCCACCCCTCGCACCTGCTCGATGTCCGCGCGTGTACACGGCTGCTTGTAGGCCACAATCGCCAGACACTCCAGGGCCGCACGAGTCAGCCGAGGTGGGCGGGTGCGCACAAAAGCCCTCACCCAGGGGGCCAGCTCTGAGCGGGTCCGAAACACATAACCGCCCCCCACTTCCTCCAACGTCACCCCCCGGTGATGCTGGCGTAAGTCCTCTCGAATGGCTTCGATATGACGCATGAGCTCGGCACTGCGCACCCCCAGGAGCTGGCGAAGCTCCTTGAGACTCACCGGCTGCTCAGAAGCAAACAGGATTGCTTCGAGCACGGCCATACGTCGAGCATTGGAGAGCTCCGACCAGGGCGGAAGTTGTTCTTTTTCGAGGGAGGTCTCACCTTCTTCGGAGGGCTCCAGCTCCGAAGTCGGAGCAGCCACAGAAATGGCGTCCTGCGATGGGCGTTCCACCGCAGCAGGCAGGGTCGGAGTCACTGGTGTCAGTACCCCTTCGGTCTCTGGATCTGGCTGGTCATGCATGGCGGGTATTCCTTAGCACCGCTTGGCAGGGATTGGCAAGCGAAATATGGCGGGCAGGGACTTTTGCCGACACTCATCAGGTTGTTGGCCCTGCTGACCTTCGGTTTAAGCACCCGAAGCACTCGCTGAATCTTTCGGAGGGTCGGTCATTGAGCACGGAGGATTTGCCACTTTTCTTGCCCAACTGGATCCTGATCTTTCCTCACCGGTGTGGACAAGATGAGCCTTTTAAGCGTCGTCCAGCCGCTCCACTCGCCGGAAGCGCCAGCGCCGTGTCTCGGTCTCCTCCATAAACTCCCGCCCCGGAGCGGCATAGAGCACCTCAAGCTTGCGGGTCATCTCCAGCTTTGCAGGAATCAGGGTGGAGGGCTCCGTGTCCAGCAGGCCCGAGACGGTCTGCTCGTACTTCTCACAGCCTACAAAGTGGCCGGAGCGACGGGTCAGCACTTCCATCAGCGCCGCTCCAGACGCAGGCGAAGGCTGGGAAAAAAACTCAAAACGGCGGAGCTCGGCTTGGCCCAGCTCAGGCGGGGAGGCACCCAAACACTGCACACGCCCCAACATCGGCACGGTGATGCCACCCAGGGCAGGCACCGGGGCCGGTCGCTCAAAGGTAATTTCCTGCCTGATCGGAAAATCGCCCCCACTCCACAAGGTGATGAGGGCTCCCCAAAAGTCCTGGAATCGACCCAGCAGCACCTCGTCACTCACCTGGAGCAGCACCGCTTGGGCCACCGCAGGCGGTACGGCGTCCAGCGGCCCCAAGGACCGTAAGACGTCACGCCGAATTCGATGGCCATCGGTCACACTCAGCACATTTCCGGCGGGGCTGAGCAAAAAGGAGCTGGCAGCGTCATACACCAGGTCGAAGATCGGACTGCTGGCGGCTTGAATCCGGCTCGGCGTGCCCGTGGGCGGTCGAATATGACGCGCAAAACCCACCACTTGAACGTTCAAGCCGTCGTCGTCGGCGCTGATTTCGTATTCCCAGGCGGCACGTGCCTCACCCCTCACCCACTCCTCGGTGTAAGGAAATCGGCGCTCGCGTGTGCGCTCGTAGGCGACGGAGAGGGTTAAACCCGAGGGCCAGTCAAACCGACAGACCGCTCGTGGGACGGGTGCCACCATGTTGAGCCTCGGGAAAAGAGGGTTGCCCCTAGAGACGGATTGGACCTGCATCACAGGATTCTATCGACGCTTTTTTGAGAGACTGCACTCTTTTTGCGCAGGCCGAGGTCAGAACAGTTGCCTTCAACGTGCTTCAGTCAATTCCGCGCCAGTCCATGACCAAAGAAGTCCCAGGATGACGCTCCACCACGTAAAAATCCAGCTCATTGGCGATCTCCAAGACATCGTCGCTGGCTGGCCGAGGGCTGAGACGCTCAAGGGTCAAGATGTTGGCTTTGAGCATTTCCAGCAAGGCAAGAAATGTAAGCACCGCTTCCATGCGAGTCTCAAGCTGCTGAAAGAGCATCCGAAAACCCACCCGCTTAGCACCGGCGATCTGATCGTGCAGCCAGTGAATGCGCTCCACCACCGAAAAACGCTCGGCAGATATTTGATGCACATAACCGCGCGCCTGGGCTCTCCCCAGCACATCTTGTAAAGCCGCCAACATCTCGAAGAGGCTCGCTTCTGGCAAGACCACCGGGACGCCTTCTGGCAAGGAGACCGCATTCTGACCGCGCTCAAACACATCCCGGTTGAGCACCTGGGATTTGGAGAGGTGACCCGCTGCTTCTCGAAAGCGCTGGTACTCGAGCAGGCGCTCCACCAGCTCGGTGCGGGGATCTTCGATCTCCTCTGCGGGCGCGTTGGGATCTCGTGGCAACAACATCCGGCTCTTGATCATGGTCAAGGTGGCGGCCATGAGCAAAAACTCTCCAGCGATGTCGAGGTTCAGCTCCTGCATCAGCTCCAGATGAGAGAGGTACTCGTCGGTGATGGCCGAGATCGGAATATCCCAGATGTCCAGCTCGTTTTTGCGAATCAAGTATAAGAGGAGATCGAGCGGCCCCTCAAAGGTCGGTAGGTTGATCCGGTAAGGCCGGGTAGCAGAGGGGGTGATCTCCAGCGCCATAAAAACGAAGCTCCTCCAAGATGCTCATAAAATGGTACACGATGTTGTCCAGCACGGTCGGAAACCAGCATGTCGGCTTAAGGTGGCAACGCCGGATCCGCTCGCACCCATGCTTCTGCCTCCGCAAGCTCAAGGCCCTCATCGAGGACTCGCACACGTAAGGCCAGCAGCCAACGCTTCAGCAGCGGGCCCGGCTTCACGCCCAATGCCTGGAGCTGATGTCCGTTAAGAGGCGACTTCACCCGCCGCTCATGCGTCAAAAAATGCACCAGTACCGGCCACACGTCGGAGGAAAACAATGGACGCGCTTCATTGGCAAGAGGGTCGTTCTCGTCCGTTGGCAAGAGGGTCAAGGCGAGCAATGCCCAGCCCTCCACCGGCAAACGCTCCAGCACCTCCACCCGCTCAGAAGGTCGCCGCGCCGCTTGAAGCACTTCCATTGTTACCGGAAAGCACTGCCATACCCAGCGCATCTTCTCGGCCAGTGCGCCCCGAATGGCCAGCCGCGCCAGGAACGGCCCCTGTGCTGCCTGCTCCAACCCCAACCCCAGCATTAAAAGCCGTAGGGTCAGCCGCTCGGGAAGTGGCAGCTCCGCTCGCTGAAAGAGCCGCTCCAGTGCTTGCCATGCATGCGCTGGCAATCGTAAGAGGGCCAAACTCATCGGCTCCAGCCGCTCCAGCCGCAGACTCCCGAGCCCTCCCATCGCGGAGAGAGACTGCAAACAATCGGCGGCGGTGGGCTCCATCAGCATGCGCTCCACCTCGTAGGCCAGCCGCTCCGGTGAGAGCCGCTCCACCATGCCCAGCGTCAGGGCCTGCTTCGCCAGCCGGTGGGTCTCCGGCTCCAGCTCGAAGTTTAAGCGGGTGGCAAAACGAAGGGCCCGAAAAATCCGCGTCGGATCGTCGATAAAGGAGAGGGGATGCAAAACCCGCACCCTTCCCGCCTTTAAGTCCACCAGCCCCCCCGTGGGATCGAGAAGCTGGCCCGCCTGCACACCCTCCAGCCGCACCGCCATGCTGTTGATGGTGAAGTCTCGCCGCCGCAGGTCGAGGGTCAGACTCCCCGGCTCCACCGAAGGTAAGACCGCTGGTTGAGCATAATATTCGCGTCGGGCTAAGGCGATGTCCAGATGGCGACCGTCGGGAAGCCCCAACACCGCTGTGCCAAACCGCCCATGATCCAGCCGGGATGCGCCGAGCTGGCGCTGAAGCCCACTCACGAAGGCTTCAACGGCTTCGGCAGTGCCTTCGACCATCAGGTCGAGGTCATCCGAGGGGCGCTGGAGCAGCAGATCGCGCACGATCCCCCCCACCATACACACCCGCACGGGATGGAGTGCCGCAACGTGCTGAGCGCACTGAAGTAGCTGCTGTTGGGATGGATCGAGTGTCTCCAGCGACACCGACCAGCTTGGAGGCAAACCCAGGGCGATGGCTTGGAGCAGTCGGGTTCGGGTGATCACCCCCAACAACCGCTCTTCGGCCACGATGAGCAGGAGGCGAGAGAAGGAGGTCTGAAGGAGGGCACTTGCATCGGCGAGGGTCTGTTCCGGCGCACATATCGGCGCTGGAAGCACAACAGAGGAAACCGGAAGTCCATCCAAGCCGTGCGCGTGTAAGGCGCTCAGGAGCCGCAGGGTCACGATGCCCAACGGCTGCCCGTTTTTCATCACCACCAGGGCACTGAGTTGCCATCGCTCCAGACTCTGGCGCGCGTGAATCACGGTGGCATCGGCTTCAACGGTCTGCACGGGCCACACCATCAGCTCCGCCAGGGTCAGGGTGTGAGCCACTTCGACGGCTCGAAGGGACAAAAAGGGCGGCTCATTTGCTGCGGGGATGGTACTTGTCATGCACTTCTCGAAGGCGCTCCCCCAATACATGGGTGTAGATCTGTGTGGTGGCAATGTCAGAGTGGCCCAACATCTCCTGCACAGCACGCAGATCGGCTCCCCGCTCAATCAGATGCGTGGCAAATGAATGACGCAGCTTATGAGGGGAGATGGTCTTACGAATGCCCGCCAGCTCTGCATACTTTTTGATGGTCTTCCAGAAGGCTTGCCGGGTCATGGGCTCACCTTCACGCGACAGAAAACAATACTCAGAGGTCTTGCCTTTTAAGAGCTGAGGGCGTGAATCTGCGAAGTATCGACGCATAATGGCCTGTGCCATGCGTCCGGTGGGCACCAGCCGCTCTTTTTTGCCTTTGCCCTGGGTGCGTACAAAGCCCAGATCGAGGTTAAACTCCTCCATGCGCAGGCCCACCAGCTCGGAGATGCGCAGGCCCGTGGCATAGAGCAGCTCCAACATCGCCGCATCGCGCAGCCCTTTGACCGTATCTTGAGCAGGCTGTGCGAGGAGCTTGTCTACTTCATCATGGGACATCACATCGGGCAATTTCCGCCACAGCTTCGGAGATTCAACATTGGCGGACGGGTCATTCTCCAGGTGGCCTTCTTTCATCATAAAACGCAAGAGCACGCGGACACTCACCAGATGACGGGCCACGGATCGCGTTGAGAGTCCCGATTCTTGAAGTGAGACCATATACTCAATCACATCCGTTTGGGTGATCTGAGTGGGACGCTCTACTTGACGGGCCAAGAGCAGTTGACTGAACTTTCTCAGATCACGACTGTATGCTTCGAGGGTATTGCTCGCGAGTCCTTTTTCAGCCTTCAAATGATCGAGGAATTCGTCAATGAGATCATCTATTTGCCTCTGCATGCGCTGCCTCCCATTAGGGGCTCCTTGGATTGGAGCCGGACTGTGCCTTTGTTTCGCGCAAGTATTGTAGCACACCTGCTTGAATTGAGACAGCAACCTGCTCTTGAAATCCTGACTCTTTGAGTCGTTGCTCTTCCAACGGATGACTGATGAAGGCCAGCTCCAGCAAAATGCTCGGCATCTGCGCACCGTAGAGCACATAAAAGAGGGCGGTCTTAATGCCCAAGTTCTTGAGACTGGGAGATGGATAGTGCTGCTGATAGGATAGCCATAGTCGCTCGTGTACGGCTCTTGCCAAACGTTTGGAATATTCCACATTTCCACCGATCACCAGATCCTTGACTATGAAGTCAATCGGGTTTTCTTCCATGTGGCCAATGTTTTCACGGGCGGCCAACTTCTCAGCCGCTGCGTCTGTGGCATTCTCCAGATAGTAGGTCTCCAATCCAAACCGATCTGCACGGGGAGATGCGTTACAATGAATGGAGACAAAGAGATCGGCGTTCTGCTCGTTGGCAATGCGGGATCGATCCGCCAATGGCACCACCACATCTGTTTCTCTGGTGAGAATGACGGTCAGGTTGGGCAACCCGGAGAGACGCTCTTTGACCTTGAGGGCAATGGCAAGGGTGATGTCTTTTTCCTGGATGCCAGTTGGCCCCACCGCTCCTCGTTCGTGTCCACCGTGACCCGCATCGATCACTACCCGGGCTGGCGGGCCGTCGTAGCTCAAGCTGCCACCACTGGCAAGGGTGCCCACCACCGCTCTTAAGGGATCGTCGTCGGCGGGCAGCTCCACCCGTCCAAAAAGATCCAAGACCAACCGAGGTGGCTCCTGCATCCGGGTCACACGAAAGTTTTGAAGCGGCTGGGTGTCCAAACGCAGCACCAGCTCATGGCTCTCGCTGTCTTGAAAGCTGAGCTGTCGCACCAGTCCACCCGGAGCATTCCAGGTCAGACGGGCTGCTTCCACCTTCAGACTCTGTTTCAGCACCGGATCCAGACGGGTCGGACCCAAATTCAAACGAAGATATGGTCCCTGCTCGTCCCGCTGCTCCAGCGGAGAGGCACTCAATCCGACCCCTTCGGAAGAAAGTTGAAAAATGATGCGGGTATAATCTGGATTGGTCCAGAACTTGATAGAAGTGAGCATCGCCGAGGCACTCTCAACCTTGCCTTCCCCGCCGGGGACTCTGCCGTTTCCCTTTGGTTGAGACACGCTGTCGGCTTTTTTTTCGCCTTCAGACGTGGCAAAAATGCCGCGCGGCGTGGTCAGAATGCCGCAGATTAAGCACAGCAGGCCCATCATTTGCCAGCGCTTCATGCCCATGTGCTCCTCTCTGTGCTCGATGCCCCCCGACCTAACTTCCTTCCCGAGCCAACGCCTGAAGCGACGCCAGCCGCGAGAGAGCTTCCAGGGGGGTGAGCTGGTTGACGTCCAGCTTGAGCAGCTCTTCTTGTACCCGATTGGGCGGGGCCGAAAACAACGAGAGTTGCCCGCCACTGCGTTGTGTGCTGCCTTTTTTACGCGCCAGCCGTGGCTCTCCCAGCTCGTTGAGCTCTCCGCGCTCCAAGTTTCCCAAAATCTCGCGGGCGCGTGCGACCACGTCTTTGGGCAGACCGGCCAAACGAGCCACTTGAATGCCATAACTGCGATTGCCCGCACCTTCTTTGAGCTTTCTCACGAAGATGATTTTATCACCCCATTCCGTCACCGAGATGCTGTAATTTTTCACACGCGGGCGGGTGAGGGCCAGATCGACCAGCTCGTGATAATGGGTGGCAAAGAGGGTCTTGCAGCCGATGCGGTCGTGGAGGCTCTCGGCAACGGCCCAGGCGATGGAGATCCCATCGAAGGTGGAGGTGCCCCGTCCGATCTCGTCGAGAATGACCAAGCTGCGGGCGGTGGCAAAATGCAGGATGTTGGCGGTTTCGGTCATCTCCACCATGAAGGTGGATTGTCCTTTGGCAAGATTGTCTGAGGCTCCCACGCGGGTGAAGATGCGATCCACCACCCCCACACGGCAGCGGCGGGCAGGCACAAAACTCCCGAGCTGGGCCATCAGGTTGATCAGGGCCACTTGCCGCATGATGGTAGATTTTCCAGCCATGTTGGGACCGGTCAAGATGAGCAACTGCCGCTCCTGGGTGTCCAGGCGGATGTCGTTGGTGACAAACTTCTCGCGTCCGGTGGCACGCTCCACCACGGGATGACGGCCATCTTCGATCTCCAGCACGTCGCGGGCATCCACTTGCGGGCGCACGTAATGGTATCGTTGTGCCACTTCCGCCAGGGAACAGAGGGCGTCCAGCTCCGCCAGCAGGATCGCCACCGCTTTGATCCGCTGATGGAGCAGGGCCACACGCTCGCGCACGTCGGCGAAGAGCTCGTATTCCAGCTCCACCCGGCGCTCTTCGGCCCCCAACACCTTACTCTCGTACTCTTTGAGCTCGGGGGTGATATAACGCTCGGCGTTGGTCAGGGTCTGCTTGCGGGTGTAATGGGCAGGCACGTTCTGAATATTGGAGCGTGTCACTTCAATATAATAGCCCATATTGGCGGTATACCGGATCTTGAGGGAGGAAATCCCTGTCCGGGCGCGCTCTTCGGTCTCCAGGCGTGCGATATAACCCTTGCCTTCGCGACAGAGCATCACCAGCTCGTCGAGGTCTGCTCGATAGCCGGGACGGATCAGGCCCCCTTCTTTGAGGGTGGTGGGGGGATCGTCGGCGATGGCATCGGCAATGGCCTGCACTGCTTCTTGACAAGAATCGAGGTCCACAAAACGGGCCAATGACGTCCAGCCTGCCTCACGTCTGGCTTCTACCAGCGCCTGTGACAAGGTCGGAAGCTGCTCCAGTGACAAACGAAGGGAGGTCAGATCGCGGGCATTGGCACTCCGCGACAGCACTTTGGAGTTCAGACGCTCCAGATCGGCTACTTGCCCGAGGGCATCCCGCAGGGTCTTGCGCAGGCTCTCGTGACCGTTCAGGGCTTCGACTTCGTCGAGACGCTGGTTGATGGCGGCGGCATCAATCAGGGGAAAACTCAGCCAACGGCGGAGGGTACGCCCTCCCATCGCGGTGGTGGTCTCGTCGAGCAGATGCAGCAGGCTCCCGGTTTTTTTGCCTTCCTGCAAGGTCCGAAAGAGCTCGAGGTTGCGTTTGGTGGCTTCGTCGAGCACCAGATAATCTTGGGGCTGATAGGGAATCAGGCGGTCGAGGGGAATGCCACCTCCCGGACGGGTGGTCTGAAGATAGTGCAACACGGCACCGGCGGCAGAAATTCCGGCGGTGAAGTCGGCCAAGCCAAAACCGTCCAAGCTCTTGATATCAAAGCTCTCGAGCAGGAGGGCGCGGGCTTGTTCCAGCTCGAAGACGTCGTCGTCGAGAAAGTTCTCCAGGCAGCCCACGTCTTGGATCAGGGCTTGCACTTCGGCATCGTTCTGGAGGGCTTTGGGGATGAGCAGCTCTCGCGGTTCCACCCGGGCCAGCTCGTTCTGCATGCTGGTGAGCTCGTGGGGCTCGGCGGTGTAAAAATCGCCGGTGGAGACGTCGAGGTAGGCGATGCCCCAGGTATGGCGTCTGCGGGTGAGGGCCAGCAAGAAGTTGTTGGTCTTGGAGTCGAGGGTGGCGTTGTCGAAGACCAAACCGGGGGTGACCACTTGGGTGACTTCACGTTTGACCAGCCCTTTGGCAAGACGTGCATCTTCAACTTGATCGCAGATGGCAACTTTATAGCCCTTCTCGATGAGCTTGCCGATATGCCCCTGAGCAGCGTGGTGTGGCACACCGGCCATCGGAATGGGCTCGTCGTTGAGCTTGCCACGATGGGTTAAGGTGATGCCGATGGCCCTCGAGACGGTGTGGGCATCGTCAAAAAACAGCTCGTAAAAGTCGCCCATGCGGAAAAAAAGCAGGGCGTCGGGATACCGTTCTTTGTTCTCAAAATACTGCCGGAGCATGGGGGAGAGATCTTCCACGGCGCTCCTCCTTCGACAAAAGATGGATCGGAACTCACACGCGGGTCAGCAAGGCCGCAAAAAAGGCATCGGCCCGGTCTCGGTGAGGCCAAGTGCGGAGCTCACCCGCTTCGGTGATGAGTGAGGGAATCTGATGGGCCCAGCGTGTGCTCTGTAGGGGAAGTCGCTGGTACTCTGCATGCTCGCACAGGAATTCCGCCACCACGTCTTCGGCTTCGTTCTGGAGAGGGGTGCAGACACTGTACACCAAGAAGCCGCCCCGCTTCAAAGTTGCTCCCACATGCGTCAAAAGCTGACGCTGGCGCGTGCTGAAGCGGGGCAGATCTGCCAAGCCACGCCGCCATTTTATCTCGGGCACTCGCCTCAGCACGCCAAATCCCGAACAGGGGGCGTCGAGCAGCACCGCATCAAACGCCTCTCGCCAGTGGGAGGGCGGAGGCTGGGTCCAGTCGTGGGATTTCACTTCGACCGGTCCCGGCTGGAGTCGCTGAACCATCTCTTCTACTTGTTTTAGCCGAGCGGCGGAGCTGTCGGTGGCGACAACGCGCCCTTCTCTGCCCACAGCGGAAGCGAGGGCTCCGGTTTTGCCGCCCGGCGCAGCACAGGCATCTAAGACGTGCATGCCGGGTGTCACGGGCAGGAGCTCGGCGACAAGCTGGCTGGCTTCATCCTGCACCGCAAAAAGTCCAGCCTGAAATCCCGGAAGCTGGCTCGGATTGCCTCCTTCCAGCACGGTCAGTCCACCCGAGGCATAGACGGTGGCCTCCGCTTGAACCCCTTCGGCCTGAAATCGCTCGAGCAGCTCCGCACGGGTGATGCGGCTGGCATTCGCTCTCAAGGTCAAGGGCGGCACTTGGTTGTTGGCCTGAAGCAATGCTTCCAACCCACCTGCTTCTGCCGGAACCAGCCGTTGAAGCTGTCTCACCAGCCACGCCGGATGTGCATGCCGCTCGGCGAGGGCTTCGGGACTGTCTCCTCGAGGCTCGGCCTCCAGTGAGGCTTGATTCCGCTGATACTGACGAAGCACGCCGTTGACCAAACCGGTGGCCCAGGGATTTTTTACCAGCCGACACAGCTCCACGGTGGTCTGGACCACGGCATGAGGGGGCATACGGGTGGCACGAAGCTGATAGATACCCAGCCGTAACACGGTCAACACCGGCAAGGATAAGGCTTGAAGGGGCTTACTCAGGAGCCGGGTCAACAGGGCGTCCAGGCGAGAACGCCAGCGCAGCACGCCCATCAACAGCTCGTGGGTGAGGGCACGGTCGCGAGGGGAAACGTTCGCACACACACGCTCGAGGGCCAGCTCCGCCGGGAGCTGCTCCTGTTCCCACGCGAGGAGGGCCAAGACTGCCAAATATCGCCCACTGGAGAGCAGGGAGGCGCTCATGGAATCCTCGAAGGCTAAAAAAAAAGCAGGGGGCCCCACATGCTGCGAAGCCGCCTGCCTCTTGGAGAACCTGCCGTCATGGACGTTATGAGGGACGCCCAGCGGTGGTCTTATTCGTCATCGTCATCATCATCGTCGTCGTCTTCAAAGTCGTCGTCCATGTTGACGCGCTCGCGTAGCTCTTTTCCGACTTTAAAGTAGGGGACACGCTTCTGAGTGATGTGAACGACTTCACCCGTCTTGGGGTTGCGGCCTTCGCGCGCATTTCGGCTCTTCACGGTGAAGCTGCCGAAGCCCCGGATTTCGATACGCTCACCACGGATCAAAGAATTACGCATGCTCTCGAAGATGGTATTGACGATGATCTCAATATCCTTCTTGGAGATGTTGCGGTTCTTTTCCGCAATTTTTTCAACAAGATCGCTCTTTGTCACTTCTGGCTCCTTCCATCGAAGCGAACGGTCTGAGGAGGCGGATGCCGGTCTAAACTCAGGGAAACACCAGCATCCGCATCGCTATACGTACCCGCTCAAGGGCACGTCGCCGATGAGAAAGACCTCTCGTCCAAGCAGAGGGGGGGCTTAGAACATCTGAGCCCCAACCCATCAGCCGTCCGAGCGATCATTGCTGCTGCGAGAGAGAAGCTCGCGGCTCATGATGTCACCCAGGGTTGCTTGGCTGCTGGAGACACCACCAGCACCACCACCCCGGACTTCTTCGGCTTCCACGCGGTCAGCTTCACGCTCCGAGAGGCTGATACGCCGCTCGTGTGCATCGATGCTGAGAATCCGCGCCACGATTTTGTCCTGCTCCTTGTAGTTGGGGCCGGCTTCACCGCTGCGGGGGTTCTTCAGCTCGCTGTTGTGGATCAAACCTTCAACGCCCTCTTCGATCTCCACAAAGAGGCCGAAGTCGGCGACATGGACCACCGTTCCGGCGACCACGTTACCAAGCTGATAACGGGACTGGATGTTGGACCAAGGGTCGGCGGTGAGCTGCTTGATGCCCAAGGAGAAGCGCTCGCTGACCTTGTCGATGTTGAGCACTTTGGCTTGGACGGTCTGGCCCTTCTTGAAGCGGTCGGTCGGGTGCTTCACACGCTGACCCCAGGAGATATCGGAGATGTGAACGAGGCCGT
This sequence comes from Myxococcota bacterium, assembly GCA_046075485.1. Lineage (GTDB taxonomy): Bacteria > Myxococcota_A > UBA796 > JAJRTE01 > JBJTQF01 > JBJTQF01. The sequence goes on along the minus strand of JBJTQF010000241.1, from coordinate 36,312 downwards.
CGATGCCCTCTTCCACACCCACGAAGATACCGAAGTCGGTGATGTTGCGCACGCGGCCTTCAATCACGGAGCTGACCGGATACTTGATCTCGATCACGTCCCACGGATTGGCTTCGAGCTGCTTCATGCCCAGGCTGACGCGCTTGGCCTGCACGTCGATGTCGAGCACCACGGCATCCACTTCGTCGTTGACCGACACGAGCTTAGACGGATGCTTGATGCGCTTGTTCCAGCTCATCTCGCTGATGTGAACCAGACCTTCGATGCCCTCTTCGATCTCCACAAATGCGCCGTAATCGGTCAAGCTGACCACGCGGCCATGAATGCGGGTATTGGCGGGGTACTTGAGGTCGGCATCCATCCACGGATCCGGCTTGATCTGCTTGTAACCCAAGCTGACGCGCTGGGTGTTCGGGTCGAACTTGAGGATCATCACATCCACTTCGTCGCCCTGATTAAACAGCTCACCCGGATGGTTGATACGGCCATAGGACATATCGGTGATGTGGAGCAGGCCGTCGATGCCACCCAGGTCGATGAACGCACCATAATCGGTGATGTTCTTGACCACGCCGCGCATGATCTTGCCCACTTCGATCTTCTTGAGCGTATCCTTGCGGCGCTCCTCGCGCTCTTTCTCCAAGAGCACACGACGAGACAGCACAATGTTACCACGCTTCTTGTTGAACTTGATGATCTTAAACTTGGCGCGGGTACCAATGAGCTTGTCGAGATTCTTGACCGGACGCAGATCCACTTGGGAGCCCGGCAGGAACGCCTTGACGCCGATGTCCACCGACAGACCACCCTTAACGCGCGCGGTGATGACACCTTCGACCATCTCGTCGTTTTCACATGCCTTGGAGATGTCTTCCCAGGCTTTCATCAGGTCGGCCTTCTCTTTGGAGAGGACCAACATGCCGTCCTCATCCTCGATGGCCTCAAGATACACTTCGATGTGGTCGCCGGGGGTCACGGCAATGGCGCCGCTCGCGTCCCGGAACTCGTACTTGGGGATCCGGCCTTCGGACTTATAGCCGATGTCAACGATCACATAGTCGTTCTCGAGACCAATGATGGTCCCGCCAACCACCGCACCCTCTTTGATCTCCTCGGCTTCCAGTGCCTGGGAGAAAAGATCGTGGAAGGCATCTTCGGAGATGTCATCCAGGTTAAAGTCGTTGGAGTAAAAAGGATTTTTGGACTTGCTAGAGGTCAGTTCCGTTGCCATGCAGGATTTTTCCTTGACGCTTCCGAAGAAGGCACTGCCTGGCCCTCCATCCCGCTCGACATCGACGACCGCCGCCGTATGCCTGCCAGATGAAACCAGGGCAAGAGGTTTTTGATACTTCACACGCGAGAGTGTGCTTTATATGAGATAAGCAGGGATTTGTCAACGATTTTTTCTGGAGAGACCGACAGGCGGACAGGGGGTCAAGGTTCGAGTTCCCAGATCCGATTGAATATCTCTGATTTTCCACTTCAGCAGGATAATGGCCCTCCGCTTCGCACCTCCCGCGCCACGCTCTCGCCCTCTCATGGCTGAGACGCGCTCATTCGCCCACATCCTGCACGCGCCATGCCTCCACACGGCTCACCAGTAAGGCCAGCACCTGCTCCACACTCATGCCCGTGGTGTCCACCCGCTCGGCGTCTTCGGCCTGCTTCAGCGGGGCCACCGGTCGTTCGCTGTCTTGTTTGTCCCGCGCGGCAAGGGTCGCTTCGACCTCCTCTAGTGCCGCAGGGGTGCCTTTGGCCTCCAGCTCCCGAAATCGACGCAGGGCCCGCTCATGCGGATCGGCCACCAGAAAAAACTTCAGCTCCGCATCGGGAAAGACCACGGTCCCAATGTCCCGGCCATCCACCACCACCCCTCCAAGCTGGCCCAGCCGCCGCTGAAGCCCTAAAAGCCCCTCTCTCACCCCCGGATGGCTCGAAACCTGAGAGCTGCCCAAACCAATGTGCTCCTGACGGATGGCTTCGGTCTCATCCACGCCCGCCAAAAAGACCCGGTTTTCACCCTCGATCCAGACAAAATTGATGGGTAGATCGTCCACCAGTTGGCATAACCCCTCTTCGTCTCCCCAGTCGATGCCCAGACGCTGGGCCAAGAGGGTCACGCTGCGATAGATGGCACCGGTATCCAGATATCGATAGTAAAGCCGCGCGGCCAACAGCTTACTCACCGTGCTCTTTCCGGCTCCGGCTGGACCATCAATGGCCACAATTGGCGCTTGTCGCGTAAACATCGAGGGCATGGTCATGATCTCCGTCCAGGAGTTCCTGGGCTTAGGGGCTTAGGGGCTTAGGGGCTATCGCTCCGCTGATACGGGCGCACGGTCACTGAAGAGCACGCTCGGGACACTTCTCCAGCCCGGTTGAGGCGCTTCACACGCGCTGGGTGTGTTCTAAGCTGGTAAAAAAGCCGGGGAATGATGTATCGATGCAGGCCACGCCGTCAAGCTGACAAGCGCTGCTCAAGGTGCCCGTCAGGATGGCCATCGACATGGCAATGCGGTGATCGCCGTAGCTTTCATAGCGGGCGCCCCCGTGTCCTCGCTGACCTCCCGGGATCAACATGCCGTCGGCTCGCTCTTCCAAGTCAAACCCGGCACTGCGGAGGTTGGTGGCCATGCAGGCGATACGGTCGCTCTCTTTGACACGCAGCTCGTGGGCGTCCCTCACCAGGGTCTCACCGGTGGCATACAAAGCGGCCACACTCAGCACCGGGATTTCATCGATCAAACGCGGAATTAACGCTCCTTCCAGCACAGTCCCCCGCAAGGATGCCGCACGCACCCGCAGATCGGCCACCGGCTCCGGCCCGTCTGAACGCGCTCGCTCGAGGGTGATGTCGGCACCCATCGCCCATAATGCGTCCAAAATACCGGCACGGGAAGGATTGATGCCGATGTCTCGCAGCACCAGCTCGGACCCCGGGATGATGCTGGCAGCCACCAGAAAAAAAGCCGCCGCCGAGATATCTCCTGGCACGCTCACGTCTCGGGCTTCGTAGTCACTGCCCGGCCCAGTGGTCACTTTGAGACCCTCCACCTGGATGGGCAAGCCGTAAAACGCAAAAGCACGCTCGGAATGGTCTCGCGAGAGGGCAGGCTCTTCAATCTGAACGTCTTCACTGCCGTACAGACCGGCCAACATCAAGGCACTCTTGATCTGCGCGGAGGCGACGGGGAGCTTAAAGGCTCCCCCCTTTAAGGTGCCGCCTACGACGGCGAGGGGCAAGCGGTCGCCCTTTTCTCGTCCCAAGATGGTGGCACCCATTCCTCGTAGGAGCCCCGCCACACGCGCCATCGGCCTACGTCGGAGGCTGTCATCTCCGGTCATAGCAGAAAAGAAGGGCTGGCCCGCCAGGATCCCCATCAGCAGCCGGGTGGTGGTCCCCGAGTTGCCACAGTACACAATGTCACCGGGCTCTTTGAGTCCCCTCAGTCCCACCCCCTCGATGATCAAGGAGGCTCCTTCGCGCCAGGCTTTGACGCCCATCTGCTGGAAGGCGGTTAAGGTTCGCTCGACGTCTTCGCCTCCAGACAAACCGGTGATGCGGGCGCGACCGCGTGCCAAGCTGCTGAAGATCACCGCTCGATGGGAGATGGATTTGTCGCCGGGCATCCACAGCTCCCCTCGGAGGGGCTGAAGCGGGCGAAGGGTGCGGGTATCGTCGGGGGTGCTGACTTGGCTCACGTCTCATCTCCCTCTGCTTCGGTCTCGTCTTCTTCTGCTTTTTTACGCGGATGTCCCTCGTAGAAGCGGCCCAGCTTGCGGAAGCGCCGATAACGATCTTCGACCAGTCCTTCGGGGCTGAGCTTCTGCAAGGCGGTGAGGTGCTTTTTGAGGGCTTTTTTGAGGGCAGCGGTGACGGCTTCGACCTCGTGATGGGCTCCACCGGGGGGCTCTTTGATGATCTCATCGGCGACGCCGAGCCCTTTACAGTCTTTGGCACTGTATTTAAGGGCTTTGGCGGCCAGCGGGCCCTTCGCGCCATCGTGCCACAAGATGGCGGCACAGGACTCAGGCGAAATCACCGAATAGATGGAGTTCTCCAGCATGATCACGCGGTTGCCGACTCCAATGGCGAGCGCCCCTCCGGAGCCTCCTTCGCCAATGACGGTGACGATGATCGGCACTTTGAGCTTGGACATCACCAAGACGTTTTTGGCGATGGCTTCGGCTTGACCTCGGGCTTCGGCGTCGATGCCCGGATAAGCACCGGGGGTATCAATAAACGTAAAGATCGGACGGCGGAACCGTTCGGCTAAGTCCATCAGGCGTAAGGCTTTTCGGTATCCCTCGGGCCGAGGCATACCAAAATTGCGCAGGAGGTTTTCTTTGGTGTTGCGGCCTTTCTGCTGACCAATCACCACCACCGGCTCGCCGTCAAAGCGCGCCAAGCCCCCCACGATGGGCGGATCGTCCATATAAAGACGGTCGCCATGCAGCTCCGTCCAGTCGGTGAACATCCGCTGCACGTAGTCGAGGGTATAAGGTCGCTGCGGATGTCGCGAGATCTGCGTGCGCTGCCACGGGTCAATGTCCGAGTAGGCTTCCACCCGCAGCAGATACACCTGCCGCTCCAGCTCGTGGAGCTGTGCGGTGACATCCAGGCTGGGCTCGTGTTCCGCAAGGCGCTTGAGATCGCGGATACGCTGCTCAAGCTCTGCAATCGGTTTCTCCAGGGCCACCATGCGTTGCGTGTCTCCTCTGGTGTGGATGGAAGGATAACTCCGGGATGGAGACGACAACCACACGACCGTCTGCCAGCCGTAAAGAATGTGGATCCGCTCCCTCTGGGTTGTTACCTGAAGGCTCTTCAAGATTCAAGGAATTTATGCACCCGTGCGCGGAGGGTCTCAAAGTCCGGGGGCAGCCACTCCACCCCCCGCTCGCTCTTAAACCAGGTGAGCTGACGACGCGCAAAATGACGGGTATCGAGCTGGAGCCGCTCGAGGGTCTCGGCAGGGGTCCAGCGACCTTCGAGCTGAGCGGTGGCGTGCAGGTAACCCAAGCCCTTCATCGGCTTCACCTCCGCACCATAACGGGCTAAGAGTGCAGCGGTTTCTTCCAGCAGCCCCCCGGAGAGCATCCGCAAGGCCCGCAGGTCGATTCGCCCATGCAAGACCTCCCGTTCGTGCAACAGGGCGAGCTTGAGCACCTCATAACTTTGATTCTGAAAGGCGTGCTCGGCCTGCCACAAGGAGAGCGGCTTGCCACTCTGAGCAAAAACCTCCAGCCCTCGTAGGATGCGCACATGATCGTTGGGATGCAGTCGTGCGGCCAGCACAGGGTCGTGAAGGCGGAGCTGCTCCAACATCCAGCTCGGCTCCCCTCGTAAGGTGGCCGCTGCTTGTTCGGTGCTGTAGCGGGCGCGCAGCTCGAGATCCGCTGCCGGACCTTCAAACATGCCATGCACCAGGGTGCGGAGGTAAAGCCCCGTGCCACCCACCAGCAGGATCGGCTTGCCCGCCGCGTGCAGACGCTCGATGATCGGTCGGCTCAAGCGCACAAAATCTGCCGCTGTAAAGGGCTCATCGGGCGCTACCACGTCGAGCAGGTGATGCACAACCCCCTCTTGCTCCTGCACCGTCGGTTTTGCGGTGCCGATGTCCATGCCCCGGTACACCGACATGCTGTCCACACTGATGATCTCGGTGTCCAAGCACTGGGCGAGACGAACTCCCAGCGCGGTTTTACCACTGGCGGTACTGCCACACAGGGCGATCACTCGCGGACGGCTCGATTGACTTGCAGTGCTCGTCACAACAGTTTACCTTCTGCACACGCGAGAAACTCCGCCCTTCCACCGGTGGAAGGCGCTTGAATGCCTCAACCTCGTGACGCATAGTAACCGACGCACCCGCTGGGCGCACCCCTTCTTTCTGAGGGCGCACCGGGGGACGGCACCGACCGCCCTGCTTATGAAGGATCAATCCGATGATATCGGCGCTTCACTCTGGATTTCGGCTGCTTTTGTGTGTGCTTGTGGGCCAGCTTGTGGCCTGTGCGACTTCTTCAAACGGCTTAACGCCCAGCCCAACGCTGACCCCTTCGCCGACGCCGGTGCCTTTACGCCTGTGCGTGCGGGATGCGCCAAATCCGGCCTCGAGCATGTCTCAACAAGGGCGGATGGTGCTGGTGCAAGGGTTTCCCTCTAAACAGTTGGGCAATCAGCGCACCCTACGGATTTATCTGCCCCCCAGCTACGACAGCAGCCCCTCGCGGAGTTACCCCGTGCTCTACATGCATGATGGGCAAAATCTGTTCAGCGCCTCCACCGCCGCTTTTGGGGTCGAGTGGGAAGTCGATGAAAACCTCGATGCGCTGATTTCATCCAAGCTGGTGGAAGAGGTAATCGTGGTGGGCATCGATAATACCTCCGCGCGGATGGACGAATATACCCCCAGCAAAGACGCCGATGGCCGAGGCGGCAAGGGAGATGTCTACGCCCGCTTTGTGATCAATGAGGTGAAGACCTTCGTGGACAGCCACTTCCGAACGCAGTGTGAGGCGGAATTTACCAGCGTGGCCGGTTCGTCGCTGGGAGGGCTGCTCAGCCTCTACATGGGCACCACCTTTCCCGAGGTCTTTGCTCAAGCGGGGGTGGTCTCGCCGAGCCTGTGGTGGGACGATCAGGAGCTGCTCAAGGCGCTTCAAGCAGAGAAGAGCGCGCCTCCGGTGCGTTTTTGGGTGGATGTAGGCACCGGGGAAGGCTCCGATGAGGACGGAAATGGGCTGACCTCCATGCCCGAAGACACCCGCGCACTGGTCAAGAGCTTCCTGGCACAAGGGCTCACCTATGGGGAATCCCTGGCCTATCTGGAGGTCTATGGGGCCGGACACAATGAAGCGGCGTGGTCGGATCGCATAGCCGATCTGCTGACCTTCTTTTATGCCACTTCGTCGGCCTCGGCACCGGCAGAGCTGAAGCTGCAACCCTATGGCACCGAAGTGGGAGTGGAGGGCTTCACGGTCCTGCCCTCGAGCACCGAGGTGGTGTATCAAAACGGGCTGCGGCTGACCTTACCGGGTTCGCAGGTGCAGTTTGGCTCGTCTCCGGCAGGGCTGGTCTCCATCGACGGCGACGGCTGGATCACCGGGCTCAAAGCAGGAGAAGTGACCCTCAGCGCCAGCCACGGCGGGCTGATGAGCACCGCGTCCCTTCGGGTTCAGCCGGTGGTCTCCAATGAAGTCAGCATCCGCCTGCATGTGCAGGTGCCCAGCAGCACACCCAGCAAAGACACCGTCTACCTCACCGGGAGCTTGGAGGAGCTGGGGAGCTGGAATCCAGGGGTAGTGCCCCTCACCCGTCAATCAGATGGCTCCTGGCAGATCGGACTGGTGCTGCCTCGAGGTCAGCAGTTTGAGTTTAAGTTTACTCGGGGAAGCTGGAGCAGTGTCGAAAAAGACGCAAACTGCAAGGAGCTCAACAATCGGGTGGAGCAAGCGGCGGATACGTCCGTGGAGCTGACGGTGGCAAGCTGGGCGGACCAGTGCGGGCAAGAAAAGCGATAGGGGTAGGTTCCTTGTAGAACGTCAAGGACCAGCTCTTACACCGCACGGTCGCTCCAAACAATAGTTTAATGAGCGTGTGTTCGCTTGTCATGCACTCATTTGAGTTTTATTCCCAAAAGGCAATTTTTCTTGGGTGAATTATTGCCAACGCTTCATCCCTTTAATCTCTGATGTTTGGACGTAAATTCATACGCCATTGACTTGCCCGCTGACGCCAGAGTTAGTTGTCGAGTGCAGCGCGTTTCATCAACAGCGCACAACAACCGTAAAGACCGCGTATCGACCGCGTATCGACCGCGTATCGACAGTGCCCCCATCGATCCTACGACGGCACCTCCTGTTCCGAGTTCTCAAGCGGGTTTCACCGCGCCCCCCTCAAAATGTCAGACGTGTAAAGCAGCTCATATGACAGCTATTTCCGCACGTTAGACGCAACCCTCGGCAGGCTGGCTCATCTTTAAAGACAAAGTGGGGCTGAAAAACAGTCCGATGTCATGATTCTCAGAAGGAGCTCATATGCGCAAAATTCCATCCTCGACTCTTACGCAAGCGGTGACGGGTTATAACCTCTCGGGGGCCACCTTCGGAGAGGTGCTGGGTGAGCGCCCGACCCTGCTGGTCTTTCTTCGGCACTTTGGCTGCACCTTCTGCCGAGAGATGGTACAAGACCTCAAGGAGATGGTGGAGGGCCGGGCCGACGCGCCCGAGCTGCTCTTCTTTTATATGGGAGCGCCCGACGAAGGGGAGGCGTTTTTCTCGCATTACTGGCCTCAAGCGCGGGCGGTGGCCGATGCGGAGCGGGTGTTTTATCACGCCTTTGGGCTCAACCGAGGCTCGTGGAAGCAGATGTTCGGGCTGGAAGTGTTGGCCTGTGGCATTCGAGCCGCATCTAAAGGCCACGGGCTGGGCCGTCCGGTCGGCGATCCGCTTCAAATGCCAGGGCTCTTTTTGGTGAAGGGCTCCGAGCTGCTCTGGCAGCACGACTTTAAACATGCCGGAGATCACCCCGACTTCTTGCGCCTGCCTTCGCTCCTGCCTTCGCTCCTGCCTTCGTTTGGCTCCTCCCTTGAGCCGGGCATGGCGAGCCCACAGCCGATCTGATTTTTGCCTCGTGCGTGCGCGCATGGGGATGCGTGTAGGCGTGCGTAGAGGGTTGAGCAGAACACGTCTAGGTGCGCTTAAACAGGCGCTCCACCTCTCGCCGCGTCGAACGAGCAATCAGCGGGCGTCCGTGAGGGCAGGCATAACTAAAGTCCGTGCCATCCAAGAGCTTGAGCAGCGCCTCCATTTCTGGCTGCGTCATCCGGCGATTGGCTCGGATGGAGCCGTGACAAGCCATCGTCGCCAGCATCAGATAGATGCGATCCTGCAACGGCTTGCGTGCGATGTCTCCCCCCAAGTCGTGGGCCAGGTCGAGCAGCACACTGGCCGGATCCTCCTCGGCGATGGAGACCGGCAGCGATTGAATGGCAAAGGTACGCCCCCCCAGCGGTCGAACCTCCATGCCCAGACGCTCGAGGGTCTCGAGATGTTCGCCCAAGATTTCCGCTTCTCGACGGGGCAGGTCTACCACCTTCGGCGCCAGTAGGAGCTGGCTCTGCGCTCCCAAGCCATCGTAAGCCGCACGGAGCTGCTGAAACGTCACCCGCTCGTGCGCGGCATGTTGATCGATGATCACCAGCTCATCACCATCTTGGCAGAGGATAAAACAGTTCGCATATTGACCGATGATGCGCATCCGCGAGAAGTTCCGCTGCTCAAATCCTGGCAAGATCTCTGGACGGTTCATATACACCATCGCACGCGGAGGCGGTGGCACATTTGACTCCGCCGCAGGCACGGGAGCGGCTTTACGAGCAGCCTCCGCCGCAGTCCGGCCCGGAGAAGGGGCCACAAGACCGAACTGAGCCGCCAAGGGCACCCAGTCCGACTCCGGCTCCTCCGGGGAAACAGAGGGGGCGGGAAGATCCGGAGCAGTCTCCGCCGTGGCAGGTTCGGAGGACGAAACTTCCGGCAGAACAGGGGACGAGGGCTCCCGCACCCACGGTTTATGGGCCAGCGGCTCTGAGGGAACCACACCCACCTTCGACGCCAGCCGCTGCTGACGGGCCAAGATCTCCGGCGGAGGCGGAACACTCAGCAAGCTCTCGATGCGCGCCTCTTCCTCTGAGGGATCAAAGGGAGGCTCCCCAGACAGGTCGTCCGGCGAGCGCATGGGCAGATGCTCTTGACGGTCGCCGTGGAGCCGGTCCAGATGGGCTTCCAGAAGCTCAGCCGCTGCGCCCTCCTGAGCAGGGGTGTCGCGGGTGAGACGAGGCAAACCATCTCCAAACAAGGAAGCACTCTTGAGCACCGGCACGCCCAGACCTGCCGCCGGTCTCTTCCAGGGAGCCCTCAGCAGGGTGGCTTGCATGGCCTCCATGATCAGGTCTCCGACCAAACGCGGGCGAGCAAAGCGCACCTCGATCTTGCCAGGATGCACGTTGACATCGACCTCCTCGGGCGGCACCGTGAGAAAGACCACGGCTGCGGGATAACGTCCTTTGGGCAAGGAGCCCTTAAAAGCCTCCATCACCGCCCGGCTCACCAACCGGTCGCGCAAGAAACGACGGTTCACAAAAGCATAGAGCCCCGACCAAGAGCTTTGAGCGATCTCCGGGCCGCTGAGAAATCCCTCCACCTGAAGCCCAGGACGCTCTCCTCGAAAGGCATACAGATGGCGCGTGAGCTCAGCGCCCAGCAGCTCGGTCAAGCGGGTGAGCCCTTTTGAGCCCGCTGAAGCCTTCACCAGACACTCGGGGCCACGCAGGAGCGTAAACCCTACCTCCTCGTGGGAGAGCGCCAGGCGGGTCATGATGTCGATGATATGGGAGGTCTCCACCGCAGCACTCTTGAGGAACTTCAGGCGTGCGGGGGTATTAAAGAAGAGCTCTTTTACCATCATGGTGGTGCCCGGCGGAGCGCCCACCGCATCGACTTGGCGTACCACTCCCCCTTGAGCGAAGACACGGTGCCCCAGCTCCTGAGTGGTTTGGCGGGTGATCAGCTCAAACTTACTGACCCCGGCGATGGCCGCCAGCGCCTCCCCTCGAAATCCCAGGGTGTGGATCGAAAAGAGATCCTCGGTTGAGGCGATCTTCGAGGTGGCATGGCGCTCGAGGGCCAGCAGAGCGTCGTCTCGGGACATGCCACAGCCGTTGTCCACCACCTGGATGAGCGAGCGCCCTCCCCCCCGGATTTCGACCTGTACCTCGGTGGCACCGGCGTCGATGGCGTTTTCCACCAGCTCCTTGACCACAGACGCGGGACGTTCGACCACCTCACCGGCGGCGATTTTGTTGATCAGCTCTTCGGGCAGGATCTTGATGCGGGTGGCCATGCGGACGCCTCACAGGAAAAGAGGGAAGTCAAAATGAACACGGTGCTGGGTGAAGGGTGGATGACACAGAGGCTCGTGTGAGTCAAGCAGGAAATGGCCGCCTGTCTCGACAGGGCGAAACAACCGCCTCTGACACACAGCGGTATTGGAGAGCTGATTTTGAGGCAGGCCGCGTTTTCTATCTTAATTGCACCAATACAGTACCGACGGAAATGGAGGGGGGGAGGGCTCCTGGATGAGCCAGCCAGTCGTTCATCCTCAAAGAAAGCCACTCTTGCAGATCATCATTTCTCAGGAGCACGTATGTTCGCGACATCCGCACAAGCATATCCGTTTCAGTTGCCAGCCGTACCGGATCAAGGGGAGCTTCTCGGACCCTTTCCACCGGGGACACCCGAGCAGCTCCCGCGCATGCGGGCGCGACGTCTTTCCCTGAGCTTAGACCGTCGCCTCTTTTATTACGAAGCAGGCACAGCGACAGGTCCGGTGGCCTTGTTCATCCACGGGATCGGCGGATGGGCCGAAAACTGGCTGCCCAGCTTGGCTCCCTTCGAGCACTTTCGATGTCTGATCCCCGACCTGCCCGGATTTGGACGCTCGAGTGCCCCGGAGCGACGCACCTATCAGGGCCTGATCGCCGATCTGCTGGCGCTCTTGGAAGCCGAAGGGGTCGAGCAATGTATTCTGGTGGGCAACTCGCTGGGAGGCGGGATGGCCTTAAGAATGGCGCTCGATCAGCCCAAACATTTCACGCACTTGGTGTTGGCAACCGCTGCGGGCATTCAAAAAGACATCGCCCTCCCCTTTCGGGTGGGACTGCTGCCCGGTCTGGGAGAGCTGGCCCTGAGCCATTTTGGGCCCGTCTTTCGCGCACGCTGGAAGGTTCAGTTTGGCAATACCGAGCTGTGTACCCCGCAGTTTTTGGATGCCCTCGCCCGCTTCTCGGAACGTCACAACTGTCGTGATACCTACTTGGGCGTGCTGCGCCACGGGTCCGATTTTTCGGGCCTGCTGGATGTGGTGACCGACGAGCTGCCTCAGCTTCGCCAGCCCACCTTGCTGTGTTGGGGAACCGCCGACCGGGTGCTCTCTCCGCGCCATGCCCTCTACGCCTCGAGGGTGATGCCAAAGGTCTCGGTGGAGTTCTTCGAAGGTGCAGGCCATTATCCGCACTGGGAGCAGCCAGGGCACTTCAACCGCTTGGTACGAGAGCACCTCGAACGGTGGGGTTTCTAAGCAATTTTGGCAGGATAGCTCACGACGCTCATCCCTTTCCAGGCGAAGAGACTGGACAATTCGCGCTGCTCCCGGCATACTGCCACCATCTTACTGGTCACAGACTTCAGCGGAGCAGGAATTATGCTGTCAGCATCGAATCAACAGACGCGGAATCGAGACGGCTTGGGTCGCCAAACATGGTCGAGGCTTCACCTCGTGCGGACGGGGTGGGCGCTGTTGCTGCTCTGTCTATTACTTCCCGCCTCCGCATGGGGCACCCCCTACTTTCCCAACCTCAAGGGGGAGCTCAGCCGAGAGCTCAAGCTCGGTCCCAAGATTGACAAACACAGCGTCTTGTTGATCTTGGTGGATACCATTCGTCCCGATCATATGTCGGCGTATGGGTACAGCAAGCCTACCACCCCGTTTATGGAGCAGATGGCCAAAGAAGGGGTGCTCTTCGCCAATCATTTTTCAAACTCGAGCTGGACCAAGCCCAGCGTGGCCAGCCTGTTCACGGGGCTCTATCCACGCCGTCACACCGTGCTGCCGATCACCGCACGGATGCCCAGCAACATCAAGACCCTGGCGCAAGTGCTTCGAGACGCCGGTTATAAGACCGGTGCAGTGTTGGGCAACAACTTCGGGGGCCGTCGTTATGGGCTCGACCGAGGTTTTGATCGGTTTGCCGATCCCTCCAGCCACTTCGGAGGTAAGCCGCCGAGTGCCGCTCAGCTTCTGGCCTTAGCAAAAAAGTGGATCGAAGAGGACATGAATGAGCCCTTCTTCTACACCCTCTTTCTGTTTGATCCCCATGATCCGTATACCCCACCGCCCACCTATCACAACACCTTCTGCCCGGAGTGTACCCGCCCAGAGATCGTCTCGCCCTTGCGTGAGTATAACGGACATGGCCCTTCGGCCCGCCAGATCTCGGACATGAAGGGGCTCTATGACGGTGAGATCCGCTATATGGACGATCAGCTCAAGCTCTTCTACGACGAGCTGAAGGGGCTTGGACTGGAGCAGCGGCTCTCCACCATCGTCGTGGGGGATCACGGTGAAGCCTTCGGCGAACACAAGGTGTTTGAGCACGCCTTTCATACCTGGGACGAAGTGATCCGGACCCCGCTCATCGTACACAGCCCTCGGCTGAAGAACAAAGGGAGCCTCTACAACGGCCTCACCAGCCATGTGGATGTGCTGCCCACCATTCTGAAGCTCACCGATATGAAACCGCCCAGCGGCTTACAAGGCACCTCCTTGGTGCAAGTCGAAGGGGAAGCGGTGCCGCCCCCCACCCGGATGGTGGTGACGGAGGTACACATGTACGGCATCCATCGGGTGACCATGCGCGACTACGAGCATAAGCTGGTGTACCATTCCCCCCTCGATGAGTCCGAATTTTTGAACTACTACTCCGATCTCCGGGTTTATCCGTCTGTCAGCGTGGGCGCCGAGAGACGAGAGCTCTACAACGTGCAAAAAGATCCATTTGAACGGCAGGATATTTATCCCACCTCCCGCGCAAAGGCACTCTCGCTTGAGCGCATGCTGGAGCGATACTTAACCACGGGCGGACTGGACGAAGACTTACCACCTCAGCAGCCCAGCGAAGAAGTCATGCGTGATCTGAAGTCTTTGGGGTACATCCAATGAAACAACAGCAGGCGCGGCCCTCACCCGCCAGAGCAGCTTCCCGCTGGAGGAAGATCGCCCTGAGTGTGAGCCTCTGCCTGGGGTTGTGGTGGGCAGGGGCTGCCTCCGAGAGCACCGTGGCACGCTGGTCTCCACCCGCCCGCATTGCCACCGGCGAGCTGCACGAATATCCAGACATCACCGCCGATGCCTCCGGCACCGCCTGGGTCACTTGGGTCGGGGTCAAAGACGGCCAAGAACGCATCTACGTGCGCGCTTTTAAGGGCGTCGAAGCCCAAGCCAGCATGGACGTGGGCCTTGCTCGAGGCATCCAGGGTTATCCCCGAATTCTTGCTGGGCAGGATAGATTGTACGTCGTCTGGTGCTTACGCATCGACGGCGGCACCAGCGGGGTTTTTCCCTGGCAGGTCATGGTGCGCGAGCTCGTCAAAGGGGTGCCCGGAGAAGTCTGGCAGGCGAGCTTGCCCGAAGAAGATGCTCTCCGCCCGGTGGTGGCTCTCGACGGTGCCGGAATTCCCTGGGTGGCCTGGGAGTCTCGAATTGGTCGCCGCTTTCGCATCATGGTGCGCCGCATCGACGCGGAAGGACGTTTGCAGCTCCCCCTCGAGGTCAGCGGCGCCAGTGAGCTGAACCTACGCCCTGCCCTCGCGCCCACCATAGAAGGGGGCCTGCTGGTGGTCTGGGACGCTTACGAAGCGCCGGATTACCACATCGTCGGTCGTCGCGTGCGCCCTGCCGGTCAAGCACCACGCCTCGAGCCAGCCTTCCAGATCAGCGCCGGCCCTGGCGCACACGTCGGCGCATCGGTCACCCTCGACAGCACCGGTCGTCATCTGATCGCGTGGAGCACCAACGTGGACGCACGAGGTGTCCAGCGTGTGGGCAGGACCATCCGCATTCGAGCGCTTAAAAACAACCAGCTCTCCATGTTATCTGGAGGAGAGCCGCCCACCATTCTCACCGCACCCGACCGGCTGGACGTGCTGGAGTTTCCAACCCTGATTGCCGATGAACAGAACAGATTATGGTTGCTGCTGCGTCGAGGCCAGGGTTGGCTCTTTATGGGGTATGAGAACGGTAGCTGGAAGACGGTGCAAGATCTCTCGGAGAAAGGCTGGGGGGGGCGAGGCCGCGAGATGCGCGCGGTATTGGCCAAAGACGGCCTGCATGTGGTGGCACGGCGGCTGCATCTCAACAGCCATCAGTTGGTCACCTTGCCCAAGAGCCCGGCGTCACCGCTGGAGCTGACCGCTTTGGGACAAGCTCCTGCTTTTGTGGGGACACCTCCGACCACCGCTGAAGCGCGTCATTCGGAGACACCTCCGCTGGACAGTGCCACCCCAGGGCTTCAGGGGCTGTGGAAAGGGGCGATTGAGCCCCTGCTGCCCTCCAAAGACGCTCCAACACCGCTTACGCCGGAAGGAGCCAGCTTACCCGCCACCGTGACAGGCACGGTGCTTGAAGATGGGGTTGGACCTCCTCGGCGAGCCTTACCTTCTACCCGTTACGAAGGGGTCACGCAGGGCACGGGTGCCCCGATGCCCACCCGTCTGCCCACCGGATTTTATTTCGGTGATGTGCATACCCACACCTGGATCTCCGACGGTGCGGGCGATCCCGACGAGGTCTATACCCGCTCGCGGGATCGATACCGTTATCATTTTGTGGCCGTCACCGATCACGATCTGGAGAATGGCAACCGCATCCTGCCCTCCGAGTGGGCTTTTCTGAAGCTGTGGGCCGAGTTTTTTAACGTACCCAATCGTTTTGTGACCTTTCAAGCGTATGAGTGGACCGCCGCATCCTATCCACGCGGCGCGGGTCATCGGAACGTCTATTTCCCCGGAGACGATCCACCGCTGTTTAATGTGGCCGCCGAAGCGCCCGACAGTCGCACCCTCTTTGACCTGCTGGAGGAGACGGGTGCCCTCGCAGCCCCGCATCATATTGCCTGGACCGGCACCGACTGGGAGAACGCCGATCCTGCCGTTCAGCGTGCCGTGGAGATGGTGAGCGTTCACGGAGCTTTCGAGCGTCCGGGTATTGCTCCGGTGATGCCCCGCGATCAAAAAGCGGGCATGTTCATCCGCGATGGTCTGTTGCGTGGGCTGAAGTTTGGCTTCTTGGGCGGCTCCGACGGGCATGGTTTTCCGTGGCACTACGGGGTGAGTCGGCGAGAAGACGTGTGGAGAACGGGCTTAACGGGCATTATTTCCCCGACATTTAACCGGACCAGCCTGCACGCCGCCATGATGAACCGGATGACCGTGGCCACCTCGGGCGCACCGGTGGCCCTATGGTTTACCATCAATGGATCTCCGATGGGCACCGAGCTGACCACCGACCGAGCCCCCATGCTCTCCGTGCGCGTGGAGGGCACCACCTCCCTTAAAGAAGTCACCCTGGTGAGAGATGGCGAAGACATCCGCACCTTGCCGGTGAGTGGCAAGCGGGTCGATGAAGTCTTCAGCGACGAGCCCAGCCCGGGCGAGCACTTCTACTTTGTGCGGGTGGTGCAGAGTGACGCGGAGATGGCTTGGAGCTCTCCCATCTGGGTGGAAGTGAAAGGCCAGGAGCATCACGGCCCGCCTGATCCCTGAGCCAAGGAGCACCTCCATGCTCGATCAAACCCCTCGAAGCTGGCGTGTGGGGCTTACGCTCTCGGCGCTGCTGCTGAGCGCCTGCGGAACGACCGGCGACGATGACGGCTTTGGAACACCCACACCCACCCCCGGAGAGTTTGGCCAGAGTCCAGGCGCGGAGCCCACGGCCACCCCCACCCCTTCTCCCGATCCCTATCTATACGTGCAGGATGCGGCGGCCATCCTCTCAGGAAGTGCCGCCAGCGACCGGCTGGGATTTGCCGTCGTGGTGGCAGGCGATCTCAATGGGGATGGATTTGGCGACCTGGCATTTTCGGCACCCTATCGAGACGAGCGTCAACCCGACGGAGGTTCCGTGGGCATCCTCTTTGGAGCGCCCAGCGGCTTTGAGAGTCAGAGCTTTGCCGAGCTCGAAGTGACCCTGGGAGGTGAAGGGCGGGAGGACTTGGCGGGCCATACCCTCGCGGCGGGTGGAGACCTGAACGGTGACGGGCTGGATGAGCTTCTGGTGGGAGCCCCGTTTAACGATCTGGGAGGTCCAGACGCCGGGCGGGTCTACGTGGTCTTTGGACGCTCCAGCGGCTGGTATCCGGGCATGAGGCTCTCCGATCAGCCTTCCTTTTTTGGCGTAGCCGGAGAAGCCATCGGAGCCATCGACACCGTGGCGGGTGGCGCGGATCTCAACGGAGATGGGCTGGATGACTTGGCAATTGGTTCCCCCTTTGCAGCGCCGACCGGCACCGACTCGGGGCAGGTGACTCTGATCTTGGGCAAGAGCACGGGCTGGGAGCAAGAAGCACCATTGAGTGAAGCCGGATTGGTCCTCAAGGGAGAAGCCGCGCACGACCGAGCGGGGTTTTCGGTGGCCATCTCGGCGGATCTGGGTGAAGACGGCTACGCGGACTTGTTGGTGGGGGCCCCGTTGAGTGCGCGGGGTGGACGAGGGGGCGCGGTGTATCTGTTGCCGGGACGCGCCGGTCTTACGGGCAGTGCGCAGAGCCTTTCGGTGTGTGAGCATATCTTTGTGAGTACTCAGGAGGGGCTGGAGCTCGGCTCCCATGTGGCACCGGGTCGTGATCTCAACGCCGATGGTTTTAACGACTTTGTCGTAGGAGCCTGGGGAAATGGCACCACCCAAGGTCAGGGACTCTATTATCTGGTGGCGGGCAGCAGCACCTTTAAGCCGGGACAAAAGGTGGAACACAACATCCAGAGCATGGCACTCTCGCGCATCACGGGCTCATACCCGGGCGAAGGGGTGGGTCAAGCCGGAGTGGGGATTTCTGATCTCAACGGAGACGGCATCGATGACCTCCTGCTGGGGTCATGGCGGGGGAATTTTGCGGCGCTGATCCCGGGAAATACAAGCTGGCCTGAGACCATCTCCTTTGGAGCGGCTCCGCTGCTCTTGATCGCCCAGCTTCCGGGAGATGGGCTGGGATTCGCAGTGGCCGGAGGCGATCTGGACGGGGATGCCGTACCGGAGCTCATCATCGGAGCCCTCAACGCTGACAGTGGCTTGCTGGCGGATGCGGGCAAACTCTACGTGATGCGGGGCGACCGAAGCTGGCCTTATCAGAGTGTCAATCCCCCTTAAGAGGTGGCTTTCCCTTCCGACTGTTTTCCCCTCCTGAAATCGCGTGTCGGATCACTTCTTCAATAATCTCGCTTAGAGACCACTGGTCAAGATCTGACAAATGCGGCATACTACCGGTTGCAGGCTCGAAATTTTTTGGCTGTCTGGAATGCGGTCGCTCTGTCCTTCTGAGTGTTCATGATCCCAACCCGTACGTCCATTGGTGCATATCAACTGCTTGAAGTGCTGGGTCAAGGTGGCATGGGCGTGGTCTATCATGCGAGACACCAACAGTCTGGCCAGGATGTAGCCCTTAAGACTGTCACACTCGCCCAAGACTCTCTGCTCGAGAGCATTCGTCGAGAGATCTATGTGCTGCGCCGCGTGCGTCATCCGGGCGTGGTGCAGGTGGTGGACAGTGGTATTGAAGCGGGCCTTCCGTGGTACGCCATGGAGCTGCTGCAAGGACAGACCCTGCGACGAGCCCTCGAGGAGGAGCTGGCCATGACCCACGAGTCGGCCTTAACGCAGCGGGTCTCAGGGCCTCGTGCTGCCGCTGCCTTCTTGCTCGACGGGAGTATGACCCTCAATCGGACCACCCTCAGCCGCACCTCCTTTGGCCCTCCTCCACTCAAGCAGGAACGATATCGGCCTCAACCCAAGCGCACCGCCCCACTCACCCCCGAGAAGCTCACGTATTATCTGACCGTGGTACGCCACCTCTGCGACGCGCTGGCCTATCTGCACGGCGAAGGCATCGTGCATCGTGATCTCAAGCCCGAAAACATTCTGGTGCCACC
This sequence comes from Myxococcota bacterium, assembly GCA_046075485.1. GTDB lineage: Bacteria > Myxococcota_A > UBA796 > JAJRTE01 > JBJTQF01 > JBJTQF01. The sequence goes on along the minus strand of JBJTQF010000241.1, from coordinate 17,550 downwards.
CAATCGCCCCCCCATCATCTTAGACTTCGGGCTGATCACCCTCTTTCGAGGCGAGAACAACCGCGACGCCGTGATGCTCGACGCTCAACAAGCGGGCTCCGCCAACTACATGGCCCCGGAGCAGATCTCTGAAGAGACCCTCGACGCACGCGCGGATCTGTATGCCCTAGGCTGCGTGTTGTATGAGCTGCTCACGGGCGTGGCACCTTTTTATCATCCAACGCCGTTTACGGTGACCTACAACCATCTCTTTCGAGAGTGTACGCCCCCGTCGGAGCTGGTGGTGGGCATTCCACCTGCCCTTGATGAGCTGGTCTGTCGCCTGCTGGCCAAGCGCCCCACCAACCGGTTGGGGTATGCCTCCGACGTGGCACTGGCCTTAGAAGCCCTGGGCGCTCAGCACTCGAGCGGACGTCAGCCCTCCCCGCGTGCCTACCTGTATCGGGCGCATTTTGTGGGCCGCGAGCGCCCGCTCCAGCAGCTCCAGAAGCATATTGAGCAGCTCCAGTCTCTGCATGGGGAAGTGGTCTTTGTGGGTGGTGAGTCTGGGATCGGCAAGAGTCGGTTGGTGACCGAAGCAGGCCGCTTGGCCGCCAAAGAGGACGTCGAAGTGATCACCGGTCGCTGTCTCAACACCGGTGGAGGGCCGCTGGAGGGTCTGCGTCCCCTCTTGATCCGCATGGCCGACCGCTGCCGAGAGCGAGGCCCCGAAGAGACCCAACGTCTGCTGGGTGATCACGTAGGGTTGCTGGCCCTCTACGAGCTGAGCCTGAAGACCGTGCCCGGTGCAGAGCAATACGCCGCGCCCTCCGAGTTATCACCCGATGCCACCCGGCTGCGGTTGTGTAATGCCCTGCTGGAGAGTCTCCAGCGGCTGGCAGAAGAAAATCCGGTCATGGTGGTGCTCGACGATCTTCAATGGGCCGATCCGCTGATCCTGGACTTCCTGGATTTCCTGCTAAAACGGAAGAGCCTGCTGCGATCCCCGGTCCTGCTGGTCGGCACCTGGCGCTCGGAGGAGTGTCCGCCCCGTCTGCGGGTGCTCATCGACTCTAAAAAAGCCCCTCTGGTGACGCTGGGACGGCTGGAAGAACCGGAGCTGTCCGAGCTGATCGGCGATATGTTGGGCAATCCGGATCTGCCCCCTCAATTTGCCAGCTATCTGATGCGACAGAGCAACGGCAATCCCTTTTTTGTGCAAGAATACCTGCATGCCATGCTCGAGCGGCAGCTCCTGGGACGCAATCAGGTGGGACGTTGGGAAGTCAAAGGTGCCACCGACAAGCGGGGAGTACCTCGTTACGAGCAGCTCCCCCTGCCGGGCTCTCTGCGCTCGCTGATGGAAGGGCGACTGGCGATCCTGCCGGCGCTGTCGATTCCGGTTCTACAAGCAGCGTCGGTGGCAGGACGGGTGTTTTCGGCCTCGCTCCTACGCTCCTTGTTGCCCATCGACGAAGCCACTTTCTACGCCGCCCTTCAGGAGCTGCGCCGCGCCCACGTCTTGGAGGAGCTGCGCGATCACCGCTATCGGTTCTGCCACGACAAGCTGCGCGAAGTCACCTACGGTCGCCTCGACGCCACCCAGCGTCAGCAGCTTCATGCGCGGGTGGCGGAGCAGCTCGAGCGGCGCTACCCCGAAGCCTCCACCCGTGGAGCAGACGTCCTGGGCATGCACTGGGAGCGTGGAGGTCAGCCGGAGCGGGCCCGTCGTTGTTATAAAGCCGCCGCCGACGATGCCGCCGCTCGCTTTGCCCTTGACTCTGCGGTGCGCAACCTGCACGCCTATTTCCGCCTGGCTTCCGACGTGACCGCCGAAGATGTGCGGATTCGCATCCGGCTGGGAGGGTATCTGAGTCGGCTCTCCCGTCGCACAGAAGCAGAAGAACAGTATCGGCGAGCCCTCGAGGACGCGCAGAAGCTGAATAATCCCCTGCTGGTGGGACAGTGTCTGGTGAGCATTGCCGGAACCGCTTGGCAACATGGACGGCTGGACGAAGCCGAGGTGCTCAACCACCAGGCCATTGAGCTGGCACGAGGGGCTTCACCGCCTTATCTGGTGACCGCTTACAACAGCTTGGCCTTGATCACGATGGATCGTGGCAACCGTGAAGAAGCGCGCCGCCTGTTTCAGCTCGCCCTGCACCACGTCGAAGAGTCCGAGACCCGCTCGGAGCTGGGCAGTATCCTGGGCAACCTCGCCGCCCTCAGCCACGGCGAAAACAAGCTCGAAGAAGCCCGGCTTTTTTATCAGCAGACCCTGGAAGTGGCCCGCGAGAACGGCGAAGTGCGCATCGAAGCCACCGCGCTGGTCAATCTGGGCATCTTTCACCTGGAGATGGGAGAGCTGCGTGCGGCTGAACACAGCCTTCAGCGGGCCCTGGAGCTGCATCGGAAGATGGGAGATCGGCTCAGCCAGGGCATGACCCTCACCGTGTTGGCCACCGTGCAGCGGCTGGTTCACAACAACCTGCTTCAAGCCGAGACCCTGGTGCGCTCCAGCTTGACCCTCTTAACCGAAGCTTCCTCGCCGCAGGTGCTGCTGTATGCGTGCTGTGAGCTGGGGCATATCTCCTTGGCCCAGGGCATTATGCCCGAAGAGTCTCAGCGTGAGGCCGAGAATATTTTTGCGCGCTTTAAGCTGGGCGAGGATACCGAGTACTATCGACAGCTCCGCGAGCTCCAGCAGGCGACCGCACACTTTGCTCGAGGTGGGGCGCTTTTTCGAGGCTCACTCAAGAGCAACTTGCCAGAAGGACTTCGACGAGCACTTGGCGTTGCCTTAACGCCGGAGATTCAACTCTCTGAAGGGACGCTGCTCTAGTTATGTGAAAGTGCGCATACTTTCCAGGCATTTTGTCACGTTACATCCATTCTTTCCAAACCCCATGCGTGTTAGAATGAGGAAGCCTCTTGGGCATGGGACAGACATGACGGCTGTTTTGAATGAGTTTCAGCATCGGAGCGAGCGCACGGCCTCGGAAGAGCCCCTCAGCTCACCCGCCTCACCTCCACACACCCCCGCAGAGGACTTTCTCTCGACCCTGGCTCAGCGTCTGCGTACCCCTCTGGATAGTATCTTGGGCTTGAGCGCCCTTACCTTAGAGACGGAGCTCTTGCCGGAGCAGCGGGAATACCTTCAGGGCATTCGAGAAGCCAGCCTCAACTTGATGCGCGCCCTCACGGGGATGATCGATCATGCACGGCTTAAAGCGGGAACCGTGAATCTGTTCTCCCGTCAGATCGAAATAGATGGCTTGATGGGTCATATCCGTCGTGAGTTCTCAGAACATGCACAGCTTCAGCATACCACCCTGCGGTGTTCTCGTTCGCAGACCCTGCCACGGGTGCTGGTGGGAGATCCAGAGCTCTTGCGCCAGCTCCTGCTGCACCTGCTCGAAGTGCCGCTGGAGTACGGGAGCCAAGACGAGCTGCATCTGCATCTGGAAGCCCACCTGAAGCAGCATAACCGACTCATTCTAAACCTGACCATCGATGCGCCCCACACGGAGCTGCCCTCCTCTCACGCCCAAGCGCTCAACGCCTGTCTGCGTCTGACCCTCCCTCCCACGCAGACGGGTTACAGCGATCAACATGTCATGTTGGCCAACGCCGGGCTCATCGCCCGTATGATGAGCGGAGAAGCGACCCTCGAGCACACCGCCGATCAGCATTATCGGGTTCAGTGCCGCATCAAGCTGGATTATGTGCCAGAAGCAGGGCTGACCGCCGACAGCACCGAGACCTTGTGGGATGTCAGCCTGCCTCGGGAGACCCCGCTCCGGGTGCTGCTGGTCGAAGACAACGCCGTCAATCAGCGCCTGGTGCAGCGTATTTTGGAGAAGTACGGGCATCAGGTACGCTGCGCGCGCACCGGGGTGGAGGCCATTGATCTGGCACGCACCCACCAGTTTGACGTGATGCTGCTGGACATCCTCCTCCCTGGTATGGACGGCATTCAAGTGGCGGAGACCCTCCGCGCCGAAGAGCGCATCCGAGGAGGACGCCTGCCCATCATCGCCATGACCGCACACGCTTGGGAGGAAATGGAAGAGCGTTGCCTCCATGTGGGCATGGACAGCTTCATGCCCAAGCCGGTGGAGACCGGAAGGCTGCTCGCCGTACTTCGCAGCGTCACCGCCCCCAATGCGCCCAGCTCGCCGAGTGATCCGGTGGATCATATCATCGACTCCACGGTGCTGGATGCCGACTCTTTGCTGCTCTATTTTGATCATGATCCGGCCCTGATTGCAGAGATCGCCGAGATGTTTATGGCGCAGCGCACCGAACGTATGGGGCATCTGCGGCAGTTTATGGCGGAGCGAGATGGGGGAGGACTGCGGCATGCGGCGCTCAACCTCGAAGCGGTGTTGGGAACCCTCTGTGCGCGCAGTGCGCGGGAGCTGGCTCAGCGGCTGGCCGAACACGCTTCTCGTCGTAACGAAGCCGAAGTGCTCCAGACCTGGAAAGCGCTGGGTCGAGCGGTCGAGCGGGTGGAGCAAGCCCTCAAGAGCTGGCTGCATACGCACCAGCCACGCCGGGAGTTGTAAAGCCTTTTTGACTTTCGGCTGCAAAGAGAGTAAAAAAGCGTGACATTCGGATCCGGGCTGATGAAGAATCTTTACCATGATCTTGGATAAGACCTTGCTCCTTCTGCGCAGGTGGCTTGATTTTTCGCTGTTTTTCCCTCATGGCGCCCTCAGAGACTTCCTGGCACGGTTCTTGGATCTCCCCTCACCGAACGCATGAAAAGCCGAGGCAGAAATGGTTGCCTCCCGCTCACGTGCATACTGCATAAGGAGAAATTGTCCATGTTTAAGCACTCATATCTGGTCGGTTTGGCCCTGGCGCTTCCCGTGACGATGGGCCTTCTCTCGGGCTGTGGCAAGCTGAAAGAGTTCACCGAAGAAGAGCTGGCCGAGGCCGTGGCCAACCAGATGGTATCCAGCTACAACGCCATGTCGGTGGAAGTCAGCGTCACCGGCAACAACGGAAATACCGCCTCCTTTGGCATCTCCTGCGCCGAGAGTGGCACGCTGAGCTGGGCCGAGTTCGAGGAGGCGGGGGAAATCTGCTATGCCGCCTCGAGCAACAGTTGCACCTATTCGGTGGGCAACCGCTCCTTCACGGTGGATGGTGAGTACGAAGCCTGCGGTTTCCCCCCCTCGATCAGCACCAACGGCGAGGCCGCTACGATGGAAGATCTGGATGGTCGCACCCTCTACGTGACCGGCAGTGTGACCGTCTCATCGGCCAACTTCTCATCTTCGACCTGTGACTATGACCTGACGGTCAGCAATCTCCAGGTGGATGCCAGTGGCGATGAGGTCAGTGTCAGCTCCTCCATCTCCGGCAGCCTGTGTGGACGCCGTGAGATTGACATCACCCGCACCCTCACCGTCAACGGTGACTTTGCGGTCGAGTGAGCCTGACTTGGCAGCGTGAGCCCTCGGCTCCGCAGCATGAGGAGAATGCGTGTGCATTCTCCTTTTTTTTGTAGCAGACTTCGACCCATTGGATCCGCTCATCCTTTGACACTGCTGGCCGTTTTATATGAAGTTCATGTCGCCTTTCAACTTGATGCGCCGTAAACATCTGGATCGGCTAAGATAACCCTAGAGCGGCATCCTTTGTGGCCGCTCCACGGTGGCGAGTCTCGGCAGGGGGAATGAGGATGGCAGGTTTTCAAGCCCAGTGGACATCACGAGGGTCAATTCAGAGCATGCTAAGCTTATGCCTGGGGATATCTCTTCTGGGGTGTCAGCTTGGTCACGAGAATGATCCTCCTCGCGGCATTCCTTCTACGGAGACCACGACACAGGCTCAATCGAATGCGCCTCCGCCCACCATGCCGCCTGAGAGTGCGCCCCCCTTGGTGCGCGACGACATCAAAGCCGGTGAGCTGCTGGTGGATGACTTCTCCCGTTGTGATGCGGCCCTTGAAAATCGCCTGGGAGGGTATTGGTATCCGTTTACCGATCAGAACCATCCGGGCGAGAAGGCGTGTAATCATGGCAGCTCGAGCTCAGACATCCGGGTGGCGTTGGGGGGCTCCCCGCCGAGTCCCTGTCATCTGGAGTGGCGTGCGACCCTCAAGTCGGAGCATCGTTTTGCTTTTGCGGGCATGGGCGTGAGCATGGGGGAAGTCAGCCTTCAGCGTTATGGCAAGCTGTACATGATCACACGCGGAGACGGCCAGACCTACCGCGTGAAGTTCCCCATGCAGGAGCAGCAGGTGCGTGCTCGGCAAGGAGCGTGTGGCAACGACGACTGGAATGCCTTTGGTGCCAACTTCATCTGTGGCAATGGCACCTCACGCTGGTCGGTGGTGCGTGTGGAGCTGTCTCAGCTTCAGCGCGATCCGGCATGGCGTTCGCGGGGGACCGGCGCTCAGATGCCGCTCAACCTTGCGGATGTCAAAGCCATCGAGTTCCAGACTGCGGGCAGCTCGGGTCAGTCTTTTCAGTGTGATATTGGTCTGGTGAAGTTTATGCCGTGAGGTCCGTGTGACACCGTCCGCTCGCCGTGCGATGGCCATTCTCTTTGGCAGCCTGTTTTGTGTGATGCTGGGTTTTGGCATCATCATCCCCATCATGCCATTCTATGTGAAACAATTTGGAGGCTCTCCCAGCACCTATGGCTGGCTGTTGGCCACCTATTCGGTGCTCCAGCTCCTCTTGGCCCCGAGCTGGGGACGCCTCTCGGATCGTATTGGCCGTCGTCCCGTGCTCTTGCTGGGGCTGAGTGGATATGGGCTGGCCCATCTGCTCAACGCGGCAGCCACCGATCTCCAGATGCTCTTTGCTGCCCGGATTTTGGCGGGTCTTCTGTCATCCGCCACCCTTCCGACCGCGATGGCGTATGTGGCCGACATCACGACCCCTGAAGAGCGTGCCAAAGGCATGGGCATCATGGGTGCCGCGATGGGCTTGGGGATGATCTTTGGGCCTGCCCTGGGAGGGCTCTTGTCGCACCAGGGTTTGGGAGTGCCCTTCCTTTTTTCTGCCCTGCTCGGATTTTTGCTCCTGCCCCTGGCCTGGAAGTGGCTGCCCGAGTCTCTGCCAACTCCGCACTCGCCCCGTCCACCGGTCAAACGTTTCTCCCGCGAGCTGCTCCGGCATCCGCTCTTTCCGTTTTATGTCATGGGGTTTGGGTTGAGTGGCTCGATGGCCATGTTTGAGAGTACCTTTGCCCTCTTTTCCAAAGAGCGTTTGGGATTGACCCTCCAAGACATGGGCCTGATGTTTGCCAGCTTGGGGTTGGTGGGGGTGTTTATTCAGGTGAAGCTGCTGGCGGTGTTGGTCAAAAAGCTGGGAGAGCTCACGGTCCTGATCGGAGGGGCGCTGGTGACGGCGACGGGTCTACTCTTGACCCTCGGCGCGTGGGATCGAGCCAGCATGTGGGGGGCATGTGCGGTGTTTGCGGTGGGCTCCACCCTCTTACGTCCGAGTGTCTCCACGTTGGTGACCAAACTGACCGACGATGGGCAGGGCACAACCGCTGGGTTGCTCCAGTCCTTCGACAGCCTGGGACGTGCCGTGGGTCCGGTGATCGGAGGCTGGGCCTTTGAATATCACACCGGCCTGCCCAATATATTGGGGGCCTCCCTGCTGCTGAGCCTGCTGACGATCACCCTGCCCGCCATGCGTACGCGGGTTCAGGCTCGCCTCACGAACGCCTAACGAACGCCTGACGAACGCCCACCGCCTCCTCGAGCGCCTCTTCCAGCGCACGAACCACGGGGGTCTGGTGGAACAATCCGGCATCCATCCGCTCCAAGATGATGGCTCGCAGTGCCTGCCGCTGCGCCACATCCTGCCCGAGCTGCACCGCCAGCCGCACATACCCGTCACTACAGCCCACGCTGAGCGCCTCCAAATCCAGCGCCTTGACCATCGCGTAAGCGTGACGCGCGCGCATGAGGGCTCCAGGCCAAGTGACCACCGGCAGCCCGGTGGCCAGCGCCTCGAGGGTGGTATTACCCCCTGACCAGCCTGGGGTGTCCAGGAAGACATCCGCAAGCTGATTGAGGGCAAAATAGCTGGCCTGATTCTGGTATGGAAGGAACACACAGTGCTGCTCCGCCACCAATCCCAGCACCGCAAACGCTTCTTTCAGCCTCAGCTTAAACAGACGGGTGATCTGAGGGGCACGCGGGTGCTCCAGGAAGACAAAACGTGCGCGGGGCACCTCGAGGGCGATGCGCGGAAAGAGGGTGTCGTAGGTCGGCAGGTACTTGTACAGCGACTGGCAGCTCAGATACACAACATCCTGAGTCGAGAGTCCAAAATCTGCGCGAGCTCGGCTCAGCGGCGGCACATTGGGGCGAGCATAACACACCCCCACACCCGGCAGGCGCACCAGCTTCTCGCGGTAATGCTGCGCGCCATCGGGAGGCTCCATATCCTCGGCGGTGAGTGCCAAGTCCATCGTGGAGAGTCCCGACGTCACCGGATGGCCCCAGAAGAGTGCCTGAACCGGCGCGACCCGGGCAGCGGCCACCATCGCCAGCACGGGCGTCATGGCGATCTCTGCAAAGAGCGCCACGTCGAGCTGATCGGCGCGCATCGCCGTCACCACCGCTTGAAGGCGCGCGGGCACCACTCGAAATCCATCACTCAGGGCTTCGTAGCGGCGGGTCAGGGGCTGGAGTGCGTGGCCCAGATAATACGTATGGTACTCAAAGCGGCTCCGGTCGCGCTGCTCGAGAAAACCGACCATCAGCTTGCCCAGCGTGTGGTCTCGAAAGAGCGACGAGACCACGCCCACCCGGATTTTTTTCCGCCCTCGTGCTGGACGGGGCATAAAAGCAGGCACGGAAGCCGCTGCCGCACGCTCGAGCAGGCCCGCATACGAAGTTTGGAGGGTTAAGTCATCGTGGCCCTGATATTGCAAGTAAAAATTGGTGCGACGGGACACCACCTCGGACAGACGCTCGAGGGTCTCCGCAGGCAAGCTCGGAGGGCTGAGCAGCTCATGGGTCAGCGCCTGTAGCCCCATGCTGAAACGTTGCCGATAGTGCTCCACCTCCGCCTGAGAGTGATACAAGATGGGCAGCGCCAGAGCGTGGTTAAAGCGCGCCTCCAGATCTTGTGGATTCCGGCTGAGGGCTTGGCCAAAAGCATTGATGGCCCGCTCCGCTTCGTTCTGCTCGAGCAGGATAACACCGGCGTTGTTGTAGGCGGGGCGATGCTCCGGGTCGAGGCGCTGAGCGTCGAGGTAACACAAAAGTGCCGCATCGAGCTGATCCGCCGCCTGTAACACCCGTCCCAGGTTGTTGTGCAGCTCCGCTCGACGAGGCTCAAGCTGGAGTGCCACTCGAAAGCACTTCTCCGCTTCGGCGAGCTGCCCCAGCTCCAGCAACACATTGCCCAGGTTGGAGAGGATCAGCACCTCCCCCGGCAGGAGCTGATGGGCCCGCAGGTAGGCTCGAGCCGCTTGCTCCAGGTCTCCACGCGCCTTGAGCACATTGCCGAGGTTGTTGCTGGCTTGGGCGTGAGACGGATTCAGCTCCAGGGCTTGGTGAAAACACGCGGCGGCCTCATCCCAAGCGCGGCGTCGCTCGAAGACCATGCCCAAGTGGTTGTAGGCGTTTGCGTAATTGGGTGCCAGGGCCACCGCCCGTTGCAGCAGACGTTCCGCCTCATCCAGCCGACCTTGATCCATCAGGATGGCCCCCAGGTTGTTGAGCGCCGAGAGCTGCTCGGGATCTTCGCTCAAGACCTGCTGATAAAGACGCCGGGCCACGTCGAGCTGACGCTGCTGATGGGCAGAGATGGCCTGCGTGAGAAGCTGCTCCAGGGGTGAATGCATGACCGCTCCGCTCCGCGAGAAAAAGGGGGCGTGACAGAGCACGCTGCGCACACTCTATCGATTTCCTATGGAATGGGCAAGCCCTTACAATGTTATTGCTATTAGACTTCTTCTGTGGCCAGAATTCATAAATTTGAGATTTCTGATACGACGAGCCTGCCCACCGGCTCATCGTCTGGAGGGTGATATATGACTCAGCAGCATCACGCCGACGATCTCCATCCGAACACCGACCCCACTGCTGAACCGCTGCGCCAGATCACCCTGGCGGAGTGTTATCGTGCCTTGCGCGAGACGGGGCAGACTCAGTGCCTCGAAGCCAAAAAGCCGACGCTCCGAGCCGTCCCGGTGGAGCAGACCCTCGAGACTCAGTTTCCGCCCGAGGTATTGGCGGAGCTTCGTCGTCTGGAATCACACGATGCCGAGCAAGAAGCCCGTGCTCGCCTCTTCGACGTGGTGGCCGAAGTGATGACCCCTCCCAACCCCCTCTCGACGCCAGATCCGGCATCTCACGTGCAAACGCACGAAAACACGCGGCGCTTTTCTGTCGAGAGCCTGCCCATGCACCTCAGACTGCTGGTCATGGGGTTGGCGCTGCTGGCCACCCTGCTGGCGGTAGCGCTCTTTTTGGGCCGTCCTTGAGCCCCGTATTTTCCCCTGGCTGAAGTCGTGTGGGGTGCTTCTCGACATGCGTGCCCGGACAAAGATATCTGGCTCGCCCCGTGTCCCGTGCGCCCTGAGACGCATCTGAGACATGCGGGTGTCTCAAGCTGAGACGTCGAGAGGGCCTGATGATCATACCAAGGCCAACAACAAAGCGGCAACCTCCTGTTCTTACATCAAAATTCTTGCTTGCTACAAATTTTAAGCTGCGTGAACGTGACAACTTCGCTGGCACGCCGTATGCATCTTATGAGGCGCTGATCTCAAACCCCGTGAGTGCTCAGACCCTTTTAAATAGATGGAGGCTTTATGCGAACCGACCTCACCTCTCGATATATGCACATGACACATCCGCTGATGGTCCCGGCTGGAGGGCCTCTTCTGCCGCTCGAGGAGCTCTCGGAGGAGACGGAGCTGACGGAACAGACCCTCTCCGCCCGCTCATCGGAGTCTAAACCGACCCATCCGCCTCATGTGCCGATACAGCCCACCCCGGAAGTGACGCCTACTTCCACCTCGGAGCGTTTGCTGGCGGCTTCTCGCTGGAATGACCATCCGAGACCGCTGAGCCGCAATACGCTGCCGCGCATTGGGCTTCCCCTCGAGCTGCCTGCTCAGGTGAGCCCCTCCCTGAAGCGGATCGAGCTCATGCTTCAAGGTGTGGGTCTGTTGATCGTCTTGGGTGTGATTGGTGCCGCATTTTTTATGGCCATGACCTGAGTGTCCCTTCGCTCCCACACGAAGCCCGCCTTTCCGCTCGCATCCGCACGCGCAGGCATCACGCATACGCATCACGCATACACGAGGTTCCACATCCACTCAGCAGTGGCAGATGCGCACCCATCGGCTGCTCTAAAACGGGCTGCTGTTACAAAAGGGTGCAGTATAGGCCGCCTGAAATGGAGCATCTGTGTGATGAGCAGAGGCTTCAGCGGAGCATCACCAGAAGAGCTCCACCAGAAGAGCTCCGGTGAGTCTTCTGGCGTGGGATCCAGCAGAGAGTCGGTGGGATGGGATGACTCACACGAAGGTGGTGGGCAGGTGGGAAGCGCTTCACACAGGCTGTTCCCTGTCTGAAGAGCTCTGAGGTTTCGTTCAGCTACAGCCGGAGGTGCTGCCGCAGTTGTGGCACTTATAACACGCGCCATTCCGAATCATGATCGAGCCACAGTCGATACACGGTGGCGCATCGGCTTGGAGGCGAAAGATTCTTTTCTCCTGCCCTGCCATCGGTCCAGGCTCACTCGAGGCTTTTGTGGTGCGCACGGAGGGCAGCTCTGCCTCTCCGGTGGTATGACCTTCAGCGCCTGCCGGAAACTTCAACGCCAGCCAGCGGAAGATATAGTCTACCAGCGACTTGGCAATCGGAATGTCCGGGTTGGTGGTGAAGCCCGAGGGCTCAAAACGAGTGTGAACGAACTTATCGACCAACACTTGGAGGGGCACTCCATACTGAAGGGCCAGCGAGACCGCCGTTGCAAACGAATCCATCAGACCCGAGACCACACTGCCTTCTTTGCTCATCAGCAAGAAGATCTCGCCCAGGGCGTTGTCATCGTACATGCCAGCGGTGATATACCCGTCGTGACCGGCTATGCTAAACTTGTGGGTGATGGCGCGGCGCTCATCCGGCATCCGGTGACGTTGCGTGCGGAGCAACGGTGCAGGTTCCGTCACCACCGGCGTGCTGGCCTTCTCCTCTTTTTTGAGGCTCGTGTTGAGCGGCTGTGTGCGCTTGCAGCCGTCTCGATAGATGGCCACCGCCTTGAGCCCCATCCGCCACGCGGTCAAATATGCCTCGCCGATTTCGGCGGAGGTGGCATCGCTGGGCATGTTGACGGTCTTGGAGATCGCCCCGCTGAGGAAGGGTTGACAGGCCGCCATCATACGAATATGGCCCATATAGTGGATGGAGCGGCTGCCATTGGCCGCACGGAAGGCGCAGTCAAAGACCGGGAGGTGCTCGGGTTTGAGCCCCGGTGCCCCTTCGATGGTGCCTTCTTTGTCGATGTACTCCAGAATGGTGGTGCGATCTGCTTCAGCATATCCCAGACGCTGGAGGGCTTCCGGCACGGTCTGGTTGACGATCTTCATGATCCCACCGCCCACCAGCTTCTTATACTTCACCAGGGCGATGTCGGGCTCGATGCCGGTGGTGTCGCAGTCCATCATAAAACCGATGGTGCCGGTGGGGGCCAGCACGGTGGCCTGCGCGTTGCGGAAGCCATGTTTTTCGCCCCACCTCAGCACATCATCCCAGGTAGCGCGGGCGGCGCTCAGCAGCTCCGTCGGACACAAGCGGGCGTCGATGGCATCCACCGAGGCTCGATGTTGACCCATCACCCGCAAGAAGGGGGTGCGATTGGTGGCATATCCCTTAAACGGTCCCAGCTTGGAGGCCACCCGCGCGGAGCAACGATAGGCGGCTCCACACATCAAGGCGGTAATGGCACCCGCATAGGCTCGCCCGGCGTCCGAATCATACGGGAGCCCGCGTGCCATCAGCAGAGCGCCGAGGTTGGCAAATCCCAGTCCCAGCGGACGATAATCGTGTGAGTTTTTCTCAATCGCCGGGGTCGGATAAGACGAAAAGCCCACGATGATCTCTTGGGCCAGGGTGGAGACCTCACAGGCGTGGGTGAAGGCGACCACGTCCAGCTCACCATCGGCCTTGCGAAACTTCATCAGGTTGAGGCTGGCCAAGTTGCAGGCGGAGTCGTCCAGGAACATATACTCCGAGCACGGATTAGACGCATGGATGCGGGCGGTGTTGGAGCAGGTGTGCCAGTGGTTGATGGTGGTGTCAAACTGGAGTCCGGGGTCGCCGCAGATCCAGGCACTGTCGCAGATGGCGGACCAGAGGGTGCGGGCGGGCATGCTCTCCACCACTTGGCCGTTGGCGACTGCGCGGGTATACCAAGCTTCATCTTTCTCCACTGCGCGCATGAAGTCGTCGGTGGTCCGCACACTGTGGTTGGCGTTCTGGAAAAATACGGAGTCGTAGGCACCCCCTGGCACGTTGAAGGAGCCATCGTAACCGGCTTCAATCAGCGCCCAGGCTTTTTTCTCTTCTTCGGACTTGCAGCGGATAAACTCTAAGATGTCGGGATGTTCGGCGTTGAGAATCACCATCTTGGCGGCGCGGCGGGTCTTGCCGCCACTCTTGATGACCCCGGCAAAGGCGTCGTAGCCGCGCATAAAAGACACGGGCCCCGATGCGGTGCCCCCTCCGCTCAGGGCTTCCCGAGACGACCGGATGGTGGAGAGGTTGGAGCCGGTGCCGCTGCCGCCCTTAAACAGCCGGGCTTCGGTGGCCGCCAGACGCAGGATGCTCTCCATGTTATCTTCGACCGAGTTGATGAAACACGCTGAACACTGCGGATGGGCCTCTACTCCGACGTTGAACCACACCGGACTGTTGAAGGCGAGCTTCTGCTGCACCAGCAGATGCACCAGCTCGTCGTGGAAGGCGCGGGCATCCTCTTCGCGCTGAAAATAACCCCCTTCGGTGCCCCAGCGGGTGATGGTCGAGGCCACACGCCCGATGAGCTGACGTACACTCCGCTCTCGGATGGGAGAGTTGACCGGTCCCCGAAAGTATTTGGAGACCACCACGTTGGTGGCGAGCTGGCTCCAGCCTTGGGGCACTTCCACCCCTTTTTGTTCAAAGACCTTCTCGCCACGCTCACCGGTGATGGCGGCGGAACGTTCTTCCCAGCTCACCTCCGACCAAGGATCCCGCTGTGCAGTGGTGAAGTGACGTGTGATGCTCAGTCCTCCGCCGGGTTTGACGGGCAGGTCATCGCTCGAGCCAGCAGCAGGAGTTGTAGGAGCCATACGCACTTCGGTGCCATCCATGAGGCAATCCTCCACCTTTGATGGTCGAGATCGACCAGTCAACAGTATATTAGAAATTGAGTAAATGAGTCTGTTTGAATGGGGACTCGTGCGCCATCCGCGCTGCACTGTCGGTTTATCATGGAGACCCACGGGGAAGTTCTACGTCGGGTTTAGATGCGCGGTATCCGAGCGCGTCCAGGAACCGGAACAGTTTTTACCCCAGTCCGTATCGCCCTGTCAACGGGCTTTTTGAGAAAAAGCCTACCATCGATTGTACCGCTGAGACTGTACTGCTACTATATATTGTCGAACCTGGAGGCGCTCTCACTTTCGCCTATATTGCGCCATCTCCCTGATTTTACAGCAGATCTCTTCTGTAACGGCTAAGTGCTCCTGTGAGATCAGAAGAGGCGCTTCCTTTTCATCGTCAGCGAGATCTGCAAGCTCTTCAAACCATTCTAGCAGAGTCTTGACTATTACAGCCTCGGGACGTTTCGCCATCCCCCTCCCCTACGGATGGTAGACTTGACGGATTTTTGCACCTCAGCCTATAATCTCAGCCTATACTCTCAGCTTATCATCTCGGGGGTTGAGCTCCAGCGGATACGCAGCAGCGACGATGGCGGATAAAGGGGTGAAGACATGGATGTGCAGCGCAGCTCTGACGATCTGAATGGCATGACGTTGAGGTTTTGGTCGCGTGAGGCTTACGCTTCGGCAGGAGAGCGCCTCACACCACCCACCGAAGCAGGCAGCAAAAGAAAAATCAACCCCGTGCGAGGTGGCGCGTTCTCGCACGGCTGGGCGGCTTCCTTCCGAGCCGGTATAGGGTGGATGCTTCTGGGCCTGCTCAGCGCCTGCACCACGGGGGACGACGGCTTCGGAGACGATCCCAGCACCCCCACCGAAGATTCAGAGGAAGTCACCTGCGCCCCTGTGATCTCCGAGCTGAGCTTCGCCAGAGGCTCCAGCGAGACCCTGGGCAGCTTCATCCGCACCGGCTTTTCGTATAGACTCGGCCAGTGTGGAGGCAAGATCAGCTCCGCCACGGTGAGGGTCCACATCGTCAACGTGGATGCCCCCGACCCCGACGCACCCGAAGCCAGTGCCTGGTACGATCTGCCCACCGACAGCAGCTATATCAGCCTCGACACCGACCTGAAGACCCTCACCGTGGATTTTTCGATCCCCGACGAGACCACGACCTACGAGTTTACCCTCAAGCTGATCGACAGCATGGGCTACGCCAGCAATAAGCTCATCGAAGAAGTGGTCTACCAGGAAATCACCGAGGAGCTCTGAATCACCCGCACGCACCCGCGCATCACACACGCACGCATCACGCACGCGAGGCGGTCAGCGCAGCAGCGGGTTAAAGCCCAGCCGACGCAGCCCCTCCAACACACTCAGCATGGGCAGGCCGATGATGTTAAAAAAGTCCCCTTCAATCCGCTCGATGAGCTGGACCCCCTGCCCTTCCAGCCGATAGGCCCCCGCACAACCTTGCCACTCTCCTGTGGCAACGTAGGCATGCAGCTCCTGAGCGGTTAACGAGCGAAAGGTCAAGCGGGTCTCCTCCACCAGCCGGAGGGTTGGACGTCCACCCCCCTCCCCCGGCTCCGGGCCGATCAGCACCACCCCCGAGATCAGCCGATGAGTCCGCCCTGCTTGACGCTCGAGCTGCACGTAGGCCGCCTGAGCATCCGCCGGTTTTCCCAAAAGCACCCCCTCACACTCTCCCACCTGATCGGCGGCCAAGATGATGTCATTCGGAAACCGATCCGCGATGGAGTCCGCCTTTCCCTCCGCCAACAGCAGCGCCAGGGTGTCCGGCTGAGCGTCGGGCAGCATAAATTCTTCAAACGAAGGGGCCACCGCCACAAAGTCTAAGCCCGCCTGCCGAAGCATGGCCTGCCGAAATGGGGATGTCGATGCCAGGATCAAACGCATAGTCCCTCACAAAAAAATGAGCTGGAAGAGCAGACAGCATGTGCGCACTTCAGAAGACAGCTCATCCCCCATACGCACACAGGAATACTTATGCAACAAATGTCATCATTTCATGAACATCAAATTAAACAGAATCCTCAACGTTATAGACATGTTAATATTCGTATGCGGAAGCTACAACAACGGAATCGAAGGCCGGTGGTCTGGCCGCCTCCAAACCGCTCCAGGTCGAGCTGGACGAAGGCTGAGCCCAGCTCAACCGCAAAACGTCTGGATCGCCGCTGCGTAAGCCTCTGCTGCACGGCCCAGCTCCTCCAGCGGGACAAACTCATCTTCTTGATGGGCTTTGTCGATGGAGCCGGGCCCAAAGATCACACTCTGCATCCCCATCTTGTTAAACTCTTTGCCTTCGGTTGAGAAGCTGATGGCCCCCGCTTTGTGTCCACTCCAGCTCTCCAGGAACTTAACAATCGGTGCATCGGCAGCGGTCAGCATGGCATCGTCGGTAGTCACCCGCCGCACGCTCATGGTACAGCCGACCAGCGCCACGGTCTGCGCCACCACCTTCTCGAGCTGGTCCATAAACTTGAGCATGTCCTGCCCCGGGAGCGGTCGCACTTCGACGGTAAACACCGCCTGCTCCGGAATCACGTTCCGCGCTACGCCTGCATTCAGAATGCCCACGTTGAGGGTGGCATGATCGGGATGAAAGCTCCCCTTGGGCGTCACCCCCGGCAACCTCATGAGCTGCTGCTCCAGCGCCTCGATGCCCAAGATCGCCCGCATCGCCCCTTTGATCGCACTCACCCCTTTGGAGGGATCGCTCGAGTGGGCGGCTTTACCCTTCACGGTAAACTCGAGGCCATAATACCCCTTGTGCATGCGCTTGGGGGCTAAGCTGGTGGGCTCGCCGATGATGGCGTGTTCAGCGCGCAACAGGGAGGTGTTGAGCAATGCCTTCGCACCCAGACAGCCGATCTCTTCTTCGCAGGTGAAGGCCAGGGTGAGCGGAGCCTTCAGCGCCTGGCCTTTAAAGCGAGCGGCGGCCTCGAGCATGGCGGCGATGCCTCCCTTCATGTCGCAGGTGCCGCGTCCATAGAGCAGAGCCCCTTCCTGAGTGGCGGCGAGGGTGGCCTTTTGATCCGGCCTAAACGGAACAGTGTCCATATGGCCTGCCAACAGCAGCCCTCCCTCGATGCGTCCATCCCGAGATGCGCGCCGTCCGATCAGGTTGAGCTTCAGTGTCCCTGGACGGTCGGGCATGAGCTGCTGCTCAATGGTAAAATC
>JBJTQF010000240.1:0-3992 GCA_046075485.1 Myxococcota bacterium | reverse complement strand
AGGGCAGCGCCCTCTTTGCAAAAAAAGCATTTTCCTATCCAAGTGCATCAGCGCTCTGTCGGTGGTCTTTTCCTGGCATTATAGGGAGGCGGTTTACCGTGGTGTTAAAACACCAACGTCTTGAACAGAATTTGAGCGTCTGAAGGGATAAAAAAACGTGTAAAAGGGTCCATTGTATTCAGAAATCAGCTTGACTTGGATTCAGCGGATGAGTAAGGTGGCAAAAGACCGTGGATTTTAGTGGCTTGCGGAAGACAGCGGCTTTACGCCGCTCCTGCAAAAAGGGGATCCCCACTGCCAACTTGGCAGCCCACCCGGCGGCATCCCCACCGCGACGCCTTGCGGCGAGCTCACGCCCTGTGAAGTGAGCCGCAGGACAGGCGTCATTCCAACCCAGCACTGGCTTCTGTCATTGAAGTCGGTCTGAGGTATGCGAAATGGATCGCTTGAGCGCCCCTGAGCGCCCAGGCGCACCCGTAAACCCGGCTCAGCGTGTTCCTCCTCCGGTGGGGAACGCCTGAAGATGCCACAAGTGAAGAGAGCGTAGAATGGCCCGTCACACCGCCCGTAGGTTCGCCATTCTCTTGGGATTGCTTGGAAGTCTGACGGCTCCTCCGAGCAGCCATGTCGCATTCGCAGAAGTGGCGAAGGACGCCCAAGAGGGAGCAAAAAAAGAGGCACTGCCCATGCAGATGCCGCCTGTGGAAGACTACCTGGAGGGAGTGCTTCAAGCAGGCATGCGTACAGAAGGAGCGCGTTCGCCGCGTATCCAGACGCCCCAGTGGAACAAGTCACCCGTTCCGATGAACGGGCTGAGCGACACATACGAAGCAGTAGAGGCACCCCAAGCCGTAGAAGAAGGTGGTGGGGTGGTGGGAATGCCTGCTTCGGACGACATCGACCTGACGGGATTGGACTTAACGGACCAGCTCAGCATGTCGATTGGCTCCTCGAATCACGGTCGCCTCGTCAACGGCGTGCTCTTCCCCGAAATGCCGGGGGTGGTCATGCGGGGTGGCGAAGCGTCTTATGGCACGGCAGAGACCGTCGCGGCGCTCCGTTATGGCATCGCCAAGGTTCACGAGCAATTTCCGGGCACGCACGATGTCGTGCTGGGGGATATCTCGCGTTCCAGCGGAGGCCGTCTCCATCCTCATGTCTCGCACCAGAATGGGCGAGATGTGGACATGGGCTACTTCTATAAGTTCTACACCCGTGACTTCATTCACGCATCAGCGGCCAACTTGGATGTGCCTCGCACCTGGGCTTTCATCGAAGCGCTGCTGGAAGGTCACAAGGTGGAGTATTTCTTCATCGATTATGCGGTGCAGGCGCTGCTTTACAACTACGTAAAGTATGAGCTGGGTGCTCCGCAGGCGTATCTGGAGCAGGTCTTTTCGTATCGGGGAGGCCGGAATGCAATCATTCGGCATACCCGAGGCCATCGAAATCACCTGCATGTGCGCTTCTGGTCTCCGATTGCGGTGGCGGCTGCTCAGGGTCTCGACCTGAGACCTCTGGATGGCCAGCCGGTGGATGCGGTGGCGCTCGCCAGCTTCAAGCGTGGAACGTATGTCGCACGCGAGAACTATGAGGCCACCGACTGGGGCGCTCCGCCTACGATGGAGACGGCCCAGACCTGGAAAAACGTGATGGTGGCGGTGCGGGTGAAGTCGGGTGATTCGCTCTCGGAGCTGGCTCGACGGCATCATGTCAGTGTCACAGACCTGCGACGCTGGAATGGTCTCAAGACAGATCGCCTTCGCAGCGGTCAGAGCTTGAAGATCCAGAAGCGTCAGCTCGTACAGGTGGAGGTGCCGGTGCAAGTGGCATCGGTCCCCGCCAAAAAACCTGCTGCGGTGGAGACGGCTCCCCTCTCTCTCCCGGCGGAGGATGAGGAAATTGAGCTGCTCGACGAAGTGGCTCAGGCGGCACCGGCGGCGGAGGCTGCTCCGGCAGCATCTGGAGAGACGGAGCTCGACGTGGCCTATGTCTCGCTGGAAGACGTTCAGGCGGCGGTGAAAGCCACGCAGCCCGAAGCGGCTCCGGTGGAGACCACGGCGGCCACCGCAGCACCCGCAGCGCCGGTCATCCCGGTGGCGGTGGCGACGGATGAGCCCAAAGCCTCCGGCTCCAAAGCGGTGGAGAAAGCCCGGGCTGCACTCGCGGAGTCCAGAGAGTCTGAAGCGCAGGCTCGTTTCCGCAGTGTCGAGCGGGTTCGTTGGGCCAAAGTGGGCTCGGGTGACAACCTCTGGAAGCTGGCGCGGGCGAATAATACGACGGTGGATGAGCTGTTGAGGCTCAACCCGGGTCTGTCGCGCACGTCCAAGCTGAAGCTGGGGCAGTCTCTGAAGGTGCAGAAGTGGGTGGAGCGTGTACCGCTTGCGCCTGCCAGTGCCTCTCAAGAGGCGCCCAAGCCTGCGGAGCTGTCTTTCGGGGGCTGAGGCTCTCCATGCCTGTCTGAACTGAGAAGCCGATGCTCCCTCGAGCGTCGGCTTTTTTTTGCGGTCTGGCTGCGGTGATGTTTTTCTGCCTTTGTTTTATGTTGTTTAATACTGTCAGAGAGAACCTGTCTGCGTATGTCCACCGCTGCTGTACTTCCTTCGGGGCCGCTGCTCGCGGCATTTTACTTCTTCTTTCTGGGTTCGATGGGCTTGATGGTGAGTTATCTGCCGCTTGCGTTGCAGGAGCGGGGGATCAGCTTGGCGGAGCTCTCGTTGCTGCTGCTCTTTCCGGCGGGCGTGCGGATCATGGCGCCGACGTTGTGGGGCATGCTGGCGGATCGGTATGCGCTGGCGGGCCCGCTCCTGCGGGTGAGCGCGTGGGTGAGCCTGCTGGCGTATCTGCCCTTGCTCTCGGGGGAGGCGTGGGTGGTGGGGGTGGGGCTCTCGTGTTATGTGTTCATCCGCATTCCGGCGTCGGTGCTGATCGATACGCTGGCGTTCCAAAAAGCGGCGGCGAGTGGGACGAGCTTCGGCAGATATCGGCTCTGGGGGACGGTGGGGTACGTACTGGCGACCCTCGGCGGGGGATATCTGGCGGAAGCGAAGGGGGCTTCGTTTACGGTGGCGTCGGGTTTGGGGGCGCTCTTGTGTGCGGCGTTGCTGACGTTGTGGCTCCCGCCTTCTCGTGGAGTTCCTTCGACGGCGCTCTGGCCTGCCCTGAAGGCGCTCGCGGTGCGGCGGCGTTTTCTGCTCTTTATGGGGGCTCTGATGTTGCACACGACGGGGCAGACGACGTATGACAACTTTTTTCCGGTTCATCTGGAGCACTTGGGCATCGACCGGCGGCTGATCGGCTGGAGTGTGGCCGGAGGCGCGACCTGTGAGGTGTTGGTGATGGCGTTCTCGGGGCGGCTGATGGCGAAGGTGGGGGTGGAGCGGTTGTTGATCGGGGCGAGTCTGCTGGCGGCAGTGCGATGGCTGCTCAACGCGACGGTGACGGATCCGACCTGGTTGGTGCTGATTCAGCTCTTACACGGCATCACGTTTGGGGCATGGTATACGGCGGCGGCCACCTGGATCAACGCGGAAGCGCCTCGGGAGGTGCAGGCGAGTGCGCAAGGGCTGCTCTCGGTGGGGTCGTATGGGTTTGGAGGAATTCTGGCGATGCTGGTCGGGATGGGGGCAGGAAACCACGGGGGCACGACGCTGCAATTTCAGGTGTGTGCGGTGTTCGCGCTGCTGGCTGCCGGACTGAGCTGGGGGGTGAGGGTTAGAGCTGCTTCTCAAGACAGCTCAGAAGCTCCGTCCTGACTCGCGGCTCTCCCTTCCAATGGTGGCGAAGGTGCGTCTGAAGGCGGTTCACCAGCGCGGTTCGTCTGAGCTTAACCGCGCGTCTAAATACCCTTCGCGCCAGCTCCGGTTCACAGGCCAGAATGTTGAGCAGCGCCTGCTCCGGCCAGTGGTGCTCATCCCAAACATCTAAGAGCCAGTGACGCCAGCCTTTGGCTTTATCCCAGGTGAAGTCATAATCCCACGACGTTCCGTAAG
>JBJTQF010000239.1:0-11506 GCA_046075485.1 Myxococcota bacterium | reverse complement strand
CATTCCCGTGGTTTTGGATTCATCAACGTGGAGCCGGAGGCCGGGCAGCCTGCTCGTTCGGCCTTCATTCCACCGCCGGAGCTCAATGGACTGCTGGCCGACGACCGTATCTCTGCGGTGCTTCAGCAGGGCCAAGACGGACGTCTGAGTGCCTCCGACGTGCAGCTCGAGTCTCGACTGCGTTCCTATGTGGTGGGAGAAGTCTATCGTCGCCAGGGTTCTTTTTTTGTGAGGCTGGACTCCGAGCTCTCCAACACCTCTTTGCCGCTGGAGGCCCCGGCGCACAAGGTCCATCACGGAGACTTTGTTCTGGCACGGCTGGAGGAGCGTGTGGAGCGAGGGCCGGTTCTGGTGTGGCAGCGCACGGTGACACAGGCCGATGAGCGGAGCTGGCTCAACTTACTGTGTCGGAATGCGCTCCTGGAGCAGCTTGAGCCTTCGCCCGCATTGGCACAGGAAGTCTCTCAGCTCGAGCTGCGTGCTCATACGCCGACCGGACGGCGAGACCTGCGTCAAGTCCCCACCATCACCGTCGATGCCCCTTCTACCCAAGACATCGACGATGCCATCGCGGTCCTGCCTGCCGATGCGGAGGGCAGCTTACGCATCCTGGTGTCGATTGCAGACGTGGCCGCCTTTGTAAAACCCGGCTCGAGCTTGGATGCCCTCGCACGTGCGCAAGCCACCAGTGTGTATTTGGCGGGTCAAGTCCTGCCGATGTTGCCTCATGCGCTCTCCTCTCAGCATCTGAGCTTATTGCCGGGGGTGGATCGCTCCTGCTTGACGGTGGAGCTGCGCATCGACCCGGAAGGTCAAGTCCGGGCGGTGGATCTTTACGAGAGTGTGATCCGCTCCGCCGCTCGAGTCTCTTATACCGAGCTGGCCGAGTTCCTTCAGCATCATCGGGTGCCCTCGGTGCTGGAGCCGGTGCGGTCCATGCTGCCGTGGCTGAGGGCTGCCGACGCCCGGTTGTTGCAAGCTCGAGCACGTCGTGGCGGTCTGGAAGTCAGTCGAGAAGAAACCCGCATCCTCTTTGATACTCAGAGTGGAGCGCCAGCGGGGGTGGAGCAGGTCCAGCCGACCCCTGCCCATGCCTTGATTGAGCGGTTTATGGTGGCGGCCAACGAAGCGGTGGCAAGCTGGTTGAACACGCGCGGCGTGCCCGCTCTGTATCGTGTGCATGCAGCGCCTGAGCCCTCAGCGGTACAGCTCTTGGAGGTCGCAGCGGCACATTTTGGTCTGGCAGGTGGTTTAGGGACGCGCATCACCCCCTTGGCACTGGCGGCTTTTGATCGGCAGGTGCGGGGTTTTCCGTATGAAGACGCCATCCGCTCGGTGTTGCTGCGCTCATTGGGACCGGCGAGCTATACCGAAGTGGCCCAGGGGCATTTTGGCTTGGCAGCGCCCTTGTACTTGCACTTTACCTCCCCGATTCGTCGTTATGCCGACTTGGTGGTGCATCGTCAGATCAAGGCGTATCTGCACGGCGAGCGTCGTTTTGATGCGGCTCGAGAGGGCCTTGAGAGCCTGGCTCAACACATCAACCTGCGCAATCGATTGGCCAGTCGAGCCGAGAACGAATATAAACGTCAGCTCATGGCGCGCCTGATGGTGGCTCGGGTGGGTGAGCGGTTTAGTGCGCGTGTCACGCGGGTGCTCGAGCTGGGCTTGTTGGTACAGCTCGACGAGACCTGGGTGGAGGGACTGTTGCCGGTGGAAGCACTTCCGCTGGGGCCATATCAGCTTGTGGGTGCCGATTCTGGTCTCGAAGGACCGGGGGGACGTTATGAGCCTGGAATGGCCGTTCAAGTTCGGCTGGAAGAAGTCGATCTGGAGAAGGGCCGCCTGAGATTTTCAGGGGGTGAGCGTTGGATCCCCTAAAGGGGAGATCTACTTGCCAATATTCAATCCATCGATGTTTTTCGTTTTTGTGTGTCAGATTTTCGTAGCTAGAACAGTGGCTTCGCGGTAAAAAGGAGCGTACTTTCTGAATTTCATGATCTGTAGCCAATGCCAACATCAATCAGCGGCACGGGAGGCGGTATGAACGCACGGCTGGAGCGGCAGGAGAGGCAGGGCGCAAAGCAGGACAAAGCACTTTCTATTCAGCATCTTCTGCAACAAGATCCGCAGACACAGCTTGACCAGGCCACCGCGTTGCCTGCGCTGAGCCTCAAGCCCTCATCAGATGCACAAGATCACGGTCAAACCGCCACCCGCGAGGCATACGGCGGTCTGGCAGGCATTCAGGCCAGCACTGGCCCCGTGCAGCTCAAGGGCTCTGGCTCGACTGGAACCCACGCCGAAGCGGGCACCAAGTCGAAGGTCTCTGGCGATGATCATTCGGTCTCCGCCACCGCTGAAGCCGGTGCTTCGGCTGGAGCCCATGCCACCGGTCAAGTCAAGCTCCCCGCTGTGGAGCTGCAAGCCGAAGCCAACATCGAGACCGCCACCAAGCTGGCCGCCAAAGCAGGCACAAAGGCCGATAAAACCGGCGTCTCGGCTGAAGCCGCTGCCTCCGCCACCGTTGGCGCGCATGCGGGTGCAAAGGGCTCCGCCAAAGTGGGCGGGGTGGTCGGTGCCGATGGTGAAGCCCATGCCGATGCCGGTGCTCAAGCCACCGCAAAAGGCAAGGTCAGCCTCAAGCTCGACGATGTGAGCGCCAGCGGAGCACTCCAGGCCCATGCCGGAGCCTCTGCCGGTGCCGGTGGCACGGCGGGTGTGGAAGTCAATGGCAAGCGTCTGTTTGCCGCCCGTGGTAAAGTGGAAGCCTCCGTCGGTGCGGGTGGCAAGATCGGTGGTGAGTTCTCCTTCAAGGATGGAAAGCTCGTCATCGGTGGTGAGCTCGGCGCTTGCCTCGGCGTCGGTGGTGGCGTAGATGTGGGCATCGAGGTGGACTTTGGAGCCATCGGCGACGCCATCGTCGGCCTGTTTAAATAAGCGATCAGCCCACGAGAGCCTGAATGTTCATTCCCTCCTCGGTGACACACCACTTCAGCGAGCACACGTTGCTCTCCCTCGAGCTTCCCAGCGGCTGGTTGCTTCTCAAAGGGAGTCCCGGCACCGCCCTTTATGGACAGCGCCTCTCTTCAGACGAGCCCACCAGCCGAGGGGGAGAAGCCACTTCACCTCGGCTTGCACTCAAGACCTTCCTGCTTCGCACAGACGATCCACACGCTTTCCAGCGCCTCAGTGAGCAGGTGCTGGAGGTGCCGGGTCAGAGCGTGGAGCGCCTGAGCTCCGAAGCCTGCGAAGTCGATTTCCAGCCGGGCCGCACGACGTGGTATGCTCGCACCGATGCACAGGGTCACCACCTCCTGCACATGCAGACTTGTTTTCAGGTCGGACGGGTGGTGGGCTCGATGACAGCCCTCGGCCCCTTCGATCAGCGGGAGACGCTCCAGCCGCTCTTTGAGCAGGTGCGCGCCTCTCTTCGGTATATTCCTCGACGCCGGAGCTCAGCAGATGTCTAACCAGCCCCCCAGCACCGAGAACCCCACGGCGGAGCTGACGACCTATTTTCATGCCCCGCTCAACCTTTCCATGCGAGTGCCCACCGCATGGAATGGCCAGCTCCTGGAGCAGGGGGGCTTACGCCTCCTGGCACCGCCTCATCCCTTGACGGGCTATCGTGCCTCGATGGATGTGGTGCAAGGCGCTCCCGATGGCGAAACCGTGGCCTGGATGGAAGACTTTTTTGTCCAAGTTGGGCAGCGCCAAGCCGAGACCTACCTGGGCTATCACATCGTCGAAGAAGAACGTTACGCCCTCAGCAGTGGGGCCCAAGTGTGTGCGCGCTGGTACGGCTGGCATGAGCTGGAGACGGGACGCACCTACGCTCAAGTGCAAGCCCTGGTGTGGATCGACGCCGAGCGGCTCCTCTTGATCAACGGGGCCACCCTGGACGTGCTGGCCGAGCGAGATCTGCCCTTGTTTCGTGCCTTCCTGCGGGGCTTGCGTGTGATCGCCTGAGTGAGTCCGCTCCTGCGTGCGCGTGCGTGTGCGTGTGCGCGTGCGTGAGTGCGCGTGCGTGCGTGCGTGAGCGGTTGCGAGAGAAAGAAACGGAGTGTCCTGCCTGCCCTGCCCTTCCCGCGTGTATAATCCCTGCCACTTTTGCCTTTTGATGCTATCCTCTTGCCCCTGAAAAATCTCAGCGCAAGGAGCTTTCGTGCGTGCTCAGGATGGTCCGAGATCGTCGGGTGTGGAAGCGGAGACCCCTGCTGATGGTGAGCAGTCCTCGGGAGAACCTGAGCAGGATCGTTCCAGCCGTCTCTTTATTGCGACGAGCTTTGTCAGCCGACTGGGCGACCATTTAGGTGAGTTTGGCCTGACCTTGATCTTGCTGGACCAATATCGAGGTGCGTTATGGCCTGCCCTGACCTTTAACATTGCCCGGAGCCTGACCACTCTGGTGTGGGGGCGTCAGCTTGGTGCGCTTTTTGATCGGTATCCGACCCGAACGGTGCTCAACGCTGCCATTTTGATTCAAGTGCTCTCCCTGGCCTATTTTGCGTGCTTGAGTCAGCTTGGAGCGGTGCCGGTGTGGTATTTTCTCCCGGCGAGCATGGGCTTAGGCGTGGGTGGTTTTTTGTATGAGGTGGGGCTGACCTACTCCCTGCTGCCGACCATCGCCAGGGGTGCCAAGCTCCAGCGGTACACGGCGATTTTTCACAGTCTGCATCAGTTTGCGGAGGTGGGAGGCCCCTTGTTGGCCGGTCTCCTGTACGTCTGGAATGGAGCCGTGCCGGTGATGGTGGCCGATGCCCTGACCTTTGGGGTGGAGTATCTGGGCCTCTCCCTGCTGAAGCTCCCGGCGTGGAAGCTGCCGGAGCTGCCGTCGGTGTTGCCTTCAGTGTTGCCCTCTGGCGGGCAGTTGGCGCGTCCGTCGCTCTGGAGCACGTTGGGCCAGCTTCATCGGGCGCTGGTTCCCCTGGTGCTGGGGGTGGGCTTGTTGTGGTGTAACGGCATGACCCCCTACAGTACGGCCTTCATGTTCTTCATGCGGGAGCAGGTGGGGCTGAGTGAGCAAGGGCTCTCCTGGGTGCGCACGGCGGGGGCCTTATCGTCGGTGGTGGGCGCGGCGCTGACGCCCTGGCTGGCGCGTCGTTTTTCGGCGGGCAAGCTGCTGCTGGGCGGATTGGGGCTGGAGGCCCTCACCCTCCTGATCGCGGCGCTCTTTCGACATGATAAAGTGTGGGTGTTGAGCAGTGTGGTGCTCTCCCGGCTGGGGCTGAGTGTGGCAATGTTAACCTCCATGAACGTGCGGCAGCAGTTGATTCCGGTGGCGGTGCGCGGAGAAGTCAACGGTCGAATCAATGCATTTTATCGAGGCGCAGGTCTGGTCGGCGTGGTCTTTCAGCTCGGCCTGGACCAGACCTCTGCTTCGTATGCGTGGCTGGCATGGGGAACGGTGCTGGTGATCTTCACGGGTGCTGGCCTCCAGTATTTTACTTGGCGATGGCTGGATCAGTCAGCGCCTCAACCTGAGACGTGAGCCCAAGCCGATGGTGGTTCGACGATATCATGCGGTGCTGGCGGGTCTGATGGGGCTGGGGAGCCTCTTCATCTTGGTGGGCATCTTGACCACCCCGATGCCTCCGCAGGAGGACGCGCCGACCGAGCTCTCATCGACGCTGCATGCTCAGCTTCGGAGCCAAGAAGCACTGCTGGCCAGCCTGCCTTCTGGATCGGGGGTGGCGACGCCGGAGCCTGTGCCGCTCCCCCTGACGGAAGACGAAAAGCCTCCGGCCAAACCCAAGCCGGTACGGGGTCCAGGGACTCTGACCCTCCTGCTGGGTGGAGACATCATCCCCCACGAGCGGGTGAGTGGCATGGCCCTGGATTATGCCTCACCGGATCCCCAGACGGGGGTGGCGGCGGCGTTTGAGGGCTGGTCTGCTCCGCTCCAGCCGCTGGTGGCTCTCTTGAAGCGGGCCGATCTCACGATGGTCAACCTCGAGACTCCGGTGGCTCAGCGGCGTCGAAGTATTCCGGGATATCCGTTGTTTAATGCGCCCTCGGCGCTGCTGCTGGCCCTGGCCGACGCGGGTGTGGATGTGGTCTCATTTGCCAACAATCATGTCTACGATCAAGGACGCGAAGGGCTGGAAGAGACCCTGATGGCGCTCGAGAAGGCCAAGCTGGGGGTGGTAGGCGCTGGCATGTCGCGGAGAGCGGCTTCGGCACCGGTGCGTTTTCAGGCGGGAGACCTGTCGTTGTGTGTGCTGGCGGCCACTCGATGGCTCAACGACGAGCTTCAGCGGGGCGAGAACGAGCCGGGGGTGCAGTTTATCCCCTATGGA
Source organism: Myxococcota bacterium (assembly GCA_046075485.1). Classification (GTDB taxonomy): domain Bacteria; phylum Myxococcota_A; class UBA796; order JAJRTE01; family JBJTQF01; genus JBJTQF01. The sequence goes on along the minus strand of JBJTQF010000239.1, from coordinate 5,204 downwards.
GCGGCGGGGAAATCTGCGCAAGCGTTGCTGGAAAAGCAGGTACAACAGGCCCGCTCACAGTGTGAAGTGGTGCTGATCTCACTCCATTGGGGCACGGAATACAGCATTGATCCCCGCTCAGAGGATCGACGGCTGGCTCAGACCCTGCTCGAGGCGGGGGCCGATGGCATCCTGGGACATCATCCGCACACGGTACAGCCGCTCGAGCGGGTTCGACTCAAGGGGGGCCGTGAGGGTTTTGTGGCCTACTCGGTGGGCAACCTGTTGGCCAGCATGGTGGGGCCTCCCCGAGGCAAATCCAGCCGAGCACTGGCCGCCGATCCCCGTTATGGCCTGCTGGTGGAGGCTCGATTTCGCCGAGAAAAGCCCGGTGCGCCAGTCAAGCTGGAGAGTGTGGGCTATCACGCACTCATGGGGGACCGCTATCCTCGACCCGGAGAGCGCAACGACCGCCGCATCGCCCGCACCATCGTGATGGAGCAGGAACGGCAAGAGCTCGAGGGGCTGGTGGCCTTCGCTCAGCAATACGAAGCCGATGATGCGCGCCGATATCGCACGGTGATGGATGGGCGGATGCGGCTGGAGTGGCTGGCCAAACATCTGCCTCGGCTCAAACAAGCGGCGGGACCGCTGGCCCTGCCTGCTCCGGCGCTCGAGTCGTCACCGCCCGAGTCGTCACCGCTCAGGCCGTTGGGTGGAGTGCCTTCGGAGAAAACATCCGCCCTTACCGGTAAGGCTTCGCTGCCTGCTCCTGCGGATGCTGCAAAACCGGAATCCACTGAGAAACCGCCTGCAAAGCCGGAATCCACTGAGAAACCGACTCAGAAACCGGCTGACAATCCGACTCAGAAACCGGCGCGGGAGTCCTCCTCCTCTGTTTCCAGCCCGACACCTCCTCTGGGGCCATGACGCGCTCGAGCCTCCTGGACCGGCATGCTTTTCTTGAATCCGCGAGATTCTTGGTTAATCTTACCCACCTAAGCTGCTTCACAATGGTAGGTCTGAGCTCTCGAGTGTGGAGAGCGACAATAGAAAGGAAAGCGTGTATGCGCATGACCCCTCTCAAGATGGCTGGACTGCTGGCATGGGGCCTCGTGGTGTTGACACCTCAGCCCGGCGTGCAGGCCGAGCCCGTATTGGCGACGAGTGGATTGGCGACGAGTGGATTGGCGACGACTGTACCCCCTTCGCTTCAGCAGGCGACACCGCTGGCGTTTGAGGCATCCCGAGTGCAGGAGGACATTCAATTTCTGGCCTCACCGGGGATGATGGGGCGCGGACTGGGGACTCAAGAGCTGGAGCTGGCGGCGGATTATCTGGCGCGGCAGCTTCGTCTCTCGGGGGTTCCGGGTGGGATGCCGGATGGCTCCTATTTTCAGAGCTTTGACGTGCAGACCGACGTGACCCTCGGTGGCACCAACCGACTGGAGCAGAAGAGCAGTGGTGCAACGAGCTCGCTGACGTTGAGCGAGGCGTGGCATCCCTTCAGCTTCTCGGAGAGTGCCCCCTTTCAAGGAGAGGTGGTCTTTGTAGGCTATGGGATCTCCGCCCCTGAGCTTGGGTACGACGACTTCAAAGACCAAGAGGTGAAGGGCAAGGTGGTGGTGGCCCTCCGAGGTGTGCCCGGTGGGAATCCCAGCGGACCTTTTTCGAGCGCCGGGGCGGAGCGTTATGGCCAAGCGCGTTTTAAAGCCATGAATGCCCGTGAGCGAGGAGCGGCGGCCTTGATCCTGGTGGATCGGGAGGAGGGCGGGAATCTGCCGGTGCTCTCGCGGGGGCAGGTGGTGTCCTCGGCGGGGATTGTGACCCTCCAGCTTCGGAGACGGGAGGCCGTGGCGCTGTTGCAGCAGGGCAAGCTCTCGTTGGATGGGCTTCAGAAGCAGCTCGACACACAGTTTAAGCCTGCCTCCGCAGTGGTCGCGGGCGTGAGTCTGTCAGGGCAGGTGTCTCTGGAGCGGAAGAGCAGCCCGGTGCGCAACGTGCTGGGCTATCTGGAGGGAAGTGATCCGGTGCTCAAGGACGAGCTGATCGTGATTGGAGCGCACTACGATCACCTGGGGCTGGGGGGAGAGAGCTCCCTGGCGCCGGACCAGAAGGGTGTGCCGCATGTGGGCGCGGATGATAATGCATCCGGCACAGCGGGCATGCTGGAGCTGGCGCGGTATCTTGCGAAGGGGCCTCGCCTCAAGCGCAGCGTCTTGTTGATGGGTTTTACGGCGGAAGAGAGTGGGCTGGGAGGCTCCGCTCATTACACGCGCGCGCCCGTGAAGCCGCTGGACAAGACGGTGTTGATGATCAACCTCGACATGGTGGGACGGCTGCGGGAGGACAAGCTCTCAATTCAGGGGGTGGACACGGGGCAGGGTCTGCGGGAGCGGCTGACCCCGTTGGTGGAAGCGGTGGGGCTCAAGGCGAGCTTTTCCGGGGATGGGTATGGGCCTTCGGATCACACCCCGTTTAATGCGCGGCAGGTGCCGGTGCTGTTTTTCTTTACGGGAGCACACAGCGACTACCACCGCCCCAGCGACACGCCGGACAAGATCAACACGCAGGGTTTGGTGAAGATTCTCGACTTGGTGGCGCGCACGGTCAAGTCGGTGTCTGAGGAGCCGACGCGGGTGGCATACGTGAAGCTGACCAGTGCGCCTCCGCCACAGCTTGAGGGAGGCGGCGGCAACCGAGGTTATGGTGCCTACTTGGGAACCATCCCGGACTTTACGGAAGTGCCGGGTGGCGTGGCGCTGACGGGTGTTCGTCCGGGGAGTCCGGCGGAACTGGCGGGCATCAAGGGGGGAGATCTGATCATCAAGCTGGCGGGCAAGGGGGTGCAGAACCTGCAAGACTTCACCTATGTGCTGCGGGAGCATAAGGCGGGTGACGAGGTGGAGATCGTGATCAAACGAGACGGCAAAGAAGTGACACTAAAAGCGGTGCTGGGCAAGCGTCAGTGAGGTGCTCACCGTGGGCCGCTGTGAAGTCTGGTGGATCGTGACGCTGGGGTGTATGCGGACTTCCGCTCGGTGGGTGGATGGGTTAGAACCAATCCCTGAGAAACTGCCTTAAGCCCTTCCGATTATCCCTGAGTATGTTCAAAGGATTTTAACAATCGGCACCCCCTTCGGGGCTTATTCTTGCTTGCCTGAACATTTGTTCCACACTGGGAAAGAAGCACCGATCAAGGGCTGATTTTCAGCGTTCAAGGGAAGTTAGGACGTTCCAAAAGAGGATGATGCGGGATTTTTTTCACGCTTTGCAGAAATGTTTCACAGAGTCGAGAGAGTCAAGCTATACTGGCCTCAACCTGAAGACGGCGAGCCATTTTTTTGCCCGAAATCCGATCTGGGCGAAGCTCCATATGGCCGTCGATTGTGATGGAGAAGCCAGATGCGGCCCCCACTGTTCGGCCCAACATCGTTCGGCAGCACCCGGAGTACCCGCCCATGCAAGCCCATGCGAGGGTGGTTATTATTCCTTCTGGCGTGTCCATTGGCGCTCTTTTTAGTCTGTCCACCCGGTAAAACGTGGGCAGGCGGAGAGCTCCACGGGTTTCCATTGGCACCCGGAGCAGTTCTCCCCGCTTCATCGTTGATTTCGCCCGCTTCGATTTTTCCTCCCTCCCCTTCCCTCCACGATACTTTCGATAAAGTTTCACCTTCCTCTGCCGAATTTCCTGCTTCCAGTGCTGATGTGATCTTGATGGCCCGTGAAGCCATCCCTCGCCCGGCCCCTGCGCCTCAACCTTCGACGCTCACGCCTCCTGCTATTTCAGAAGATGCAGCCGAGATGCCCGAGACGGTCTTGCCAGATTCGCTCAGCGATGAAGCAGACACCGTGCTCTCGGCAGAGTCCGAGGCCCTGCTGAAGAAGATCCGTCCTGAGACGCTGGAAGTGATTGATCTCAGCGCGGGAGATGAGGGTGCCCCCATTCCGGTCACATTGGTGGAGCTGGCGGGTGCAGGGCCTGCGCCCTATGGGTCTCTGCCCAGTGTGGGAGGGGGAAGCTCCATTCGTCCGATGGTGCAGGAACAAGCGCCGCTGCCCACACGCGCCACCATCGTGCGGGTGGTGGATGGTGATACTTACTTGCTCGACGATGGGCATAAAGTTCGGCTCAGCGGGGTCAATACCCCGGAAAAGAGCGAGCGCATTGGCCAGCTTGTCAAGGAGGCGGTCAAACACCTGCTGACCGGCAAAGAGGTCACACTGACCTATGGTCCGACCTCAAAGGATCATTATGGGCGTCTGATCGCCGAGGTCTGGCTGGATGGCAAGAGTATCCCCGAGATTCTGTTGTCGAACGGCTGGGCACACCTGTTTATCATCCCTCCCGGGAGACCGGAACGTTATGACGCACTGGTCGCGGCTCAGCGAGAAGCTCGGCGGTCAAATCGGGGGATTTGGGGAGAGGAACGCTATCGAGGAGAGCTGCACATCACCAGCTTCCATGCCAACGCACGCGGTGATGACTCGGTGCGCCCCGATGGAGAATACGTGCGCATTGCCAATACATCCGGGAAGGATCTCAACCTGGAAGGATATGTGGTCACCAATGCGAAGGGCCGCAAGCTCCAGCTTCCAGCGGTGGTGATCCCCGAAGGTTATACCTTCCAGCTTGTGTCAGGGGTGGGCCGCAATCAGGGGAGCTTGACGGAGTCCTACAAGATCTACTGGAACTCCAACGGTCCCGTGTGGAACAACGACGCAGACAAGGTGACACTCTTGGATCCACAGGGTCAGTGGATCGATGAAGCCGTGCATGCCCCCAAACGTACCCGCGCTAAAATCGCCAGCCACTAAAGACGCTCTGGCGTCCGTCTCTAGCCCCCGTCTCTGGCGCCCGTCACGCAGCCATACGTATGCACACCCTCACGCGGACGCGCACGCAGGCATCACATGAAAAACTCAATGCCGTCCGCTTTGCTGCTTACGAAGCAGCTCGAGGGCCTCAGGCGGCAAGAGTGCCACAAGCTGCTCGGGGGGGATACTCTTGAGCCGAAGCTCGGGGGGGATGTCTCGCATGCGCACCTCCGGGGGGATATCTCGTATGCGCACCTCCGGGGGGATGTCTCGCATGCGCACCTCCACCGGGATCCGACTTAAAACAGTGGCCAGTCCCAACGTCTGGATATAATCCTCCAGCGTCGCCTTCGACATAAACTCTTGTTTGGCCTTCTCCAGCCGCGCATTGAGCTCTTCAAAGTTTC
>JBJTQF010000238.1:0-38839 GCA_046075485.1 Myxococcota bacterium | reverse complement strand
ATTGCTGACCTTCTCGTTCGACTTGCATGTGTTAGGCACGCCGCCAGCGTTCGCTCTGAGCCAGGATCAAACTCTCCAGTTTGTCCTTCTCGTTTAAAACTCAAAGCCTTCTCTTCCGCTATTTAGTTTTCAAAGAACCACTTTATCTAAAAGACTCCACTTGTTTTGTCACTTGTTCGTCACTGACTTGTTTCGTCAGCGCCGCGCAACCAACGCAGACCATTATACGGATCCCCGCCAAGGCATCAAGTCTTTTTTTAGATCTACGCATCTTTTTTTGGATCCACTCTCGTCCTCTTGCTCTTGCCCATTCCAAAATCACGCTACTTTTTCTTTATTTTCATAAACTTATCAGGGCAACACTTTTGTGACCAACCAATATTCCAGCATTTTTAGCTTGGATCCCTTCCCCTTCGGATCCCCACTTCCATACGCTTCTGCCCTTGGATCTCTGCGCTCCACTCCAACGCTCCACCTCCAACATCCCCTTACTTCGAACTCTCCGCGCTTCGCTTGAGCCAAAATATCCGCATCTGAACATCACCAAGGCCCCCTCCCGGTATCCTAAGGCTCGGCAGGGTCGCACATGGTCTCGGGATGAAACTCAAGCGGCAAGTTCAGGCTTGCGCCAGACGCTCGCCCCAGATGCGCAGGGAGAGTGTCGTAAAAGGCCGAAGTCTCGAATCAGACCCTCCGCCCCCCCTCCAACCTCCCCCCCAGTTCTAGGGGGGAGGCTAACCCAGAGAATATATCGCATATACGTTATGCACGTAGCGATCTCATCAAGAGTCTTAACCCGGTGGGGGAGGGCAGGGTGGGGGCGGTCGGCTCGGGGCGGTCGGCTCGGGGCGGTCGGCTCGGGGCGGTCGGCTCGGGGCGGTCATGACTTTCAACCCCTTACGAAGTGGTTCCCCACCTCCGAGTTGGGTGCAGCAAGTGTAAAGCCCGCGAGGGAGAAGCGGAGCGGAGGCGGAGCAGAGGCGGAGCAGGTGAGGCGGGAGCACCGTTGTTTTGAGCCGTCGTGAGCTTGCGGATTGCCGCAGCATGCATCAGGGGTTCATCACACCCATGCCGCAGTCCACATGCAGCAGCTCGGCGCTGACGGCTGCCGAGAGGTCTGACATCAGCCACGCGGCGGCGCCCCCCACTTCTTCGGTGGTGATGTTTCGACGGAGGGGGCTTCGGGCTTCCATCTTGCGAAAGCCGCTCTCGATGTCTTCTACCGCCGACGCCGAGATGGTCCGCACCGGTGCGGCAGACAGGGCATTCACGCGGATCTTATCGGGGCCCAGATAGTAGGCCAGATAGCGCATCGACATGTCGAGTGCGGCTTTGGCCACGCCCATGACGTTATATCCGGGGCATACCCGCTCCCCGCCGAGGAAGGAGATGGTGGCGATGGAGCCTCCACCCGCAGCGATCATCAGGGGCCGTGCGGCGCGAGACATGGCCACCAGCGAGTAGGCGCTCACATCCAGCGCCAAATTCCAGCCTTCCCGAGAGGTATTGACAAAATCTCCACCCAAGTCATCAATATTCGCAAAGGCCAAGCTGTGGATCAGCCCGTCGAGTTTGCCCCAGCGTTCTTCGATGGTCTTAAATGCTCGAGCGAGATCCTCATCACTCTGCACATTGCAGGGGATGATGAAGTCAGAGCCCACCTGAGGGGCGAGCTTCTGCAACCGGCGCACATTGGATTCCAGACAGGTGAAGGCCAAGTCCGCCCCTTGTGCGTGGCAGACCTGCGCGATACCCCACGCAATCGATTTGTTGTTGGCGACCCCAGCAATCAGGATCTTTTTGCCCGAAAGAATACCCATAAGTTCCTCGTAAACGCGAGAAGTGCAACCATGAAGCCCAGTCGCGGCCAGCAGGTCGGACGGCGATGACCTGTGCAGTGTAGCCACAAAAAGAAGAAGTGTCTAAAAAATCCGGGTGGGTGGAGACCTCCCCCTTCTGTCCGTGCCTCGTCCTTCGCAGAGACGTGCCTCGTCCTTCTCAGAGACGTGCCTCGATCAGCCCCTGGAGCCGACGGGTGACTTCTCCCGTGCCCAGAGAGGCATCGTCGAGCACCTCCCCGTGGTTGGGCACCAGTCGAGCTGGATGATCCTGAGCGAGCTGCTCCAGGAGCCAGCGCCGCACCACCACCCGATCCGCAAATCCGCCCCACTTCATGAGCTGGCTGATGCGCAGCCCAGGCGCGGAGCCCAGGAGCTGAAACACCCATCGCCTCAGCCAATTTTTGGGCAACGTCGGAATGTTAAAAAACGCATCCCCCACCGCCCAGCTCACCCCTTGAGCACTTCGTATGGTGAGCCACACCTCCCCGATGCGTGTGCCCGGCAGCTCGAGCAGACGCACATGCTGAGGCAGTCGAGCCTTCACCACGGTGAGCCCCTGGATGTTGCGTCCGGGTTTGAGCTTCATCGCCCGTATGCGTGCGCTCTCGGCTCCACACGCTTGCGCCTGCAGATGAGCGGACTGCCACGCCTCGATGCCCAAGTGATGGAACCCGTTGGGGATCAGCAGGAGCTCTGGTGCTCCTCGTTGGCGCATCTCCGCAGGCAGAGTCCCTGCCAGAGACGCCCCCGGACTCAGGATGAGCCAGCCTTGTCCCTCGAGCGGCACTGCCACCGTGCGACACTGAAACCCCGGCACATAATAGGTCGCCGCCCAAAGCTGCGCCTCCGCATCGAGACATACCCAAGAAGGTGCTGTGGCCCGTTCTGTTTCCGATGACATGTGTGCTCCTTTCTCCCGTACACATTTCGCCTGCTGTTGAAGTGCAACGTCACGTTCCTGCGCCACGTTCGTGCGCCACGCTCCTGCGTAACTTTCCCGCGAGCTGCGGCCCATCGGCAGGCAAGCGGTCGTTGAGCCGTCGTTGACGGGTCCGTCCCACCGAGTACCGCGAGGCGCTCGCACGCCTTCAGTGGAGGTAGATCAGCCCTCGAAAGCCGTCCAGGGTGATCTGCTGACCATCGCGAACCAGCCGTGTGGCGTCTGTCACGTTGACCACCGCCGGGAGCTTGTATTCTCGCGCCACCACCGCTCCGTGGCTGAGCAAGCTGCCCAGCTCTGTGATCAGCCCACCTGCCGTCATAAACAGAAAGGTCCAGCCGGGATCCGTCGCCCGTGTGACCAGAATATCTCCAGGCTTGAGCTTATCCAGCTCTTGCCAGTGATGCAGCACTCGCGCCGTTCCTGTGATGCGTCCGGGACTGATCCCCAACCCCGAGAGGGTCTTGCCTCCCTCCAGCACGGGCACCACCCGCTCCGCTTCCCCCTCGAGAAAGGCGGGAGGATTGGCCACCTGCGCGTGCTGCTGTGCCATCCGTCGTTGCTCCACCTTTTGTAAGATCTCTGCGCGTGTGGGGCGACCTGCCAGCACCTCGTCGATGTCCTCCAGCGTCAGGTACATCACATCCTGCCCTTGCTGGAGCCAGCCTTCTGCCGCCAGATGGTGGCCCAGTCCCTCCGCCGTGCGTTTGATCTTGAGCAGCAGGAGATCAAAATAGAAGCGTTGGTTCTCGCGCAGCACCACGTAGGCCCGTGTGCTCTCCAGCACATGCCGTAAGAGCATTCGCTTCAGCGGTCGATAGGCCACCTGCTGAAACAGTCGCTGCTCCGCCTGCCCACGCGCCAGCATGCGCGCGGTCTCGAGCTGCTCGGGCTTTCCTTCGGTGGCGCTCCTGAGCAGCGAGCCCACCATGTGCAGCACCCGCTCCGGAGCGTCCACCCAGCGAGGACTGAAGACCTCCCACGAAGCACCCGCACGATGGCCATACCGGTCGAGAAAGACCTGAAGTCCCACCCGAAATGCTTCTGCCCCCGGCACCGACTGGAGCTGCTCCAGCCCGAGCCCTGCGCCTCCGAGCTGGAAGTGTGTCCGCAACGTGGGAGTGTGGCGTACCACATCCGCCAGCGCCGCCAGCGCCCGATTGGTCTCCACCGTCTTATTTTCGCCCGGCCATGCCACCAGGTCACTGAGGAGCTGCTCGCTGTCCTCCAGGCCCAGCCGATGCACAATCCCCGCCAGCACTTGATAATAGAGGTTCGCAAACAGCAGGCTCAAGAGATGGATGCGCACATACGCCTTCACCCAATCCTGTCCCACCGAGAGCAGGGCCCGCGCCTCCTGCGCCGAGTGGGTGTGCTCCGGCAGCGCATCGATGGCCCGGAGAAAGCCCGGCAAAAACGCCTCCCACGCCCGATGATTGGTCAGGAAGTTGTAATGGTAACGTCTCCAGCGTCGCTGCTTGAGAAAATCCCACAAGACATCCGTCACCAGTCCCAGGTTCGGCAGGATCGAGGGGGCCGCGAGCATCTCCTCCTGCTCCTCACGGGGGAAAAACTCCAGGATGAACTGAGGCGGCGCAAAACCCGCCACCTTCCAGACCAGATGCCGAAAGATGGTGATGTTAAAATAAGGATGACCCTCCACCAGCTTCACCGGCGGCGAGCCCTGCAAGTGCTTCCGCGAGACCTCCTCAAACGCAATGAAGTGTGCCAGCACCGGCTCGATCAAGGCCCAGCCCAGAGGCGTCGCGGGTTCCGTCCAACGTTCCCCCGAAAAACGCCGGGTCCAGAGCACCGACGCTCGCCGTGCATAAGCCCGCTCCAGCAACGCCGTGATCGGTCGCGCTTGCAAGATAAAGAGCTGCCCTCGTGCGTCCAGCGCCCACTCGATGTCTTGGGGTGTCTTAAACAGACGCTCGATGCGCAATCCCAGCCGCGCAAGCTGCTCCACCTGCCCGTCGGTCAGCGAAGGCTGATCCTGCTCCTCCGGCGGCACCGGCTCGAGCATCAGGTTCTCGGGCGTCGAGCTCTGGGGTGAGTTCTGCTCCGAGCCCATCCGAGGCTTACTGACCAGCCGTTCGGCCTTGTGCGCGATCCGTCGATTGGTGATCGAGACCCCCGCAGGCATAAAACGAGCCCGAGGCCGAGCGATATAAAAGGCATCCGGGGTGAGCTGGCCTGAGACATACGCCTCCCCCAGTCCCCAGCCCGCCTCCAGCAGCAGCTCGTGCCGAGCCCCCGTCACCGGGTTGAGCGTAAATAAGACCCCCGACGCACGAGGCACCACCATCACCTGAACCAAGACCCCCAGGTCCAGCACGGGCTCCTTCGCCGGCCCCCTCGAGGGTTGAGCCCCCTGCATCAGCCGATAACGATACGCACGCGGGAGAAAATAGCTGGCCCAGACTGTCCGCACCGCCTGCTGGATGGCCTCCTCACCCCGCACGTTGAGCACACTCTCGTATTGTCCGGCGAAGCTGGCATGGGCGGAGTCCTCCGAGAGCCCCGAGGAGCGCACCGCCACCGCCGCATCCGGTGCCAGTGCCGAGAGCAGGTGTCGAGAGGCTTCCGCCAACGCTGCGCCCATCTCCGGCAGCATCGGAAGGGTAAAAATCTGCGCACGTATGCGCTCGAGGGCCAGCTCTGCCTCCGGCGTGAGCCTGGGAATGACCGCAGCAGCAGAAGGCGCAGCAGCCGCCGCAGCAGCCGCAGGAGACGTGGCAGCCGCCGCTGTCCCTTCGGAAGCAGTCGAGGCGGCTACAGCAGGCGAAGCGGGCAGGTCCAGCTCGAGGCGGTGATGGCGAATAAAGCTGCGAAAGGCATCGGCGGTGAGGGCAAAACCAGGGGGGACAGGAACTCCGGCGGCGGTGAGACGGGCAAGGTGAGCCGCTTTACCTCCCACCTGTGCTGCCGCTTCTTCGGGCAGTGCATTCAGAAAATAGAGTGTCGGTCGGCGCATCACGCTGAGCCTCCTTCATCTGGGCCCTCAAGTCGCTGAGGTGCCACGCTCGCCAGGATAACGCAGCAGCAGGAAGTGCTCCACATTGCCTTTGACGCCCGGCAACGAGGAGGCCACTTCTCCATCGAGCACAAAGCCGAGCTGTTGAGCGGTGAGCTGGACTCCCTCGATGGCCCGCTGGCGTGCGGCTTCATCTTTGACCACGCCGGAGCGTCCGACGTCTTGAGGCCCCACCTCAAACTGAGGTTTGACCATCGCCACCACCTGAGCACCTGCCCGCAGATGCACCCGCAGCGCCGGAAGGATCAGGTTGAGTGAGATAAAAGAGAGGTCCATCACCGCCAAGTCCATCGGCTCGGGCAGGGGGAGCTGGTCCAGATAGCGGGCGTTCACCCGCTCGTGGTTGATCACTCGAGGGTCATTGCGCAGCTTCCAGTCGAGCTGACCAAAGCCGACATCCACCGCATATACGCGGCTGGCACCTCGTTGGAGCAGGCAGTCGGTAAAACCGCCGGTCGAAGCGCCCACGTCGATGCACACTTTCTCGCGCACCTCCAGCCCGAGGGCCTCCAGCGCACCGTTCAGCTTGACCCCACCTCGGCTCACAAAGGGGATATCCTCTTCTTTGAGGGAGATCTCGGCGTCTTCGGGAATATCGGTGCCTGCTTTGGTGATGGCATGGCCACCCAGGATCACCTTACCTGCCATGATGAGCGCACGCGCTCGCTCCCAACTTTGAGCGAGCCCCCGCTGCACCAGGAGCTGGTCGATGCGGACTTTTTTGGGTTTCACGATGGGTCAGCCTCAAGCAGCATCGCTGAAAAGAGGAGGACGTGGCGTCGCTGGAGGCAGCCGCTCCAGACGCTCAACGTTAAGCCACGCGGGAAGGAAGCCAGCGGGCCACCTCGCGGAGTGGATCGGCACGGTGATCAAACCCTTCGATGGCGCTGAGCCCTTCGGCGATCACCCGGTCAATCCACTCGCGGGTCTCACGCACACCGAGCAGCTCGACCACCGAGGGCACCGCACGAGCGCCCTTCGCGGGATCGGGATCTTTGACCTCACCCTCGTCGAGCAGGTCATCGGTGAGCTGGAAGGCCAAGCCGAGCTTATCGCCGAAGGTGGCCAGGGCCTTGAGCTGCCACGGGGTGGCGCCTCCCAGTCGAGCGCCTGCGGTGATGGCCGCACGGATGAGTCCGCCGGTTTTTTTGGCAAACATGAAGGCGATATGCTCCACCGCACGCACTTCCTGTTCATAACCGAGGTCCATCGACTGTCCACCGACCACCCCTTCTTCGCCGGAGGCTTCGGCGAGGTCGTAGAGGGCGTCGAGGATCAACCCGGCGTCCATTCCGGCTGGGTAAAAGTTACGCCGAGACATGAGCTGAAAGGCCATCGCTTGCAGGGCATCTCCTGCCAAAATGGCGACCGCTTCGCCGTGGACTCGGTGGTTGGTGGGCCGGCCTCGGCGCAGGTCGTCGTCGTCGAGCTGAGGCAGGTCGTCGTGGATGAGGGTATAACAGTGGATCATCTCAAACGCGACGGCGGCGGGCATCACGGCGGAGAGGTCTGGAACTTCGGTCACCGCTTCGTATCCGGCGATGGCAAGCACGGGCCGGAGCCGCTTGCCCGGCGAGAACAAGCTATAGCTGATGGCCTTGTGGAGGTGTGCGGGCCACTCGACGCTGTCCCCGACAAAGCGGTGGAGGGCTTCTTCAACCAGCGTGCGCCGATGCGCGAGGTATTTTTCGACCGTTTCTTTCATGTCAGCCTCAAGTGAGAAGTCATATACACGGTTAAGCTGGACACACTGGAAATTTGACCTCTCTCGAAGGTCATGTTTGAGCGGGTTCCATCTGTTGAGCTTCAGCGATTCAGCGATTCAGCGATTCAGCGATTCAGCGATTTACAGCTCAGCTTTCTGTGGGCTCAAAGGGTGTGGTGTTGAAGCTGCCATCGCGTTGCTCGGTGAGCACGAGCACTTTTTTTTCGGCTTCATCCAGCTTCAGTGCGCAGTGGCGGCTGAGTCGCACGCCCTCTTCAAAGAGCTTGAGGGAGTCATCGAGGGAGGTGCCATCGGCTTCGAGCTTACGCACGATGGCTTCGAGCTGAGCAACGGCATCTTCGTAGGAAGTGGCTTCGAGCATGGGAACACCTCTGGGTGAAGTGAGGGTCAACAAGGTCTCTGCATATTGATAGGATGTTTCTAATGACACGGGCTCGTCTCAAAGTCAATCATGAAGCATGAGGGTGTCGGGTGAGGGGTGGGGAAGGTCTCCGGCCTCAGCGGAGGCGGTGGGCGCTTGGCTCAGCGGGGGGGGGTGCTCAAGCGTCGCAGGGGCAGCAGCACCAGCAGAAAGAGGGCGGAGAGCGCGGTGCCCAGCAAAAACAGGGGTGAGTAGCCCATTGTTTGGGCCAGCATGCCCGCGAGCCATGCGGAGGGTGACTTGCCGATGACCTCAACGGTGGCCAAGAGGGTATAGTGGGTGCCGCCGATCTCTCGGTCCACGGTGGACATCATGAAGGCAAACACGGTAGAGGTGAGCATGCCGCCGAAGAGGTGCTCCAGCAGGGTTGAGAGGATGACGAGCTGCTCACTGGGGGTCTCGAGGGACAGCCACCACTGGAGGGCCAGCGGTCCCACCCGGAGCACCGATGCGAGGGCCACGGACTCCCATCGTCCGAGCTTGAGTGATGCCCAGCCGCCGAGCAGCGAGCCCAGGAGTGATGCGGCCATGCCGTAGGTGCCCATCCACAGCCCGAGCTGTGCGGGGGTGAAGCCTGCATCCACCAGGAACGGCTTAAACATCACATCCACCATGGACTCTCCGAGTTTATACGTCCCGATGAAGAGCAGGAGCCAGCCTGTGCCGGGCACCGTCAGGGCTTCTTGGAGCCGCTTGAGCAGCGCATGCAGCGCCAGCCCTTCCGAGCGCATCTCCAGCGCCTGCCCACGACCGCTGGTGGTGATGTCTGAGGTGGGTGGCTGTTCCGGCGTTGGGGTGGCGGAGGCCGGTGGCAGTGCGTGGGGCGAGGACTGACTGGGGCGCTCGATGCCCCAGAGTGCGACGGCCATCACCCCGAGCAGGAGCAGGGCCATCCCGACAAACAGTCCTTGCCAGCCGAGCTGACCGGAGGCCCAGACCAGCAGCCCTCCGCCGGTGAGCATGCCGAGCTTATAACCGACCACTTGAGCGGCGTTGCCGGGACCGAGCTCTTCTCCGCTGAGCAGCTCGACGGCCAGCCCATCCACGGCGATGTCTTGGGTGGCGGCGCAGAAGTTCATGAGCAGCACCAGGCCCAGCAGCACCGGCAAAAACCCCGAGGGAGGCAGGAGGGCAGCGGCACCCGCGCACAGGGCCATCAGGGCTTGCATGGGGAGAATCCAGCTCAACCGGCGTCCGAGGCTGGGCAGGGCATAACGATCTACCCAGGGGGCCCACAGCACTTTGAGGCTCCAGGGCAGGGTCAGCAGTCCTAAAAAGCCGATGCTCGTCAGCGAGAGCCCTTCTTGTCGCAGGTAGGCGGGCAGGGCGGTGGCTTGAAATCCGAAGGGAAGCCCTTGGGCAAAGTACAGGGTCGAAAGAACCAGCAACTTTTTTGCGCTCAGCGCCATAACCGTGTGACTCCAGAGTTAAACCGTGTACGAGCGCCCCTTGACTTCCCGAGGGCGCGCAGGTAGCCTCACCCCAACCTTTTTGCCCTTCGGAGGCTCTATGTATTATGTCATCATCGATCCCAATTTGGACTACGCACTCTACATGGTGGAGTTTTTAGGGCGTCATGGATACCGGGCCATTGCGGTCTTCACCGCAGCCCACGAGTATCATGCCTACCGCCACATGTCCTATGAGCGCATCAAACACTGGGTCGCCGACGAGTTCCTGATCCCGGAGCATCCATCCCTGGAGGCGTTGGCCTATCGGATTCGTCAGGAGGTGCCGGGGGAGCTGGTGGCCATCATTCCCTGGGCGGAGCTGACCATCTTGGTGGGGGCTCAGCTTGGGGCTGCTCTGGGGCTGGACTGGAATCCGCCCGAGGTCATTCGGTGCTTCCGCAACAAGTTTGCCATGAAGGAGGCGCTGCGGCGTGCGGGAGGGGCGCGCATCAACGCTTCGCGGGTGGTCTCCAGTGTGGAGGACGCCGCAGACTTTGTCCAGCAGGTTCGCCGCTGGCCCATCGTGGTCAAGCCCACCGAGAGCGCGGGCTCCAACGCCGTCTCCTTTGTCAACAGCATGGAGGAGCTGGTGTCCGCCGCTCAGAAGGTCTTTCACGCGGGCGCCGGTGAGATTTTGCTCGAGGAGTTCATCGGCGGTGAAGAATTTGTCGTCAACGGCATCACCGACACCTTTGGCCGTTTGTTGGTGACCGATGTCTGGCGCTACGACAAGCGGGATGTGGGGCCTCACAAGAACCTGTATCACCAGACCATCAGCGTGAAGAGCCACGAGCCTGAGTGGAGGCCACTGGCCCAGTACGCCACCCAGGTGGTGCATGCCCTCAAGCTCCGCAAGGCCCCCGTCCACATGGAGGTCAAGATCGACGCCTTTGGACCCTGCATGATCGAGGTGGGAGCCCGTTTTGCCGGTGGCAATCAGCCTGCATTGGCGGGCCAGATGCATGGACGCAGCCTCTTTGAGCTGGCCGCCTGCCATTATGTCGCCGATGGCAAGATCTCTTGGGACGACGTCAACTACGAACGTTACAATCAGCACCATGCTCGGATCATCTCGGGCGTGCAGACGCAGCATCTCCAGCGGGTCTCCGGGCTGCACGGATATGCCGAAGTGCAGCAGCTCCCGTCCTTTTCGAGCTTTGGCAAGCTCATCCCTCCCGGCGGCATGGTCCCCGTCACCACCGACCTGCTCTCGAAGTGTTATGAGGTCTATCTCTTCCACCATGACCCGGAGCAGATTGCCTATGACGCTCAGCGGGTAAGAAACCTGTTGCATTACTACTGAAACCCTGCCAAAAAGCCTCCCGCGAGCTCAGCAGCATCTCTCTTGATGAGGGAGAACTGAACTGAGTGGAGGCTCCGGGTGAGCCTCAACCACCCGCACGTCGCGACGCCTTCAAGCGCGGCCTCCAGCGAGAACCCCGCAGTGCTGTGGATGTTGGTCTGTCCAGGGGGGAGGACATCATGACGGTGGCAACTTTAGGCGCATTTCAGATTCTCAAACCCCTCGGGGTCGGTGGCATGGCGGAGGTGTGGAGAGCTCGTTACGCTCCCCTCGGGCTGGATGTGGCGCTCAAGTTCCTCACCAATCTCTCGATGTTGGGCGAAGATGCTTTAGCCTCCGTCCGAAACGAAGTGCGCACCCTCGCCGGTCTCTGCCATCCCAACTTGATCACCATCCACGAGCTGGGAGAGCTGGCCTCACCGCTGGAGCTGGCCCCCAAACACATCCTGCCCCCCGGCACCGCGTATCTCGTCCTGGAGCTGATGAACGGCGGCACCCTCGAAGACCAGCGCATCCGCCTCCGCTGGCCCACCCTCAAGCGCATCTTGATGGTCTTGCTCGACGCCCTCGGGCACGCGCACGCACGAGGGGTCTTACATCTGGATCTCAAGCCCGATAATGTGCTCTTTGAGGGCAGCGGGGATCCCTCCAAGCTCAAGCTGACCGATTTTGGCATCGCACGGGTGCAAGGACGCAAAGAGCTGACCGACGCCTTCGGCAACCGACGTAAGCTGGCCCGAGATCTGGAGCGGCTCAACGACCTGGTGCTGGGCACTCCACTTTATATGGCACCCGAGCAGCTCCTGGGCGACTGGCGCGATCAAGGCCCCTGGACCGACCTCTACGCCCTCGGCTGCTTGACGTACCACCTGATCAGCGGCGCGCCCCCCTTCCAAGGAGACAGCGTCACCGCCCTGATGCAAGCCCACTGCGAACAGATCCCCTCCGCACCCCATCGCGACTTTCCCATCCCCGAAGATCTGATCGCCTGGGTGCTCAAGCTGCTCGAAAAAGAACCCCACAAGCGATTTTTAAGGGCCGCCGACGCCGCCTGGGCCCTCGAGAAGCTCGGACCTCCCATGCTCGAGCCCTCCAAAACACGGAACACGGCACACACACCGGCTCAACCCACTCGCGATGCCACCACCGATCCGTTCCGACACAATCCCTTCCAACAGTCCACCCGCCGCTTGACCGCCGATGAAGCCTCGTCCCTCGCCGTCGCCTCCCGGATCCTCAGCGAGAGTGATGCACAGACGCTGATTTCCCGCCGTCCAGAGCCTGCACCCGCTCCGCCCATACCGGTGTCGTGGGCCGCTGCGGTAGACCTGGTGCTCCCGCGCGCGCCTCAAGGACTCGGCCTGAGCCTCTTCGGTCTGCGCTCCATCCCGCTGGTAGACCGAAGCGCCGAACGGGATGCCCTCTGGAGCGCACTTCACCAAGTGGCCAAGACTCAACGCCCTCACGCCGTGGTGTTGAGAGGCCCCACCGGAGTGGGAAAATCCCGCCTCGCCGAGTGGATGAGCGAACGTGCGCACGAAGTAGGTGCCGCTCAAGTGCTGGTCGCGTCTCATGCACCCGGATATAGCACCAGCGAAGGGCTGGCCGGTATGCTCTTCCGCTACTTGGTGTTACAAGGGCTCCAGGATGATGCCGCCGTGTCCCGTCTGCAAGAGACCCTCGCAAGGCTCGGACTGGCCGATGCCCACCTGTTACGTCCGCTGCTCGAGCTGGTCCGTCCAGCCCTGGCATCCGGGAAAGGCCATCAGGCAGGGCAAGAATATCCCCTCAACGAACGCCATGCGGCACTCCGAGGGCTCCTGGCAGCACTGACCATCGAACGTCCGCTGGTCCTGTGGCTCGACGATGTACACTACGGACTGGAGACCCTCCGGTTTGCCAAATCCCTCCTGCAAGGGGTCTCGAGCCAGCCGCTCCCGGTGCTGTTGCTGCTCACCGCACCCGATGAGGGCCTTCACGAACGACTGCTCGAAGCCAGTGAGCTGGAAGAGCTCCAGCAGCTCCCTCAAGCTCAGACCCTGCGCCTCGAGCCGCTGGCGGAGCCCGATCAAGCTCAGCTCATCCGAGAGCAGCTCGGTCTCGAACCCCACAGCGCTGCTCGAGTGGAGGCCCGCACCGGTGGAAATCCGCTCTTTGTGCTCCAGCTCGTGGGAGACTGGGTGGAGCGTGGCATCCTGGAGCCTACCGCGCGTGGATTTTCGCTCCGGGCCAATGCGCAGGTGCCGGTGCCAGATGATATCCACTCGGTATGGTTGCAGCGACTGTCACAGGTGGGTGCCATTGATGGACAGCCCAGCTTGGTGGCGCTCGAGCTGGCGGCGGTGCTCGGTCGCACGGTAGACCGCACGGAGTGGCATCAGCTCTGCGCTCAATACAAGCTCCCGCTGAGCACCCCGCAGCTCCTCAAGCTGGAAGAACAGCTCCTAGACCTTCACTTCGTCGAGCGAGAAGGAGGACAAAGGTCCACGTCGGCCAGCATCCCAATGGGAGGCCGCAGCCATCGCTGGCGCTTCACCCACGGGCTCATGCGCGAGAGCCTCGAGCGTTCGGCTCGTGAGCATGGACGGCTGGAACAGCTCCACGCAGCCTGTGCAGAAGCCCTCGACGCGCTCTATGGACAGACGCCGGGTGCCCTCTCGGAGCGCAGGGCTCATCATCGTATGGCCGCCGGTCAGCTCGAAGCGGCCCTCGAGCCGCTGCTCCAAGCGGTGAGTTATCAGGGCAAACGAGGCACCCTCGAGCGAGCTCTGGAGCTGGCAAGACGGCATCGAGAGCTCATGGACCAGCTCCGCCTGCCCGATGATGATGTGCGACGCTGTGCGCTCGACGCCAAAGAATGCCACCTGCTGATGACCGTACAGAAGATCAAGGAGGTCGAAGTCCGGCTGGCCCGTCTCCGCGCTGGGCTGGAGCGCCCCACTTGGCACCCCTGGCGAGACACCATCTTACGCCTGCATGGAGACTATTGCCGCTATCGAGGTGAGTTTAACCTCGCCCGGAGCTGGTACGAAAAAGCCCTGGCGGTGGCGCGTGATCAGAAAGACCTGCTCGAGCTGGGCAGTGTCTATCGTGGGCTGGCCAATGTGGTCTGGGCGCGGGGCGAAGCTCAAGAAGCGGAGCGACTCTACGAGCAGGCGCTGCGCTGCTTTCGGCAGGTGGAACATCCGGTGGGCATCTCGGCGGTGTATGTCTTTCTGGGGTTCATGGCGGAGCACGGGGGAGACCTCTCACGGGCCCGTGGATTTATGGCAGAAGGTCTGCGCATCGCCGAGGAACATGGTCTTCAAGCGGCTCAGGCGGATGCGCTCCGGGCGCTGGGACGGCTGCGCACGGCTACCGGTGACTATGCAGGCGCACGAGCACTGCTCCAGCGCGCACGAACGCTGTTTGAGTCGCTGGGCACGCACTACTCACTCCCAGACTGTATTAATGAGCTCGGGGAGGTCGAACGCAAAGCAGGCCAGCTCGAGCAGGCAGAGCGGCTCTTGCTGGAGGCCCTCACGTTGGGACAGCGGGCGGGCTCCGGGATGTTGTATGCGCCGCGCATCAACTTGGCGACCGTCTATCTGCTCCAGGGTCGAGGCGTGGAAGCTCAGCGGCTGCTCGACGGCCAGCTTGAGAAGCTGCGTCAGTCGGGGCATCTGCGCTGGGAAGGGGCGGTGATGCTGGCGCTCTTCTGGGCGGCACTGCTCCAGGGACGTGGGCCAGAGGCCCGTGAGCTGGTGCAGGCGCTTAAGGTATATGCGGAGGTCACACCGGCCAGGCTCGACCGGGCGGATGCAGAGGTGCTGGAGCAGCTCTTGCCGTTGGTGGCGGGTGGGCAGCAGCCTCCGCTCTGGGCGGAGGTTCAAGGGCTGGCGGCGCGGGTCTGGGAGCGGCTCGAGCGCCCCGAAGATGCCCAACGTGTGAAAATGTTGCGGCTGAGGTCGTGAAGGTGCCTTACCCCTGAGGGGCGGGCTCCGTCATGCTGATGATGCCTTGTGCCACCAGGGTCTTAAGAAGCTGGAGGTGACTGGGAAAGGCCATATGGGCTTGTAACCAGGTCTCCACCCGGCGCTGTTCTTCTGCTGCCTCGAACAGCTCCGTTAGGACAGGATCAGAACCGAGAGAGGCTAAGCTCTTCACGTCGATGAGGTGGGTCTTCCCCTCCAGCGTCACCGGCCAGAGATGCGGATACTGAAGCGACATGACCCGCTGAGCAGGCCGTCCCGAGACCCTACCAGGCGCGGGTGCTGAGAAGGGCTGCGCTTTTCGATCCAGCCAACGCGGAAACAAGTGCCACTCTTCCCAACGGGCGGGACGACGCTTCACCTGTTGCTCCAGAAATGCATAGAGGTGCGCCATGCTGCGCTCTGACCATGCGGTGCGTTCTGCCCGGGTGCTTGCCGCCAGGCTCGGCGGCTGAAGGGGCGTATCAAACTCCAGGAGCGGGGGATGACGGGCTCGGTCGCGTGTACACACGGGCACGATGGGGGCTCCACTGGCCGCTGAGAGGGCCGCAATGCCTCGGCGTACCCGGATGCGCTCCCCAAAAAAGGAGACCTTCACACAGTCTTCGTCGGGCAGGCGACCTTCCATCCCAGAGTTCCCATCAATAAACATGATGACCAAGCGACCTTGCCTCAACGCGCGTTGCATCTCCCACAGGACGGTGGGAGAGTGGCTGCTGACGGCTTCGATCCGGTTCCAACGACCAAAATGGGGGAAACGCTCTCGCCATTCCTCCGGTGTTCCATCCGCTTGAAAGTGCTGATGATTGGGCTGATCAATCAACAAGAGCACGTCGCGCTCGAGCTGATGCGCCAAGGCAATGGGCAGCCATCGATACCGTCCGAAGTGGATGGGTGCGAGGATGGCCCCTCGACCTGCTTGGAGGGCGTGACGCAAGTGGTCCTCGCCCGCCAGCTCAAAGCCCTCCCAGGCTTCTTCGGTCTCCCAGAGTGTGTCATAAAAAAAGGCGAGGCGGCTGGATGTCCGGGCAAGCTGGCAGATGGCCTTACGAGAATGGGTCTGCGAAAGCGCTAAGGCGATCCCCAACCGTGTCATACGCTCCCGCGTCGCGTGGAAAGGTCTCCGGGGTATACTCCGAGAGATCCAAGCAGCGGATGATGATGCCCGCCACTTCGTGTGGCAAATTCATGGTCTACTCCTCACTATTTTTACTCGAGACGTAGGCAGAGGGAGGCGACACTGCCTCCGAACCCAAATGAATTGCACAGGGCCAGCGGAATGGGGGATGGACACTGAAGCGGCTCCGCTAAACAGATCATCGAGGGAGGATGTGGGATCGGATGGGTAAGCCCCGGATTCCCCGGGATGAGACCCCGCGACATACAGGCCAGACTGGCCACCACCTGCATGGCCCCCGCTCCCCCCAAGGTATGCCCCACCTGCCGCTTCAGGGAGGAGATATACACGGGGCCCTTCACCGCTCCCTGCTCGAGCAGCCGCTGAATCGCATTCAGCTCCGCACCGTCGTTGGCGGGTGTTCCCGTGCCGTGGGCGGAGATATAACGAAGGGCGTGGATGTCTTCGGTGCTCAACGCCTGCTGCATGGCTCGAAATGCGCCATGCCCCTCGGGATCGGGTGAGGTCGGGTGATATCCTTCTCCACCATTGCCATATCCGGTGATCACACCCAAGATCTGAGCGCCACGCGCTCGCGCCTGCGCTTCGGGCTCCAAGACCACATATGCCGCACCGTCTCCCAGGCTCAGCCCCTGCCTGTCCACCGAAAATGGACGGCATCCCTGCGGATCCAGCGCCTTGAGGCTGTTAAACCCGACAAAGTTCAGGTACGAAAATACATCGTGACCTCCCGCAATCACCACATCGGCTCGACCTGACTGGAGCAGCTTGCGGGCTTGCCCCATGGCGTTTAAACCTGCCGAACAAGCGGTGTCGAGGGTCAAGTTGGGGCCCGCTGCTCCCGTCTCTTGGGCAAGCTGACGCGCCACCCAACCGGTGGCGTGGGCAAGGAGCTCAGGGGAAGCCGTGCCCGTTTCCACGCGCTGCTGAAGGTAGGTCACAATCCCGTGATCGGCGCCGTGGGTGGTTCCATTACAGACGGCCACCCGCTCCGCTCGATACGGTCCTAAACCCGCTCCGTTGCGGCTCAAGGCCCGCGTCTTTCACTGCCGCCAAGGCTGTGCTCAGGGCCATCTGTAAGGGCCACGGGCGCTCTTGGGGGCGGAGCCCCTCAGAGCCCTCCACCTTTGCAGCCTGCATCGCGTGATCGGTGGCCAGCCAGGCATCTGCTGCACCCATCCCTTCGACGGGACGCCATCCTCTCTGCCCACTGCGGAGCGCGGCCAACAGGGGCTCCACACCGGGTCCAAAACAGCTCCAGATCCCCATCCCCGTCACCGCAGCTCGGAACACGCGGGCTTGAGGACTACGCTCTGAGCCACTCATAAGGTCAAACCTCCGTCGAGCTGAATCACATTGCCTGTCATAAAGGCAGGTGCGTCGGCAGCCAGATAACCCACCAAGTTGGCCACTTCTTCTGGACGCCCCAGCCGCGCGATGGGCTGAATGGAGAGCGTCCTGTTGCGTTGAGATTCCGACATCTGTGCAGGCATGGCGGTATCAATCAGCCCCGGTGCGACCACGTTCACACGCACACCCGTGCCAGACATCTCTCGGGCCATTCCTTTAGAGAGTGCCACAATCGCTGCTTTTGATGCGGCATAGGCGGAAAGTCCTTCGGCACTCTTAAAGGCCGCAATGGATGCCACGTTGATGATGTGTCCTTGCCGCTTTGGAGCCAAGAGGGGCAGAAATACTTTGGAGCAATGGACGACACCTCCTAAGTTGGTGTGCATGACTTGCCAAAAGGTCTCCACGGGGGTCATGGCGAACATGGCTTCGTGCATCATCCCCGCATTGTTTACCAGCACATCGAGGTGTTTCCATCGGGTGCGAAAGGTGGTGAACAGACGCCGAACTTGTTCTACATCCGAGACATCTCCTTGCAACAGAAGTGTATCGGCTCCAAGCTCTGCCGCTTGTCTTGCCACGTCATGCGCAGCGTCTGCTTGACTGCGAAAGTGAATGGCAATGTCAAATCCTCGCCGAGCCAGCTCCAAAGTAATCGCACGACCAATGCCACGAGAGGCACCGGTGATCAGTGCGACCGGACGCAGCTTCTCCCCGCCTGCGCTCTTGGGTGCGTCTTCGGATGGCAGGGGAGCTCCCACAGAATCGTCTTGTGTCACGCCTTCGTTCTTCAACCGAGACCTCTCTGAGTACACGTATGCAGCCCTTCTATCACCCACCCAACCGGACGCTGGATCCTCCGTCGGAGTCCCCACGCCCTCGACCGGCGGGCTCACCCTTCACCCTCTTCTCGACGTAAAATGGCTGCATGATATTGTGGATGAAACTCAACGTTTGTGACGAGGCAGTGCCGCCCAAACTCACCCCGCTGAAGCTGCTCCGCGGCCCGGGCCACCGAAAGGGCAAAGGCCAGTCCAAACCCTTCTCCCACCAGCCCCTTCAGGCTGAGCAGCGGCAGGTGTGACAAGCCCAAGGCCTTGAGCAGCTCTCGTTCTGCTTCGTCGATGGCGGGCACTCCGTTACCACCTCCCAGAAACGCATCGAGCTGGTCGGCATTTAAGGGGCTCCCACCCGGGCCTGCGGTCTGAAGCGCGGTGCGCACACAGGCCAGCAACCCTTCGGCGCGAGCGTGGCCCCAGCCTTCAAACCCACGGGCTCCACCCGGAAATTGGGGATCCAGCCCCTGACTCACGGCGCATAAGCTCGCGTACACACGGGCGTTACGTGCGCGTGCGTGCTCGAGCGTCTCCAGCAGCAGGCATACGGCACCTTCTCCACGGGTGGGCAAGCCGGGGCCTGCTTGATAGGGCCGATAGGCCTCGGGCGCTGCGGTCAGATGCACAAATCCGTTGGATTCATCTGCCAGAAAGCCGTTAAGCTCCAGCTCGTCAAAACCCGCCACCAGGATTGCGTTGGCATCTCCTTGCTCGAGGGCTTGGAGGGCCAGCATGAGGGCTCCGCCCCCTCGCGTCTGAAGATAGGGGCCCAAGAGCCGAAAATGCGTGGCGACGGCTCCAAGCGACGCATTGGCCACACTCTGGGAGTACAGCAGGGGGCTGGCTTTGCGTGCGCCACCGCGCAAAACTGGCTCCAAAAACTGAACGGCAACGGCCACACTATTTCCACCATCGTCGGCCATCACGCCAATGTCGGTGCGTGGCTGAGACAGCTCGATCCCGCTGTCGGTGAGCGCATCAAAGGCGGCCATCAAGAGCAACCGCGTCTGGCGAATCGGCAAGGGCGGACGTATCTTCGGAAAGAGCTGCTGAAACATCGAGAGGTCGTTGATGATGCCCAACACGCGATCTGAGGCACTCGGCAAGCTGGCACCCGCCGATTTTAAACCCGTTCATTGTGCATCGAGCGCTTCTGAGAGGATACGGAAACCATACCCATAGGGGGACATCGCCCCCAAGCCAGTGATCACCACCGAATGCCTGTCAGATGTGGCAAAAGTTTGTGACTCATGCATGATAGTTTCCAGGTCGGAGGTCATAAAAAGTGGCCATCATCACTCATAAATATGGCTGCATAGAGCAGCACGCTCACGCTTGATGTCAGCTCATCTGAGACACGGTGTGGACGAGATATACATGTCCTTGGCCTGATCTCCAAGGAGTTTCTACGGCGTGAGGTCTTGTGCCAGGGCGGAGGCTCATCCAGGACTTAAACGCGGTGAGGGTCTGTCAGGCCATCGCGAGGGTGCAGATGCCCTCCAAACATACGGCCTGAGCGCCTGCGAGCACCTGAAACTGTACTTGGCTGAAGCTGGCAAAGCGGCGCATCGTCTTGGCCACACAGGTCAAGTGGCCTTGGGCTTCTGCTCGAAACACGTCTACTCGGTCGTAGGTCGCCACCACCCCCGCACGTCCGATGTGTTGGCTGCTCAGGCCAGCCAGCAGCCCTCCGGTCTGAGCGGCCACTTCCAGCATGGCGGGCCAGCACCAGCGAGGTTGTGCTTCTGTCTCGGTGCGAAGGGTGGTCTCTTCAAGCCCGATGATCCGTGCCACGAGCCGCGCGGGGAGGATGATGGGGCAGCAGCAGCTCCACGTCAGGACACGCGGCTGGTTGGGCAGGACAGAGCTCCCACGGCACGACGGGAGGGGCTTCGTGCTCAGCGTACAACACGGTCGCACGGGCCACACACACCCCTTGGATGTTCAGCTCCACTTTGAGCCCGGTTCCTCGGCCTTCCACGACGCTGAGTCCAGGGGCTTTAAAAAAACCTCGGCATCGGGGGGCACGGGCTTGACGAGCTGGCACCGGTGCAGCCCTCTCCAATGGCGTGTGTCCTGGGCTCTGAGCTCCGGGTGACCGTCCGCAAATGTTTTTATAAACCCCAGCAGGTACGCTCCAGGGATCAGAGGACGGCCCGGAAAGTGTCCCTCGCACATCTTCTGAAGTGCCGCTGCTCCGAGGGTGAGCTGGTTTTCTGTCTGCGGTTCAAAGGCATTTTCCAATATCTGAAGGAGTGTCATGGTCATCATCCTGCTAAAGTGGGCGAGGCAGCGTGTCAAATGATGCAGGAGCAGCAGCAATGGGTCAAGCGTTTTACCGCCTCCTTCGATGGAGTGGGAAGCTCAGGCGGGTGATGTTCCACCTGAGCACCGGCGGCGCGGGTCCGGGAGCGGCTCGAGCGCCTCGAAGATGCCCAACGTGTGAAAATGTTGCGGCTGAGGTCGTGAGTTTTTCCAACCTGTAAGCTCTGCTACCACTCTTGCACCTGCCTGAAACGGGTGTGGGCTCCGGCCCATCTTCTCCTGCGATGCTGAAATCTCCTCATTTCAGGAGACAGCAGACGATAGTATGTCAGGTCAGGAGGATGTCTTATGTCCAACACCCGTGCCAATTTCCCCCGTACCTTGTTGACCCCGGTTGTGGCGCTGGCGGCTCTCTCCTTTACCCCTTCCGCTGAGGCGGGCATGTCGGTGGTCTTTGACTTTCGCCAGCAGGCGGAGGTTGATCGTTGGTATGCCGTCAACGATGATGTGATGGGCGGTATATCTCAAGGGAACTTCTCGCTGGTGGAGCCTGGGGAGGCATTGTTCTCGGGCACTCTGTCGCTGGAGAACAATGGCGGTTTTTCGACGGTGCGCTCGCGTGCGCGGAGCTGGTCGGAGCTGGATGGCAACGCGGGTCTCTCGATCAAGGTGAAGGGGGATGGTCGCACGTACTCGTTTTTTGTGCAGACCTCGAAGCAGCAGGATGTGCTGGTCTACGAGGTGCCGTTTAAGACGGTTGCGGGCGAGTGGATCACCTTGGATTTTGGCTTTGAGCTCTTCCGCGTCAACTATATGGGCTGGAATCCCAGTGGGTATCAGGCGCTGGAGCCCCGCAAGATCCAGAAGTTTGGTTTTATGCTCAACGATGGTCAGCAGGGGCCGTTTGCCCTTGAGGTGGACTGGATTGCGACCTACTGGTGAGTATGCCGCTGAGATACGGGGTGTGTTGTGTTAAGCGCCCTGTCTTGGGGAAATCTGAGAGGGTTTAGAGGGTATGGTGATACGCTCTAAACCCTTGTTTTGTTTGGGGGGCGGGCGGAGTCCATGCCTGACGTCTCTATTCACAGGGCTTCGGCGGGGGAGAAGCGTACTTTGCGGATCCGGTTGTTCATGGCGTCGGCGATCAGCAGGTTTCCTTCGGCGTCGAAGTCGAGGGCGTAGGGTTGGTTGAGGCTGATCTCATCCAGGGAGGCGCCATCTCCGCCGAAGCGTCCAATTTCGTAGTAGACGTCGTCGATCAGAGCGCCGTTGCCGACGACGGTGTAGAGGATGCCGTCGGGGGTGATGGCCACCACTCGGTGGTTGTAGGCGTCGGTGACGAAGACCACACCATCATCTCGCACGCGCACGCCTGAGGGATAGTGAAGCTGCGCTTCAACGGCGGGGCCGCCGTCGCCTTGGCTTCCCATGACGCCGGAGCCGGCCAGCACGGAGTAGCTGCCGTGGGCGTCTCGTTTGAGCACCTGGTGATGCAGGTTATCAGTGATGTAGAGGTTTCCTTCGCGATCGGTGGCGATGCCGCCTGCGTAGGAAACGTTGACGTCGAGTCGTTCGATCCGTCCTTTTTCGACCTTGAGGATATCGGATCCCCAATAATTGGCGATGTAGAGGCGTCCGCTGCCGTCTTCGGCCACACCGGTGGGGTAGCTGAGCACGGGTGCGAGCTGAGGCGCGGGTGAGGTGAGCTCCACGGAGCCTTGCTGATTGGGCATGCCGACGATCACCCGTGCCACGCCGTCGTTGCCGATGCGGAGCACGGTGTGGGAGAAGGTATCCACCACGTATCGGTTGCCGTAGGCGGAGACTTCAACCCCTCCGGGCCCTTCCAGTTTGAAGGAGAGAGGGCCGACGTGGCCGACACTCACTTGGGTGGTGATGATGCCTTCGGGGCTCACGGAGCGGATCACGTCGTTGCACTGGTCGGCGATCAGCAGGGCACCGTTGGCATCGACGGCGATGCCTGTGGGCCAGTTGAGGTGTGCTTCGGTGGCGGGTCCACCGTCGCCGCTCTGGCTGCCGGTGTTGGAGCACAGGTCTTCGTAGCCGTAGGAGGTGGAGAAGCTGGTGCCGGCGTCGCCACTTCCGGCGATGGTCTCGATGGTGGCGTCTTCGTCGAAGTATACCCGGGGAGCGGGTGAGAAGTCGCTGCTGGGAATGTCCCAGGAAATCTCACTGAGGTCGGTCAGGTCGCCGAAGCAGCCCGTGTTGAGCAGCAGGGGCAAGGTGAACAGTGCGGTGCGAAGATGGGTATTCATAGAGGCTCCACATCAAAAAAGCTGGGTTTATGCCGTGTGCCGGGCTGAGTCCGGCGGAGGTCTTTCGTGTGTTGCCTTGACTTTTGCAGGAGTCGTGCCAAGCGCGGGAAAAAATGAGAGGGGATGGGTTGAGACGTAGATGTCTATGTCTTTATTCAAGATTTTGTGGGGCGAGCTGCGCTTGTTTGTGGGGGGGGGAGAGGCTGTTGCTGCCGAAGGGTCATGTTTTTTACGGGGTGCGCCGGAAGGTGGTAAAGGAACTTAAACAAGGGGGGATTTAAGGTGTTCGCGCATGCGGGCGAGTACGTGTTTGGGCGCGGAGTGGCCTTCTTGAGTCTCCAATACTTTGACATGCACTCGATGAGACTCAAACAACGACGACTCAAAGTATTGCTTCTCTGTCTTTTCTCCTTCGGAGAAAATATAAATCAGTCGCGTGTCTCTGACATGAGGTCGTCCTGCTCGCACTCACCCCGCCGAGGCCGCACTCAGCGCCCGCCAGAGGCTCCCCAGTGCTCGGATTTCGGGCCGCGTGTCGAAGCTGCTCCGCTCCTCCACCGAGAGACCACCGCGCACGTCCCGCGTGATGCTCAGGGCCTGCTCGAGAGTCTCCGCTGCGTGGGGAAGCTGGCCTCCCTCGTGGCGGAGCCGACCCAACAGGACCAATGCCCGCACCTGATGCAGCCTCATCTCCATGCCCTTGAGCTCCGGGTACACCTGCTCCAGCACCTGGAGGGCCTCTGCTTTCTCGCCGTTAACACACAGACTCTCCGCGAGCATCAGACGACTTTCGGCCATGCCCGCCCGCGCTTGAATACGCTCCGCCTCCGTGATCGCCTTGCGATGGAGCTTGATGCCCTCCGCTACGTTGCCACTCTGCACCAGGGCTTGAGCCATAAACCGTAAGGCTCGGGCCAGCAGCGCCCGGTATTGTCGCCCTTCGGCCAGGGTCATGGCCTCACTCAACCCCTGCTGAGCTTCCACCGGACGCCCGCGTACCAGCTCCAGCTCGCCCACCAAGAGCTGCCGCGTCGCGCGTGTATAGTGCTGGGGCGCGGATGAGAGATATTCTCCCGCCTTCACCAGCTCTTGCTCAACCTTGTCGAGCTCGCGCAGGTCCAGTGAAATACTGGCGCGGAGGTTGTAATAACCCGCCAACCCTTCCCGGTCGCCCAGCCGCTCGAGCTGAGGTGCCACCGTGTTTAACAGTGCTCTCGCCGCCCCCAGTGCTCCCAACGTCTGCAACACCTGCGCCTCGTTGAGCTGACACATCAGATAAAAGACGTCTCGGCCTCCCTCGAGCGAGAGGTCCGCCGCCTCCGAGAACGCACGCCGCGCATCCAAATGACGCCCCTCGTGCAAGGCCACCAAGCCCAGACCATTCGTGCCGTGTGACAACAACGAAAGATCTCCCAACTTCCGCGCCGAGGTCACGGACTCCTCGAAGAGCTTTCGAGAGCGTGCCAAGTCTCCCAAGAACCACAGACCCGCCGCCAATCCCTGCAAGCTCCGCAACATGCCCACATGGTCTTGACAGTCACGCTGCACCTTCAGCGCCTCGGCAAACTGACGACAGCTCGTGACGTAGTCTCCCTGCCGACTCGCCAAACGAGCCAGGAGAAAAACCGCCTGCCCCTGAAGCTCCGGCTGGCCAATGGCCTGCGCCTCGTGAAAAGCAGTGCGCAACGCCTCGATGGTGCGCTCAGTCTCCCCCAGATAGAGCCGCACCAAACCCAGGCGCAAGTGGATGTGAACCTTGATGCGAGGGTCCAGCTCCGGCGCATGTTGGCAACAGGACGCTGCCTGCTCCAGCAACGTCAAGGCCGGCTGATAAAGCCCCAGTTGGAGCCGCCCCTCCGCGCCATGCAGGAGATATGGGGCCGCCTTCGCGTAGTCTCCGCCCAGATAAAAATGAGAGCCCAACAAGCCCACTGAAGCAGGCTCATCGGCACCATGCACACTCAACCAGATGTCGGCGACCCGGAGATGAAGGCCCTGGCGATTGAGCGGATCCACCTGCTCCAGCACGCCTTCGGCCATCATTGGATGAGAGAAGGAAAACATGTTGTGGGAGCGCCCTTTCCGCTCCACCAAGATACGACGCTGCATCAGCGCATCCAGGATGTCGAGCAGCGCGTCCTCCGCCATCCCACTGGCCGAACGAATCCACTCGTAGCTGAAAGGCCGCCCCAAGATCGCCCCCAGCTCCAAAACCCGCCGCGCTTCGGGAGAAAGCCGCACCAGCTTTCGTGCCAAGATCTCCCGCACGGACTGCATCTTCAGCTCCCCCGGACGCTGCACCGTCCAGGTGGTGATCTCCTCGTCGTCGCTGCGATGAGAGGTCAGGGCTCCTTGCTCCGCGAGGGCTTTGACCGCCTCGACAATAAAGAGCGGATTGCCGCGCGTGTTTCGACGCAGCTCCAGCGGGAGATTCCCCAGGGCCAAACGCCCCCCGATCATGGAGCGCACCAGGGACTCCACTTCCTCGGGATCCAGCGGCAAGACCGGCACAAGCTGTAAAGCCGGAGGAGGTGAGCTCAACCACCGCTGCACCGGATGCTCCAGCGGCAGCTCCTCGGTGGCCACACAGGAGAGCCATAAGCTCGGGGCCTTCGCCGAGTGCCGCTCGTCCAGCGCCATCGCTTGCAGCAGGCTCAGGGTGGAGTGATCGGCCCACTGCAAAGCCTTGAGCACCAGCACCGTCGGGCCCGTCAACACCGCTTCGAGAAATGCC
This sequence comes from Myxococcota bacterium, assembly GCA_046075485.1. Classification (GTDB taxonomy): domain Bacteria; phylum Myxococcota_A; class UBA796; order JAJRTE01; family JBJTQF01; genus JBJTQF01. The sequence goes on along the minus strand of JBJTQF010000238.1, from coordinate 13,550 downwards.
TTGAGGGCTTCTCGAATCCGCTCCAGCTCGATGCGCGGATCCGCCTCCGGCACCGGTGGCAGGCCCGAAGGCATCAGCCGAGAGGTGGCCGGAAACGCACGCGCCAAAAACGGAAGATGAGGGGCTAAGGCATTCTGCAAACGCAGCAGATCCTCGGTGGTGAGGGTCTGGACAATCACCTCCATCAGCTCCTGGATGTCTTGGTAGGGCCGGTCGGACTCCGGGAGACAACGGGCGGCATACACGGTGAGCCCTCGTGCGCGTGCTTCTGCGGTGGTCTCGTCGAGCAGGCGCGATTTTCCAGTGCCCACTTCTCCGAGCACCAACGTCAGGCCGGATGCCCCCGCTTGTAGGAGGGTGAGCGCCCCATCAAGCTGGGCCTTCTCCCATCGACGCCCCACAAACGCAGGCTCAAACAGGCGAAGGGTGGGCTGCTCCGAGCGCTCGGTGCCCAGCGCCTCAAAACGACTGCGCTGAGCCTCCATCAACACCCCTTCGACATACTGCTTGAGCGCTTGTTCAACGTCTCGCCCACTCTGAGGACGGACGACAGGGGCCTTCTCGAGCAGGTGAAAGAGCAAGGTGCGCAGCGCCGCCGGTAAGGTCGGATGATACTGCTCCGGTGGCTCGGGGGGAGCGCCCGTATGTCGAAAGATATAACCAATGGCGTTCTCGGCCACAAACGGGAGATGGCCGGTCAAGATCAGATAGAGCACCACTCCCATCGAGTACAAGTCCGAGCGGTGATCCAGGGGGGTGCCCGACACCTGCTCCGGCGAGCAAAACGCATAGGTGCCCACCAGCTCGTTGTCGCGTGAGCCTCCCTCCTGGCCCAGATCCAGCGCAATGCCAAAATCCACCAGCTTGACGATCTCGTCGGAGGTGACCAAGATATTGTCCGGCTTCAGATCACAATGCACCAAGTGGCGTGCATGGATGTGATCCAGGGCGCTGGCAAGCTGGATGCCCAAAAGACACGCCATCTTGTCACGCTCAGGGCCGGGTTCGAGGTCGCGCTCCTCGAGAAAACGGGTGAGCCCCACCCCCTGAACAAACTCCATGACCAGGTAAGGACGTCCCTCATGGACGCCATACTCAAAGGCTTTGACCACATTGGGATGATCACAGCGCGCCAGTGCCCGCTGCTCTCGCCGGTAGCGCAGGAGAATGGCCTCGTCGTCGGTGGGGCTGAAGTGGATCTTAAGAGCCCGGTATTGTCCGGTGCGGGTATCCTGCACCTTGAGGACTTCGGCCATGCCGCCAACGCCCAGGGTGGTGATCACGCGGTAAGGACCAATCAGGCCACTCCGGCCCACAGGGGTGCGGGGCATCTCCATAGGGGTGTGCTGGACCTCTCTCGAAAGTGGAAGCGGTCGGGCGTTACGCCAGCGATGCAAGAATAGGTCGGTACGATTGTAACGGATCGACGAAAGAAGCCGCAACCCAAAAGAGGCCACAATGGAGGGATCCTGCGACAAGCTCAAGCACCGACGAGCTTTTCAGCAAAATCCCGCACACGATCTTACGCCTTCAGGCACACGCGAATCGGAAAAAACATACGCAAGGTTAAGGAGTCAACACAGCGGAAGGGGACGGTGTACCACCTGCGGTTCGTGGGTGCTTCCTCGACGTGAACCAAGTCCGCCCGACTTAACCTGCCTCCGCCGCCGGGTCCACCACTTTCACCACCTCCACCACACATTTCTTGAGCCCCACACAGACAATCGAGGCGGCTTTGTACGACGTTCGCCCCAAGAGCTGACGCAGACGCAGGCCCTCTTCACAGTAACGCAGGAGCTGCTCGCGCGCTTCTTTCTGTTTCGCCTGGATTACTGCTTGGGAAGCACTCTTCTTGACGTACTTAAACTCCAAGATCCAGCCCCAGCGGGCCTTCGGATGCCGCCTGTCCAACCCCAAAAACAGATCGCCGTAACCTCCCGAGGTCAGCTCCGGCTCGCTGATCACGTTAAACACGTCTCCCAAGACGATATAACCCGCAAAGAGCACCTTCACCACTTCCTCGCTCATGTACTTCAGATCCTGGCTCGAGAGAATGTCCAGGACATGCTTTTGCAGGAGGTTGACCAGGGGCTGAATTTCTCCATGTTCGGCCAGTTTTCCCAGACATTCCAGCACATTCGGGATGTTGACGGTGATGCCCTTCTGCCGAAGGAGAAGCTCGTAGAGCTCCTGCCAGTGCATCTGCTTGATGACCCGGTTGGGGATGATAAAACGAACACCATCGATCTCCTCACCCTCGAGGGTCAGCAGCCCCATATAAAAGAGGAGAGAGGGCAAGGTCAAAGCACTGTGGAGATGGTAGGCACTGAAGCTCATGAGAAGCTCACCCTTTGAACGACCGGTATTGACCATGTCGAGGAGAGACTCCATATACCGCTCATCGGTGAGCTCAGGAGGTTGAGCGATCAGCCTGAGCTTGTCGTAGTCGGTGCGACAGTTGTTGTCGAGAAGGTCTCGGGGCGGACGTTTACGGCTGGCGAGCTGCTGAAGGTAATACAAGACCATATCGGGGTTGAAGAGAGTCTCCTGCACCTCGAGAGAGAAGCGGTAGTGGTCGTAGTTGTCCAGGAGCTCCTGAAGAATGACCTCTCGGCTTCCACATTCGGGAAAAGCGGCTGAAAACTGCTCAACGGCGAGGGCCACATCGGCATGGGTGAGGCCCGCCAGAGCATGAAACTGTGGCAACGAGGTGAGGTGAGAGATCACGTTAAAGCCGCTGGCCATGTCATCGAGCACAATGGGCGTCACGCCGGTGATAAAGGCTCGATCCAAGCAGTAACCCGAGAACTTCTTCATGGCTTTGTAGAAGTTTTTGACAAACCCCGTGCCAATAAAGGCTTCTGTGTAGAGCGGGAAACCTTGACGCGCACGAGCGGGATCGTTGCGCCTCTCGTCTTTGAGCTGGATGGCTTCACGGGTGAGCAAGGCATGGGCAAAGCTGTCGTACTCGTCGATCAGGAGGAAGACCTTCAGAGAGGCCGATTCGGTGGCAGCCAAAACCGAGGTGACCCAGTCTGCTCCGGGCACATTCGCCTGCTGGTCTTGCTGAGCATCCAAGTACTGGTTGAGCTGCTCCAGCTTCGGGTGAAGCTCCCGATACCGATAGGCAAAACTTGCACAGGAACTGTACACATTCCGATTGAAGGACTCTTTCATCTCCTCCTTCGAGCCATCGGTGGCCACCGTGGAGAAGTCAAAGCAGAGCATCAGATACTTGCCCTGCATCGGGGTCCGGTGCGCATGCACGTAGAGCCCGGTGAACAGGTCATCAAAGCGGTGCTTCAGCTTCACATCATAGTAGTACCTCAGCATATGAATCAGCGTCGATTTGCCAAAACGTCGAGGTCGAAGGAAGAGCTGGAACTTGCCATACCATCCGATATCCTCCATCAGCGGAAGAAAATGCGTCTTGTCGGCGTAGAACATACCTTCACGGCGAATCTGTTCAAAATCACACTGTCCATACGGGATCTTCATCTGGACTCCTCACATGCGGACGCCGAGTGAGACGACTCTCACCTACACTTCCACGGCTACTATAACTTCCAGGGGATTTGCCGTCATCGAAATCGGCCCCGCGCACGCAGGCACACGCCCGCACGCAGGCACACTCAGGCACACGCAGGCACACGCGGGCACACGCACGTAGAGGTTTAGCCGCATCCGGGGATATCATCTGGGGTGGGGTGGGGGGGGCGGGGCTCCACACGCGGAGCCCCAGAGCACCCACTTCCGGCTTCAGTCGCGCATGTTGAAGGAGCTGAAGGAGGGGTTGACATCCTGCATCTCACCGACAAACCCGGTGAGGCTTTTAACCGCACTCAACCACACACTTTCGAGATCCCAGCCTGCGCTCATGGTCTCTTCGTAGTGGCCATCCGCTTCGTCGAAGAGCTGGCCGTAATAACAGGAGCGCCTTGCCAGCTCGCCGCCGTTGGGATAGTTGGTGTAGGGCGCAGACTGGAGCAAGGTCGGATCGGCAAAGATCGCCCGGCAGCGTTTGCCCGAGATGGCATAACTCTGGCCATCGTAGGCTCGATGATCGATGATCTGCGCCGCATACAGTGCCGCACAGGTGCCGGCAGCGCCTCCTAAGTCACTCTCATCGGCCATACATGCGATGCGCCAGTCCGAGAGCGGCACCATATATCCGAGCTCATCCTGGGTCAGTCCGAGCACCCACTTAAACTGTCCCTGCATGGCCTGCCGTGCATGGCCTCCCAGATCGTATTGAGGGCCATAGGCATGGTTGGTGGCATCGTCCATCGTGCCATAATACGCCATCGTATTGCTCATGAAGTCGGAGGGCAGGCCCTCCACCAGCTCGGAGACCACTTCGGCAGGTGCGGTGATCATGCTGATGGGCCCCAGCTCGACGTACCAGGCTTCGGTGAGACCGTGGGTACCATTGCGCACCGGGAAGCCCAAGATCGGATCCGGGCTGGCTGCAAAGTTATCCGAGATGCAGGTGGTGCTGTCTTGCACGCCAGAGTCGGGACAGATAAACAGCTCCCGCTTGAGATGGCCCAGCAGGACCGGCTGGTTATTGGGTCGCACCACCATGCCGATGCGGAAGGCCAAGTTGCTGATGCGTGTATAAAAGGTCTGCTTCTTGACGTTGATGGGCGGATCAAAGACCTCCGTGGCACTCTGGAGATCCGTTAAGACGCGGCGGGCCAGCTCCATGCCATTGACCGCTTGTTTGTGAAAGTTTCGGTCGATCAGCACCGCACCGGTCGGGATCTCGGTGCCATCTCCAGCGGGTTTGCCCGTCGGACCCTCGGTCTCCCACACAAACGCATGAAGGGGTGCCAACAATCCCCCCACCGGACCATTAATAAACGTCGCCGGAGCGCCGGTCACATCCATCAGATGGCGCATGGCAATGCCCGAAAATCCTGCCGAGAAAAATTGCCCATCCACATGACAATGCGCTCCCCCATCGTTGGAGATACACTCCCCGATGGAGTTCAAATACGCCGCCTGCTCGTCGGTCGCGTAGACCTGATCTCCAAATCCCAGGGTGTCCTCGGGATGGTTGGCCCACTGCACCATCGTGGCCAGCACCCGCTCGGAAGGCTCATCGGTGGTCACCGCTTGCAGGCTGTTCAGCGTGGAGTCCACAATAAAGGGAGCGTGAGAGTCCGCCATGCCAAACTGATACTTGGAGGCCGAGACCTTCAGCTTCGCCGGATACATATTCTCATCGCGGGTGGCATCGACAATCACCGAGGCAATCTGGTCGGTCATGTAGCGGTAATAATCGTGGTTGATGCCGTCCAGCCCCAGCGTGTCCGGTCCCATGTGGTTGTGGGTGGCCGAGACCAAGATGGTCATGCTGTTAAAGGCCGTCGCTCCGAGCCGCGTGCTGACTTTGGAATAAATCTCCTCGATGTCTTGACGCAACAGCATGTATACGTCCACACTCACCAGGACCAGCACTTTTTCGTCGGGATCGTCCAGGTTCTTGAAGGCCACCGCCGTGGCGCGGAGATCGTCATGGACCCAGTGAGAGGTCTTCTCACCATTGCCCACGGAGATGGTGCCCACATCCCATTCTTCGACAAAAACGCCGGGATCGGTGCCCGGATCTCCCGGCTCGAGCGCCAAGGTCGGCTGGTTGCGGATGGGGTCGAGGCTCCTGCCGAGGTGCTACCACCGCGTTGTTTACCGGCGTCCATCTTATCTTGTTTGGCATTCTGAGACATGGCGTCCTCCATGAAAAGTGATGAGCTGACAATTTCGATTTGCTCTCATAATCGAGAGTTACCGGTGATAGTTTTTATATGGGCTGAATCTAACAGGGGCCGTGAAGAAAAAATGAGAGGCTTCAGGAGGGCGCATCGGTCACCGATTCGGCGCTCGGCGGTAAATCGGAAGGGCTTGGATGCTGGTTTAAGGGACTCCCCCTTGACATATGACGGGAAGACTCCTACTGTAACCACGTCAGTGTCAGTTGAGGCGGGCTGGACTGCTCTCGGCACCCCATGCGGAGCCGTAGACTGCTCCGCTTCAGCTCCGCTCTCAGGAGGAGAGGGCGATTTCCGCTCTCTCGCGATTCATCAGAACTCGGGTTTTTGGGGAGTCTCCACGGTATGGCCATCTCGATGTATCAGGCTTCGGTGCCGGTTTTAATCCGCAACTTAAAGAACCTCGACCGCATTCTGGAGAAAGCGGCGGTGTTTGCAGAGTCGCGTAAGTTCGATTCCACGGCGTTTCCCAACTATCGCCTCTATCCCGACATGCTGCCACTCAGCAAGCAGATCCAGATCGCTTCCGACTCCGCCAAAGGCTGCGGGGCCCGTCTGGCAGGTGTCGAAGTCCCCAAGTTTGAGGACAACGAGACCACCCTCCCCGAGCTCCAGGCCCGCATCCACAAGACCATCAGCTTCCTCGAGAGCCTCTCGCCCGAGGCGTTTGAAGGCTCCGAGTCCCGCGCCATCTCGTTGCCCCTCCGCACCGGCTCGATGGAGATGGATGGCATGAGCTTCCTGCTCTCGTTTGTGCTGCCCAACTTCTACTTCCATGTGACCACGGCGTATAACATCCTGCGTCACAGCGGGGTGGAGCTGGGCAAAATGGACTATCTCGGCGGACGCTGAGCACACTTGGCACATGAGACAAACGGTCTCAGGGCAGGCAGGGCAGGCAAGGCAGGCAGGGCAGGCAAGGCAGGCAGGGCAGGCAAGGTCGGCACAGAGGGGAGGGGAGAGCGAGATTGCCGCGTTCCCACCCCTTATTCTGCTTCGTAAGGCGGAGGTGTTGGGTCGTTGTCAAACTGCAAGAGGCTCCCGCGTGCGCCTGCGGCGTAGACGTGCTCGAGGTCACTGCCCCACAGTGCAAACAAGTTAGAGCCCACCCCGCTGGGCAGCCGTTGCCAGCCGACCCCATCAAAGTAGAGCACCTGTCCATTGGTGCCCCCCGCGAAGACCTGAGTCTCACTCAGCCCATGCAGGGTCCAGAGGTTGTCATACACGCCGGTCTCTTGAGCCTGCCAGTCGGTGCCGTCGAAGTGCAGGATCAGCCCTCCTTGACCGGCCACGTAGACGCTGTCTGAGGCGCTCCCCCAGAGGGCATAAAAATTCTCACTGCGACCCAAGTTGATGCGGCTCCAGCCTTCGGCGGAGCGATGAAAGAGCGCGCCACTGTCTCCCGCCACGTATAGGTCGTCGGCGGAGCGCCCCCAGATGGCATCGAGCTGGACATTTCCGGGTAAGGTTGTGTCGCGGCTCCAGGTTTGGGCGCTGGCGTTAAAACGATAGACGCCGTTGTCACCCACCGCCCATTGATCGGCGCGGTCGAACAGGATCACGTCTCGAAAGGTGCCCAGGGTATTGGTCGCCTGCTGCTCAAACCCATTGACGCTGAGGTTGGAGGCAAAGATCGACCCACGCTCTCCGACCGCCACCACCAGCTTGCCACTAAAATCCGAGAGTAAGGCCAGCCCGTACAAGGCCGGAGACGCGCCGTCGTCGGTGGTGAGGGTGGTCACGGTCTCCACCGCACCTGCATTCCAGCGCCAGAGCTGGCCTCCGTCTCCCGCCAGATAAAGGCGCGATGGATTTTCACCGGCCACGGCGTAGAGCTGGTGGATCTCCAGTCCGGTCTCGAGGGCATCCCAATAGATCACATCCTCCTGCCACTGCTCAGACGGATCGTCGGGCGGAGGTGGGGTCGGCGTAATACCTCCCAGCTCTCCTTGACAGGCGGTGAGCAGAAGAACACCCAAGCTGATGAACACACGAGGCGGCACAACGGACGACATTTTTTCTCCCGCTTGAAGGGGCTGGATGAGAGCCCCCGAACGTTCACTCCGAGACCGTCGATGGAGAGACGGCTTGGCCGCTCCGGGCGGCGTTTCGAGCTTGACACAGTTGTTGATAGAGCGCCATCCACTGATCGGCAATTCGTTCCAGATCATAACGGGCTTCAATCTGAGCGCGTCCCGCCGCACCCATACGCGCGCGAAGGGCAGGGTCGAGCAACACCGTGCAGAGATGCTGCGCCAGGGTCTCCGCATCGCCGATGGGGGCGACCAAGCCATGAATACCCGGCTGGATCAGCTCTTCAGCCACCCCTTCGAGCTGAGACATCACCACCGGGAGACCACAGGCTTGAGCTTCGAGCACCGCATTGGGTAATCCCTCCTGGCGAGACGGAAAAACAAAGACGTCCGCCGCTTGGAGATACTCCGGCATACGCGGGGTTCGTCCCGGTCTGCTCAGGTGCTCGGCGATGCCCAGCTTCGCCACCCGCTCGGTGATCCATTTTCCCAGTGGGACCGGATCGATGATGGGCTCTTCCGGCCCGACAAAGACAAAATGCGCGTGAGGCACCCGGGAGAGCACCTGGGGCATGGCTTCGACCAGCACATCGTACCCCTTTCGGCGGATAATATGGCCCACCATCACCACGATCAGGCGCTCTTCGGGCAGGCCGAGGGCTCGACGTAACGGGCGTTTGTCCGCCACGGGGACAAAGCGGGTGAGGTCCACCGCCACAGGAATAATAGACAGACGCTCGGAAGGCAGGCCCGCACGCTGATACGCACCGGTAAGTGCTCCACCCAATGAGACCCACCGGTCAAAACGAGCGTGCAGGGCCTTCTTGAGACTGGAGAGCCGACCCGTCGAGAGGATGAGGGGATCGTCGGCACCCATCAGGGTCATCTGGGCCACCACCGGCTTGCCGAGCAGGAGCGGTGCCAAGCTCAAGAGCTGCGTAAAAATCCCCAAGCCACTGAGCTGAAAGACGTCATACTCCGGTGCCGCAGCGATGAGGGCTCCAGAGACCTTCAACAGGCGGAGCAGCTCGGCCCAGCGGCTCTCGTCGGCGGGTCCAAAGGTGCGGACTCGAAAGCCATCTTGCTCGTGGGGGGTGGGGCCGGAGGCTTGAGCGCGCACCCAGATCTCGGCGTCGAGCCCTCGCGCGCGGAGGCGCTGGCGCAGGCGATCCATCTGAAGCGCGTGGCCGCTGAAGCTCGGATGATAGGTGCTGTGCCAAAAGATGACTTTCATGGGGTGTTATCTCGTCCATTTTGGCTCAAACTCGGGCTTAGAAAGCGGTACACTAGCAAGCCAGGGTGAGCAAGCCAGGGTGAGGCCGCCCGCGTGGGGTCTCCCGACTGAAGGCTTATTATAGGGTTCATCGGGCCCTCGGACAAGTTACAACTCCACTGCTGGGGAGGAGTCGTCGATTATGGGACAGCCTGTGCCGGATCTGCACTGGGATAAACTCAGCCTCTTTCGTCGAGAGGTGCCGAAGGAGATCTTGAAGCTCCCGGTGGTGTATTCGACGCTCTTGGAGGAGCTGGTCAATCATATTCCTTCGGATGTTCGGGTGTTGGATGTGGGGGCCAATGACCGGAGCCTCGGGCGCACGCTGGCGCAAGGGGGCTTTCGAGGGACATATCGTAGCATGGACATCTCGCCGGAGACGCAGCAAGACTACTATTCGCTGGAGGATATCCATGAGACGTTTGAGGTGATTGTGCTCAAGGAGGTGATTGAGCATCTGCCGCTGGCTCAATTTTTGACCTATCTTCGCAAGGTGTCATCGCTGCTGGTGCCGGGGGGCAAGCTGTTGCTGACGACGCCGAATGTGTACTCGGTGGTGCATTGGGAGTCGTGGGACATCACGCACATCCAGCACTATCCGTATCAAGATTTATATGCGCTGCTTCGCATGGAAGGCTTTCAGGTGAAGCTGACGCGGATCGCCGCGAAGGTGTTTTATGTGAGCCCGGGTTTGCCGCTCCGGGTGCTGAAGCATGTATATCGACAGTGGCATGTGCGGAGCTTCCCTCAAACGGATTTTGCGGGCTCGCTGTTTGTGGAGGCGGTGAAGGGCTGAGTGTGTCCTGCCTCTCCATGTGATATGATATCATAAAACTGTGTTATGCTGAGGGGCGTATATTGGGCCATCGTCGGAGCGTATGGGTGAGGGATGATGTCGGTTGTATCGTTACCACAGGGTGTTCAAGCGTGTTTGGAGCGGTTGGCCTCTCATCGAGGGCGTCAGCCCGGTCAGGTGGCGCATTTTCAGCGGGTGGAGGCGGATGTGCGCCAGCAGCTCCAGGATGTGGGGCTGGTGCATGGGACTCGACTGGGTCGGGTTCAGCAGATCCTCATGGACCGGGCACTGCGATCCAAGCAGAAACAAGGGCAAGCAGGCTCTCTCGCGCAGGTGGCGCTCGAGACAGAGCAGCAGGTATGTACCAGCGCGGGTCTTCTGTATCCTGAGCGTAATGTGGTGCTGATCTTTCGACGCGAGGCAGAAGAAGTGGCTGGACGGGTGGTGGAGGCCACGCCTTTTGACAGTGGACACTTTTGGAACGGCGGCATATATCAGCATATACGTGATCGAGAGCAGCGGCAGCTCGTTTACCGTGCGTGGTGTCTACCGGCTCCGGGCTATCGTGACTATTTTGTGGCGCGTGTGGCAAGCTGCTTTGAGGGGGTGGAAGCGTGGCGTTCAGGAGCTCCCCCTCTTTTTAGCGATCCAGATGACATGTTGAGTCCCGACTCACATGATAAAAAGTGCTGGTTTTTAGACAGGTCTTTTGAAGTTCGATTTGAGGGAACACTTCCGCTGGACGAGCATATGGCGGCCATCTTCCTGCCCTTCCGACGGGGTGATGCACGTCAGCGTGGGCTCCGCCCTTCCCTTGAGGAACTTGAGCGTCTGGGGGTGGAGCTTCATTACATCGGCACAGAAGATGATCTGAAACAGGGCGTGTTGGCTTGGCTTGGGAAGCACGAGAGGTCATAAAATAGGGCAGCGAGGTAGGGAGATGAGCCTATGACAAAAGAACTACGCCCCTCAGATTGGGATCAGCTCATGATTGTGGGAACGACGACGCCCGTGGAGGTTTCGCTTTTGCCTCAGCGTCTGGTCCCGGTCTATCAACATCCAGCAGATGTCGAGCATGTATGGGTGCCGATCCCAAGTGTCGCGCAGACCCTTTACGTGAGTGTAGAGCCACTTTCGTGGTTTCAAGAGCAGTGTGCGGAAGAGAATGCACAACGATTTGACCTCCACTTGGAGGCGAAAGATGGCCATGTGCTGATGCAGCTCGAGCTCGGAGCACTACCCGAGCAGATTCTGCCTCATGATCTCAGGGCGCGATTAGATTCTTATATGAAGACGTTATTTCAGAAGATTGAGGAGCATCTTAAGATGCAGCAGGTTGCGGAGGCGTTTGAGCTCTCTTCGCGGGTGTTTGCGGCGGCGCATGCGCGTGATGCCGTTCCGTCGCTTCTTCAGCTTGCCCTTGCTCGTCAGATGTGCAGTCCAGACGATATCCAGTGGTTGGAGGGAGAGCTGCTGGCTGCCTACCCATCCTATCGGCAGGAAGACAGCTTTTCCAGCTTCTCGCGGGGTGTGGGTGCGGGACTTCCTCGGGTAAGGCGTGCCATTGAAGAGGAGCTGTATCGGCGGAGCGGCCATCATGCCGTTTCGGCAGAGTATTCCCTCTCCAAGTCGCCCACCAGTGCTCCGAGGGTGCCTCCTTCCCGTCCAGATTATCTTCCTTCTTCTTCGCGTTCTGCTCCGGAGCGGCGCTTGACGCAATTGGCGGCTTAAGTGCTTGGGTGATGTCCTCAACGTAGGAGTCTGAAGTGTCCTTGCCTGCTTGTCCCCTCATCACGTTTTATTCCTACAAAGGGGGTGTGGGTCGTTCTCAGACCCTGGCGAATGTGGCGGTGGCCCTGGCCAATCGTGGCAAAAACGTGATCATGGTGGATTTTGACCTGGAGTCACCGGGGCTGCATCGCTATTTTTCGCCCCTGGAGCATCCCGAAAAGCGGCTGGGAGAGGAAGAGCTCAATCAAAAGGGGGGCCTGCTCGACTGGCTGAGCAAAGCGAAGACCGTACCAGCGGATGAGCCTTTTATTACCGAGCATCTGATCGACTGCACCAGTCATGCGCTGCGTCCGGGCCGAGGCTGGCTCAAGCTGATTGCCTGTGGAGCTCAGATTGAGATCGGCGGGCGTGGGTATTCGGGGCGGGTGCGTGATTTTAACTGGCGCCAGTTTGAGGAGGAAGCCTACGGTCAGGACTATCTGGAGCTGATGCGTCGTCAGCTCCAGGGGGTGGAGGGGGCGAATTATATCCTCTTGGACAGCCGGACGGGGGTCACGGATGTCGGCATGCTCTGCACATTTGTGCTGCCGGATGTGGTGGTGATGCTCTTTGCGCTGCACGACCAGGGGATCTCGGGGGTGCGCTGGTTGGCCGGTCGGCTCAAGGAGCATCAAGAGAAGATGAAGGCGGAGGCCAATTCCGAGTTTTCGTATCCCCAAAAGATCCTGCTGGTGCCCACGCGGGTGGAAGAAACACAAGAGTTAGATCTCAGAGACCACTGGATTCAACGCGCCCGTGCTGCGCTCGCGGGTGAAGGCCACGTCTGGCTGGGTGAGTATGGCCAGCGCCTGCCCTATCTCCCGAAGGCGGCCTTCGGTGAAAATATTGTGGTCTCGGAAACAGCGGAGGAAAATGCACTCTCACACAGTCTTAAGGGACTGGCGGAGCATCTCGAAAAGGCGTGTTTCCCGGAGACACGGGCGACAACAAACCAGTTCGAACCTCCAGATGGTGAGACGCTTGAGCTGGATGTGTTACAGCACTGGAGAGCTGGACTACACAAACGCCTGGAGCTCCTCCAAGAGCGGCTCCATCGTCTCGGGCCCCTTCATGATGGGCGAAACCTCAAGGGCTACTATGAGGAAGTACAGGCTCACCATCAGTCCTATCTGGAGATCTACCAAGAGCTCTTGAAGTTGACACGCGCTCAGCGTCGCTTCTCAGAGCTGCTCACCCAAGTGCCTGTCCAAGATGTCTCGACGTTGGAAGCAGAAGAAGGCTCCGTGTTGCGGGCACTGCACCTGCTCCGTCAAGTCGAGCAGCAGCAATCGCAGGCCCATACGCTCATCCGCGAGCTTGAGCAAGAGGCGTTCCAACATCTGGAGGCCGTGCTTCATGATGAACCGTCGAAGGTCCAGGAGGAGCTCGAGCGGCTGCGCCCTCACCTGCTGAGAGGTGCTCTGAAGACCTATCAAGAAACGTATCGAGCTCGCGCGGACATCCTCCGTCTCAACAGACGCGAATACGTAAGCCGTACAGGTGAGGAGGAGCAAGTTCGTCGGCGGGTTTTGGCGCTTAAACGCCAGGTCGATGAGCTCATCAATCAGCTTGAGCTGCAAGAGCCGCTGCTCTCAGATGCGCTGTTCTCAGAGGCACTTTTGGAGGAGCTCTCGCACATTCGCGTGCGCGCATCCGAAGCTCTTAGACGGCGTGATACTGCGCTGCTGATAGCGCTGGAGGCAGGTTTGCGTCGGAGCCTGCACCAGCCAGAGGCGCTGCTCCGCCTGCGTGAGCTGGACCCCACCTCGGCATCGTAGTGGCGCTGTCTCGAGTTGCTTCCCCTTCCCCGACATCGCCGCCATGTTGGAGCGGCTGGGGCACAAAATGCCCGTGGAGAAGCTCTTTGACACCCTCAAGCACCTGGAGTTGAATGCCCCTCAAGTGCT
>JBJTQF010000237.1:0-1525 GCA_046075485.1 Myxococcota bacterium | reverse complement strand
TTTAAGGATGATGTTGACAAGGCCGAGCAGACCATCATCGCGGGTTGGATAGATCAGGCGTATGAGCGCCTTCCGCCGCAATTTTCTCCTCCCCGGTTTGTGCAGGACATCGTTGGCAATCGCATCCGCGCCTTTCTCAAACAGTGGGCCGAAGCCTGCCCTCGTCCGCTGGTGCTCTTCATTGACGAAATCGATGCCCTTGAGAACACGGCTCTGCTCACCGTGTTGCGTCAACTTCGGTCGGGATATCCTTCTCGACCTGCTTCTTTTCCCTACTCTGTGGCACTCATCGGAATGCGAGATGTCAGAGATTATAAAGTGGCTTCGGGGGGCTCTGAGCGGCTCCATACCGCCAGTCCCTTCAACGTCAAAGCAGACTCCATCACCCTCCGAAACTTCAACCAGGAAGAAGTTTTTGAGCTCCTGCTTCAACACACATCCGCTACGGGTCAACCCTTTGAAGAAGAGGCCCTTGCTCATGTCTGGTATCTCACGAGAGGTCAGCCCTGGCTGGTGAACGCACTGGCACGACAGCTCACGCAGGTCATTGTGAAGGATCGGGCTCAGACCATCACTCGGGAAAACGTCGAGCAGGCCAAAGAAATCCTCATCCAACGACGAGATACCCATCTCGACTCACTCGCCGAACGACTGCGTGAAGAGCGGGTCAAACGGATTCTTGTTCCCATGCTGGCTGGACACCACCTGCCAGAGCTGCCCTCCGACGACCGGCGTTATGTCATCGAGCTTGGACTCTTGGAGCGCGGTGATGGGGGGGGCCTCCAGATTGCCAATCCGATCTACGCCCAGATCATCCCCCGAGAGCTCACCGATGGCATCGAAGCGTCGATGGGCTCCATCCGCCCTACCTGGCTCACCCCGGATGGACAGTTGAGCCTCCAGAAGCTGCAAGATGCCTTCCTCAAGTTCTGGCGACAACATGGAGCGCCACTCTTGAGAGCCGCCCCTTATGCTGAGATCGCCCCTCAGCTCGTGTTAATGGCGTTTTTACACCGGGTGGCCAACGGAGGCGGACGAGTGGATCGAGAATACGCCATCGGCTCCGGGCGGCTGGATCTCCTGCTCGAGTATAAAGGTGTGCGCTTGGCCGTGGAGTGTAAGGTTCAGCGTCCCGACGGCAATGATCCCCTCACAGAGGGCCTGGAGCAGCTTGATGAATACCTCTCCGGTTTAAGCTGGCCCGAGGGAAGTGACGGCACCGAGTCCTTCCAAGCGTGGCTCTTCATCACCGAGCGGCGAGAGCTGCCGCTCAAAGCCCCCATCATTCCAAAGGTGGAGACACATCGCACGCCCGAACAACGGAAGATCCTGGTCATCTGGGGGTGAGAAATAGGCTGTCCGCCAAACGTTCGGCATTGCCAGATTTGCGCACCTCTTGCTGCTCCAAATTTAAACCATCAACCCTCTCCTGGATGAATTTGCACCAGATGCTGCCCAGCTCGTGAGGACAACAATCCTCAGCGCGGTGTTTCTGTGTCATTCCTGTGTCTTTGTGCATAGAATC
>JBJTQF010000236.1:0-57008 GCA_046075485.1 Myxococcota bacterium | reverse complement strand
CCTTCCCGCCTGCATCTGTGTGCCTTCCCGCTTGCTTCTGTGTGTGCCTTCCAAATCCTTTCTGTATAGATCTCATAATCTTACACCGGCGTGAAGCTGCTGAGTCCTGCTGAGGTGTTGCGCCTGTCTTTACCCGTGTGGTGCCTGCTCGAGCGCCCGTGCGAGGGTGATATGCATGTGATGTCCAGCGCGGTGGAATGCAAATCGTCCCTGGAGATGTGGGCTCAAGAGCATCAGGTCTCCGAGGGCGTCGAGGGTCTTGTGCCGGACGAGCTCGTCGGGGCATCGCAGTCCTTCGGGGTTGAGCACACCCTCTTCTGTCAGCACCACTGCGTTCGAGAGGGAGCCGCCGAGTGCCAATCCAGCGTGGTGGAGGGCTTCAACTTCGTGGAGCCAGCCGAAGGTGCGTGCGCTGGCGGTGCGTTCTACCTCATCGGGTGACAAGGTGTGGCTGAACAGAAAACGGTGCTCACCGCCGTGCTGAGGGGAGAGGCTCAACGAGATCTCGAGGCTAAAGTGTGGAGCGGGTTCTGCGTATGCCAGTATGTTGCCTTGCTCGAGCCGAAGGGGTGTCTCGAGGATCCACGGGGTGCGGGGAGCATGGAGGGTCTTGAGGCGGGCTTCATCTCGCAGGGTGAGGTAATAGGGGAGGGCGCTGCCGTCAAAGATGGGCAGCTCGGGGCCGGAGAGCTTCACGTTGAGGTTGTCGAGCTTCAGCAGGGCGCAGGCGGCGAGGAGGTGCTCGACCACGGAGACCTGGGCGGCTCCTCGGCGGAGGGTGGTGGCGCGGGTGGTATTGCAGACGGATGCCAGTGTGGCGGGAATGGGCAGACTCCCGGGAAGGTCGATGCGCTCGAAGTGTATGCCGCTGTGTGCGGGGGCGGGCTCCAGGCGGAGCTCAACCGGCTGACCGCTGTGCAGACCCATCCCGGAGAGGCTCACGGCTCTCTGGAGGGTCGTCTGGTAAGCCGAGCGTGGGTCTGCCGTCGAGAAGTCCCGGCTGGAGAATGCTTGCGGGGGTGATGCGTTCATTTTTCTTGCCCTGCTGTGTGCCATCGGCTAGATCTCTGCTCCCAACTTGGATGAGGAGTCATCATGCCCTGGCAGCGTTTTCGATTCAAACATCAAAAGGTCTTTGCGCGGGTGGAGGCAGCGGGTGTTCCGCGGGTGGAGGCAGGACGGGTAGAGGTGCGCTACCGCCTGACGGACACTCGCGCGTATCAGGTGAATCCGGGAAACTTGGCGCATGTGAGTGCGGACGAGGGGGGGGATCAGCTCTGGCCGGATGGAGCAGCGGCGCAGCTCGTGCCGGTGGCTGCGGACGGTGCGGGTGCTGGAAGAGGTCGTCCGGTGGCGACTGCGCCGGTGTCTCGGGCGGGCGCGGATGTGCGTGAGGCGGGCGCGAGTGCGCGTGAGGCGGGCGCGAGTGCGCAGCGCGAGGTGGCAGGCGTTGGCTCAGGCAGAGCCAGTGGGGGGGCAGGAATTGGTTCCCGTGAGGCAGGAGTAGGCTCGGCGCTTTCGGCTGGAGGGGGTGTGGGGAGGCCCGGTCTGAGTTCGCCTTTGCCAGCGGGTCCGCTGGAGCCGGTCTTGATTTATACGGATGGTGCGTGTTCGGGCAATCCGGGACCGGCGGGCTTGGGGGTGGTGGTGGCGAGTGGTCAGCCTCGTCAGGAGCTGAGTGAGTATCTGGGCAGGGCAACGAACAATATTGCGGAGCTGACGGCCATCTTGCGGGGGCTGGAGCTGGTGGAGGATCCGCGTCGTCCGGTGTTGATTCACACGGACAGCTCCTATTCGATTGGTGTGTTGACCAAAGACTGGAAGCCGAAGGCCAATCTGGAGCTGATTGCTCAGATCAAGGCGCGGATGCGGCAGTTCTCGCGTCTGAAGTTGGTGAAGGTGGCGGGGCACGCGGGGGTGCCTGAGAACGAACGCTGTGATGTCCTGGCGCGTGGTGCTGTCTCGCGGAGAGGTTGAGCCTGCTCCTGCTCCTGCGCCTGCTCTCTTGGGTGACGTTTGCTCCTTCTGAGCTGCTGAATGGTCCTTGTGAGCTGTTGAATGCTCCTTGCGAGCTGCTGAATGGTCCTTGTGAGCTGTTGATTGCTCCTTCTGAGCTGCTGAATGGTCCTTGTGAGCTGTTGAGCAGGCCCGCCTGTTTTGATCATGTGCGTCCTTGAGCGAGCTGTCTCCTCGGTGAACTCCTTCCGACGCGGGTGTCTCATTTTTTGAGTTTCATGTTCCTCGCCCTTCCTATTAAAAGAGCTTGGCCTGAGCTGTGTGCCTGCGAAACGCGGCGTGAGGCTGCATTCCAGCGTCATCTTCTGATCTGTTCTGCTTCCTGCTGCGGCGCGTGGAGCGGCGGTGTTGCTTGACACCCTGTATACTTCCGCCTAAACTCAAGTAATAGGGAAATTGAGAAGGTACTAAGTTCAGGGTGTGTCTTCAAGAAGGCTGCGTCAGAGGCGTGGCGGACGGCAAATCCGGCATGGTGGATGGCGCGAGGCAAGACATGTGGCTGAAGGTGTGGGGTAGGGGTGGCGTGTAAGGCCCGTCATGAGCAGGAGCAAAGATATGTCCCGTTATAAGCAGGTAGAGGGGTATGTGATGCCGGGGGGCTCATCGGTGCCGGAGGGGGGCTTTGCGCTGCGGGGAGGGGTGTCGGAGCGGAGGGTTGTGGATGTGGGAAGTCGCGTAGGTCTTGGGGGTGTCGCGGGAGGTGTCGCGGGGGGTGTCTCGCAGGAGCGCGAGGGGGGAGCGGTGGAGCGAGTGGAGAGTCGTGGGGCTCGTGGATTGGACGTGGTGGAGGAGGAAGAGGGGCTCAAGGTGCCACCGATGTTGAGTGAAGTGGGGTTGTTGAGGGGGGAGGTGTTACCAGCGGGCGGGCAATACCGGCTGGAAGGGAAGAGGAGTGTTTTGGAGCTGCACAGGTTGCGAGAGGAGCTTGTGCGTGGGGGGCGAGGTGGGCTCCGGCTTGAATATTTAGACGGGGAAATATACGTGACGACGACGGCATTGGCACGACATGTCATTGCGGTGGTGAACCTGATGGTGAGCTTGACGCTTGCGTTGCGTCGGGAGGAGCTGGGTCAGGTTCTGACGGACTTTACGATGTTTTTGGGTGAGCGGGACGAGCTGGTGCCGGATTTGCTGGTGGTGTTGGCGGAGGACATGGAGCGGCTGACGGAGAAGGGATTGAGGGGCGCTTCGACGGTGGTGGTGGAGGTGTTATCGCCCTCGACGGCGTATTTGGACCGAGGGTACAAGCTGCGGCAGTATTTGTTGGGGGGCGCGAAGGAATACTGGCTGGTGGATCCGGTGAAGCACGAGGTGCATATCTACAAGCCGGAGCATGTGGGGTTGCACTGGAGTGCGCCTCACGAGGTGGTGAGGGGGGAGGGGGAGCTGAGGACGCGGTACGTGCCGGGTTTTAGTTTGCCGCTGCGGGGGATATTCGACCGAACGTTTGTGCATGTGGACCCGGTGGCGGCGGAGATAGCGCGTAGTTTGGAGGAGCAGGTGCAGGCAGCGCGGGGGAAGATGGCGGAGGTGGAGGCGCAAGCCTCAGCAGCCCTTGAACAAGCCTCTCGTGCGGAGGCGGAGCGGGAGACGGAAGCGGCGCGAGCGCAAGCGGCCCTTGAACAAGCAGCCCGTGCGGAGGCAGAGCGAGAGGCGGAAGCGGTGCGAGCGCAAGCAGCCCAAGCGGAAGCCTCAGCAGCCCAAGCGCAGATGCAAGCGGCCCAAGCACAAGCAGCCCGTGCAGAAGCGGAGCGGGAGGCGGAAGCCACCCGTGCTCAGCGTGCTCAGGTCGAAGTGCAAGCGGCCCAAGCACAAGCCACTCGTGCAGAAGCGGAGCGGGAGGCGGAAGCCACCCGTGCTCAGCGTGCTCAGGTCGAAGCGCAAGCGGCCCTTGAACAAGCCTCTCGTGCGGAGCAGCAGCTTCAGGCGCTTCTCGCGGAGCTGGAGCGATTACGTCGGGGAACGGTGCCGTAGCGGAGTATCTCCAGCGCGGGTGGCGGTATTCGGTCACGCCGTCGTATTTTGGTCTCACTTGGATGGCATCCTGCTTGACGTACCATGCCTGATCAGGCATTTTCCCCCCTTAAGACGCTGCTCCGCTCTCGATACTTTTCGTGCGCGCCTGTGGGCGAGCACCCATGCACATGCATGCAGGAGGTTCCCGTGAGGATTCACATCGTCGGAGGTGGCCCTGCCGGACTTTATTTCTCCATCCTCATGAAGAAGGCAGACCCTCAGCACGACATCACCCTCTTTGAGCGCAATCGAGCCGACGACACCTTTGGTTTTGGCGTGGTGTTCTCCGATGCGACCTTGGGGAATATTGCCGACGCGGATCAAGAGACCTACGATGCCATCACCCGTTCGTTTGCACATTGGGATGATATTGACATCTATTATCGAGGGCAGGTTATAACCTCGACGGGGCATGGATTTTGTGGGCTCTCGAGGCATGAGCTGCTGAGCCTGCTGCAAGAGCGAGCCCGCAGGCTGGGGGTGACGCTCCACTTTGAGCACGAGCTCCAGTCTCTCGAGAGCCACCGGGATGCCGACTTGCTGGTAATCGCCGATGGGGTGAACTCCGCCTTTCGAGAGCATTTTAAGCAGCAGTTTAAGCCGTCACTGGACTGGCGACCCAATCGGTTTATCTGGCTGGGCACCACCCTTCCCCTCAAGGCGTTCTCCTTTTTCTTCAAAGAGAATGAAGCCGGGCTCTGGCGAGTCCATGCCTATCGTTATAATGCCCACCATACGACCTTCATTGTGGAGTGTACGGAGCAGACCTGGCGTCACGCTGGCATGGACCAGGCCAACGAAGATCAGAGCATCGCCTACTTGTCCACCCTGTTTGCTCAGGAGCTCAACGGACACCCGCTGCTCAAAAATCGCTCCATCTGGCGCGCGTTCCCGACCATCAAGAATGCCTCCTGGGTGCATGAGAACATGGTCCTGATGGGAGATGCCGCCCATACCGCTCATTTTTCCATTGGCTCTGGAACGAAGCTGGCGATGGAAGACGCTATCGCCCTTGCCGCAGAGCTTCAACGCCATACCGACGTGCGAGCCGCTCTCGCCGCCTACGATGCCAACCATCGGCCCTCCGTTGAAGCCACCCAACGCGCCGCCCAAGTCAGCCTCACTTGGTTTGAAGAGACCGAACGTTACTACGGAAAGCTCGAGCCGCTCCAGTTTGCCTTCAGCCTGCTCACCCGAAGCCTGCGCATCACCCACGAGAACCTCAAGCTGCGCGATCCGCGCTTCGTAGAGCAGCTCGATGCCTGGGTCTGTCAGAAAGCCGCTCTCCAGAGTGAGCACGCTGTGGAGCCTGCATCTGTTCTCAACCCCAGCACCGGCAAAAAAGAGAAGCGCCTGCCTCCGCCCATGTTCACCCCCTTTAAGCTCCGCGAGCTCACCCTGAGCAATCGGGTGGTGCTCTCGCCCATGTGTATGTACTCCGCCGAAGATGGCATGCCCAATGACTGGCATCTGGTGCATCTGGGCTCCCGAGCCGTGGGAGGTGCTGGCCTGATCCTCACCGAGATGACCGACGTCTGCCGCGACGGACGCATCACCCCCGGTTGCACCGGACTCTACCGAGATGAGCATATTACCGGCTGGAAACGCATCGTAGACTTCGTCCACGCTCAAAAAGGAGTCGCCATCGGCGTCCAGCTCGCCCATGCAGGTCGAAAAGGCTCCACCCGTCGGATGTGGGAAGGCATCGATCAGCCCCTCGAGCATGGCAACTGGGCCCTGATCGCCCCCTCGCCGATTCCCTACCTGCCCGTGAACCAGATCCCCCGCGCCATGACCCGTGCCGATATGGACCAGGTCAAAGCCGATTTCGTGGCCAGCACTCAACGCGCCGAAGCCGCCGGGTTTGACCTGCTTGAGCTGCATTTTGCCCACGGATATTTGCTCTCGACCTTCTTGACCCCCCTGGCGAACAGACGCACCGACGAATATGGCGGAAGTCTCGAGAACCGCATGCGTTACCCCCTCGAGGTCTTTGACGCTGTTCGTGCCTGCTGGCCCGCCCACAAGCCCATGTCCGTGCGCATCTCCGCCACCGACTGGGCTCCCGGAGGCTTCAGCGGCGACGATGCGGTGGTCCTCGCCGGTGTGCTCAAGGCCCGGGGCTGTGACATCGTGGATGTGTCAGCCGGTCAGACGGTGGCCGACGCAAAACCGGTCTACGGAAGACTCTTCCAGACTCCCTTCAGTGAGCGGGTCCGGCTGGAAGTGGAAATCCCCACCATGACGGTGGGCAATATCTCGTCCTATGCCGATGTGAACAGCATCATCGCGGCAGGTCGAGCCGACCTGTGCGCCATCGCACGCGCACACCTCTTTGACCCGTACTGGACTCGCCACGCCGCTCAGGAGCAAGGCTGGCCTCTTCGTTGGCCCGATCCCTATGTCTCCGTCAGTCGATATACCCCACGATTTAAGTAAGTACCGCTCGACCCAGCAGCGCCCTCCGCAGCACCCACGGGCAGCGCCCTCCTGAAGCCTTTGAGTGAGAATAAGAGTGCCCATGATCGGGGAAAGCCGCAGGTGTCGCGTGCGCGGAGCAGTGCAGTCGATGGCTTCGATGGGGTTCGTGCCCATCAGCGGGGGGAGGTGCAGGTGTCGCGTGCGATGAGCAGTGCAGCCAATGACTTCGATGGGGTTCGTGCCCATCAGCGGGGAGAGGCGTTGCAGTAGGAGGGCTAAAAGATCACGGGCTCGAGGCGGGTGTCCTGGTTGGCGGAGATCTCCACCTTGCGGGTGGTCCGAGCACCGTCTTCGGTGACAAAGACCAGCTCGTGTGAACCGACCGGCAGCTTGATCTTGCTCAGCGGAGTCTCCCCCAGCTTTTTCATGCCCTTCTTGAGGTACACCACCGAATAAGGCCGAGAGTTGACGCTGAAGCTCCCCTGCTCTCTGCTTGGAGCCGGGGTGGGACGAGCCGTGCGTGCCGTCGCGCCCTTGTCGGAGGTCGTGCCGCTGACAGCAGGGGCTGGTTTCTGCTCCGGAGCCTTCGGAGCAGCGGTTGTGGCATTCGGCGCATTCCCAGCCCCATCCGCCGGAGCTTTCCCCTTCGGAGCCACGACCACCGGTGTTGTGACCACCGGTGTTGTGACCTCCGGTGTTGAGACCACTGGTGTTGAGACCACGTCCTTTTTGGGCGTAGCGTCCGCACCTGTCGGGAGCTCCTGCTGCTTTGCGCCCGGAATTTCTCCCGAGACAGGTGCTTGTTCCGAGGTCGAAGGCGAAGCCGCTGTGCCTGCCTGCGAGCTGGCAGTGGCATCTCCGTTGGGAGGGGTGGCAGACGAGGTGGGCTCTCCCGAAGACGTGAACCAGCCGAGCACGGCCAGGGCCAACACCAGCACCGTCAGCGCACCGGCCATCAGACCACGCGGCAGGCTGGATCGAGCCGGAACAGAGGGCACGGTCGTCACGGTGGTGGCGGTGTGAGGCTCTGAGCTCGGAGAAGCTGGCCCTTCAGAGGTGAATAACCCGGGACCGGCTGCTTTCTCCGTGCGCTCGTCTTCGGGCAGCCCCATGTCGGAGGTGCTGGTTTTGGGTGTGGCGAAGTTGGGAGGGGGTGTGCCTTCCGCATCGTGAAGACGCGCTCGAGCGCTGCGCCCATCGGAGCCGCCACTCACCCTCAGAGGATTGACCAACGTGGCTTGAGCGGCACTCTCATCTTCCTCCTCTGGGACGTGTGGAGGCTGAGGAGCCAGAAGGGGAGGCTGAAGGCCGGAGATGCGGGCTGGACTAAGTCCTCGCTCGCCCCTGGGTGGGGTCATACGTTGGATGGGGTCTTGGAGATGGGGTGTTGGAGGTGCCACCAGAGACTCTGGACCAGAGCCCATGCCCGCAAGGTTCTGGAGCGGTTTGACGATGGTGGGTGCGGGTTCCGCTTTGCGAGGCAGTCCTTCGTCTCCGAGTGGAACAGCTCGCCCTTCGCCAAACTGGACCGCCCAGGTCTTGTGTTGCTGCTGATTTTTTTGCTCGAGGGCTTCTTCTACCACGTCTTCCAGGCGAAGATTGACGGGGGCCAGTCCTGCCAGCACCCCCAGCAGCGCATGTTTGACCTCCAGGGCGGTGGTAAAACGCTGCTCGCGCTCCGCCGAGAGAAGCTGTGTCATAAAACGCTGAAGGGCGACGGGAAATGCCTCGAGCTGAGCCAGACGGGTGCTGACATCTCCTTTTTGAACCACAAAGAGCCCCGCATATCCCTTGGCGTCGGGGTAGAGCGCCTCCAGGGTGAGCATCTCAAACAGCACCGAGCCCAGCGAATAGAGATCCGAGCGGGGGTCCAGCACGACGCCCTGCGCCTGCTCGGGAGACATGTAGGCCACCGTACCCTTCACCACCTCCACATCGGTTTTGCGGCTGGCAGTGGCGGCCTTCGCGACGCCGAAGTCGGTGAGCTTCACATCTCCTTGCCGACTGAGCAGGATATTGTCGGGTTTGATGTCGCGGTGGATCATGCGTAAGGGCTGCTGACGGGTGTCCTTTGCGCTGTGAGCGTAATCCAGGGCCGCACAGAGCTGCTTGGCAATCTCCAACGCCACCGACATCGGGATGGCTTTGCCTTGCTCTCGACGCAAGCGGAGAAGCTGCGCCAACGTGAGCCCATCCACAAACTCCATGGCCAAATAGAAGCGCTCATCGGCCTTGCCCAGCTCGATGGTTTGCACGATGTTGACGTGGTTGAGCAGCCCCCCTAAGCGTGCTTCACTGATAAACGACTCGATAAAGTCCTGATCGTCACAGAGGTGGGGCAAGATGCGCTTGAGCGCGACCAGACGCTCAAAGCCCTCGGAGCCGGTCATCCGGGCAAGGTGGACTTCGGCCATGCCCCCTGAGCCGAGCCGCTTCATGATGCGGTATTTGCCGAACTGTTGTTCCTGGGGGGCTATCATGGGGTGCCTGTGGTCAATGGGATATCTCAGACAGAGAGACAATGAACACCGGAGCAGATGGTTTTGGGCTGCTGCGTGTTCCCGCCCTGCATTTCACTTCAGTCTGCCTGCGAAGCGATTTGCTGTCAAGTCAGCGAGGGTTCGTGTTATAGTCCGTGTCCGAATTTCGCGCGTGCGTATCGTTTTAACAGCCACTACACAGTCTGAAGAGAGGCGCCCCATGACCGCTTCATCGACCGTTGCGTCCGAGCAGCTCCAAAAAGTGTGTGATCGTTACTGGGATCTCCAGCTCGAGCGGCATCCCGTGTGGGCGAGCGAGCTGGGTTATCACCGCTTTGATCACCTCCTGCCAGATTACGGCTCAGCGTCTCGTGAGCTCTATTATCAGCAGATCCACGCGGTAGAAGCAGACTTCAAAGGCGTGGAGCTCGACGCACTCCAGGGCAACGACCGTGTGACCCATGAGGTGATGGCACATCTTCTGCGTACCGACCTCGACGGGGAAGTGTTTCGTGAAGAATGTTGGAGCGTCAATCCCCTGCATGGCCCTTGGACCATGCTGACCGAGCTGGCCGACCGACAGCCCGTGGTGCCACACGCCGCCCTCGAGCGCCTGAAAGCACGCTTCCGCGCTGCGCCACGTCTGCTCGAGCAGATCACCGAAAACCTGCGAGACGGCATCCAACAAGGTCAAGTGGTCAGCCAGATCGGCCCGGAACGAGTGGCCGCTCAGCTCCGCCGTCTGCTCAAGATCGACCCCGATAAGAGCTCCTTTATGCCCGGCCCCGAGCGTGTCGCCGCCCTCACCGACGAAGCCACCGCACGGGTCAAGCAGGAGCTGGTCGAAGTTGTCCAGGGTGAGGTCTATCCAGCCCTCGACCGCTTTGCCTCCTTTCTCGAGCAGGAGTATCTGCCTCATACCCGCACCGAACCTGGGCTCTGCCACATGCCTTCCGGTCGTGAGTATTATCAGTTCCTCATCGAGCTGTTCACCAGCCGTCCCGACTCCGCCGAGCGCATTCATCAGGTAGGTCTGGAGGAGCTCAAGCGTGTACACGAAGAAATGCGGCACATCTCCCTTGAGATGGCAGGCATCGCCGACCTGAGAGAGTTCGCCGCATGGTTGCGCGCGCGCCCGGATCAATATCTGCATGATCGAGATGCGGTGGTGGCCTTCAATCGAGCCGCCATCGCTCGCGCTGAAGCGGCCCTGCCTCGAGCCTTCAACCGCTTGCCCACCCGTCGCTGCGTGGTGCGTCCCATTGAGCAGTTCCGGGAGATGGACTCGCCCTCGGGATATTATAGCCATGCCTCGGAAGATGGGACGCGGCCTGCATATTATTATGTCAACACTTCGCGTCCCGAGAGCCGTCCTGCCTATAATATGGAAGCTCTGGCCTTCCATGAAGCCGTGCCGGGCCATCATCTCCAGATCGCCCTGGCTCAAGAGCTGGATGGGCTCCATCCCGTGCGCCGTCACATCGGCCAGACCGCGTATGTGGAAGGCTGGGCCCTCTACTCAGAGCGGCTCTGCAATGAGCTGGGCCTGTATTCCAGCCCCACCATGCGCTTCGGGATGCTGAACTATCAGGCTTGGCGCGCCGCTCGTTTGGTGGTGGACACCGGACTGCATGCCCTGGGCTGGTCTCGCGAGAAAGCCATGGAAGTGCTCATGGCCAACACTGCCCACGGCACCGCCGAAGCCAGCATCGAAGTGGATCGTTATATCTGCATGCCTGGACAAGCACTGTCTTATATGACCGGACGGATGGCCATCGACGCACTCCGCCGCGAGTGTGAACAGCGACTGGGTAGCCAGTTTGATCTGAAGATCTTCCATGCACGTACCCTCGAGCACGGGGCGCTGCCGCTGGCCTCGCTGGAGCGGGTGGTGCAGCACTGGCTGGCCGAAGAAGGGGTGTAAAACCAGCACCTCACCGGTTGAGCACCGAAGGCCGCACTCCCATGAGTGTGGCCTTTTTTTATGGCAAGTGGGATAGGAAGAGATAAAAAAAGGACTGCGCTCCGAAGAGAGCAGTCCTTTAGGCTGGGTGGGCCTTACGGAATGGAAAGGCGGAGGAGCTCGCCCTTCCGGTGAGAAACCACTGCGAGGGGGGCGCAGTGCTTCTCGTGGTGAGGCTCAGAACATCGGGGGAAAAAACGCCTGAACACCCACAATCGTCAATGCTACAAAAAACAGGCCGGTCATGGTCTCACGCTGCTGAGGCGCTGGACGAGGCATGCTGCGGGTCGCCACCTGCTCCGAGAGCTCCAGCCGGCGCGTGCGTGCGGAAGCCCCCGTTGAAGGACGTGTTGCCGAGAGATCCTTGCCACAAGCGGGGCAGGAAGAGGCGTCGTGACGTACAACCGTGAAGCAAGATTTGCAGTGGGTCATGGGGATTCTCCTCTCTCTCATCGGTCTCTCTCATCGGGCGGGGGCTGTTGGAGCCCGCAACTTCAATCGTCTCACTTGCCTTGATATAGGTACATGCAACGTGCCAACACATGAGGGGTGCTCAAAAAATAGAGAATTCTCTCGGAAAGAGGTCCGTGAGGGGATGGATCCTCGCTCCGAGGGCAGGTTCTGAACCGTTACATGGGAATTTTACAGTATTACGGTGAGAACAGAAGGCCCTTCGATGGCGACATTCCGGTGCCGTCGGGGTGGAATAGGCGGGATTTGTGCCAGATGCTGAAAAAACTTTTTCGCACGATAAAATTTTATCACCCCTTCTACTCTGACTTTTGCATCCGAGCAGCGCCCACGCGCGCTCCCCTGTCGGCGCTCCCATCGGATAAAAAATGATGATAGAATTGGGAGTTGCACATAATTCTCAGGCTGGCATATTAGATGCAAAACAGCCGATGTCTGTTTTATCGACCTCCTTTTGAATGAGGAAACGTATGAACGTCAACCGATACCCCGGTGCTGCCACCCTCAGCCTACTGGCGCTCTCCGTCTTGTGGGGCTGTAACGCATCGGATGAGCCCGCAGCCGATTACGGACCCACGGCCACCCCCGCAACGTATGATCCTCCAGAAGAGGACGACTCAGATCTCGACGGTGGTTCGGAGGAGCCCAACCTACCTCCAGAGCAGGAAGACGCCTTCTTCCGCGCCATGCCCGCCGCCAGCGATCGCTATGTGTTTGTGGTCAATCCAGAGCGCGATACCCTCTCGAAGATCAACGCGACGACCCGCGCTGTTTATACCCTCCCGGTCGGTCTGCATCCCACTCAGGTGCTGACCGGAGCCCTCAACCCGAACTTGGCGGTGGTGCTCAACGAAGGAGACGCCACCCTCTCGTTGCTGGATGTGAGCTCCGATACCCTCGACACGCTGCCGATCCATCCCGATACCAACTATATGGCCCTGTCAGCAGACGGAAAATATGTGATCACCTGG
This sequence comes from Myxococcota bacterium, assembly GCA_046075485.1. Taxonomy (GTDB): domain Bacteria; phylum Myxococcota_A; class UBA796; order JAJRTE01; family JBJTQF01; genus JBJTQF01. The sequence goes on along the minus strand of JBJTQF010000236.1, from coordinate 44,670 downwards.
TTTGAAGCCAATGTCGAAGGGGCTGATAACTCGGTCGATGGCGTGCGCAGCTACTCCAACATCTCCGTGGTGTTCACCGGAGACGAAAAACAAGCCCCCACCTCCACTCCGCTGGCGGTGGCACTCAATCCACGAGGGGCGACCTATATTCCGTCGTCCAATCAGGCCCTGGTGTTGTGTGATGGAGTGGTCGCTCAGGTCTATCTCTCAGCCAAGCCGACGGTCAGGCTCATCCCCCTCACCGATAACATCGATGAGAAGCTCACGGTGGCCGAGATGAAGGTCTCTCCCGATGGGCGGTTTGCCTTCTTGCGGCTGTCGTCGTCTGCGGAGCTCATGGTGGTGTCGCTCCAGGCGGAGTCGGTGACGGAGGCCGTCTCGCGGGTCTCGCTCAGCGCGCCCGCCACGGATATGGATCTGGCCTCGAATAACCTCATCCTGGTGGACCGAGCGCAGCAGGAGCTCCTGATCTTCGATGCGCAGGATCCCGAAGCGCCTCCCCGCACGTTGCAGACCCCCAGCAATCAACTGGTTGGCTCGCTGGTGATCAGCCCGTCGCTCAACCGCGCGGTGCTGTATACCACCCTCACGGCACAAGATATCCAAGATACCCCCTACGAGGATATGCCGCTGGACCGCTTCTCGCTGTGGGATCTGAGCACCGATCAGATCAAGCTCTACGATCTGGTGAAGCCAGTGGAGTCGGTCAGCATGGCAGAGACCTCCGCCGGAGATGTGGTCACGTTCATCCATCAGGCCAGCGCCTCCAGTGACCTCACCGCGTTTAACAAGAAAAATGCACTGTCCCACTTCTATGTGGAAGATGGCCAAGTCCTGCCCGCAGTGCTCGAGGCTCCACTCAAGGCTCAAGCCACCGTGCCCGGCGGTCAATATGGTTTTGCCATCCTGGAGAACGTCAACAGCGTGCTGGTGGTGGACTATGCAATCCGACAGATGCGCTCGCTCGCGCTCCAGTCTCGTCCGGTGTTTGTAGGCGTGCTGACCGGCACCACCGAAGGATATGTCTCTCAAGAACATGAGCTGGGCCGGATCTCGTTTGTGAATCCCGCCACCCTGCAAGCCACCACCATCACCGGCTTTGAGCTCAACGCGCAGCCCTGAGCGCATCAAGGAGTTGTTATGTGGATCCAGAAGCCTGTTCTTCAGGGCTATCCCTCACGCTCGAGCTTGACACGCCTGAGCCTGCCGCTGTTGGGCGTGACCCTGCTCTCCGGCTGCCTGTCGGACGCCTACACCGAACCCGCACAACCCAACACCGCTGAGACCCTGGCACTCGGCGATGGTCTCTACACCCTCGGCGGCACTCGAGAAGAAGTGCTCTTCATCCAGCCCGGCGCTCAAGGGGATGAACCCTATGCAGAGCTGGCCGAGGCATCGGTGGAAGCGGTGGTGCTCGGGGGTGAGGCTCAGAAGCTGGTGGCCCATCCCGATGGAAAACGCCTGCTGGCCCTCACGCACACCCGCACGGAAGACTTTCTGGTGGTGCTCGACAGCGCCAAGAGCTGCGCGCTCGACCTGCCCGTGGAGACGGCGTGTCTCCAGCGTATTGCCTCTCGGCCCCTGCACGATGTGCTGGAGATCTCCCCGAGTGGACGTTACGCCCTCTCGTATATCTCCAGTGAGGCGGCCTCGAATGGTGCCGATGGTGTGGTCAACCTCAACCAAGTGGTGATCTACGATCTCCAAAGCGGAGAAAGTCTGGCCTCCACCGTGGGTTATGGTCCTCAGCAGATCCGCTTTGCCGAAAATGGAGACACGCCGCGAGCGATCCTGCTCACCCGGACCAGCATGGCGGTGGTCGAGCTCGAGACCGGAGTGGCCGTGACCCGCGAGCTCAGCGTCAGCAGCAGCTCCCCAGTGTATCCCTCCGGGCTGGTGGTGACCGGGGATGAACATTATGCCCTCGTCACCTTTGAGGGACGCAGCGATCTGTATACCCTCGACCTGACGCAGAGCAACCTGCCGATCAACATCTTGGCGCTGAGTGCAGCTCCCAAGAGCCTGGTGCGCTCCACCTCGGGAGAACGCACGGCGCTGCTGTCCTCCAACGGGCTGGGGGTGGATGTGGTGGAGCATGCAGACCTCTCCATCACCCACTACGAGCTCAGCCGGGCGATGAGTGAGCTGGAGGCACTCCCCGGACGAGAGCAGGTGCTGCTCACCCGCCCGAATCAAAGTGAGCGACTGTCGTATGTGCTGGACCTGTCGCGTGAGAAGCTGACCGGCTGGACCCACGAGAGCGGTTATGCTGCTGTCGATGTCAGTCCAGATGGTGGCACACTGGTCTTTCGTTATCCGGTGGGGTCGGGAGGCAGTGGACCGCTGGCGTATGAAAATGCCGTGGGCATTCTACGGCTGGAGCTGGGAGATAAGCAGCCGATTCCGCTACTGCTGGGGGGTGTTCCCGAGGCCGTGCTGTTTCTGGCGGGCAGCTCGAGCCTGCCGGTGGTGGCCACCCTGTTCTCAAACGAAACGTATGGGTACGTGGCCACCCTCTCGACGGAGACCCTCACCGCTCAGACGGTGGAAGTGCTCGGAGGACCAACACGATTGTTCCAGCTCCCCGGAGATGGACGACTGGTGACCGAATACAGCCGACCCCTGGGTCTGCTGGGGGTGATGCCAGCGGATGACCTCTCGCCGGTACAGTTTTTCTCGGGCTATCGAGCAGCAGGACTCAACTGAGCCGCTGAAGGAGCATGTCATGCGACAGACAATTCAGGTTGAACATCATCATGGCCGCTTGCTGAGGCGGATGCTTGAAGGGACACTGCTGGGAGGGCTGCTGCTCTCGCCGACGGTGAAGGCGGCAGAAGTGCAGATGGGAAGTGTATCGTCGCAGCTCCCGGCTCAAGGAGGGCTGGGGCTGTGGTCACAGACCGGACAGGTCTCGGGGCTGAGCCTCGGGGTGGAGCAGGCGGTGAAGGTCGGTGCCCCCCTCAGTCTGGCCGGATCTTACACGCTGCTGAGCACTCAGCGCACGGCCTATGAGCCAAACTACTTAAGTGCGGAGCTCCACCTGCACCAGCTCCGGGTGGGGGCGGTGCTGAGTCAGCCGCTCGGACGGATGCTGTCGGTGGGGGTGGGCGCACATCTGCTCGGGATGGTCGGCTTCGGTGAGCTGCGTGATGGTTACTCCGGGCAGACGCTGCTGGATCCGGCAGAACCAGAAGGGGAAGCGGTGGTGTATACGGTGGAGCCACAGTCACTGCTCGGCTTCAGCGGGGGTGGTGCGCTGACGGCTCGTGTGGCGCTAAGCTGGAAGCTGGGCGGCAGGCAGGGGGGGGGAGAAGTGGAGTCGATGGCTCCGGGAACGGCGGAGGAGGTCGCACCAGCGCCTGCACCTGCGCCAGCGGTTGCGCCAGCGGTAGCACCTGCGCCAGCGGTAGCACCTGCGCCCGTACCTGCGCCCGTACCTGCCCCTGCTCGGACTTCACAGGGGGGTGGGGTGGCCGTCCGTATGATGGTGGAGGGAGGGTATATGCTTCAGGCTCCGTTGGAGCTGGGGGAGGTGGCGCCGGTGCTGGTGCAGGGTCCGCAGCTTCGTTTTATGGTGGGGGTGGCGTTCTAAGGAGGCTCAACGCACGGAGATCAGATCGACGACGAAGACGAGGGTCTCGTTGGGCTTGATGACCGCACCGGCTCCGCGAGCGCCATAACCGAGGTGCGGGGGGATGGTGAGCTTGCGACGTCCGCCCACTTTCATGCCTGCCACGCCTTGATCCCAGCCTGAGATGACCTGACGCTGACCCAATCCGAAGCTGAAGGGCTGTCCTCGGTTCCAGGAGGCGTCGAACTCTTTTCCGGTGGACCAGGAGACGCCAGCATAATGAACGGTGACGGTCTGTCCGGCTTTGGCTTCTGGGCCGGTTCCCACTTCGAGGTCTTCAATCACGAGCTCGGTGGGGGCGTTGGTGGCAGGAATGGTGATAACAGGCTTGGTCATGGATAATCCTCTGGATGTCTAGGGCGTTGAGGCTCAGAACCCCCACTGGGTAGTGCCTCGGACGCATGGCGTACAGCAGGGGCAGGATGCCACACCTGAAAAGGGAAGTCAGCGGGAAAGATGGGGGAGGACCACCTCTGCTGATGTCCTGCTGATGTCGGTCCTCCTCTCTCCTCTCTCCTCTCTCCTCCCCCTGCTCCCCCTACAAACCCTGTTGGCTAATCCTTGCACTCTCTTGCGCCGTGGGGTATATGCAAAAGACATCTTTTGGCCTCTGGCCTTACACTGGCTTGCCGTCCCCTGCGGAGATGCGGCGATCTTGAGGAGCCCCAACCCATGATTTCACGTCGAAAACTGATCACCTGGATGGCCATGTCCACCGTGACCCTGAGTGTCGTGGCCCTGAGTGTCGGCTGCACCCAGCCCAGCGGCGAAAACGCCCAGAGCGGTGGCAGCAACACCAACACCAGCACCAGCAAAGTGCTCAAGCTCGGCGCCGTTTTGCCCCTCACCGGCCCCAACGCCTCCCTGGGCGTCGAGATGAGCAACGCCGCCAAGCTCGCCGTCAAGCAGTGGAACGAGCAGCAGAAGATTCCTGGTTATACCATCGAGTACCTGGTGGAAGACGACGTCTCCGAAGGCAAACAAGCCGTCAACGGTGCCAACCGTCTCACCGCCGATCCTGCCGTCCTGGGCATTGTGGCACATCTGAACTCCGGCTGTTTTTTGCCAGCCAGCGCCATCTATAACCGAGCCAACGTCATGGCCATCACCCCGGCTGCCACCAACCCGGACATCACCAAACAAGGGTTCCAGAACATCGCCCGTGTCTGCTCCACCGACGCCGTTCAAGGACCAGCCGCCGCCCACTACTTGGCCCGCCGAGGCTGGAAGACGGTCGCCATCGTCCACGACAAGACTCAGTATGGGCAAGGACTGGCCGAAGTGGTGCAAAACACCGCCAAGACCCTCAACCTCGACGTCAAGAGCTTTGACGGCATCAACGTGGGCGACAAAGACTTTAAAGCCCTGCTCACCAAGATTAAAGGGCTGAGCGTCGATGTCATCTACTACGGAGGTGTACAAGAAGAAGCCGCCTTCATCGTGCGTCAGATGAAAGAGCTGGGTATGTCCAACGCCTTCCTCACCGACGACGGTGTGTATGGAAAAGACTTCCTCGACACCGCCGGAAAATCCGCCGAAGGTGTGTACGTGAGCTTCCCCTCCATCCCCATCGAAAAAGTCCCCGGTGCCTCCGACTTCTACAAAGCCTATGAAGCCGAGTACAAAGAGCCTGTGCGCACCTGGGCCCCCTACGCTTTTGATGTCGCCACCGTCCTGCTCGAGTCCATGAAACAAGCCGTCAACGACCCCGGACCCGAGAGCCTGCGCGAAAAAGTGGTCAAATTTGCCCGCAGCGGCACCTTCCAGGGCGTGCTCGGGGAGATCCGCTTCGATCAGTACGGCGATCCGGTCAACCAAGCCTTCTCGTTCTATCAAGTGCAGAACGGAAAGTGGGAGTACCTCGAGACCCTCTCGAGCGAAGGCAAAGTGCTCTCCCCCGTCACCAGCGAGACCGCAGCCCCTGTCGCCCCTGGAGCCGCCCCTGGAGCCGCCGGTGAAGCAGGAGCAGGAGCAGGAGCAGGAGCAGGAGCAGGAGCCCCTGCCGCCGCTGGAGCCGCTCCCGCTGAGCCTGGAAAGGGTGCTACACCATGACCCTGGAGGCGCTCCTTCAGCATCTTGCCAATGGCTTGACCCTCGGCGGTGTTTTTGCGCTCGTCGCACTCGGTTACACGATGGTGTACGGCATTTTGGAGCTGATCAACTTTGCGCACGGCGACATCTTTATGGTGGGCTCCTTTATTGGTCTGCTCATGCTGGAGCTGTTGCTGGGGCAAGGGGTGACGCAGCTCTACTTGGCCCTGCCTTTGGCCCTGATCACCGCGATGGTGGGCTCTGCCTTGTTGGGCCTGACCGTGGAGCGGCTGGCCTATCGTCCGCTTCGGCGTTCTCCGAAGATCACCTTGCTGGTGTCGGCCCTCGGCGCCTCCATTGTGATCTCCAACCTCGCGCGGATGGTGGTGGGGCCTAACCTGAAGTCCTATCCGCCGCTGACCGCCTTTGACGGCATCAGCCAGCAGGGTTTTGTGGTGGCCGGAGTGTCCGTGCAGTACATCCAGCTTCTGATCATCGGTGCCAGCGTGGGGTTGATGTTGGCCCTCGACGCTTTTGTGAACCGCACCAACCTGGGGCGAGGCATGAGGGCCACCGCACAAGATCCCGAAGCCGCCCAGATGTTGGGCGTTCCCATCAACCGGATCATTGTGCTCACCTTTGTATTGGGATCCGCCCTTGCCGCCGCCGGAGGCATGCTCAGCGGCATGTATTACGGAGGCGTGAAGTTCAGCGACGGTTTTGTGGTGGGCATGAAAGCCTTCACCGCCGCCGTGCTGGGGGGGATTGGTAATATCCGAGGGGCGATGCTCGGAGGACTGGTGCTGGGCATCTGCGAGACCGTGGTGATTGCCTTGCTCGACGCGGCGGGCGTTCCCGAAGTGTTTGACTATAAAGATGCCGTGGCCTTTCTGATCCTGGTGTTGATCCTCACCCTCCGACCGGCGGGGTTGTTGGGCAGCCACGTCCCCGAGAAGGTGTAGGTGTCTATGAATACATCCACACGTACTGCGTTGGTGGTGGTCTCCTTGTTGCTGGGGTTTGCGGGGCTGGTGGCTGCCTTATTGATTCGGTCGCCGCTGGGATTTTCGGCGGTGACTGTGGGCACGGTGCTGGTGTTTGTGGCCCTCAACCGCTGGCTGGAGAAACGAGGGCTCCACTTTGAAGCCTTAGCGCGAGAAGCTCATACCGCGACCCTCGCCACCGTGGGGGGCTGTTTGTTGCTCCTGCCGGTGCTGTTTACCCATGTGTTTGCGCAGCCCCAGTGGATCCCGGTGATGGTGCTGGCGGGGATTTACGTCTGTTTGGCCCTCGGCCTCAACATTACGGTGGGTTTGGCGGGCCTGCTGGATTTGGGATACGTGGCCTTTTACGCCATCGGCGCTTATTTGGGAGCCCTGGTGTCCCTCAAGCTCCAGGTGGGCTGGAGCCTGTGGTTGATGGTGCCTGCCTGCATGGGGCTCACCGCTTTGTTTGGGGTGCTCTTGGGCTCACCGACCTTGCGGCTTCGCGGTGATTATTTGGCCATTGTGACCCTGGGCTTTGGAGAGATCACCCGGATTGTGCTCAACAACTGGAATGGTATGACCAACGGCCCGATTGGGCTCCCGGGCATACCGCAGCCGGCCATTGGAGGCTTTAGCTTTGGAAAGCCTTTTGTGGTCGCGGGGTATACGTTTAGCAACGATACGATCTATTACCTGCTGATCGTGGGGTTGGCCTTCACCATTGCAGCGGTGGCGCGGAGACTGGACGACTCTCGGATTGGGCGCGCTTGGCGAGCCATTCGAGAAGACGAGCTGGCCGCCGGAGCGATGGGCATCAACACCCGTAACCTGAAGCTCCTGGCCTTTGCGTGTGGAGCGTCCTTTGCGGGTGTCTCGGGTTTGGTGTTTGCTCATAAACAGACCTACATCAGCCCGGACAACTTTACCTTCATTGAGTCTGCCAACATCCTCTGCATGGTGGTTTTGGGTGGCATGGGGAGTATTCCGGGGGTGATTGTGGGAGCCTTATTGCTCACCATCTTGCCGGAGAAGTTTCGTGATTTTGATGATTACCGCATGCTGGTGTTGGGCGTGAGCTTGGTGCTGATGATGCGTCTGCGGCCTGAAGGGCTCCTGCCTCGTACTCAACAAGCGATCTCCCGATAAGTCTCTTGGTGCATGGAGCGGCCTATGCTCTCACCGCGCTGGACCCTTCCCTTATTATTGCTGCTGACCTTGTCAAGTTACTTGAGCTTGGTTCACGCGGCTTTTGTATGGGACGACCTCTGGCTCTTTGTGACACATCCGACATTTCCCCGCGAGACCCTGCTGGAGCTGATCCAGCGGCCCCTCTGGTATGGTGTCATCGGCCCTGGAGAGATGCCTTACTATCGTCCCGTGTTATTGGCCTCTGTCTGGCTGGATCGGGAGCTCTTTGGCTTTAACCCGATGGGATGGCATCTGCACTCGCTCCTGTGGCACCTGCTGGGCGTGGCCCTCTTGTATCGTCTGTTGCGGAGACTGCTGCCCGGCGAGGCGAGCAGCCCGCTGGAGGGACGTCTTCCGGCGCTGGTGGGCGCCCTGGTTTTTGCCCTCCATCCTGTTCAGACGGAAGTCGTGGCCTGGATTGCGGCCCGAAACGACTCGATTGCCCACGTCATGGTGATGGCCATGCTCCTGAGCCTTCTGCCTGAGCGTGGAATGCCCTCGGTGGCGCGGAGCAGTGCGGCGGGGATTTTTTATGGGCTGGCCCTGCTCTCTAAAGAGAGTGCGCTGTTGACCCCGGTGGTGGCCCTTCTTCTCTTGCTGAACCGGAGTATAGAGCTTTCCGGGCAGCTCTCCGCCATGCGTATGCCGAGCTGGGCGCGGCTTCGAGTGCTGGTTGTGCCTGCCTTGGCCCTCCTGGGGGGGCTGGTGACGGTGTGGGTGCTTCGTGCTCAGCGCCTGCCGAGCACTGAGAGTCTCTTGACCGTATCCCTTTTGGAAGCCCTGGTGGGGCGCTTGCCGACCATCTTGGGGACTTTTGGAGGGTTGATTGTATGGCCCTGGCCTTTGGCGGTGGGGCGTGACCTGCGGGATGTCTCCCTGGAGCTGACTTGGGTGGAGGTTCTGGGCTGGTTCTTTCTGCTGGCCCTGTGGGTGTTGCCATATCTTCAGCCGGAGCGAGGGCGGAGGCGGCTGGCGTGGTTGGGGGTGCTGGCTTTTGCCTGTACCCTCCTGCCTGCCATGTTGGGCGTGCTGACCACTCAGCTCTTGGCGGAGCGTTATCTCTACCTGCCGCTGGCCTTTTTGGGCCTGAGTGTGGCCGCTCTGGTGCCTGTTCGGAGGCAGGTGTTGTTTGTATTGCTTCTGTTGGGCGGGAGCTGGCTGAGTGTGATCAGCGTGCGCCTTCCGGATTGGGCCAACGATTACGAGCTGTTTCGGGCGGATGCAATGCGCATGCCTGGTTGTGGAACCCACCTACGTTATACCCGGGTATTAATGGGGCTGGGCCGAGCGCAGGAAGCCTTAGACCTGCTGGAGCAGCGGACTTACGCGGAGCCCACCTGTCCGGCGGCTGGGCTGACGGTTGCTTTGGCGGGTTTGGCGTTGGGGCGTCCTGAGCTTGGCGAGCGGGTGCTGGCTGCTGAACCGACCTTTTTGAAGGCGGTGGATGCGGAGCAAGCGGGTGTGGTGGCCTTTGTGTTGGCGGCTCTGAGACGCGATGCCGAAGCCCGCCTCATGGCTCGAGCGGTGGCTGCACAGCGGCGGGGGACGTTTGCGGAGGTGGTGTTGCTGGCCGAGCGCTTGAGGTTGTTTCCGGATGTTTCCATCACCTCGCGGGAGGCGGATCCGGACGCAGCGGAGCGGGCGCGGGTGGCTGGGCGAGCGCAGCTCCTGAGAGACGTGCCGCAGGCGTATTACGTCGTGCTCTGGACCGCTCGTCTGTTGGAGATGCGGGGTGAAGTGGAGGAGCGGGCCAAGCTGGAGCGGTTGGGATATCCTCTGGAGAAGGTTCCGGGGCTCTTGTTGTGGTAGGGTGGCGACTTTGTGAAACTGGTCTCTTGTTGTGCCGGTGAATATGGTATGCTCTTCGGGAGCCTTCACGCGGGGGCTCTTTTAGTCAGCAGTCGAGGAGAGCACTCTATGCGTAAAGTCATGGCCGCCATTTTTCAGCATAAAAAAGCCTACAACAAGCTGCCGCTCTTTGAGTTTATGCGGGATGAGCAGCGGACGCCATTCGAGCGCCTGTCATTTTATCCGTGTATGGCGCACTTTATCATGAGCTTTGGAGATCTGAACCGGTACGTGATGCGGCAAGAGCCGACGCAGGATCCGTACCAGGAGCTGGTCAACGCGCACACCTACGAAGACGATCACCACTGGCCCTGGTATCTGGAGGATTTTGTCAAGCTGGGGTTTGACAAGTATCGGCAGAACTCCGAAGACCTGCGGTTTTTGTGGGGAGACGAGGCCGCCGTGAATCGCGTGCTGATGTATCGGCTCTCTGCCATGATTCTCAACGCCTCGAGCCTGCATCGGCTGGCCATCATTGAAGCCATTGAAGAGACGGGCAATGTGCTCTTTGATCTGACGGCGCAGCTTGCCAATCAGATCTCTGCCGAGACCGGGGTGGAGCTGAGATACTTGGGCGATCATCACTTTGGCAAGGAGACTGGCCATGCGATGGGCTCCGATCACAAAGTGCTGGTGAGCATTGAGCTGACCGAGGCACAGCGGGCGGAGATGCTCCAGCAAGTGGAGCAGATCTTTGTGTGGTTTGCGGAGTGGACCGACGAGCTGCTGGCCTACGCCAAAGCCAACCCCCTGAATCCCGAGAACGTTGAGCGGCGCTCTCCGGCTGAGCAAGAGGCGGTGTTGTATTCCTGAGCTGCCTTAGCTCGAGCCTCTCCGACTTCCCGCCATTTTTTTTTGCCGCACTGAATTCTTTTCTCTCAAGATCTGGCCCTGCGTGACGTTCTACTGAGTGGCAGCATGGCAGACATCCCCCCGCAGAGCCGTTCTGAGCAGCGAGCTGGGCCCTTCAGTCGCTCGATCCGTCGAGCGCGTGTCGCGCATCCGACCTTCCCCGTGGAGCCGCCGTGAGAGATCCGAGCCGCCATCGCACGTATGACGATTCGTGAATTTTGATCGCATTAAAATATTCCAATTTTATCAGAAAAACCGAGGTCGCTCAGACAAATTTGCCTGCAACCGGGCAGATGAGGTCTTTTGCGCGCACGGGAGCATGTCTGTATTGTTCATTCTCCGGCTTCGCCGGATTGTCGAACATGAGATTCGGACGGAATGACTGAATTTTTATAACTGACAGATATTGCCTCGGACTCAAAATTCCGCCTGTGAGGGGCGAATTCGGCGCATCGTGTTGTCTTGAGTCTTTCTGTAGAGTAGTATCGGTCAAAATGGCTGAAGAGAGGGCGGCAAGCACCGCTGGGATGCGTCCCTCAAGCTCCGAAATCCAGTCAAAATGGCCGGGAAAAACATCGCCAAACGGCCTCTGTTTTAATGAGACTGTTGAGGTTTGCAAGAGACACTGTATTGATCGGCGTTCCACGACGTGCTTTTGGGGGGCCCACATCGCTCTTTCACAGCCCATGTAAGAAGACCTCCGATTGAAAATGCTAAAAAACATAGGTTCTTCAGAGGGTTAGAGCAAAAATGAGACGGGATTCTCGTCTGTTCTGATGCGGCGGAAAGCGCCGATCCAAAGGCCCTCGAAGGCCGCCGTACTCCAAAGAGGATATTCGGAAATTGTGTCTGATCGGAAAATTGAAGGGGCCGTCTGATGAAAAAAATCAATAAAGCGTGTCGGGGATGTCGATATTTTCTCTCACTTTTACAAGGGATTAGCCACTCGGCCTATTTCCTTCACACTTAAATACAAAAAAATCGGCGGATCTGCTTCCTGGCACGCCGGTTGTAGTAATAAGAGACATTACACGGTAAATGGACTTGACCCTTGGCGCACGTAGCAACTGATGAGAGGTGGACCATGAAGACAATCCTTGCGGCAATCATGAAGCACAAGAAAGCTTACGCCAAACTGCCGCTCTTCCAATTTATGCGGAATGAGGAGCTGTCGGCCTGGGAGCGGGTGGGCTTTTATCCTTGCATGGCTCACTTTATCCTGAGCTTCGGCGATCTGAACCGCTTCGTGCTCCGAGACGAGACCTCGAGCGACGCTTACCAGGCGATGGTGAACCTCCACACCTACGAGGACGACCACCACTGGCGTTGGTATCTCGAGGACTTCTGCAAGCTCGGCCACGACAAGCTCCAGAAGAGCAGCGACTACCTGCGCTTCCTCTGGGGCGATGAGACCCGCATGAACCGGATCCTCATGTATAAGCTGACGGCCCTCATCGGTCGCGCCACGCCCAAGCAGAAGCTGGCCATCATCGAGGCCATTGAGGAGACCGGCAACGTGCTCTTTGCGCTCACCGCCAAGCTGGCGCAGCCGCTGGAGCAGGTGCTGGGCGTCGAGCTGCGTTATCTCGGCGAGTTCCACTTTGAGAAAGAGACCGGTCATGCGATGAACAACGATCATCGGGTGATGGCCTCCATCCCGATGAGCGCCGACGAAGAAGCAGAGACCCTGGCGATGGTCAACGAGGTCTTTGAAGTGTTCGCCGCTTGGACTCAGGAGCTGCTCGAGTACGCTCAGGCTCATCGTGCGTCCAGCCCGGTGCTGACCCGTCCGGTGTTGGTTGAGCGTCCGCTGTACGTGGCCGCATGATGGACCTTGCCGCTGCTCCCGTCTGAGGAGCGGTGGTTTCCGACCTCGCGCTTGACCCATCGGTTCCACGGCCTTCCTCACCTCCTGACCTGACGCTCCCCCTCTTGCCTCCAGACACGAGCAGACCTCTTTGACCCGCGACATTCAGAGCCTCCCCCATGCCTTCGGCGCGCTCAATTGCTGCTATAATGAGCGGACCCTGTGAATGTTGGAGGTTCCGTGTCGCGTCTGCATCCCTTCGCCCGTGTTGCGATCCTGTTTTACGCCCTGATGTTGCTGGTGACCGTTCCGCTGGCGGTGTGGCGAGGCCATAGCCCTCACTGGTTTGCCTGGGAGAAACTCCCGCGAGACCTGCTCCTGGGTGTGGTGGTTGGTGTGGTGATTGTGTGGCTGTCGCGGGTGGCTGCGGTGGTGCCCTCCTATCGCCGCCTGCTGGTGGACTTGGCGGGGCTCACCCGTGGGCTGAGCTGGCCGGATGTCATCGTCTGTGCGCTCTTTTCGAGTGTTGGGGAGGAGCTGCTCTTCCGAGGGCTGCTCCAGCCGGAGCTGGGGCTGCTGTGGGCGACCTTATTATTTGGGCTGATCCATTTTGGGCAGCAGCGTCATTGGCTCTGGTGGACGGCTTTTGCGTGTGTGGTAGGCTTGGGCTTTGGGCTCTTGGCGTCGATGTTGGGCACGCTGGTCGCGCCGGTGGTGGCGCATTTTGTGGTCAACCTGCTCAATCTGCGTTATCTCAGCCAGTGGCGGGAGCCGGACCCCGAAGCATCTCCGCCCTTATCTTAAACGGGCTTACTTCTGAGCCAGCAGGGTCTCGATCTGGGCATTGGTGAGAGAGCCTGGATGCGCACGCCACTGCACAACACCATTACGATCCACGAGGGCGGCTGCGGGAATGCCAGAGACCACATAGTCTCGAGCGGTCTGCTGCTGCACCCGCACGATGGGGAAGGTCACCGGATTATCCTTGAGAAAGCTCTGAAGCCCCGACAGGTCCTGCTGCTTGTCGTCGCGGGTCACACCCAGCACCACCAAACCTTGATCCTTATACTGATTGTACAGCTCCGAGAGATGTGGCAGCTCCTTACGGCAGTGAGGACACCACGTCTGCCAGAAGTTGACCAGCACCACCTTGCCCTTGAGGTCCGCCATGCTGGTGGCTTCACCTTGCTCCCAGCTCAGCACCTGGAGCTCTGGGGCGGGCGCGCCGATCAGCTCCAGCTCGCGGAGGTACTTGTTGCCTTCTTTGGTGGCGCTCTCACCGGGATACTCGGCAACCAGCCGACGCAGCGCATTTCGCGCCTCTGCCGCGTTGCCCTTTTTCTGGAGCATCACCCCGGCGGTCAGCAGAGACTGGGCGGCATAGGCACTCTGAGGATAGCGGGTGGCGGTGGAAAGATAACTTTCAATGGCCTGCTCTTGTTTGCCCTGTGCATCAAGTGCTCGTGCGATGAGCTGAGAGGCCAGCCCTTTGGCATCATCACTCTTGACCTGACCGAGGGTCTGATTGGCCTGCTGGATGACGTTCTCAAGTGCTGCTTGATCGGCGGGTACGTCCTTGCTGGGCGGAGAGGCCCGCAGCAGGTTCACTTCCACTTGCATGGCGCTGGCCAGATCCTGATAAGGCGAGCTGGGAAACTCCGTGGTGAGATTCCGCAGGTGATTTTCTGCCGCGCCCGCATCACGCACGCGGAGACTGGCGAAGGCCGCCGCTGCAAGCAAGTGCTCTCGTCCCGCTTTCCCCACCGACTGAGGCAGGAGACCTTCCATACTGTTTTTGACCAGCATGGGAGACTTGCCGCCGGTGAGGTTGTTCCGCGCCTCGAGGAAGGCATTTGAGAGGGTGGTGTCTCCCTGGAAAGCATCCGCCGTCTTGGGCAACAAGGCGATCAGGCCACGCTCCGGCGCAGGGCTATTGTTCTGGGGTGGCCGAGTGCTGTTGGGATTGGAGGGCTGCGCTGCCGTGGAAGGTACACTGGCGCTCGGGCTGCTCACCGGTGCGCTGGTGCTGGGTTTATCCTTCTCCATCACCAAGCTGCCGAGCATGGGAAGCCCCACCAACACCACCACCACGGTCACACCTCCGGCCAACATCTGCCAGAGCCAGCGATATTCAGAGACCGGTGCCGCTGAAGGCTTGGAGGAGGCCGGGGGCGCCATCCTAGGCGGTGCTGAATATGGGGCCGCAGACTCCCCACGCGCGGGTGTGGAGGCTGAGGCATTCGACTGGGAGTTGCCGGAATGGGAGGTGCTGGCTGGGGTGCCGCTGTGCGTGCGTGCGGCAGGAGCAGCCTGCTTGTTATGGGACTTATTCTTTTTCGACATGAAAGCTCCAGAAAAGGGGCGGAAAGATCCGCGAGAGGACGTGGCGCTCGAAGCAACAGACGTGAGGAAAATCTTCAGGATGCCATAATATGAGAGGGGGGAAGGGGGCTGTCAAGCGGATCTCTTGACCGGTTCTGAAGGTGCGAGAAGGTGCAGGCGCGGTGTCAAGCGTCCTGCACCCGACCGAGAAGAAGAACAAGCGTAGACACACGCAGGCGTTAAAAAACGCGGGGCGATGAGAGGCACGGAATCAAGCGAGTACGAGCGAAGAACCTCTCATGCCCCGACCATAAAAACTGAGCCCTTCCTCCCTCTCAGGAGAGACGCATGCAGGCCCGGAAGGAAGGGCTCGAGCCGAATAATTGTTGCACTGCACAAAAAGGTAGCAACCGACGTGCCAAGCCTTGAAAAAAATTAAACCTCGAAAAATCAATGGTTTAGTTTATTTGATATATTTCAAATACTGGGAAAATATGTAACATCCGTTACCTTTCGTAACACTTTTTCGCACACGCCGCCGGATTCATTTTAAATTCGGCACCGTCGAGCTTCACGCTCCAGCCTCTGATGGGCCTGCCCGCGCATGCGCGTACCTCCACCTGTTGCGTATCGTGCAATCTTTTGCCCTTCCTTGCCCCAAGTCTCCTGATCGTGTTACCATCCTTCGGTCTTTTACCCGATCTTTTTCCCCGGAGGCCATATGCCCCTTTCCTCGCAGATGTCTCGGCTGCCTCAAGTTCGGCTTCGGCCCGGCGTGAAGACCGCGCTTTTGGTGTCGGCAGCGGTCCTTTTTGTGGCCTTTATCCTCTTTGAGATGTTCTCGACCTACGTGAGACCCTATGAGACGGCCATCAAAGCCTCACGTTATGGCGGAGGTCTGGACGCCACCCCGTATAAAGGGCCAGGGCTCTTTCTGTCCCTTCCGGGGGTCACATTTCATCGTTTTCCGTCGGTGGTGCAGGTGCTCTCCATGACCGCCAGCTCCTCCGAAGCCAGCGGAGGCACCGAAAATGCCCGCGCCATCGGCCAGCTCGAGATCGACTCGTCGGATGGCTCCAAGATCCGCATCGATGCCACGGTGCTCTATCGCATCACCGACGCCTACAAGGTGATGACCCGCATCGGGCCGGGCCGCCTCTTCGAGAACAATGCCATCATCCCCAAAGCGTCACAGGCCCTCAAAGAAAACCTCGGCAAGCTCAAGGCCGAGGACTTCTACAACGAAGTGCTCCGGGTGAAAGCCACCGAACAAGCCAAGCTCAAGCTCAATGAGCAGCTCAAAGAGCTCGGTCTGGCAGCGGATCATGTGCTCATCCGCCAGTATTTTTACCTCGAAGCCTATCAGCAGCAGATCGAAGAGCGCAAAGTACAAGATCAGCTCGTCTTCACCAACCAGTCGATGGCCGAAGCCGCCAAAATGGAAGCCCAACGCAAAAAGATCGACGCCGAAGGCCAAGCGGCAGTGCTCGTCGAACAACAGCGCGGACAAGGCGAAGTCACCAAGATCCAAGCAGAGGCCGATCTCTACAGCCGCAAACGCCGCGCCGAAGCCGACCTCATGGTCACCCTCGCCGACGCCGAAGGCACCGACCTAGAGAACTCAGCCTATCGCTCCAGCGCAGGTGCCGATAACCTGGTCGGACTGGAAATGGCCGAAGTACTCGACGGCGTGGACGTGATCTTTTTGCAGGGCGGCAAAGAAGGGGTCAACTTTCTGGACCTCGACCGCACCCTCAACATGTTTGACGTAAAATAAGGAGAGACCCCATGCGCTTTATGATTGCCCTTCTGCTGGGGTCCGGTCTCCTGTTTGGCACCGGCTGCGTTCCCCGCTCCACCGAAGCCAATGAGGTCGGTGTGGCCATCAACATGCTCACCGGGATGGATCCCAGTGCCTATCCTCCCAGCGGCACCTATTTTTTTGCCCCCATCGTGACCGATTGGTACACCTTCTCCACCCAAGCTCAGACCCTGACGATGTTGGTTGAAGAAGGCGCGGGCGACCGGGAAGGACGCGATGACCTCGAGTTTAAAACCCGCGATGGAAACGATGTGGCCGTGGATGTCACCGTGATCTACCGGCTCATCCCCAGTGAAGCCCCCAAAGTGCTGCAATCGGTTGGCCGCTCCGACCAAGAGATCAAAGAGCTGATCATGCGCCCACTCGCCCGCAGCCTCACCCGCGATGTGCTCAATGAGCTGTCGTCAGAAGATGTCTACGCTGGCAAAAAATTCCAAGCCGCAGAACGTGCTCGAAATGTCTTGGATGCCGCACTCAAACCCTATGGGCTCACCTGCGATAACGTGATGCTCAGCGATCACCGCTTCCATGAGCGGTATCAGAAGGCCATCAACGATAAAAAAGTCTTCGATCAGCAGGTCAATACCAGCAAATCCGCCACCGAAAACCTCAAACGTGAGTGGGAAGCCAAGCTGGAGGCCACCAAAGGCGAAGTCGAACGGATGATCGCCGCCGAAACCGGACGCGCTCAGCAGCTCCAGCTCGAGGCCGACGCACACTACGTCAGCCGCCAAAAAGCAGCAGAAGCCATCTTGGCCGAAAAACGCGCCAAAGCCGAAGGTGTCACCAAGCTCAACAGCGCCCTCGCAGGCGCAGGCGGACGGGTGATGGTCAAACGAAAGATCGCCAGCGCCCTCAAAGGCAAAAAGATCGTGCTCCTGCCCGGCGGCAGTGAGATGGGACTCCAGAAGCTCGATGTCAATGAGCTGCTCAAAGCCTACGGTGTGAACGAAGCCCTCCAGTCTAAAGAACGTCCCGCCAGCAAATCCTCCAGCAGCTCGCCCTGAGCCAAAACAGCCGGAGCCAAAACAGCCGGAGCCACGATAGCCGTCCTTCGTCCGTGCGGCGTCAAGACAGCCTGAACCAGCCCTGGACCCTCCTGTGATGTGCCCTCATTTTCAATCCTGCCGTTTTCTGCACAGCGTCATCTGCACACACCCATAGGGACAGAAGCAGTCTCCCCGCTGAGGCGTTCATGCAGGTGGAAGCATACCGACCACGTCACACCGAGGCACATCATGACATCGTCCGCATTTCAAGAGGAAGAGCATCTCCACGCCTTAAGGCTTGGGCTGATGCTGGGGTTGGGCATTGGCTGTCTCGACGGAGTCAGAGCCGTCCTCTATCCAAACGGCGCCCCCACCCGTGAGCTGATCACCCTGCTGTGGAGCATGACCAGCTACGGACTGATGATGGGTGGGCTGCTCCTGGGGCTTCAGCGGCTGTTGGGTCGGGCCTTTGCTGTGAGCACTCCCACGGCGCTCAGCGGCATCCTGCGGCTGCTGCTGCTGAGTGGCGGTGCCTCGTTGGGATTGGCGGGGATGGCGTTTGGGCTGCATGCGCTGCTCAGCGTCCAGAAGACCTCCGCCGAGCTCCACCAGAGTCTGCTGTTGCTGGCCCTGCTCACCGGGGTGAGTCTGGTGGGGCTGCTGCTGTCTCCACAGGCGGGCGCTCGTCGCCAATGGCGTGGAATCTTCGCCGTCTTGCTGCTCGGGAGCCTCTCGGCGGCGGGTGGGCTCTTCATCCGTCCAGATCTGCGGCAGTCCATCGAGCGTCATGCGTCTCAGGTATTGCTGGAGCCTGCTCCCACGGGCGCACAAGGACGGCCCAACATCCTGCTGATTGTGCTGGATACCGTGCGCGCCGATCATCTCTCGCTCTACGGGTATGAGCGAGATACCACGCCTTTTCTCAAGAAGCTGGCGACGAGAGGACTGGTGTATGAGCAGGCGATCTCACCGGCACCCTGGACGGTGCCTTCGCATGCGTCCCTGTTTACGGGCATGCCGCCGAGCATTCATCGGGCGGATAATGCCCATCGTTGGCTCGACGATGGCTGGGTGACGCTCGCCGAGGCCCTTCAAGGGCAAGGGTATCGCACCGTGGTGCTCTCGTCGAACTCTTGGGTGGGGCCGACGTTTAATCTGCATCAAGGATTTCAGACGCTCTACGAGGTCTATCGGCTGCCCAGCATGCAGGCCGAAGATCCGCTCCAGCGCCTGATGATGGGCGGGCCGCTGGTGAGACTGCTGGGGCCTCCGCCGCGCGCAGATAAGGGAGGGGCCTTGCTCAACACCCTCGCTCAGTCGTGGCTGGAGCGGGCCCAAGCCGAACGTTCACTGCAAGAGCAGCCCTACTTTATGTTCATCAACCTGGTGGAGCCTCATCTGCCCTACGACGCACCGGAGCCGTATCGCATCCCGACTTTTCGCCTGGAAAACGATATGCAGGGCTGGTCTCCACCGCCTCGCTCTTTCCGACCTTGCTGGAGATTGCGGGAGCGAGCCTGCCTCCAGCGCCGGTGGCCTATCTCCCAACCTTGCCGCGCTCGCTCGACGCTCCGCCCCTCGACCACGCGGTCTCCGAGTACGACCTGCCGCTGTATGAGCTGAGCCTGCTCTCGACGGAGGTGCCGGGTTTTGATGTGGCACCCCTCTCTCGCGCCCTCACCGCCATTCAGGATGGACGGCATAAGTGGGTGGAGTCTCGACCGGGTATCCCTCAACTCTTTGATCTGCAAGCCGATCCCCAGGAGCGATGGCCTCAGCCGCCCCACAGTGAAGTGGGGAGTGCGCTGGCCCAAGCATTGGCACAGTGGAGACAGCAGGAGAGACAGCAGGAGAGACAGCAGGAGAGAGAGCAGGGAGGGCTCGATGCCACATCTGAGCCAGTGGCCCTCCCGGAGGGGCAAACGTCGGCTGGAAGCACCACCCACGCACGAGACACAGCGGCAGGACAAGCTCCGGTCCCACTGGACGAAGAGACCCGTGCATCCCTGCGCGCGCTCGGGTAAGTGCAGTAAAAAGGCTTGACTTTACCGGATCTGGGGTGTGGAGTGTAACCCGAGCTTGACGGGAAATATCCGGCAGGTTCGGGGGTTCTGGAGACATCTGAAGCGCATGAGCAGAGCGGGCCTACACCCACCACATGCGCAGGTGCTCCTGATTTTGCTTACGTTGGGTCGATTTTTGCTCAGTCTAAGGCGCTCGTCTGGAGGACATCACATGTTTTATTCTGCACCGAATGAGTCCGGCAGTAAGGTCAACTTTCGCTCTCGCTACGACAACTATATTAATGGGAAGTGGACGCCTCCAGTTCAGGGTCGCTACTTTGAGAACCCGTCGCCGGTGACGGGTCAGACCTTCTGCGAAGTGGCCCGCTCGACGGCAGAAGACATCGAGCTGGCCCTGGACGCCGCACATGCCGCCGCGCCACGGTGGAATCGATCCTCTGTGACCGAACGTGCTAATATCCTCAACAAGATTGCCGACCGCATGGAAGCCAATCTCGAGGCCCTGGCCGTGGCAGAGACCTGGGAAAACGGAAAGCCCGTGCGGGAGACCCTCGCCGCCGATATTCCGCTGGCCATCGATCATTTCCGTTATTTTGCGGGCTGCATCCGGGCTCAAGAGGGCTCACTGGCCGAGCTCGACAGCGATACCGTGGCCTATCATTTCCATGAGCCGCTGGGTGTGGTGGGGCAGATCATTCCTTGGAACTTCCCGATCCTGATGGCCGCTTGGAAGGTGGCTCCGGCACTGGCGGCGGGCAACTGTGTGGTGCTCAAGCCAGCGGAGCAGACCCCGGCCTCCATTCTGTTTTTGATGGATTTGGTGGGAGACCTGCTGCCTCCGGGTGTGCTCAACGTGGTCAACGGCTTTGGCATCGAGGCGGGTAAGCCGCTGGCCACCAACCGCCGGATCTCGAAGGTGGCCTTCACCGGAGAGACCACCACAGGCCGCTTGATCATGCAGTATGCTTCTGAGAACCTGATCCCGGTGACGCTGGAGCTGGGGGGCAAGTCTCCCAACATCTTCTTTGCCGACGTCTTCGACAAGGACGATGACTTTAAGCAGAAGTGTCTGGAAGGGTTTGCCATGTTTGCCCTCAACCAGGGTGAAGTGTGTACCTGTCCTTCCCGTGTGCTGGTGCAGGAGTCGATCTTCGATGACTTCCTGGCAGCGGCAGTGGAGCGTACCAGCCGGATTCAGCTCGGCCATCCGCTGGACACCAGCACCATGATCGGCGCGCAAGCCTCGCATGACCAGCTCGAGAAGATCCTCTCGTACATCGACATCGGCAAGCAGGAGGGCGCACGTTTGGCCCTCGGCGGCGAGCGTCACATCCACGACGGTGGGCTCAAGGATGGTTTTTATGTGAAGCCGACCATCTTTGTGGGCCACAACAAGATGCGCATCTTCCAGGAGGAGATCTTTGGACCGGTGGTGTCGGTCACGACCTTCAAGGACTTTGACGATGCCATGCGGATTGCCAACGATACCCTCTACGGCCTGGGCGCGGGTGTGTGGAGCCGCGACGTGAACCAAGCCTATCGTACAGGCCGTGAGGTTAAGGCGGGTCGTGTGTGGACCAACTGTTATCACCTCTACCCGGCACACGCTGCTTTCGGTGGATATAAACAGTCCGGTATTGGCCGCGAGACCCATAAGATGATGCTCTCCCACTATCAGCAGACCAAAAACCTGCTGGTGAGCTACAGCCCCAAGCCGATGGGCTTCTTCTGAGCGGAGGTGAAGATGGGGGTGCCAAGAGTCTCGGTCACGCCGGATGCGGCGGCCATGATTGGACATCTCAAGGGCATACACGGGCCGCTGATGTTTCATCAGTCGGGTGGCTGCTGTGATGGCAGTGCGCCGATGTGTTATCCCAGAGGCGAATTCCGCGTGGGCGGCCAAGACGTTCTGCTGGGACAGATTGAAGACACTCCTTTTTATATGAGTGTGTCTCAGTTCGAGTATTGGCAGCACACCCATTTGATCATCGACTTGGTGAAAGGGCGAGGCAGCGGCTTTTCGTTAGAAGCGCCAGAAGGGAAACGGTTTTTGACCCGCTCCCGGATCTTTTCTGACGAAGAGAGTGTGGCCCTTGAAGCGGAAGGCCCTCCGCCTCGTGGGGCCTGAACACGCTCGCGGGTGTTGTCCGAAAGGCGCTGTCACCTAGCCTTGAGCGCCGCTTGGCCTTGAGCGTCGCTTGGCCTTGAGTGTATGACCGCGTCTGCTGTGTTTGAGCGGCGACAGGGCTGCAACAGAATCCAATCGCCTCCTTGCCTTACCTACCTTTCTTCGATTATCCTACCGGGCGTTATCTTGTTTCTCTGTCTCAAACATCTCCCCTAAAACTGGCTGAGGAGCGCCCATGTCTGACGAAAAGACCTTCACATTGGCTCAGGCTCACAAACATTTTGCGTGCAATCTGAATGGTGAGGTATGGAGACTGCTGGATAAGGCAGACCGGAGCGCCGACGATGATACACGCATGCTGGCGGCGGCGTTTGCGTCTCATTATCACTGGCTGCATGCGGGGACTCCGGTCAATGCGCTGCGGGGTGAGTGGCTGATCTCGCGGGTGTATGCGGTGTTGGGCAATGCCAGCGAAGCCTTGCGACATGCGCGTGCGTGTATGGTGTTGGCAGAAAGGCGTGGAGAAGACGCCAAAGACTTCGACTATGCCTATGCCAAGGAGATCCTGGCCCGTGCATGGGCGCTCAACGGAGCCAAAGAAGAAGCCGCTGCGCTGCGTGCGGAGGCGCAAGCCCTGGCGGATCAGGTCGCCGACGAAGAAGATCGAAAGATCGTCTTGGCGGATCTCGCCTGGGGTCCGTGGGGTGTCTTATCTGCCTGAGTGTATGAGGCTGGACGAGGCAGGGGCTGCTCGGTTCTCTGCGATGGGCTGAAAAGGAGTCAGGGATGGCGATCTCCAGCTTAGAGTTTGTCCTGCGGCGAGCCTCTCAAGGGCTGGAGCCGCTGAGTGCTCCGGCGTCGGTTCAGGACTATTGGGTCACGGTGGCACCCAAGCTGGAGAGTGCTCGAAGGTCGATGGCCCGTGCGCTCTTGGCAGGGTTTTGGGCGGAGCGTCCTGCCTATGCGTATGTGGGAGGTTTGCAGGCGGCTCTCTCGCGGCTGTATCAGGCGGGGACGGGTTTAGAGCCACGGTCGCCGGGGGGGTCGTTGCAGGATGCTGCGCGGGTCTCCATCCCGGAGGAGCTCACGGGTGAGGGCCATGAGCGAACCTCGCCGCCGCTGATGGCGTTGTGTATCACCGAGGAGGGGGGAGGGCATCCGCGTGCCATTCAGACGGAGCTGGTGGTGTGTCCAGCGGGAGGTTATACCCTCTCGGGGCAGAAGAAGTTCATCACCGTGGGGCCGCAGGCGGAGGTGTTGCTCGTGGCGGCTCGAGCGCCTCAGTCTGGAGAAGGGCCGCATCCGCTGTTGAGGCTGGTGAGGATACCGGCGCGTGCGGTGGGGGTGTCGGTGGAGGTGATGCCTGCGCTCCCGGTGTTGCCGGAGATCGAGCATGCACGCCTGAAGCTGGAGCAGGTGTGGGTGGCGGGTGCCGACATATTGCCGGGAGATGGGTATACCTCTTATATCAAGCCTTTTCGCACGCTCGAGGATGCGCACGTCTCGGTGGCGTTGCTGGGGCATTTGTTTCGGGTTGCGGGGGAATATGAGTGGCCGGAGGAGGCGCTGGAGGAGCTGGCCAGCGTGACCGTGGGGTTGATGGCGCTGGGGGATGCTTCGCCGGACTTGGTGAGTGTACATGTGGGTTTGGCAGGATTTTTTCGTCAGCAGGAGCAGCTCCTGGAGCGTCTGCTGCCGTGTTGGAGCTCGGTGCCGGACGAGATCCGGCTACGCTGGGAACGTGACTTCCAGCTTCGTCAGTTTGCGGGGAAGGTGCGTGAGATGCGCACGGCTTCCGCCTGGAAGCGGCTGAGGGGCGAAAATGCCGCTGCCGAATCCTTCAGTGTGTCAGGAAGTTCAGCTTGAACTCTCCCGTCAGAGCGGTTATGGTGGCCCCCTGAGCTATTTTGCTGGGGGTCTCGGATGGAGTTTAAGCCGCACGATACGCTGGAGAAGACGGTGCTGAGTCTGCTGGCACCGGGGCGTACCCTCATCACGGAGGCGGAGCTTCGGACGCCCTCTTTCGGAGATGTGATCTTACGGCAGGGGCCGCCGCTCCCGCTCTTTACGGGGATGTTGGGGGCGATGGTCGGCGAGGACTTGACGCTGATGGAGTTTTTCTCGTCTCGTCCGAGCTTGGAGTCCCTCTTGAGGGCGCGTGCGAAGGCGATGATGGCCTTAGCGTCGGAGCGTTTGCGTATGAAGCGCGAAGGGAGTACGGAGCAGTTGCCGGAGCTCTCAAACCTGCGTATGATTATGATTGCGTTGGGTCAAGCCATCTCGACCAAGCAGCGAGCGTGGCAAGACACAACATGGCTGCACACTCAGCCGGGGTGGTGGTGGATTCCGGGTCCACCGCGCACGTATTTTATCGATCTGCTGCGGCTTCCATTGACGTCTGAGACCTGCTGGTTACATCTTGCAGGAGATGGTCCGCAGCCTCAACACACGCTGGACTTCATCTGGAGACAGGGTCCAGAGGCCGAGCGGGTGATGACGGCACTTTCAGAGGAGCGTCCGCATATGCAGATGAATCCATCTGACGCCAGCTCAGGTCCGAGCCGTCGCTTTTTGACGGCCATGGAAGAATGGAGTGCTCTTCAGCGCGGGATAGAGCGCGGCATGGAACGCGGGATAGAGCGCGGCATTTACGAAGGGCAGATGCGGCTGCTTCGACAGCTCCTCGAGCGTGGAACCGCCACCCGTGAGGAGCTGAGCGCCATGCTCCAGCAGCTTGAGCAGCTCCGTGAGGCGTCCGAGCAGCACGACGTACACGCTTATTGAGCCGCCTGCCACCTCCGTTTTCTGCATCCTACCTGTAACGCATCTTGTCGTCTGAAATCCCAATAGACAGTATACCTTTTGCTCGAAGGAGCTGATGATGTCACAGAGTTCTCCCGCGCTTCGTTCTTTCTATTCCTACATGGATGTGATCTTGGATCCAACCATTTTGCTCTCGTTTGACCGCTATGGCTTTTGTCGGCATGCGGTAAATTTTGAGCCCGCAGATCTGAGTGGGTCCATGCGCGGCAAAGTATGCCTCATCACCGGTGCGAACTCTGGGATTGGTCTTGCGACGGCTCACGCGCTCGCACGCGCGGGAGCGGAAGTGCATCTGCTCTGTCGTCGTGTGGATGCAGGTCAGGCAGCACAGGCCGAAGTGCGGGAACGTTCCGGCAATGACCAAGTCTTCGCTTGGCAGCTCGATGTCTCCAGCCTCGCGAGCGTGCGCGACTTCGCCCAACGTTTTGACCGTCCGCAGGTGGATGTGTTGGTGCAAAATGCCGGGGTTCTCCCCAACGAACGCCAGCACTCCGCTGAGAAGGTGGAGATGACCTTTGCCACCAACTTGCTCGGTCCTTTCCTCCTGACCCGCCTGCTGGAGCCTCGGCTCAAACAAGCGCCAGCCGCTCGGGTCATCTGGGTCTCGTCTGGCGGGATGTATCCTCAGAAGCTCAACCTCTCCGCGTTGTTGTGCCCTCCGGAGCCCTTTGATGGCGTTCGTACCTACGCCAATACCAAACGTGCGATGGTCGTGCTCAGCGAGCTCCTGGCGGAACACTGGAAAGGGAGCTCGGTGGTGAGCCTGTGCATGCACCCAGGCTGGGCGGATACGCCCGCAGTACGAACTTCGATCCCCACCTTCTGGAATATCACCCGCAGTATCCTTCGCTCCTCCGAACAAGGAGCGGATACCGTCATCTGGCTGGCCATGAAACCCGGTCTCGAGAACGCCAGCGGTAAATTCTTCTTTGATCGGAAGCCGCGGCGGACACATTTTGTACCCTGGACCCGTGAATCCGCCGCTCAGCGCCTGGCCTTTTGGACACTGCTGGAATCAAATACCCTCGGAGTCCAAGAACGAACCCGCATCAGCCAGCCCTTGAGCGCCCTCCAGATGCAGCCACTCGGCGCTTAAGGGAAAACAGGCCCTTCATGCATGTTCCAGAGGCGCTCAAACAGCAGAGGCGCTCAAAAAAAAGCCGCCCCCCCACGAAGCTGAGGTGACGGCTTCTGGAAGCATAACAGCTTGGCTCAAGCCGCCTGCTCAGGAGGCGGATTGTCCAAGTTGATCATCCAGCCCACCCCAAACTGATCGCGGAAGCTGCCAAAATAAGCGCCCCAGAACGTATCCTGAAGCTCCATCTCCACCGAGCCATTCACGGAGAGCCCCTTAAAGAGCGCCTGCGCATGCTCGCGGCTCTCGGGAGCAAGGCTCACGTAGACGTCATTGCCCCTGTTCAGCACATGCCCCATCGACGGCAGGGTGTCAGAGCCCATCAAGGTATATCCACCCCCCAGCGGCAATGACACATGCATGATCCGGTGCTGCTCCGCCGCCGGGAACTGATCGCCGCCGGGCATTCCTCCAAACCGGTTGAAGCTGGAAAATTCGCCTCCAAAAACAGAACGATAGAACTCAAACGCACGCTCTGTTTCGCCATCAAAGTTGAGATAGACGTTTACGCCCTTCATGTTCAATACCTCAAAGATCTTGGGGGGGTGAAAACCCACTCGCCTGAGCTGTGGACGAGCAGGACAAACGCAGGAGCGCCCGAAAGCCCGTGAGAGCAGCTTACGTGACGAGGCAGCACCTTAACGCGAGAAAAAGCGAAGATCAAGCGAAAGAAAACAAACGGCAGGGCAAATAAAAAACGAAGTCTCAGCCGAACAAAGGCTCCACCGACGCTCGAAAGACCTCCGTGTGCCGATCCACATCGGCCTCGCAGCTCTCTGGACACATCAAGGCCATGTTGTGAAAAGGCGTGCGCAAGACGCCCCGATTGATGGCATGCAAGCGCAGATAATCTTCGAGCAACGGATCGGCCAGGGCTGCCGAGCTCCCCCCATTCACCGGAGGCTCCGCACTAAATCGGAACTCCGCCCGCGCTCCGAGCTGCACAATGTGCCAGGGCAGACGCACCTCCGCCAAGACCTCCCGAACACCCGCCACAAATCGATCCGCCAACGGCAGCATGTGGGCAAACGCCGCTTCGGTCAACACACCCTCGAGCGTGGCTCGCATGGCCGCCACCGAGAGGGCATTGCCCGCCAAAGTCCCCCCCACGCCGCCGGTGTCCACCAGATCCGCATCGGCCAAGTGGGCAATGGCCTCCGCCACGGCTTCACTCACCCCAAAGGCTCCCACCGGCACACCTCCTCCCAGAGACTTCCCGGTGGTCAGAAAATCCGGCTCCAGACCCCACGCGCGTGTACAACCTCCCACTCCGGCACTGAACGTATGGGTCTCGTCGATGATCAGATAACTCCCGTAACGGCGTGTCAGCCGACGTAACGCCTCGTGAAAACCCGGTTCCGGCAATACAATCCCAATATTGGTTAAGGCGGGCTCGGTCAGCACACAGGCCACGTCCTCCTGCGCAAGCGCCCGCTCGAGAGCCTCCAAGTCGTTAAACTCCACCACGCGAGTGGTGACAGCAGGATTCACCGGAGGGCCCACATTTCCTCCCCGAGGCCCTACACTCCCGTCTGGCTGGAGCGTGGCAAAGGTCTCATCGACCGTGCCGTGATAGCTATAGTTGAAGCTCAAGATGCGCGGACGTTTGGTCAGCGCCCGCGCCAATCGAATGGAAAAACGGTTGGCGTCGGTGGCACTCAAGGTAAACTGCCAGTAAGGAAGCCCAAATCGGCGGCAGAGCTCGCGCCCCACCCAGGCGGCGTCTTCAGTCGGCAACATGGTCGTCACCCCCCGCTGGAGCTGACGAGAGATCCCCTCCACCGCTCTGACCGGAGAATGACCGGCCATCGCACCGGTATCACCCAGGCAAAAGTCGATGTACGTGTGGCCATCCACATCGGTCAGGCGCGCTCCGTGGGCTTCTCGCAGGTAGAGCGGAAATCCTCCCGCCCACTTGTTCATCCAGCTCATGGGCACGCCCCCGAGTAAGGAACGACGCGCTTCTTCAAAACATGCACGAGAACGCGGATGTTCGGCCACAAATCGAGCCTGCTCTTCAGCGTTGAGGGCCTCCAGGCGAGCCCGGTTGATGCTGCGATATTGCATGAAGCTCCCTCCCGCTCAGCCGTGGGAAAGCATGACGTGTTTGGTGATCAGGTAGTCAGAGACGGCCTCCGCCGAGAGATCTTTGCCAAATCCCGACTGCTTAAACCCACCGTGGGGCGTCTCGGAGGCCAAAGGCAGATGATCGTTGATCCACACACAGCCAAACTCAAGGCGCTGCGCAAACTGCATGGCACGTCCGATGTCCCGCGTCCACACCGAGGAGGCTAAGCCATAAGGAACGTCATTTGCCAGGGTCAAGGCGTCTTCCGCCGCATCAAAAGCAGAGACCGTGATCACCGGTCCAAAGATCTCACTCTGGATGATCTCCGAGCGCTGGTCGGCGTCGGCAATCACGGTGGGCTCAAAATAATATCCGGCGTCAAGAGCCTTCGGGACTCGACCGCCCAACAGGATGCGCGCTCCGGCAGCGCTGGCCCGCTCGACAAAACCACGCACGCGCTCCCGCTGGAGCCCCGAGACCAGCGGCCCCATCTGCACACCCTCCTGGAAGGGAGCGCCCACCCGAATGGAACGCATGGACTCCACGAGGGCCTCTTGCACCTCCTTGAGCCGTCCGGCAGATGCGTAAATCCGCGTGGCTGCGGTACAATCTTGTCCGGTGTTGGAGGTGGCAGCCAGGGCCGCTTTTTCAGCCACCAGGGCCACATCCGCATCGTCAAAGACAATGAAGGGGGCTTTGCCCCCCAGCTCGAGATGCACCCGCTTGAGACTGTCGGCAGCCGTGCGCATCACTTTTTTGCCAGTGCCCGTGGAGCCGGTCAAGCTCACCATGCGGATGTCGGGATGCTCCACGAGGGCCTGTCCGATGTCGTTGTCGCCGGTGATCACGTTGACCACACCGGCAGGAATGCCCGCTTCGGCGGTGAGCTCCGCCAACATCAAGGTGGTAAGCGGGGTGTTGGGTGCAGGCTTTAACACCACGGTACAACCAGCAGCCAGGGCAGGCCCCAGCTTCCAGACCGCCATCATCAGCGGGAAATTCCAGGGGGTGATCTGACCCACGACGCCCACCGGATCGCGTCTAAACATGGAGGTATAACCCGGGACGTACTCCCCCGCGCGTGCGCCGTGGGTGTCTCGGGCCATCGCCGCAAAATAGCGCAGGTTGTCCACCGAGAAGGGCAGGTCTCCACCCAGGCTCAGATATTGATAGGGTTTGCCGGTATTTTCGGACTCCACCCGGGCGAAGTGTTCGGCGCGAGCTTCCAGGAGGTCGGCCAGCTTCCACAAGGCTTTGGAGCGATCCGCCGGGGCGAGGCGAGACCAGCGGCCATCGTAAAACGCAGTGTGTGCCGCTTGGACGGCTCGGTTCATGTCCGCACGGGTCGCGAGGGTGACTTCGGCGAGTGCTTCTCCGGTGGCCGGATTTTCGATGGTCATGGAGGAACCCCCCTCAGACGGGGTCCAAGCGCCGTTGATCCAGAGCAGGTGTTGCATGCGTATCCTCATCGTTGCCCGGGTGTGAGGGCGCTTTCCAGCGACTTCTCGAGCGCGTGTGCGCGGGGTGCCGCTGTGGTGCCCAGGGTTTAAGGTCAAAATGGGAGTGGGCAGGAGAACAGGGCGCTTCAGCCTTCTGTTTCAGCTCTCAAAGACACAGCGTCCTGCCACAAAGGTCTGGTCTACACGCAGCTCCAGGAGCTTTTCAGGAGACACGGCGCAGGGATCGCCGCTGAGCACCACCAAGTCCGCTTCATAACCGGGCTGGAGCCTGCCCAGTCGGTCGCCCATGCCTGCCACTTCTGCGCTGCCTGCGGTATAACAC
Source organism: Myxococcota bacterium (assembly GCA_046075485.1). Lineage (GTDB taxonomy): Bacteria > Myxococcota_A > UBA796 > JAJRTE01 > JBJTQF01 > JBJTQF01. The sequence continues at coordinate 15,234 of JBJTQF010000236.1, read as the reverse complement.
CACAAGCTCTGCGCAACGTCTACCTGCTCGGAGGGCTGAAGTTGTCTTCCGCTCCGGGTGGTACGCAGATGGGCCGACTGAAGCCCCAGCAAGGGGTTGATATCGGCAATCACCGGGCCATCGGAGCTAAATCCTACCGTCAATCCCGCCTCCAGCATGGCTTTGAAGGGATAACACTGCGGGACCAGGGTCTCGGGAAGGTAACGTAAGATCGAGTCTCCAATGTCGTACAAAAACGAGGGCTGAGTGGCCACGCGCACGCCCAGGGCTTTGGCTCGCCGGAGCTGATCCGCATTCGGGAGACCAAAATGCTCAATGCGCAACCGAGGTCCGGCGGAGGAGGACCGCTGGCAGGCTTCAAAGGCGCTCAGCACCAGATCGATGGCGTAGTCGCCGATGGAGTGAACGGCCACACTCACCCCCGCGTGGTAGACCCGGGCCACTTCTTCCTGGAGCTGCGCCGGCGAAAAACGCGGGAGGCCGCAGTCGTGACGGCCTCGATAGGGGATGCTCAGGGCGGCAGTGCCTCCGCTCAAGCCTCCGTCGCTGAAGAGCTTGCAGGTGTCCACTTTGGCTCGAGATCCGCTCCAGCAGGTGGGGGGTGGGCAGCGCTCTCCACTCGGAGAGGTGGTCATGGCCATCACGTCACAGCGAAGGGGCAGGCGGCCTTCGTGATCGAGCTTTTGATACAAGGAGACCAGGCGGGTGTCTACCCCCGGCTCGCCGATGCTGGTGACGCCCAGACGCAGGCAGCGCTCTCCCGCTTCGAGCACGGCGCGGGTGAGGGAGGCTTCGGAGGGCACCGGCTGAATGGAGCGGATCAAGGCCATCGCGGTCTCGCGTAAGACGCCGGTGGGGACACCGTGGGCGTCGCGGTCCAGCTCGCCGCCGGGAGGATCCGGGGTGTTGGCTGTAATGCCCGCCAGCTCGAGGGCGCGTGAGTTGGCCACGATGATGTGTCCGCAGGTCCGCCCCAAGACGATGGGATGGGCGCGAGAGGCTTGATCCAGCTCGTCACGGGTCGGATGACGGGCTTCGGGGAGTCGGGTTTCGTCGTAGCCTCGGCCTTCGATCCATTCGCCAGGGGGGGTGAGCTCCGCGCGTGCGCGAAAGGCGCGGATGAGGGCGGGGAGGGTGGGCGCCTCGCTGGGGCGTGCGTTGACTTGCTGGAGTAACATGCCCACTTTCCAGAGATGGACGTGCGAGTCGTTGAAGCCAGGGAGAAGGGTACGACCGGCGAGGGAGATTCGACGGGTGTGAGGTCCGGCGAGGGCGGAGATTTCGGCGTCGTCGCCGACGGCGAGGATGTGAGCGCCTTGAACCGCGAGGGCGGAGGCGTAGGGTTGATGAGGGTTCATGGTGTAGAGACGTCCACCCGTGAAGATCAGCGATGGTTGCATACGCGCGCGACTCCATCCACAAAATCCAAAAAACGAAACACGGGTCAAGGGATGGAATCCCTTGCAGGAGAGTCTGAGAGGACAGCGTCCTCTCAGCCTAAAAAAGCCGCTTAGAAAGCGGCTTTTCTTTTTTATTGAAAGGGCTTTGCCCTTTCAAACTATCCCAGCAGGGGGGGATCTCCCCCCTGCACCCCTTTTGTTGGGTGGGGGTGGTTTATTTTGTGTCTTGAGATAGGCGTTTGGCGAGGGCACCTTCAGCACCCACGTCTCCTTCTTGCGGCACAAAGGCGCTCAAATCCAACCGAAAGCGAAGCACCGCGGCGAGCTCTTCCTCAAGGTAATTCCGCACCCGTCGAACGGTCTCTGGCACGCGATCCTGATACCGTTGCATGGCACTCTCGACCAGCGCCTGAAACGCATCATCAGGCTTTCCGGTCTTTCGCGTCTGTTCCAGCATGGGCCCATGATACAGCTTGAGGTCTGTCACCAGTGTGCGTGCGGTGCGCCGTGCTTTCTGGTGCTCGGGATCCTGATCAAAAGTCGGAATCAAGGCTTTCAGCCGGTTTTGCAGGGTCGCGCCGGGCGAAAAGCGGGCATGATAGCGCGGATGAAGCTGCACCAGCCGCCCGGTGCGTGGATTACGTCCTTGTCGGGGTGGCGTCCAAGAGCGTGAGAATGTTCCAAAACCCGGCAGGATCACCTTTCCGCCGGCCACCACCTGCTCGATCAGCTCCTGATTGAGCGCATCGATGGCCTTTTTGACCTCCGCCGACTTTTGCCCCGTGCGGTTGGCCAGTCGCTCAATCAGCTCACTCTTTTTCATGATATCTCTCCGTCAATGCCTGCCACTCATCCCTGTGATGAGCGGTCGTGATGGGGCCGTTTCAGCCAGTGAAGGGTGGTGGTGAGCTGGCGAGACAGAGCCTCCATAGGGCCTCCTGCGTCTTGCACCAGCTCATGGTCATCGTTGGTGAGCTGCTTCAGCTCGTAGCTGAGCTCCTCAGACAGCGACTGCAAGCGCCGTCGCCGATTGGCGCGCTCTTGGGCCATAAAGGTGCGAGTGACCTCGATGACCTGCTCGGCCAGCTTCATGGGGAGGGCGGTGACATCCACAATCTCTTGAGGGGTCGCTCTGGAGATGGCTTCTACTGTGACCAAGCCCACGCTGTACAGACGCTGCAAACGTTTGGGGCCGATATACTTGACGCGCCGGATTTCCTCGAGCAACGGGTTGCTGTTGCGTTGGTAATAACAGGTCGCCAGATACTGCTCTCGGATATTCTGGCCCAGCGCATTGAGGAAGCGGTCAAAGAGCTCGTTGAGTGGCTCCAGGTGTTTATACGTGAAGCTGCCTTTATGGGCGGCCATCATGTCGGTGTGGTCGAGAAACGCCAACACAATCTCGCTGTGGGCTTTCTCTTCCAGCGTCTCGGTGAGCTGTAAGATGGGCTTGAGCAGGTTGCGGAAGCTCTCCAGGGTCTCGGTCGCGCGCGCCTCACGACGGATCAGGTGCATAAACTGCGCAATTGGCTCAAGATACTGGCTGACGAGCTGACCATAGAGCGCGTTCAGGTGAGGGCGGTCCTGAGGATCGATGGAGGGCATCAGCTCGGGGAGCTCTCTGCCTTCGGGATCCTTGAAGCGCAGCATCTGGTCGAGGACAGAGTCGATCTCCAGCAGCATGTCCTCGCCGTCTGTGGAGTGCTCAAGTTCAATATAGCGCAGGTTTTCCACGGCCTACCTCATGTGTCAGAAGGTGAAGGACGGCGAAGCAGCTCCCGGAGCTTTTTGATGGCCAGATTGGTCACTTTTCGATAGGTCTGGTTGGCCGGAACCAGTACCACGAGAATATAATACTGTTCATCATCTTTAAACTGTCTCGTCACGATGCGGAGCCCCTTTTCATTGACGAGGCTCACTTCTTCGACCCCGTTCCACTCCATGAGCTGCTCGGAGCGTCGTGCCACATCCGCAAAGAGAGAGCTGAGTCCTGCCAGAACCTCGTGCGAGGCTTCGGACTCCACCGCCGCTAAGGGCAATCCATCGGGGGTACAGAGCACCGCTGCCAGAAGCTGGCCCTGGGTCTTCATCTGGACCAGCACTTGGAGCAGGTTTTCCTCCAGCGTGGCAGGAGAATTGGACGATTGTTCAGCACTCACAGTTTACCTCATCTATGTGAAAGGTCTCAGGGGATCACGCCGTGCGAGGACGACGCAGCTCAAGGATACGCATATTTTGCCGAAGGGTGCGATCTTCTGGGTTGATGCCGGCAGCTTGTTTCCAAAAGCGCGCGGCATCGTCCAGTTGTCCTGCCTTAAAGGACTGCCGTCCTTGATCCAGCAGGCGGTAAAACTGATGCTCCTGCTCTTCGTTCAACCCCGTCGTGGCCACAAAAGGCGTCGGTGAAGCCACAACAGCGGGCACCGTCGGGGTAGGGCTCAACACCGAGGTCGTTGGCGAAGGTGGAGGGGGGGCGACCACCGGGCTCAAGAGGGAAAATCCCCCGCCTCTCGCGGGGTTTGGTGGGGTCGGAGCGGGACGTGCCACGGCACTGGCGGCCTCCAACACCTGCTGCAATGAACGATTGGGCACCCGTGATGTGGTGCTCTCTCCGATGCTGCCGGAAGGTGAAGCAGCGGCTGCGCTGGACGTGGCACTTCCCCTCTGTGCGGCGGCGCTCCGAGAGGTGGGCGCTTCTGCAACGGGCGAGGTGGGAGGTGCTGACGAGGCAGGCCCGGATGCCAGCTTCTCTGACGTTGCTGGTGCAGGTGCTTCTAGCCACGCGAGCCGGACGGCATCGTCTCGGAGGATGCGCTTGTCTGCTTTGTGACGACCTCGCGAGAAGAGCTCGTGCTCGAGCAGCTCTTCGACCTTCTCCATGACCTTGAGGGGAGGCATGCGCAGGTTGAGGGCGGCTTCAACCACGGTCTGACCGGCTTTGAGGGCTTCGGCGAGGGGGCCTTCTGCTTTGGCGGGCTGAGTGCAGATGAGCTGCCGATCTGCCAAGTCATCCCAGTGGTCTTGCAGACGGAGTGCCTCCAACATCACGGTGAGGGCATCCAGCGGGAGCGCACCTTCTTCTTCCACGGGGCCTTCTTCGAGGGTGAGCTCTCCGCCGGACCACATCATGAGGCTGAGCAGGGCGTCTTGTCCACGCAGCTCGAAGAGGGAGGCTCCGACGAGCTGGCCTTCTTGCATGAGGATGCGTCCGCTCGCACCGCCCCAGCGGAGCTGAACGGTTCCGGTTAAGCCTTCTCCCAGCACCCACTGAAGCAGGTTGCCCAGGCGCAAGCGATCCAGTGATGCGGTCATGATCACCCGAGACATACTGGCTCCTTCAGCGTTCTTTGACCAGCGACTGGACCCGGACCAGCACATTTTTGACAATCTGACGCTGGGTCTCAAACACCCCTTCGCCTTTGGAGGCGATGGCTTCAAAATCGGGCGCTTTATGAGGGTTGAGCTGCTCCCGCAGCTCGTCGAGGGGCAGGGCCCGTGGCAGATCGCGCTTGTTATACTGAATCACATGGGGGATCGAGATCAGGGTCCGATTGAGCGCCGCCAAGTTGTCTTGCAGGTTGTCCAGGCTGTCGAGGTTGGCATCCAGACGGTTTTCGGCGGAGTCCGCCACAAAAACGACCCCATCCACGTTGCGCAAGAGGCTCTTGCGGGTCGCGTTGTAGAAGCTCTGTCCCGGCACCGAAAAAAAGTGAATCCGAATGTCGTACATGCCCACTTTACCCAGGGCCGCCGGGAAAAAGTCGAAAAATAAGGTGCGCTCGGACTCGGTCTGAAGACTCATGAGCTGCCCACGCACGTTGGCCGGAAGGCTCTGATGCAGGTACTTGAGGTTGGTGGTCTTGCCGCCCAATCCTGGACCATAATATACAATCTTGCAGACCATGCTGCGTTTTGCAAAATCTACGTCAGGCATTCTGAGTACTCCCGTGAGGGTACGGTGTAGAGAGAGGCGTCCTGGCGGGGACGCAAGCGTCAGCGTTCATCATGTTGTCAGAAGTCGGAGTCTGAATCACTCCACGTTTCGTCTCCCAGCTCATCCTCCCACTCTGATTGAGCCCAGGAGAAATCATCTTCGTCGTCAAGGTTTCCAGGGGCCGCAGGCTTGGGCGGTGCGGGAACAGCGCGCTCTGCATGGCTATGACGTTCCGGCGCAGGGGCAGCGGCTCGTGTGACCGCAGGGGCTCCACCGGGTAAGTCGGTCAGCAAAAAGTCCCAGCTATCTTCCTCCGCGATGGTGACCAGCTCTGCATCGGTTCCATAGACCTTGCGGATGTTGTTCAGGGCTGAGATCCGACTGTCGCTGAGCCGACGAGAAGAGGTGGTCTCACTGCGAGTTCCCCGCTCAACAGGCGGGGTGAGATCCCAGCCTTCGTCCACCTCGTTGTTGAAGTAGCTGAAGTCATCGCGCTCTTCGTTGCTAAACTCTTCGTCGCCCGCCCAGGTATCTCCTCCGTCGAGGTAGTCCGCGTCTTCGTCACCGGCCAGCGGAATGATCCGAGACTCGGTGCGGGTCAAGTTGCTCGGATGTGAGCTCTCGCTTCCCAACAAGGAGGTGTAGCCGTCGTCTTCTTCCAGCTCGTCGCGCTGGGGGCTGCCACCATTGCCTTGCATCCAGGTGCTGGTCACCAGAAGCTGCTCTTCGTGCTCACTCAGACGCTCAAGCAAGAGGTCCAGCTCGCGGGGGGCGGGCAGCGGACCTTCGGGGATCACATGCTCCAGCGGAATATAGGTGCCTTGACTGTCGAGCAGCGACGCAGGGGCCAAGATGGGCAAATGCGAGCGAGGCGCGCTCGAGTCCCCCTCCCGATGCTGGATGGGAGCGGGCATGGCCTGGGTCTGCCGAGGGGCAAGGCGAAGGGTCAGGGCATCAAACAGGTGAACATCGAGATCTGAGAGCGGCTCACTCAGCGGCGCTGGCTCGGCGATGAGATGGCCTTCTTGCACTTCACCGGTGACCGCTCCCTGGTTGAGCAGGAAGAAGTCCTTCATCAGCAGACCGCCCGGCAAGATGGGGGTCCAATCCACCAGCTCCACCCGCTGAAAATAACCCGGCGCCGAGATGAGGAGCTGTACCGGAATATCGCATCCGTCCAACGGAATGGCGTAAACCCCTTGGTCGTCCACCGGAAACAGCTCGCCGCCCACCTGAAGAGTGGCTCCCGTGACCGGACTGTCGCTGTCCAGCAGGCTCAACACGCGACCCCGCAGCAGACTGCGGGAGTCTTGGCTGTCTGGTATGCGTTTTTTATGTCGGCTCTGCCTGTCTTCCATGCTCTGCGCCTTCCGATCTCGTGCGCGTTTGTGGAGCGTGGGAAGGGCCCTTGGATCCGAAATGGACAAAGGCTCCGCCCGGTCGAGGGCTCCACATCTTAATTCCTGCGTCCTCCAGCGACCTCTCAAATAGGCTTCCGGCATTGCAGGAAGTGGCCTGCTTGAGAAGGCTACGACATATTATAGAACGAAGACGGCATAAGCCCGCAACAAAATCCAGGATCGTCAGGAATTCTGGGGAAGTATTCAGTTTTGAAGGAACCATCAGCGGGAATGAAGATTTAGGCAGCATAGAGCCGCCAAAAATCAAGCATCAACAAGGGGGTAGGCGCTGCTTCTCAGGGCGCAAATCCAGGAGGAAGCTGGACACCCGGCGGAAGCTGCACCCCCGGCGGAAGCTGCGGCATGCCTCCCGGCATCCCCGGACGACCTCCCGGAGCAGCCACCGGCTCGCCCAAGAGCTGCTTAAAGCCACTCAACGCACTGTCGCGCAGGATAAACGTCGCACCATCGCTCGAGCGTGTGGCTTGGAGCAGGCCCGGTTCCTTCTCGCTGCCCACCTTGAGCACTTGGCTGCTGCCGTTGGCGGTGAGGGTGAGCTCGTAAGGGGTTCCGCTGAGCGCATCGGCACTCAGGGCATCCACGTAGGTATGCACGCGCAGGGTGGTTAAGGAGGCCATCACCGCTTGCAGGTTTTTCGGCTCCACTTTAACATCCACGGCTTCGAGGACTTTCCAGCCTTCAGAGGTCTTCTCGAGGGCCACTTTTTTGCCTGCATGGGCCACGGCAAGGCCGGTGATTTGCTCCACGTCCACCTCCAGCAAGGTCTTGTCGCGCAGGTCGTTGCGGCTCTTGCGGAAGGACATCAGGCTCCCGTCTCGCACGGTGAAGAGCTGTGCATCTCCTTCACGCTGCACGTAGCGCACCGCACTCTCCTTTTCGCCGCCGATCAGCAGGGTGCGGAGTCCGTTGGCGGTGGTGGCCAAGAGCTTGAGGCTGGGAGTGCTCAGGCCGGTCTCTCCTTCGGCTTTTTCTAAGATGTCGGCCACGCGGAGGTTGGCAAAAGCGCGGGCCATGCCATCGACGGTGGCTTGATCGACCTTGAGCTCGGCGGGCTGCTCCGCCTGCCACGTGCCCGCGTTTTGCACAAACTTCCAGGTGTTGCTGCCGTCCTGCACTTCGAGGGCGGTGATGTCCTCTTTTTTGAGGTCGAACAACTTTTTGTCTCGCCAGTCGGCAGCAGGTTTATCCAAACGCGCTCGGGTGAGGGTGCGGGCAAGGTAGACCTCCTCCGCATTCACCGGACGGATATAACTGGCGCCGCCGGTCGCTCCTTTCCCAATGTAGAAGGCGGTCTCGAGCTGGCCCTTTTTGTAGACCTCCAGCTTCACGGCTTGATCGGGCAGGAGCTCATAGTTGGCGTGCTCCTGAGGATCGGTGGTCAGCAGCAGATCCATCGGGGTCTCTTTTTCGAAGCTCTTCAGCAGAGACTCGAGGGCCGCCACGTCGGTCGGATATTGAAACGGGGCGGTGATGTTCCAGCCTTTGCCGTCCGGGGCTTTCTCCAGGGTCACGCTCTGCTCGCCTTTACTCACCACCAGCTTGTCGAGCTGATCGAGGGTCAGGGCCGGGAGCTTAAAGGCAATCGGCGCAGGTCCATCCGGCTGGCTCAGGCGAAAGACCGACAGGCCGCTGAGCACCACAAAAAGGATCACATAGAAGATCGTGCGTTGAGTCATGGCAAAATTCTCCTCACGCAGCCTGCTGACGCTTACGCAAGCGCCAGCGCACGAGGCCAAAGAGCACAAAAAACAAGGGAATACCCACCACGTTGGCCAGCGCAATCAGACGTTGGCTCTCCGGCTCGATCACCTTGAGCGGCGGTGCGGATTCTCCCTTGCTGCGGATCGAGATCAGGTCTTCGTCTTGGGCCAGCCAGTCCACCATGTTCAGAAAGACCTCACCTCCCGAGCGCAGGAACTCAGCACTGCCCACCACCAGGAGACGGTTTTTGGGGCTCTCTTGGATGACCGCACGGCCATCCAGGGAGCTGTCGTCGTTGGGAAGGGGCTTTTGTGCCCAGTAGCTCTTAAACGGACCCTCGAGGGTGTAGGCCAGGGCAAAGGGGCCCGGCTCTTCGCCTTCGCTCTGCGCTTCGTCCATCAGGGCTTGAGGGTCGAGCGGCGGAAGCTGTCCCGCTGGTTTCACCCGGCTAAACTCAGAGGAGGAGATCAGCGCCTTCGCCACCACACTCGTATCGGCTTTGGCGGCATCGGTCAGGCGGAGCGCCTGCTGCATCGGCATGGGCAATGCTTCGACATCTCGGACCATGATGGACTCTTTGTCGAAGGTGGTGGCCACTGGATGAAGGGGATAGTTGATCAGGGCCTGAAAGACCATACGACCCTGCCTCACCGGAAAGGGCGAGCGCGCATTCTGTCGCCGATCCAGCACGAGCTGCTGGGTCAAGCTCACGCCATAATGACTCAGCAGGTCGTTGAGCTTATGCTCAATCGGGTTCAGTCGGCTCATGCGTGGGTCCGACAGGTGAGAGGGCAGGAAATATCCCACCGGCTTACCGGCCATCAAAAACTGGTCCAGCTCAAACTGATGACGCGGGCTGACCTCCTGCATGGGGGCAAACACCACCAAGGCACTCACGTCGGCGGGAATCTCGGTGGACTGGCTCAGATCCACGCTGGTCACCTTGTAGTTCTCCTCCAAGATGGTGCGGAGCGGATTGGAGCCCCCCTGCTGAGGAGGCTTGAGCAAGTCCGGCTCGCCGTGTCCCAGCACAAAGCCGATGGTCTTTTTCTCTTCGCTGGCCGTCAGGCTCTTGAGAATCCGGGTGATGTCGTACTCCAAGCCGTTGAGGTTGCGCAAGATGGGAATGGTCTCTTGTTTGTCGCCGTAGACGAAGGTGGCGCCCATGTAGGCCGTCTTGATCTCGCGCTGATCACGCGCGCGATAGTCGATCTTGGCGGCAGTCACCCCAAAACGTTGGGCTTCTTCTTCCAGCTCCGGCTTGCCGGTGGGATCTTTGAGCTCCAGCTTGAGACGGCCTCCCGCGTGGGCCATATACTCCTCGAGCTTGTCGCGAAATGCCTGCTCAAAGCCCGCGTAAGGAGGCTGAAGATCACGGGTAAAGTAGGCTTTGACGGTGAGAGGCTTCTCGAGCTTCTGCACAGCGCGCACGGATGCGTCACTGAGGGTATAAGCGGCGCCTCGAGTTAAGTCGGTGCGCCAGACGCTGCTCGCCAGCAAGACGTTGAGCATCACCACACAGCCGATCACGGCCAACAAACGAATGCGAAGATCTCGGCGGAGAAATTCGGGTGTCATCGGAAGTCCTCCTTCTCAGCTCAGCCGACGCATGCGCAGGGAATGCACAGCGGCGTAGAGGGCGATGGTGATCACGCTCAGGTAAAAGAGCACGTCTCGCAGGTCAATCACCCCTCGAGCGATGTTCTGAAAGTGTCGGGTAAAGCTGAGGCTCTCCACCAGGGGGAGCAGGGCGGAGGGCACGTACAAAAAGGCGGCCACATCCACCAGGAGGGTGAAGATCACGTTCAAAAAGAGGGCCACAAACAGAGCGGTGATCTGGTTGGTCGAGAGCGCAGAAAGTAAGGTGCCCATCGCCAAATAGGAGCCCGAGAGCAACAGCAGGCCCAAATACCCCCCAAAAACCGGCCCCCAGTCCAGCTCTCCCAAGTTGGCCAGGGTCACGGCATAGGGCAAGGTCAGCAGCACGCCGGTGGCCATCAGCGCAAAAGCCCCCAGGAACTTGCCGAGCACCACTTCTTCTTCGCGCAAGGGCATGGTCACCAGCAGCTCGATGGTGCCGGAGCGCCGCTCTTCTGCCAACAAGCGCATGGTCATGGCCGGTGCCAGGATCGCCGTCACCAGCGGGGCCAGATCAAAAAATCGACGCATCGAGGTCTGGTTGAGGGTAAACAAGTCCGGCACAAAAAAGAACGTAATCCCAAAAAACAGCAGGAAGACCGGCACCACAATATAGGCCACCGGGGAGTTAAAATACGCCGCATACTCTCGACGAAAGAGGGTCATCACGTTGTTCATACGCTGGCACCTCCCGAACGGGTGAGGGTCTGGAAGATGGCCTCGAGGCTCTGCTCCTGACGAGAGAGCTCAAGCAATACCCACTGATGGGCGACGGCTTGCGCAAAGAGGGCTCGACGTAAACCTCGGTCGTCGGTGCCATCGGTCTCCAGGGTGATGTGAAAGAGGTGAGCACCGTCTCCAGGCTCCACACGCGCTTGACGCACACCCGGGAGGGTCTGGAGCTGGGCACTCAGGCGCTCGGGAGAGTCGTCGGCGGTGGCTTCGAGCAGGCCCCGCACACGCGCAGCACGCTGACGGGCTTGCAGATCGGCAGTGGTGCCATCGGCCACCAGCTCGCCTTGAGAGATGATCAACACGCGGTCGGTGGTGGCTTCCACTTCGCTCAAGATGTGGGTGGAGAGCATCACGGTCTTCTCGGAGCCGATCTGCCGGATCACGTCGCGGATCTCGACGATCTGGTTGGGGTCGAGCCCCGAGGTCGGCTCATCAAGGATCAGGATCGGGGGGTTATGGATGAGGGCCTGAGCCAATCCCACCCGCTGCCTGTACCCTTTGGAGAGGGTGCTGATGTCCTTATGCACCACTTTGTCCAGCCCAGTGAGACGGATCACCTCTTCGCGACGGCGTTTGAGGGTGTCTCCCGTGAGCTGACGGATGCGGCCTACAAAATCCAGATATTCACTCACCCGCATTTCTTGGTAGACCGGTGCATTTTCGGGCAGATACCCGATCCGACTGCGCACCTCGAGAGACTTCTCGAGCACGTCCAGTCCGTCGATGCGCACGCTCCCGGAGGTGGGGGCGATGAACCCGGTGATGATCTTCATGGTGGTGGTCTTGCCGGCTCCGTTGGGGCCGAGAAATCCGACAATTTGACCTCGGGGAATCTCAAAGGTGATGCCTTTGAGTGCCGTGGCATTGCCGTAGCGTTTGCTCACGTTCTCCAGCGCAATCATGGGGGCGTTTACCTCTGGGGGGCTGACTCTTGAGGTGGCGGTCTGGGCTCAAGAGGGTTGAGGATGGTCCCTTCGCCCGCTCGAAGGGATCAAAAAAATCGACATCATTAGATAAGCATGAAGCTGCAATCGTCAACCCGTCCGAGGCGAAGGTAATTCTGTTATCATAGGGAGACGGGAGATCACGGGGATCTCTGTCTAAAATTTGAGTGGAGCAGGAGTCTATTCATGTTTGCCGCCGATGTGCCGCATGCGGAGCCCGCCATTGTATTGGTCGAAGCGCCTTATAACGTCCTCAACTGTAGCAACTCACAAGGGCTGGGGGATTGTGACGACGCGCTCTTGTCGGGGACAAATCCTGGTTGTGGGTGGAAGGATTGCACAGAGCTGACGTCGTATGCGGTCCCGCTGGCGCTCACGGAAGGGCGCTATCGGGCGGAGGTGGTGGGGGGTGGCATCGATGTTTATCGGGGCTCCTGTTCGGGTGGCACGCCGAGTACGCTCTGCACCACGTTTAATGTGGCGATCCCATCGCTGGGGCTGATCCAGCAGGGGGGTGACTCGTCGTGTTCGTATGTGTACAACATCCCGCTGATTTTTTATGCGGGAACGGAGTCGGTATACTTCTATTTTTGTGACTCGGACAACAACAACAACAGCGGACGGCTGCGGATCCAGGTGACACGCCTCGAGACGGATCCCGATAAGGACCGGGACGGGGATGGGCAAGAGTCGGTCAGCTTTGGGGGGCCCGACTGTAACGATGACAACGTGTTCATCTATCAAGGGGCGGAGGAGAAGACCAATCAGCTCGACGATGACTGCGATGGGCAGGTGGATGAGCACTTGGGGATTCCGGCCACGCCCACGCCGAGCGGTATTTCTCCGACGCCAGAAGGGGAGGCGGGGGGCTGTGGTTGTGTGCAAGCTGCCGATCCACGTCCTGCCGATACAAGTCCTGCCGGAACGGTGGGCAGTGTTTCGTTATGGCTCGGGCTGCTGGGGTGGTGGAGAAGGCGTCGGATGTGAGGGCGGAGTGGTGGAGAAGGCGTCGGATGTGAGGGCGGGATCGTCGTAAAGGGCGGGCTGGTGCTGACGCGAAGGTCTCGGACAAGACGTCGGAGGGCTCAGCTCCCGTATTTCACACCACATCCATAGGGTTTGGTGTCGGAGGTCTCCACGTTTTTGCTGCCGAGCAGGGCGTCGATGGCGTTTGCGGCGTGGGGGATGAGGGTGCCGCCGTTGGGCTCGCCGAGGGGTGCGTTGTCGAGGCCACCTTTGTAGCGGAGCATGCCTTGGGCATCGACCACGAACATATGGGGTGTGGTTTTGGCGCCGTAGAGTTTGCCGACGGAGCCGGTTTCGTCCAGCAGGACTTGGTAGGTCATGCCGTAGCGGTTTTTGCCCGCTTTATTGGCTTCTGCGCCGTGGCCTTGTTTGCCGGGTGCGCCGGAGTTGATGGCCAGCCAGACCACGCCTTTTTTCAGGTATTGCTCGGGGAGGGTCTTCAGGGGGCCTTTTTCGTGGGCATAGACGACAAAGGGACAGTCGGGGTTAAACCACTCGAGCACGACCGTTTTCCCTTTCAGGTCGCTGAGCTTGACGGATTTGCCGTCGAGGTCTTTGAGGGTGAAGTCGGGGGCGGGTGCGCCGATGGCCGGATTTCCGGCTTGAGTGGCGGCGGTCGCAGGGGCTGCTGCATTTTCGGCCATTGCGGGGGAGAGGGTGAGCAGCGAGCAGAGGCTCGTCAGCAGTGCGAGGTGTTTCACGAATCCCATCGTTGCCATTCGAATGCTCCTTTTGGGGGAAATGCTGCGTTGTGGGGCAGCGGGTGCTTCAGGGTGCGTTCTGGGGGTGCTGAAGCTGCACCGTTCCGTAGCGCACTTTCCGTTGAAGTTCTTGTTGCAGGAGACCTTCCAGCTTTCCGGCGGGTGTCTCGGGAGGCAGGCTCAGGCGGAGACCTCCGGTGGGGGTGGAGGTGACTTGAACGGTGCCTTGTTCGACGCCGGGGAAAAAGGCCAGCTTTTGGTTGCTGCTGGCTTCGACGATCAGCTCCCGGGGGCTGGTCCAGCGTATGCGCACGCCCGCGAGGGTGTTGAGGGGCTGAGGCAGCTTCTCTCGCCAGGGCTGGAGCAGGCGCTCGGTATTGGGATCGCGAGGGCTTGGTTTGGCCACCACGGGCAGGCTCAAGGAGAGGGGTGCTTGCTCGCGCACGCAGCGTTCTTGGCAGGCCAGCCATTTGGCTTCCCCTTGAAGGGTGAGGGTGCTGCCGGGTTTGAGGCTCGTGTCCGGGGTGACGCGAAGAAACAGAATGACGTCGTTGGCGTATCCGTAGCTGACCGAGTCCCCGGGGGCGCTGAAGGCGATGGGGCCGGGATACTGTAACGAACCGATGGTGCTGGGCTGGCTGCTCTTGAGCTGGACGGTGGTCTTCAGTCCTGAGTCTCCGGGGTTTTCCCAATAGATATGCCATCCGGGGGCGAGCTTAAATTGGACGGCGACCTCCAGGGGGGTGCCGGGAACGGCGCGGGTGTCGGCGCTGAGCAGGTGCGCGGTGGCGAAGGGGCCCTTCTCGGCGGTTTGGCCGGGTGCTTGTGTGCCGCTGCTGGCGAAGGCGACGCTGAGGCTCATGAGGCCGGACACCAGCAAGGTGACGAGATACGGATGTGAGAGGGCTCCACGGGCCATACGACCTCCGGGCAGGGATGTGTGACGTTATATATAGGGGGGAGGCGGTGTGTTTCTACGTGGGCGGCTCATTTTTTATGCAGGGAGGGCAGGGCGAGCGGGTCTTCTCCGCCCATATCAGTCTGGGTGAACGATGACGTAGTCGGTGGGCACAAAGATGTCCACCAGCTCATACGCATCGGTGTCAAGGGTGAGCACGACATTCATGGCGACAGCTTCTTCCCAGATCAGGCCCTCGAGCCGGGCGGAATGGCCGTACAGAGAGCCGGTCAACACAAGCTGGCGTTCCCAGGAATAAGTGCCTTCAAGGGCAACTACCTGTTGCGTAGGCACTTCATACCCGCCGATATAGAGCTCTCCCCAAATATGCCAAAACCAGCCGGTGACCTTCCCATCTTCCTGAGTCTCCACATTCATGAAGAAGACCGTATCCCCTTGAATCAAGGGATCGCTTTTCTCATAAAACATGGTTGTCCAAGTGGTCTTACGCAGAGAAGGCCCGGGTTCAGGCGTAGGCTCTACGGGCTCTTGAGACTCCTCTTCAGGAGCACATGCGCCGAGCCCCATAAGCAGAAGAAGCAGGGCCAGCATTCGGCAGCCAGTCTTAAGTCGGATGGGTGAAACGCTCGACATGGCCTCTTTCTCCTATGGGCGATGGGTGGAGTCCGGGAGTTTCTCAGACGTCTTAAGCCAGGTACAATAACTGGACTCCAAGAGGCTGCTGGTATAAGCATGCCGGTCTCCCAGCAGTGCCGCTGGCAAGTCGATGCTGGTAAAGGTTGGCTCTGTTGCGGAGGGGTCTCCCGAGGTGTTCC
>JBJTQF010000235.1:0-2396 GCA_046075485.1 Myxococcota bacterium | reverse complement strand
CTCTCCATCGTCATCATGCTCTCCTCTGGTCGGGGGAAACGCAGGCTGCTCTCGGGAGTCAGCGTGCAGGCTGTTGGCGTGTCGGGGAAATAGTAGCGGCTATGGGAGGGCGAGGCTAGCAGGAAGTGGAAAAATCAAGGGTCTCGTGAAGTGGCGGACGAGGGGAGAGGGCCTACATCCTCGTCTTGAGGGCTGCTGTCGGAGCTGACTTGCTCAGCTCGCGTCTCTCAAAAAATGCCGAATAATGGTAGAAAACGGCTGAGTAGAGATCTTCTCCAGCTCCTGTTCCACAAAAGTGCGCCGTTCCTCTGGCCTCCACGTCATGAGAACGTCGATAATGCCCGGTTCACCATTTAAATAAGTCGCAAGCTCACGCTCACGCAATCGGCGAAGCCGCCCAAAGGCTGGATCCAAGTTGAACACCCGGAGCGTCTCGGTGGCTCGGTGCTGGTCCTTTTCAGAAAGGCCCGGCTGGAGCTCGATGGAGCCGTTCGGCATAAATTTTAGAAACTGATCCGGGTCGTCCTCACAGGGGGCAAGCAATTCGTGTACGTTAAAGGGCCTGCCCTTGCGATCCTTGTGCTGGCCACACGAATCCTCGTGGTTGCAAGATAAATAGAGGTTTTCCCAACGGAATGTCTGTGTGGGGTCTTGACCCTTCGGTCTGAGGTGTTCGATATGTTTTCCAAACAGGTCCAGCGAGCCTTCGCAGTAGGCGCAGAGCCCTCCTTGAATCTTTTCTAGGCACGTCCGCAGCTCTTCTTTGTCCTCTGGGCTGAGGTCGCCCCATCGATGGCGGCCATGTTGGTAATGGGCAAGACAAGGAGGTACGGGTGCCTTAGTGCGATCTAACTTGCGCAATGTTCAGCCCCCCTCCTTTTTCTCCGCCTGGATGCGGAGCTTGAAGGACTTGAACCGCAGCAGACGTTCGCAGTCCAGCATCACCGGATGCATGGCTCCAAAATGTGCTTCCAACCTGCTCCGTAGTGTCAGGCCCGCTTCAGTTTCTGCTTGGCCTGCCTCAATCATCGTTTGATATTCCCTCAGCAGCTTCGTTTCTTCTACGTGGGGCACGGGGTCTACCCCCATGATGGCTGCGAGTACGTCGGAGCTCTCAACACCACGGGTCTGAAATCGAGGGGTTTCCACACGCACAGCATCGTTATCAAGGCTCAAGACTCGGATTGAGCGAGCTTCCACGGAGGACAAGACATGAGGGCTATGTGTTGTGACCATGAACTGCACTCCAGGAAATGCCTCCAGCAATGCCGAGATGATCTCCTGTTGCCAGCGTGGATGGAGGTGCAGATCCACCTCATCGATCAAGACAATGCCGGGCGATTCGAGCGCCGCCTTTTCCCCAAGATGAGGATTTAAATGGCTGGCACGATAAGCGAGATCAGCAACAACACCTAAAATGCTGCGAATACCTTCACTGAGAGAATCTACCGGGAAGCGCCCCTTTTGGGGATGTGTCGCAATGAGTGTATCCGCCATAAAGTCCCACTCAAGCGCATGCCAGCCGACGGGTCTGAGCACATAATCTGTAGCGCGTTGAACCACCGCGAGGCGTTTTTCAGCTTCATAAGGAGACTGGAAAAGGGATTGCTGACCCGCGCGAGCCTCTGAAAAAAGTCGTTTAAACCATTCTCGAACCAATAGGTAGTGATGTGTTGGGGTAAACGCATCCCAGTAGCCACTGCTACGGTCCATCCCTGAGTGTTGAGCCGTTCTCTTGAGCCAAGGGCCGACCTTACGCTGGTTGTCTTCCCAGCCACGGCGCGCCCCATAGTAGGCAATGAGCGGGAAAAGCGGAGCCTTCGCCCTTTTCCCAGCCGTGTATTCGACCGCCGCATCCAGAAAGGGTTTTAGATCGCGAGCTGTGCTCGTATTTTCCTCTAAATCGGCTTTGGAAGCACTCCCTCGGGCAATATACCATTCCCCCGTCTCTCCAAAGAGTGATCCCCAAGCGTGGATGGCTGTCGGATATACGCCGACCAGCTCACCGTGGCGACCTGTCACTTTCCGAACATCGGAGAGGCTGATGTGCTTGCGCTTACCTACGAGCGGATCAAGCACAGCTTGAAGTATCAGCGACACTGCATCCAGGATGGTGGTCTTGCCTCCCCCATTTTCGGCGACCAGAACCGTCAGGCGGGGGTGCAGCTCTAACTCCAAGTGCTCGAAAGGTCGAAAGTTCTGTAACAGGAGACGCTCGATTCGGGCCACATTTGAAGGGTCACTCATGGCTCACCCTCTCCATCGTCATCATGCTCTCCTCTGGTCGGGGGAAACGCAGGCTGCTCTCGGGAGTCAGCGTGCAGGCTGTTGGCGTGTCGGGGAAATAGTAGCGGCTATGGGAGGGCGAGGCTAGCAGGAAGTGGAAAAATCAAGGG
>JBJTQF010000234.1:0-14909 GCA_046075485.1 Myxococcota bacterium | reverse complement strand
CCCCCCTGCACCCCTTTTTGTGGGGTGGTGAAGCTTACCAGTGAAGGGTGGCCGACCCGTACAGATTGAGCGCCGAGCCACTCGTATAATTGCCCCGTGCCACGCTCGACCCAAAGTTCGATAGCATCAGGTCCACATCCACCCTCGGGTTCGGCTGAAAGTTCAACCCCACCGCATGGCTCAAATACGGCGTCCACTGTCCATAATTCGACGTCGGCTGAGTCCCATCCACCGGCTGCGACTCCCCATTCACCACAAACGATACCTGCTGATACGCATCCTGATAATTCTGCCCCAAGAGTGTATATCGAGCGCCCAGTCGAAGCCGCATCTTATCCGTCAGCTTCACCTCCAACGAAACCGGAAGCAGCAGGGCCTGGGTATCCGACACCGAGCGATACTGCGTCACCAGCTCCGACGTGATCGGATCCGCATTCTCCGCCAATATCTCACTCGAAGTTGACGTGTTGTAGTCTTGGAGCCAGTGATTCTGCGTGTAGCCCACTCCCAACCGTACCTGTGCCGTCGGTGTCACATCAAAGCGCCCCATGAGCTGGAACGAACCGGCCCAATATCCCTGTTCATTGGCCGTATTGCTCAGCACCTGCGTCTGTGTCACATCAAAAGCCCCCGCCGTAGCGGCCTCAAAGTACGTGACCTCACGGGTGGCCAGTGCCGGAAAACCAACTTCCGCCGCCGCAAACAGCTCAAAAGCAAGGGTCTTCGACATCCGATACTCTGGGTTCAACTCCAGCCCGAGCAGCACCATGTCCTGGTTTGATCCCGGTGCGGTGCTGTAAATGCCCTCCACGGAGGCAAAGTATTCGCTGGCATCATAGCTCATGTTGACAGTCGATTGGGTGGAGGCCACCCCCATGTACAGATCCCCCTGCAACAAGAGGCCATCGCTGTCCCCACTCTCGCCGCTCAATACAAACAGAAAGCTGTTAGAAGCCCCACTGACGGAACCTTCGACTGTCTCGGTCTCGTTGGCCTCGAGATCCTCATAGACGTAGTTGGCACTCCCGTAGTTTAAGTCCTCGTCCACACTGGCTGCCGACGTCGCGAGATTCACGCGCGTACCCACGCCCAGGCGCACGTTGCCCATGCCCATGCCATAACCCGCGTAGAAGTTAAAGGTACGACTCCGAGTAAAGGCCGTGCTGGTCAGACGATCCGTCACCTGGTCGGTGCTCTGATCCACCTCCACCACCACATCCAGCTCCGCCGTGCTCCGCCCACTCACGTTGACGTAAAAACCCACCGTACCCGGTCCCACCGGTGTGCGCAAACCGAGGCTGTAGGCTCCCCCATTCTGGTTCGTCAACAAGGTATAGAGTGAGCTGTTGTCGCCATTCGCCAGCCGGGCCGGATCCTGAAGGTAGTCAAACTCCCCACGAAACAAGAAAAAGCTGTTCTCGCTCTGAAGCGAGGGGTTCAAGCCTGCATAGGGGAGCGACTGGGCCGATGCTGCGGACGGCAACACGCAGAGAGCCCCCACACCCGCCAACAAAAGCCGACTCACAGAAAGAGTAGTAGAACGCATGATATCCTTCAAAAACATGATGAAGACAGCCAACAGCAGATGCTGTGAGCAACACGTCAAACAAAAGCAGCTTCGGGTGAGGTCGGGGAAAGAGCGCAGGCAGGAGCTTAAGGCAAGCACAAATAAAAAAGGGGAGGCAGTACACCTCCCCGCATCTTCACGCGGCAGCCGCCAGCGCAAAGCCGAGACCTTCACCTGTCACATTTGCCACGCTCAAGGGGCTTTAGCGATAAAGCCGCTGCGGATACAGCGCGTGCAGACGTTCAGAAAACGCGGTCCCTCAGTGGTCATGACCTTCACGCGCTGAAGGTTCGGGAACTTCCAGACCTTTGTCTTGATATTCGAGTGAGAAACCTTCTGCGCAACGGTGCGCTTCTTGTCGCAAACGACACACACGGCCATGGTCCTGTCTCCTGTTTTCCTGAGCGCCTCTGAAGTAGGAGGCGAGGATCATCACAAAGTGGGTCGCCGAAAACGTGCGTTACCCGATGAGAAAAGTGGAGTGCATATTAGCGCCCACACGTCGGGATGGCAAGCTGAAAATGCAGCTCACCCCCATTTTATCCAGAAATTGTCCCACAAAATCATCATGCGTCACGCGCGCGCCCGTGCGAGCCACCACTCAACATGATGCGCTGATCACACCCGCACCCATCAGGGGCCAGAAGCACTCACGCTTTGCGCATCACTCAGATCAAACCCGCACTCATCAGGAGCCAGAAGCACTCACGCTTTGCGCAGCACTCACATCAAACCCGCACTCATCAGGGGCCAGAAGCACTCACGCTTTGCGCGTCGCTAGGGAGGTAATCGCCTGCTCGGTCATCATGCCCGCTCCCAGCTCTCCATCCACGCCCAGGAGTGGGAAGGTCTCGCGCCCCAGATGGAATAAATTCCAGTGCGGCAGGCGAGGGCCCGGTCCCAGATCCAGCGGATATTGCCGCCCCACCTGACCCGCATCAAACCAGGTCTCCCCCAGCTCCGCACCCGTCGGCACATGCACTTCTTTGATGTACTCGTCCAAAAATGGCATCACCTTCTTGAGCAAGGTCATCATCTTCGTGGTCAACGCTCGACACGCTTCCGCCGTCTCGGGAGGCTTGGCCGCCGACACCCAGGTGCTCAACGTCACCGCACGCACACCCAGGGGGGCAAATCGCTCCGAACCCTCCGGGCTGAGGCTCACATGCAGGACATTTCCATCGGAAAGTGGCTCCTCAAGATTGCCCACCACCAGCGCGTTTTCCTGCATGCCCACCGGGATCACAAAATCATCCAGCACCACATGCACGGTAAACCGAAGCTGACTCGGCAAAACGCCCCGGCTGGTATAACCCTTACGCGCTACGGACTCCGGCAACAGAGGAATAAGGCCGTCCCACGCCGTGTTCCACAACAGGTATTCACAGGTAGACTTCTGACTGTCTCCCTCAAAATAAAAAGCGGAGCAGCGACCCCAGCTAAACTCCAGCCGCTCCAATCGCTTGGGCATGATATCCGAGTGCAGGCTCTGAATACGCTCCAGCAGCAGCTCTTGTAAGGGCTCCACTTGCTCCAGATCTCCGACGAGGCCGGAACGAGCAGCGGTCAGAAGATGGCCCGCCACCGACATCGGCAAGTGCTCCGGTGCCGTCACATACCCAAATGCCATGAGCTGCACGTTAAAAAACGCACGCAAGGCAGGGGAGGCTTCGAGCTCGGCATATAAATCCCCCACCGTCACCGGTCGATTCAAAAAGAGGCCCTTATCCTTGCCCGCCATGTTGCCCAACCCCACCTTCTGGAGCAACGTAGGGGTTGGCACTCGCACGCGGCGATCTTGCCAAAGCTCTGACAAGATCTCTGCCTCTTCTTTCGCGCGGGTGTAAAACGCCTCCAGCAAGACCGCTTCTTCACGGAACTCACGGGAGAGCTCCGCTTTGAGCCGGTTGTCGGCATACACGTCCACCCGCTGACGCGGCAAGATCACCTGAAATCCCGGCACCAAGGGCTTTAATGCCCGCCGCTCGTTCGGATGAATGGTGAGCTGATCAAAAGCCGCGCCCAGAAAATCCGGGTGCTCCAACCCCATAAAGGGATATCGATGGGAAGGAAAGAGATGTTTGCCACGCTCCACCGGGCCCGCATAATCCTGATGCAATACCAGAACCCGCAGCCCACGCTTTGCCAGCAGCGCCCCCGCAAGCAATCCTCCGGGCCGGAATCCCGCGACGATGACGTCGTAACTCCGGGTGATCATAGACGTATTCGCTCCCACTTCATGGAAAGATCAAAGGTGGAGGCAAGGGCCGCTCCGAGAGATCCAGCCGAAGCCGACCGCCCTGTCGCTGAACCCGCCCCTCGGCGATGAGCTGCAACGCTCGAGGAAAGATGTGATGCTCCACCTGCTGGATGCGCTGATGCAGCGTGGCTTCGGTGTCCTCTTCAAGCACTGGCACGGCACCTTGCACCAGAATCGGCCCGGTGTCTACTCCTTCGTCCACCAGATGCACCGTGGCACCCGTCAGACGTACCCCTTTTTCCAACGCCTGACGCGGCCCATGTGTTCCCGGAAAGGACGGAAGTAATGCCGGATGCACGTTGACCACCTGATAATTCATCCCACGCAAGAAATAACCGGTCAAGACCCGCATAAAACCCGCCAACGCCACCCACTCTACCCCGTGCGCATGCAAGGTGTCCAGCAAGGCAGCCTCAAAAGCCTCGCGGCTGGCAGAAGACCCGTGAGGAATGACGGCAATCGGTACGCCACGCGCCTGCGCCCGCGTAAGGGCATAGACATCTGGTTTGTTGCTGATGACAACTCGAATCTCCGCGTGGAGACGACCGTCTGCGATGGCATCGAGGAGGGCTTGCAGGTTGCTGCCACTGCCACTGACCAGCACCCCAAGAGAAAGTGGAACCCGTTGCATGGCTCAGACCAGCCGAATCGGTGGCGCGGAGGCATCTTTACGCACGACTTCTCCCACCAGAAAAGGCTGCTCGCCCAAGCCTTTGAGACGCGCCATGAGCTCCGATGCTTCCGCTTGAGGCACCACCAGCACCATGCCCAAGCCCATGTTGAAGACTCGGTGCATCTCCTCATCACTCACCGCGCCCAGGCTCTGAAGCCAGGGGAAGACGGCAGGCATCGGCCAGCTCCCCCGATGAATCACCGCCTGACATTTGGGAGGGAGAATACGCGGCACGTTTTCCAGCAAGCCGCCTCCCGTGATGTGTGCCATGCCCAACACGCTGAAATCCCGCAAGACATGCAGCAGGCTTTTGACATAAATCCGGGTGGGGGTCAGCAACACTTCTTGCACACTCTGACCCTTGAGCGCCTCGGGCCGATCACTCAGGCTCAGCTTGGCTTCTTCAAAGACCAGTCGGCGTGCCAGGGAATAACCGTTGGAGTGCAGTCCCGACGAAGACAAGCCAATCAACACATTGCCAAAGCCAATGGCGGCCCCGTCGATGATGCGATCTCGCTCCACCCCACCGACCACAAATCCCGCCAGGTCGTAGATGTCTTCGGCGTAAACCGATGGCATCTCGGCGGTCTCCCCACCAATCAGCGCACAGCCCGCTTGACGACAGCCCGCCACAATGCCCTTGAGCACCTCCACCGCCACTTCACGCTTGAGGCGACCGGTGGCATAATAATCGAGGAAAAACAAGGGCTCAGCGCCATGCACAATGATATCGTTGACACACATGGCCACCAAGTCGATGCCAATGGTGTCATGCACACCCGCCATCGATGCCACCTTCACTTTGGTGCCCACGCCATCGGTGGAAGAGATGAGCACCATGTCCTTGTAACGGTCGCGCGGAATGGCAAACATGCCACCAAATCCGCCGATGTCTCGCATCACTTCGGAACGATAGGTGCTGCGAACCAGTGGCGCAATGTCCTTTACAAAGGCATTGCCTTCATCTATGTTCACCCCGGCTTTGCGGTAATTCTCTGAACTCACGGCGAAATTTGCCTCCAACGGATGAAAAGGGCGGGCTCTGGGGCTCTCAGGTTATTGAATCGATCCCCGGATGTCAACCGCTTTTGGACCCCTCGTCAGGGCCGTCGAGAAAGTCACCCGTTGGTCACATGAGCGCAGACGAAAGGTCATTCGACATGGGCTTGAGGTCAAATATCCTGCGCCTGTCCGCGTGTCTGCTCCTGCTGGTGGGAGCACCCGCCCGCGCGTGTGAAGGGGGCTTCGCCCGTGGATTGGCCATCGGTCAGATCCTGCCCCTCGGGGTGGACGGCGGTTTTGTGGCCGCACAAGAAGTCCAAGCCCTTCAGAGCCTCGGCTCGGCATATCCACTGGACGCCGAACATGGAACCGCCCTTCAGGTGTTTGGATTGGTGGGGGGCGCCGTGGCGCGGCTCTGGACCTCCACCACCACCGATGACTTCACCCTCGAGCCCTATTATGAGCAGCGACTATGGCAGCTCGGAGTGGCCGGAGGCGTCGAACAACGGTTGGGTTCCTTCGCCGTGGTGGCGCGCGGTCGGGCCATCTTACAGCCCGGCTCCAGCTCGGTCGGAAATGCGCAGCAGCTTCATGGGGCAGTGGCCGTGCCGATCTGCCTCCCGGTCGGCTCGTTGGGCCTGCTCGTACCCTCCATCCAGGTGGAACAATCCCGCACGGATGAGAGCACGCAGACCTCGTTGGCCACCGAGCTGAGCAGCTTGGCAAGCTGGCGACAGGCACGCGGCGTCTCGGGGCTACAACTCCGGCTCTCCTATGTTCCAGCTCTGTCAGAGGATGCAGAGCACGCTGCACGACTGCGCATGGAGGCGTTTCACCTTCAGCGTCGAGATGGCAAGTGGCTACAGCTTCGCACCGGGTACGAAGCAGGGCGGAGCTGGCAAACAGAGAAGCTGGCATCCTACCAGCAACTTCGAGTGGAACCACGGGCGGGGGTGTCGTTTGTCTCCTTTTTGAGTGCAGGGCTGGCTCTGCCTTTGAGCAGCACGTGGGCTCTGGCCCCGGATGGGCTGAGCTCGACCACGTTGGAGGCCACGGCGCTGAGCTGGCTCCGCTTGGTGCCTCAGCGTGGGTGGGAAGTGGTGCTGACGCTCTCGACGGGCGGGCTCAAAGCCACCCAAAAAACCGATGAGGGGAACGCGGACTCCTCCCTCTATATTCAGCGCACGGATTCTCTGTGGCAGCTCTCGCTGGGAGGCGCGTTCTAGCCGCTGGTGCTGTGACGTGGGGATGGTAGAACCTGGGCGGAGCAGGAAAAACAACCATCACCCTCGACACCACTCAAAACGCTCACGGGTCGGTAGGCTCTGCTTCCACCTCTTCCTCGTCGTCGTCACCCCCTCGGCGCAAGTGCTGGAGCCCCAAGAGCTTCAAGCGGGTGTTCACATGCTGCCGCGAGACCTTCAACTTACGCGCTGCATCCACCACCTTGCCCTCCGACTGCTGCATCGCTAAGGTCAAGAGCTGACGCTGAAAATGTGCATGACCGTCCTTCCAGCTCGGGAGCTGACCACTCAAGTCAGGGGTGCTCAGCGGCCGCGCATCCAAAGCCAGATGTTGAGGCTCTATACAGGGGCCTTGACACCTCAACAGTGCCTCGTCCAAGCTGCTGCGGAGCTGCGTTAAGTTGCCCGGCCAGGGGGCCCGCTCCAAAACCTCCATCGCACGACCGCTGATCAACGGGGCGGTTCTCCGCTCACGACAGAGCTGGAGCAGAAAATGATCGGCCAAGATGCGAATGTCTTCCCGCCGGTTGCGTAAGGGCGGAATGTTCAGCTCAAAATGCGCAACGTGCGCCGCCAATGCCTCCTCGAGTAGGCCCTCCCGGACCAACACACTCAAAGGCCGCCGGGTGGAGAGCAACAGCCGTAAATCCCCCGCACCCCGATTGTCCTTGCTGCCTCGGAAAAAACGCCGCTCGTTGATGCTGCGAATAAGCTGCCGCTGAGCCGAGAGGCTCAAGAGCTCCGCATCCGACAGATATAACGTCCCCCGAGTGGCTCGCTCAAGCAAGCTGTTGAGCTGACCCTTAGTGGGATTGGGCTCCAAATCGGCCCGCAACACCACCAGCGGCTGATGCCGTCGCGGCGAGATGCGATGCAACACCCCCGCAAACGTCTCACGCCCCGTGCCCGGCTCTCCCACCAGTGCGACCGGAGAATGCAGCGGCTGGCGGCGAAATAACTCCAGCACTTGAAGCAGCTCGGCCATCACTCGCCCACGGCCCACCAGCTCAGGATACGAATCCCCCTGACGAGAGGTGGACGTCTGATCTTCCGGCAGCACACGAGGGGCTTGCTCCTGCTCCCGGAGAATGCGCAGGCTCACAAAATGAATCCACTGCTCAAGCTGGGGCAGCTCACTGCCATAGGCATCCGGTCGCGAACAATGCTCGAGATACAACAGCGCCCGCGAGACACCCTCCGGGGAAGGCAGGAAGGGAAAACAGATCAGCGATTTCACAAAACGCTGGGCATAAACCGCCTGCAAACGTGCGGGAAGCTCCTGCACAGTCAGAATTTGAGGGCGACCCTGCTCATGAACCAGCCGCAAGAGGCCGTCCGAAGCAAAAAGCTCGTGTAATAAGGAAGCCTGATCGTTCTCCTCACAGCGGCGATAATACACCGTCAGGTCGGTCACCGGCGCGCGCTCCGTCGGCCAGAGGGCCAGTAATCCCACCTCAGAGCCCGTCAGACGGGCAATCAGCTCCAAAGACTGCTCACAAAATCGCGGCAAGCCCGGCTCAAAGGCCAGGTGAAAGACCCCACTCAGGGCAAGCTGAAGCCGATCTCGCTCCAGGCGCACCCGCTCAAATCGCTCCTGAAACTGCCGACGCTCCTTCTCTTGGTCCAAAAATTGACGAGAAAGCCGACGGACATCCTGACGAATGGCCATCCACTCCTGTATAGGCAAGAGATCCGCCACCAACCGCAAGGTCGGCAACAGATCAAAATCGTCGCTGTCGTTCATATGCGCTCAGAGACGGAGAGACGATGAGGGAAACTCAGAGAGCAACATGGGAGGTAAAGTCAGCACCAATAAGGTGGGAACCGCAGGCGGCGGCGAGAACTCAAGCTGCAACAGCTCGCGGCTCAAACACTCGTGCAACGCAAAATGACCGGGCGGAGCTTGCACCAGCTCCAGCCACTGAACGGTTCCCGTCTGATCTACTCCAAGCTGCGCAATCAGCGGCTGGGTATAGGCTCCGCCACCCGCTCCCACCCGACTGCCGAGCTGCTTCCAGACACACTTATTATACTCGGTCATGCGCGAGCGGAGAACGATGTCGAGCTGTTTTCGTAGGGCCGGATCCGCCGGGGGCACCCAACGATCAGGCAAACGCACCGTGGGCAAAGAACGGGTCAGCTCCAAAGGCGAAGGCGGAGAAGCAGGCACTCGACACGCCATGCTCCCCAGCAAGAGCCCCGCGAGCAGACACCCCAACCCCACAAGTTTATGAGCGAGTTTATGGGTCGGCACGCGATTTGTCAGATAAGTCATGCGACTTTCCCTTCAAGGTCAGCACCAATTTCATTGGTTTTGACAGAATCTGGCCCAATTTGCAACATCCACGTCAGCGTTGAGGCTCGGATGTGTGTATGTTATGATAAAAGTGGCTTTTTTTTGGACTGACCCTGCGAGGATCATCAACGTGACACGAGGCATCACTTCATCTATCGGACGGCTGAGCCTTCTGCTGAGCCTTTTGTTGAACACTCCGACCATGCTGGAATCAACACCGGCCCAGGCCCAAGAGGTGCTCAGCCAGCTTCAAATCTCGCTGGAGGAACAAGGGGAAGGCTTAGACGTGAAGCTGGTGATGCCAGCAGGGATTCACATCAACCGGGAAGCCCCGGCGACACTCAGCGGGGCAGGAAATCCGGTGGGACTGCTGGCCGATGCCCCCACCTTCAGATTGAAGCGGAAACCAAACGCTCAGACCCGCCTCGTCGCCAAGCTCTTCTTCTGCGATGATGCCAAGACCTGGTGCAAACCCGCTCAGCTCGCCTTCGTGTATCAGCCCGGTGTGCTCAAGCCCGCCGTACAACGAGAAGGAGCCGTTGCCACCAGCACCGCCACTCCCGCCACCTCCTCCGCTTCATCAGCCGGGGAGAATTCGACGCACGCAGCATCCGGTCTGAAGGCACTGCACTATCCCGGTGCGATCCAAGATGATCCGGTGGCGGCTTTCTCTCAAGCACAGCGAGAAAATAAGCTGGTGCTGATCGACTTCTACGGGGTTTGGTGCCCCCCGTGCCAGCTCCTCTCCAGCCAGGGTTTTACGGATGCAAGGGTGAAGGCGCTGCTCGATAAGATGGTGGTGCTTCAGCTCGATGCGGATAAAGACGCCTCGTGGAGCCTCAAGAGCCGCTACGGGATCACCGGCTACCCCACGACACTGGTGGCCAACGCCAACGGGGATGAGCTGGGCCGCTACCTCGGCTTCGAAGATGCCGATGCCTTCTCGAGCTGGCTCTCCCGCACCGTTCAGTCTGGTAAACCGCTCAAGTATTGGGCATCCAAGCGTAATGCCGGAGATCGTAGCCCCGAGACACTCATCGGCTTGGCGCGGGCACTGGTGGCCATCAACCTCGAGGAAGAAGCAACGCCACTCTTCCGCGAAGCCCTGCCCAAACTTCAAGGAGATGACCTGCTTCAAGCTCAGCTCGTCGTTCTGGGCGATGCCGCTTCACATGGGGATGCCAAAGAAAGCCTGGCGCTGGCTCAAGCCCTCTCCAGTCGCACGCCGATGGTGGCCGGGATTCTCTACGGATTGTATGGGGCCGTCGATGCCCTGCAAGATCAAAAGGATAAGGCAGAGGCCGTCAAGGCCGCGTCAGAAGTGGCCAGCCTCACCCGCAAAGCAGCGCAGCAGCTGATCGGTGGCACGCCCTCCAAAGAGCTGCACGCGCAGGCGTATGAGGTGCTCGGCATGCTCGCGAAGACTCAAGGTGATATGGCAGGGGCAAAAGCAGCGTTCAATCAAGGGGCGGATGCGCTGCTGGCAGTGGAAAAAACCTTGAAAGGTCAAGGAAGTGTGCGGTTTGATGGCTTCCGTGGACAGGCGCACAGCTTGCTCTACCTGCTCGACGAAGCCGGGCGGGACGCCGAAGCGGAGACCTACTTTCAAGCCCTCGCCGCCGCGTATCCCGAAGAATTCACCTGGTCGTTCACCTATGCCGCCTTCTTGGAGAGCCGAAATAAGCTGCCTCAAGCCAAACTCGCGGCAGAGAAGGCCCTCAAGCTGTCTTACGGTGACAATAAGCTGCGGGTGGTGGGTCGGCTGGCCCGCATCCAAAAAGTACTGGGGGAAAAAGATCAAGCCCGCACGTTGCTCAAGAACACCATCGAGAGCACGCCGCTGCCCGCAGATCCCACGGTGCGCACCCATCGGTATGTGCAGCAGCTCCAGCAGGCACTCAAGGAGCTGGAGTCGGCATAAGCTTCGCTCCTGACGCGGAGGACTCAGGCAGGAGCCTCACTTCTTCTGAGCCGCCCGCACCGCTTCAAGAAAGAGCGGCGAAAACTCCGTAAAGGTACGGGCTTTTAGATCCACCGCCACCACCGAAATCTCCGCCCTCAAGACCCGCTTGCCATGCTGGTTGAAGATCTCTTGGTGAAAGTTAACACGAGCGGCATGCTTGAGCTCAGGGGTGGAGACAATCCGGAGGCGATCTCCCAGCTTGGATTCTGCCAAAAAGCGGAGCTTGGCCTCCACCACTGCCGGAATTTGTCCCTCTTCGCGGAACTTGTCGTAAGAAAGCCCCCGTACTCGCCCCCACTCCGCCCGCGCCCACTCCAAAAACTCCAGGTAACGGGCGTTGTTGACGTGTCCAAAGGAGTCCAGCTCCGTGGGACGAATGTCAAACTCCAGGGTGCCGTCGGCTTCGGTGGCATGGACAGGACGATGGGCGGCAGCAGACGAAAGGTCAGGGGAATGGACCGCGCCTTGGGCAGGCTCCAGGGCCGGATCATGTGGGGTACTCATGGACTCACTCCTGTGGCGAAAGGATGGGCCCTCCACCCGCTCCGAGCGAAAGGCAGTGCTTGGCATGATGAGGAGTGTTCAGGCCAGATGCAAGGGAAAGACGCATGCGCTGAGGTCGGCAGGCCACTCAGCAAGACTGGCAATGGATGAAGGGGTGGTGAGTCAAGCCCCTACGAGGGCCACAAATACTTCGGCAACCCCCCGATGCTCGAGGCAGGCGAAGCGGGCAGGCCATAAGGCGGTCAAGGAGAAAGAATGCAGGGAATTGGCAGCGGGTGAGAGAAAAGCAGAGAGAGCAGAGAAAAAGACGGCAGGGATTTAAGAGGGGTCAGCTCAAAGCACGAATGGCCTCGAGAAGCTGAGGCTCGTACTTCTTCATGACCGCGCGTGCGTATCCGAGGGTGCCCTGACGGGAAATGGCGAGGCCATGATAATGCTCAGGCCCGATCATACGGATGAGCAGATAGATCTGACGAGTGGTGATGAGGATGTCCTCGGTGGCAGTGGCACCCAAGCCGAGCAGGTCCAATGCGCGGGCGTTGGACTTGACGAGCTCTGCGTAAGAAGCAGAGGCCAAAGAGGAGTCGAAGTTGGGGTCGATGGAACCGCCTCCGAGAGAGAGGCCGGTCTCGATATGAACCACGTCGGTTGAGACAAACTGTGGGACTTCAGCGCGGAAACGGTTGATGACATCCATCAGAGAAGCGGCCATAATTTCCTCCGTCGTGTTGCCTGCTTAATTTGGATCAAACATCCAGAACTTCAAGGGATTCAGCGTGAAAGGCGCATGCAGATTTTCAAAGCGCTGCGGAAAGGAGCAGCGTTGAAGGTCAGTTTCGGCGATTGAGGCCCCTATGTGAAGGCCGATCTTGCGTAGCAAGATGCGGCGACTGTTAAACACTCAATCGTCAGGTCTACGATAACAGCGTCATCCCAGCTTGACAAGGGAGATTCAGCAATTTTTAAGGGGAGGGGCGCGGCAGATCGGATCCGCTGAGAAGGTCGTCGGAGGGCACAAAAAAAGGAGAGAAACCACCACAGAATGGGGTCTCTCTCCTTTTTGAAGGCTGCCTATACGTGTACAGTGTTACGTACCAAGAGGTTGGTATGAACCCTGCGTGCGCCGAGGCTCAGTAGTAGGTGCCGGGGCCCGCCACTTGGCAGATATCCCGAGGCGAGTTGATGGCGTTGCCACTTCCCTGATCCTGCCAGCCGGTGTTCATATCATACACCAAGGTATGATCCTGTCCGTCGAGCCCCAAGCAGCTCACCGTGGTGCTGCTGGTGTAGACGTAGGTGACGGGATCCCAGGTGGACAGGCTCACCGCCCGGTAGTCTTCGTCATCGCCCAGGGCAGAATCGTTACAAGCAGTCGTCGAGCGATACTCGACCACGCTGTTGGCATTGGCGTTGCCATAGGTGTACTCCGACTCACACTGCAAGTAGGAGCCGTCCAGGCGATGGTCGATCTGAAGCATATAGGAACCCGCCGGACTCCACTGGCTCAGGTACTCCGAGTCAGGCGAAATGGCGGTGTTGCCCTTGTCCACAATCGAGTTGTAGGACGAAGAGTCAGGACCACTCTCAAAATCCGTCAGGTACACCGTGGCCAAACCGGAGGCGTTGAGCTGGGTGGTGGTATAGGAGCCCTGGTAACGACTCTCAGGCAACACTTCGTAGGAGCCGGTCTGCACCCACTGGCTGCCATCCGCTGCAATGTCCATGCTCTGAGAGACAGAGCTGCCGTCGTTGCCCCAAATGGAGACGGAGACATACCGATAGTCGTCCGAGAAGTAGGAGTAGAGGCCATAGCTGGCTTCTTCGTTGATCTGTCCATAGACGCCATAGGAGCCGTTGGGCAGCTTCGCAGGGGCCATCGGATTCTCCGAGCGCGCATGAGGAGGCAGGAGGAATCCAGGAGCACCCGTGAGCGAAAACTCTGCCGGAACGCTGCTCACGTTCTGAGCGCCTTGGCCAGGATTTAGCTCAGCAGGCTGCTCAGCGCAGGCCACCAAGCCCATCGACAGGGCACCAAAGGTTGCAAAAGCCATCAGACGTGAAGCAGCGGTATGTTGTGACATGATCGATCCTCCGTAAAGAGATATTGTATAAAAGAAGTCTGAATGAGCACTTCGCTGGTGAGCATGTGTCTCAAACTTCTCATCTCATAATTCGGAATTGTGATGACATCCTTGAGTCCAGAATTCACGTAGCCCTTGATTCTGAGGCGGAACTCATGCACAATCCGCCCGCCCGGTTCTCTCGGGCCTTGGTTGAACCTCCAGTCGGAGCTTGTGGGCATGGCTCGAGCACGTGTCATCGTAAAACGGCTGATCATCGTGGCGCTGATGGTGCTGATCGTAGGGGCGGTGTCCGTCTTGTGGAAGGTGGTGGATGCCCTTCGCTTAAGCCGGGTGGATGTCGCGTCGGATCTCTATGTGTTTCAAGGGTTTGGCGGTAACTCGACGGTGCTTCTCGGCAAAGAAGGCTCGGTGCTGATCGATCCCCTCCACTGGAAACTCGGACGCCGTCAGCAAAAGGAGCTGGCCCAGCTCAACATGCCGCCGCTCAAATTCCTCATCAATACCCACCACCACCTCGAACGCACCGAAAATAACGGGCTCTTCTTGCCCGGGCCTCAAGGAGTGGCCTCCGAAAAAGCCGTCGAGCGCATGCTGTCGCTCAACAGCGCCTTCTGGAGCCAAAAAGAAAATACATCGGCAGTGCCGTCTCAACGCATCCCCCTCGATTTTAAAGACAATCGAGACCATATCCTCAAGCTGGATGAGGACTTCATCCGCCTGATCTATGTGGGACGCGGACACACAGACGGAGATATGGTGATCTACCTGCCCTCCCGCCGCGTGGTGATCACCGGGGATCTGGTCTACAACGGCTATTATCCCCTGATCGATCATGAAGCCGGTGGCAGCTACCTCGAATGGATCTCCGCCCTCGACGAGATCTTACGGCTCGGGCCTCAGCGCATCATCCCCGGATATGGTCCGGTCACAGAACCCGCCGAGGTCAAAGCGTTTCAGGGATATCTGCGGGATCTGGTGGATGAGGTGGCAAAAATGAAAGCAGCCGGCAAAACCCGAGAGCAAGTTCAAGCCACACTCAAGCTGCCCGTCCACGAGGAACGACTCAAGCCCATCTATCATCCGGTCCAGCAGGTGGAGCTGTCCAATCTGAAGCTCAATGCCGGGGACGTCTATGATGAGCTGGAAGCCGGTGGCCGCATTCCGCCGCGCCCGTCTTTGGGGGTGGACGCTCAGGAAGGTGAACCCGAAGATAATACGGAGGATGGCTCCAGCGCCGCCCCCACGCCCAAACCATAAGCGGCGCTGAAGCGTTCTCACTTCAAAGGCATCCCATATGTCAGGTCGTCGTCGCCGAC
>JBJTQF010000233.1:0-21974 GCA_046075485.1 Myxococcota bacterium | reverse complement strand
GCTGATGAACAAGCGGAATGTCTTGCTGGTGGAAGGCCCACACGACAAACATGTTCTCTATGCACTGGCCGCACACCATAAACTCTCAGAGTGCTTTAAGATAGAGACCCTCAACGGATTGGATGCGCTTCGCACGCGGCTTATCCACTGATCCGCTCCTGCCTCCTCCGCTCTTGCCTCCTGCCTTATTCCGCGCCGTTTTTTTCCTGCTCCAGCCGGTCGGCCAGCCGTTGAGCAGCGTCGGAGGCGTAGGATTTACATCCATCCGGGGTGATAAAGGCGTCGAGCATGCCTGCCTTCCGCCTCTCGAGCTTCTCGAACGTCTCCGAGAAGCCAGGGTGAGCCGCCACCACCACATCACAGGGCAGCGCCGAGACCTTCTCGATGCTCTTCTGGAGCTGCGCCGCCGTGTTGGGATTTTGGCTCGGATCGCCGTAGCGAAATCCAGGAGCCGCCACCGGGTTGAGACTGTCCACATACACCATGTTGTAACAGCGGTCACCTTCACAGCTCCGCCAGCTCCAAGAAGCACCGCCCGGCGTGTGACCCGGCGTGTGATGCAGGGTAAACGTCACCCCGCCCAGGCTGAGCGACTGCCCATCCTCCAGCCCCTTCACCCGCTTGACCGGCGCGAAGTGCATGAAGGCACCATATCCACGCTGCGGATCCGCCTTCGCCGGACGTCCACTCTGGAGCGCCTGCGCCCCCGGTTTACTCGACAGCACCTGCGCACCCGTGCGCTTCACCAGGGCCGCCACCCCTCCCACATGATCAAAGTGCGCATGAGAAGTTAAGACCCAGCGCACATCCTCCAGCTTAAATCCCAGCGTGCGGATATTCGCTTCGAGAAGTGGCACCGTCTGAGGCAACGCCGCATCCAGCACCACCAGCCCCTCGGACGTCACCACCAGCAGGACACTCAAGCCCTTCGTGCCGATGTAATAGGTATTCGCAAAGAGCTGAAACGGCTCCTGCGCCTCATTCCAGCTCGGACACATCTCACACACCTTCGCCTCTTCAGGCGCCGGTGCCGAAGGCCCTCCCAGCGGACACGCCTCCAGCGGCATCCCCAGAACCCCCAGCCCCAGAGCCCCCAGCCTCAGAGCCCTCAGCATCCCCCACCATCGCCGCACGACGGATCCCATACCTCAACACCTCCACGCATAAAAAAAGAGAGACCGAACGCCAGACGACGACCGATCTCCCTCCACCCATCGTCCGAGGAAGCTCCGAGGAAGCTCCGAGGAAGCTCCGATGAAGCTCCGAAGATACTCGGCACCCACTCAGACGACCCTCAACCACGTTGCGTCACGCACACACGCCCGCCCGATGCGCGCAAGACACGGAAGCCCCAGCTCCGCCGCCACCTGAGCCGCTTCAGCCGCTCGAGCCTCCGGCACGGCCATCAAGAGCCCTCCCGAGGTCTGCGGATCCACCATCAGCACCCGGTGAGGTTCTGACACCGACTCCACAAACGTCACATGCGGGGAGACATGCTCTCGATTGACCTTGCCTCCCCCGGGCAAGAAGCCGCGACCGGCCAGCTCCAGCACACCCGGAAAATGCGGAAGAGCAGCCGCCTCCAGCTCCAGCGTCACCCCACTGCCTCGAGCCAGCTCGAGAGCATGTCCCAGCAGGCCGAAGCCCGTGATATCCGTCGCACCACGCACGCCAAGCCGCCGAAGCACTTGACCCGCCAAAAGGTTGAGGGTGGCCATCACTCGGGTAGCCTCCTCCAGCTCGGACTCTTGGAGCGCTCCCCGCTTGAGGGCCGTGGTGAGCAGCCCCGTGCCGAGTGGTTTGCTCAAGAAGAGCACATCCCCCGGACGAGCGCCCGTATTGGTGACGATCTCCGCCGGATGCACCGTGCCCGTGACCGCCATGCCAAACTTGAGCTCGGGATCCCGTACCGAATGGCCTCCGAGAATGGCCACCCCCGCCTCTTGAGCGGCATCACTCCCGCCTCGGAGGATCTCGCCGAGCACCTCGAGGGGGAGCTGCCCGTCGGGAAATCCCACAATATTGAGGGCCGTTAAGGGCGTTCCACCCATCGCGTAGACATCCGACAGGGCATTGGCGGCAGCAATCCGTCCAAACCAATAGGGGTCATCCACGATGGGCGTAAAAAAGTCCACCGTCTGGACGAGGGCCAGGGTCTCCGAGAGCTGAAACACTCCGGCGTCATCGGAGGTCTCGATGCCCACCAACAAGCGTGGATCGGAGACACGCGGCACACAGCTTAAGGCTTGACCCAGCACCGCTGGGCCCAGCTTGGATGCTCAGCCAGCACTCTTGACCAGGGTGGTCAGCCGGATCTTCTCCTGCTGGGTCTTGGTATTGTCGGACATGAGCATCACCTCCTCTCGAGGGATAAGGGGTCTGGGTGGAGGATGAATGTTGCGCCCCTTGAGCCCAGGGAGGGCATGTTTGGGCGCTCCGTGTGTGGGGGCGTGCAGTCAGCATTCCGTATTAAGAACGGCATGCCGTATTAATAACGTCATGCCCAATAAAAAAGGGGAGGTGCGTTTGCCCTCCCCTCTGAGCTTCAGAAGCGCGATGCGATCAGACGCGCTCGATGATGGTGGCGGTGGCCTGCCCAAAACCGATACACATGGTGGAGAGGCCATAACGCAGGTTACGACGCTCCAGCTCATGCAGGAGGGTGGTCAACAAACGAGCGCCCGAAGCACCCAGCGGATGGCCCAACGCGATGGCACCTCCGTTGACGTTGACCTTGTTCATGTCCATGCCCAAGTCCTGGACCGTGGCCATGACCACCGGCGCGAAGGCTTCGTTGATCTCGATCAGGTCGATCTCCGAGAGCTTCATGCCTGCTTTTGCGAGCACCTTACGGGTGGCGGGGATGGGACCGGTGAGCATGATGGTGGGATCCACTCCAGCCACGGCGGTGGCGACAATGCGCGCGCGCGGCTTGAGCCCCAGACGACGCACACCGGCTTCATTGGCCAAGATCAGCCCGGCAGCACCGTCGCTGATCTGGCTGGAGCTTCCGGCGGTGATGACCCCGTCATCGGAGAAGGCGGGCTTGAGCTTGCCGAGCCGCTCGAGGCTGGTATCTCGGCGGGGGCCCTCATCGGTGTCGAAGGTGACGACCTTGCCATCTTCCAGCTTCACCTGAACCGGCACGATCTCTTTTTTGAAGTAACCCTTGTCGATGGCGTTGAGCGCCCGCTGATGGCTCATGAGGGCAAACTCATCGATACCGGAGCGGGAAAAACCCCACTTCTGGCAGATCAGCTCCGCGCTGTTGCCTTGAGGAATGATGGTGAAGCGCTCGGTCATCATCTCGGAGGGAATGGCGGGCTCGCCGTTGTAGAACATATCCGAGCCCATGCTGATGCGGGACATGCTCTCGACACCGGCACCGATGGCCACTTCCATCTGACCGCTCATGACGGCCATCGACGCAAAATGAACGGCCTGCTGAGACGAGCCGCACATGCGGTTGACGCTGGTGCCACACACCTCAATGGGGAAACCCGCGTTGAGCGCAGCCACCCGCGCCACGTTGAGCCCCTGTTCACCCACCTGGGTGACACAGCCCATGATGACGTCCTCGACCTCATTGGGATCGACATTGCCCCGCGTCACCAAGCCCTTGAGGAGATGAGCGGCGAGCTCATCGGCCCGGAGCTTGGAGAGGACACCGTTCTTCTTGCCAACGGCGGTGCGCGCCGCTTCGACGATAAAGGCTTCAGCCATGACGATACCTCCAGAGAATGGAACCAAGAAGAGGTCGAAGGAGCCTCACCGGAAGGATGAGGTGTGCAGCCTTCTGAGGTTACACAAATACGAACATCTGAAGGGCATTGTATCGGCAATGGGGTGGGTTGCAACAAAAAAACTTCGCATGCTAAGCAATTGCGCATCACGGTTGAATTTGTGGGGCAGGTAGGATACAACGTGCCTTGGGGTGTCCTATCCACATCCTGCGCTCGTTCGCAGGGGCCGGTGCCTAAGGGGAATCCGGTGGCAGAGGGAATCATGAAAGCCAGAAGCAGCGGGCGCAGTCGGTTTCGTCGAAGCATGAGAGGACTGATCGGCAGCACCTTTTTCGGGTGTGTTGCCGCAACGGGGCTGCTGTTCGCCGATGAGTCCCTCTCATCGAGTGCGGTGGGGCAGCTTCAGCAGCAGCCTGTTGTGACCGCTTCGGAGCCCGCCCGCTACGAGCTCTATGATCAGTTTAATGCGCGCTTGAACACCTCCGTGGAGCCGACCCTGATGGCTTTGGGGGCTGCCACCGGTCCAACACCCTGGTTTATGTCTCCCTGGGTCTTTTTGGGCTTGGGCATTCAGATGGGCGCGTTGGGCGCTGCGGTGGCCTTCTATCTCTATCGTCGCCGCAAAGAAGCCTCCGGTGAGCTTCCTTCTGACGACGCTTCTTATGACGGACGTGGCCCGCATGCCTCTCACGGACGCAACGATCACGCCATTGAGCTGATCAGCGCGCAGGATCTGAACGACAACGGCGCGGTGCTGGTGGTGGATGTGCATGGTGAACAACTGGTGCTCGGCGTCAGTGGTCGGCGAGATTATGTCACCCTCTTGACCAAACTCGGCGAGCCTGCGGATGTCGAACGGCTCAACCCTGCTCAGCTCAGTGCCATGATGACCGCTCGAATGGCGACCCCTGCGGCAGCAGTGGGGGTGGCTCCTGCGTCTCCCGCCCGTGCGGGAATGGCTGCAACAACCTCCAGCCTCGTACCACCTCCGCTGGGAGAAGAACACTCCCAGGATGAGGATCTTGAGGAGCTGCTCGACGAGCTGCTCGGCAAGGTACGGGGCCTCAAGCCGCTGGCCAAACATTCGGATGAGACCTGACCCTTCTCAAGACGAGCTCTTTTTTGAAGAGCACCCCCCCGCGTCGTGGTGGAGACGCTTGCTGGACTGGCTGATGGTCCCGTTGCGTTCTCCTGCCCCTGCTTCGACGGCTCGAGCATTGCCTGCTCCCGCTCGGCGTCCGACCCCTCCCCCGGCTCCAGAGGACGTCTATCTCTCGACGGAGGTGTTGCAGCAGCTCGCAGACCGCTTGGCGTTGGAGGAGGTGGAGCCGCTGGTGGCGCATCATCTGATGATCGAGGTGGTGAAGTCCTTGCCGCAGTATCGGTGGTCGGATCCGGTGGTGGTGTTTGGAGAAGCAGCCCGGGTGTTGATGGGCTGGTGTCCGGTGACGGGCCCCTTGCGCATCAAGAAGGGCGCGTTGACCGTGGTGGCGTTGGTGGGTCCGACCGGCGTGGGCAAGACCACCATGCTGGCCAAGCTCGCCTCACTGGCTGCTCATGTGGATAGACACTCGGTGGGGTTGATCACCTGCGACGTCTACCGCATCGCCGCTGTGGAGCAGGTACGGGCTTATGCGCGCCTGCTCGAGCTGCCGATGGCGGTGGCACGCTCTCGCTCGGAGCTTCAGGAAGCGTTGAGGGCTTATGCCCACATGGACCTGGTCTTCGTCGATACCGCTGGCCAGAGTCCCAACGAGCTGGAGCGCCTGCTCGAGCTGGAGTCGCTGGTGGGAGGCGCCGAGCAGATCCGGCGGCTGTTGGTCTTGAGTGCTACCACCAAACACTCGGACATCCACGACATCATCCAGCGGTTTGATGGGGTGGGCTATGACGCGCTGGTGATCAACAAGCTCGACGAGAGCCGCTCGCACGGGGTCTTATTAAATGCGGCGGTGGCGTCTCGCCGTCCGATTGCCTATCTGGGGGTGGGACAGAACGTGCCACAGGATCTCGAGGTGGCCAGCCGAGAGCGGATTGCGGACTTGCTCCTGGATCTGTCTCATCACTTTATGACCGAGGCCGACGGCGAGCTGGACTGATGACGAGCTGGACTGATGACTCGGGGCTTTGGGGGCTCTTCTGGGTGTCTTTTCTGAACGCACCGAATCCTCTGCACGGCATGTTTCTCTTGAGCGCACCTCAACGGAGCGGTTTACGGAAGGCGATACACACTTCGCCACTCATCTGAGTAGAGCGGCGGCGGAAAGAGCTGGCCCACGAGCGCACGCACCCGCGCATGATGCGAGGCGGGAAGCTCTCGCCAGCTCAGGATGAGATAGTCAAAGCCCTGAGCCTTCAGCGCCTGCCCTGCATTGGCGAGGGCCTCCGGTGTGGCGTCCGTGGCCCCTTGCAGCGCCCGCAGGAGTGGCTGCTCCGCCAGCGTCACCCGCATGCTGGGCACCAGCGCATCGATCCGGTCCAACGGGAGGCTGGCCGAGGCGATCCCGTGGATGACCTGCATACGCAGCACCTCATCGTAGGCGTGACGACTGTTATACTGAAAGAGCTGCGGCAGCTCCAGCAGTCCTCCCACCGACTCGCCCCGTGCACGACGCGCGAGTGCATCCTGACGGAGTGCCTCCGCCGCAGGCTCCGCCGGAAGTGGAGTGCTTACCAGTGGTAAAGGCAGATCCCCCCGCAGCCGCAGCTCCACGAGCGGGAGAAGTCCCAGCCCCACCACCGCCCAGCCGCCGAGCCATGCCATCCGTCTTCGACGGGTGCTGAGCAGCGCCTCGAGCCGTCCCAGTCCCAGCCCCACCAGGATGCACAGCCCCAGGGTCAGGGGCATCATAAAGCGGGCTGGAAAGTTCATCGGCTGCACCAGCCGCTCCAGCAGCAGGTTGAGGGGCAAAAACGGCAAAGGCCCTCCCTGCTCCAGCCCCTCCACCACCAGACGAGAGCCCAGTCCGAGCACCCCCGACACCCCCACCAGGAGCAGCCACGCCAAGCCCTCGCGAGGCCGGAGCGCCCAGCCCAGCAATCCCAGCAGCGGCAAGATCAGCCCCAGATAACGTCCGCCCGCATAAGGCGTCTGACGCGCACGCGCACGAACCTGCTCTCCGCCCCAGAAGAGCTGCGCCGGATCCAGCCGTGTATGAGGCGGATCGTGTGGCATGCGCTCCAGGCGCGTCTGAACGTAGGTCAAGACCGGCTCCGTCGAGCCCGCACCGGCCTGATAGGATGCACGAAAGGCGCTCAAGATGGGCAAGACCAGCAGCGCCCCCAAGAGCGCCGCCCCTGCAAACCTCAGCCAGCCTCTCAGCGCCTGCCGGGAGCTCGGAAGCTGCGTCAGGAGCCAACAGGCCACCGCCATGCCCAAAAAGAGCATGTGATACCAGCAGGAGAAGACCGCCAGGAATACCCCCAACACCGCGAGCAGCCAGCGTTTGGGAGAGCCCTCCGCCCCCAGCCTCAGCAGGGCGAAGAGCGCCAGCGGCACCAGCCCGAGCTGCGTCAGCTCTCCCACCCCCACATAGACCGTCCAGACCGGATAACTGGAGAGCGAAAAGAGCGCCCCCGCACACCACGCCGCCCACTTCCGCCCGGTGAGCTGCCAGACCAGCAGCGCCATGCCCAGCCACGCCAGCCCGAGGTTCAGCAGCGCCAGCACATTGGAAGCACCCGCCAACCCCACCAGGGGCACCCACACCAACGCCAGCAGCCCGTTGAGCGGCTCAATGGGGTAGAGCTCGAGCCCTCGCGGAAAGTTGAGCAAGGTGGTCACAAACGGAAGCTCGCCCGCCTGCACCTGCGCTCGAAACCACCACAGGTTCCAGTAATGTTTGATGAGATCGCTGGAAGGATGCCCCAGCAGGCGCTCGGTGAGCGAAAAACGAGCCGGAACCAGCCACAACAAGAGCAGGGCGAAGCTGAGCAGGCCCAGCGTCAGCGGATGCCTCACCCGCCGACGA
Organism: Myxococcota bacterium; assembly: GCA_046075485.1. GTDB lineage: Bacteria > Myxococcota_A > UBA796 > JAJRTE01 > JBJTQF01 > JBJTQF01. The sequence continues at coordinate 14,260 of JBJTQF010000233.1, read as the reverse complement.
AGCGGCTCCGCCACGGAGTAAAAAGGGGATGCCGGGTCAGAAGGAGGCGCTGGTGGGTCTTTTTGCTCTGATGGGAACTCGACAGACATGCTCAGACTCCGCTCCCGCCTGTATCACACCTTGAACCCGGCTGAAGAGCCAGCCAACCTGCATCAAATCTCCGGCCACACAAGACTCAAGGCAAGAGGATGCGACTGCTACTCGATGCCACATCCGAAGGGGTCCAGTCTCGGCCCGTGCCGACGATCAGCGATCCCGGAGAAGGTGGAGCCATAAGCCCTCCCGGCCCGGCCATCCCCTGCCCGGACAGCCCCTGCTCGGACAGCCCTCTCTCCGCCAACATTTCCAGCCCTGTCGGAATTTGTCCGGCACCGGCCAGCTCCGCCTGAAGAAGCTGCATCAGCGCCCCCAAGTTGGCTTCAAAAAAGACCTCCATAAAGGAGATGTCGGCCACCGGAAGCGGAGTGCGGAGCACCAGGGCCAGCTCCCATATCCGCTTGACGAGGGTGTGCTCGCCGCGACGCTCCCACATATCACAGTGCTCTTCCATACGCCGCGCCAGACGCAGCCGCCACGCCCCCGAGTACAATGCCGAGAGCATGCGCCGATGCCGCTCCCGCTCCCGCTCCTGCTGCACTTCCGGCGAGAGCACCAGACGAGACGCCTCCTGCTCCTGCTCCTGCCGGCTCAGCTCGCCAAGACACTCCAGCAAGACCTCTTCGCCCGGCGTCCAGAGGAAGGTCTCCTCGTAACTCAGGAGCTGCTGAATGTCCTCCATCGCCATAAAAGGATGAGGCTCAAATGCTTCCGCCCCCTGTGGACGATAAGGCTCCGGTGTCACCCCAAAGAGCTGCTTCAGATCTTGGACCAGCCAGATCAGCTCAAACGGAAGCTGCTGATGCTGCGCCCGCATCAGGTCCATCCACTCCTCCACGAGCGCCAAACCATGCCCCAGGCGAAGCTGAAACATGGTCTCGGGAAAAGCCGCCTTGCAGTACCCCAGCGCGGTCTCACGCAGCGCGGACAGCTCGGCGGTGGTAGACCTCAGCTCCAATGACTCCGTCGCATCCGACCACTGGAGAATATAAGCCGTGACAGGCTGCTGAGCACGCGGCGGCACAAACCAGATCACGGTGCGACCATTGGCCAGCCCACTCAGCGAAGCGTACACCTCCAACGGCATGGTCGGCACGGACTTCTGGAAGCTCACCGGCTCGGGGATGGTCAAGCCCTTCATGCGCAGACGCTGAAGCGCCGCCCCCACCAGCTTACGGGCATCCACCCGGGCGCCCTCATCGCGGAGCGCCACCAACGCACTCACCGCATCCCGAGACACCAGGAGCTCCAAGAGCGCCGACACGACTGGAAGAGGCAAGCTGAGCACCGCGTGAAGCAGGCCAGGAAGATCGGTCACAAACGAAGGCCAGCGTTGCGCTAAGTCGGCGAGCAGATCCTCCAGGTCAGGCCCCGTCTCCATGCCCAGGCGCTTGAGCTTGACAGACTCGTCACGATAAGAACTCTCACCGTTCAGGATTTCCAGCAAGGTGCGGGTCAGCACTTTTAGGGTCTTGTCTTGTTCTCGGGTTGAAGCAGACATTCAGGGCTCCTCTTCAGGATTTAAGGCGGGAGGTGGCCGATTTTTTTCGGTGTGGCCACCTTTTGAGATCAGCTCTCGATGCAGGAAAATCGACCCAGCACTCGCCGAGGTCGCTCAGCGAGACTTAAAGGAGGCCAGGAAGTTGGAGTCCTGCGCCTCCAAGCTGGTAATCGCGGTGATGTTGACGATCTCCTGGACATCCGCCCCCATCTGGAGCACGTTGACCGGACGGTTCATGCCGATCAGCAGCGGTCCAATCGCGGTGGCCCCTCCCAGACGCTGCAAGAGCTTGTAAGCGATATTACCCGACTGAAGATCCGGGAAGATCAGCACGTTGGCACTGCCGGTAAGCCGACAGAAGGGGAAGTTTTCTTCCACCAGCTCCCGCACCACCGCCGTATCGGCTTGCATCTCACCATCGACCTCGAGACGGGGATCGATCACGCGGAGCTGCTCAACGGCCTGGCGCACCTTGTCCGCCAAAGGATGAGGCGCACTGCCAAAGTTCGAGAAGCTCAGCATGGCCACCCGTGGGGTCACGTTGAAGGCCCGTGCCACCTTCGCCGTATTGATCGCAATCTGAGCAAGCTGGGCCGAGGTCGGCTCAATATTGACCGTACAGTCGGCAAAAAACAGGAGACGATCCCGGAAGATCATCACGTAGGTGCCGCTGACCAGCGTCCCATGTCCCTGCGTCCTAATGAGCTGAAGGGCAGGCCGAATGGTCTCTTGGTAATGTTTGGTGAGACCACAGACAAGACCATCGGCATCGCCCTGACACACCATCATCAAGCCGTAGTGGGTGCGAGACATCACCAGCCGGTTGGCATCGGCACGGGTCACACCTTTACGCCCACGCAGCCCAAAAAAGGCGTCGGCATATGCCTGATGTTTCTCTGCATGAGTGGGATCAATGATCTCCACCCCCGGAATGTGCAGGCCGAGGCTCTGAATCTTCTGCTCGATGTCCGCTTTGTGGCCCAGCAAGATGGGCTGAGCCAGCCGCTCATCCACCAGGATCTGACAGGCACGCAGGATCTTCTCCTCGTCGCCTTCAGGGAACACCACCCGCTTCGGACTGTTTTTGGCCTTCCGAAGAATTGGCCGCATCACCTCATGGACGGGACCATGAATGCGCTCCAGACGGGCTCGATAGGCATCAAAGTCCTCGATGGGCTGGCGTGCTACCCCGGAATCCATCGCGGCTTTGGCCACCGCAGGGGCCACCCACAACAATACACGCGGGTCAAAAGGCTTCGGGATGATGTACTCCGGCCCAAAACGCAAGCTCTTGAGCCCATAGGCACGTAAGACGGTGTCGGGCACGTCCTCTTTGGCGAGGGCAGCCAGGGCCTTCACACAGGCGAGCTTCATCTCGTCGTTGATCTTACGCGCGCGCACGTCGAGGGCCCCTCGGAAGATAAAGGGGAACCCGAGCACGTTGTTGAACTGGTTGGGATAGTCCGAGCGCCCGGTGGCCATGATCACATCAGGACGAGCGGCTTTGGCATCTTCGTAGGTGATCTCCGGGTCAGGATTGGCCATCGCAAAGACAATGGCGTTGGGAGCCATGACCTTCACCATGTCCTGCGTCACCAAGCCCGCAGCGGAGCAGCCCACAAACGCATCGGCATCCACCAGGGCGTCGGCGAGGGTGCGCCGGTCGGTCTCGACGGCAAACATCTCTTTGTAAACATTCATCCCCTTGGGACGGCCTTTGTAGACCACACCGTTGGAGTCCGTCAGGAGGATGTTCTCTTTCCGCACGCCGAGGGTCACGTACAAACGAGCGGTGGCAATGGAGGCGGCACCGGCGCCGCTGAACACCACCTTCACGTCTTCGATCTTACGACCGGTCAGCTCGAGGGCGTTCAGAAAGGCCGCACCCGAGATGATGGCGGTGCCATGTTGGTCGTCGTGAAAGACCGGAATGTCCATCATGGCGGCCAGACGCTCTTCGATCTCAAAACATTCGGGTGCCTTGATATCCTCCAGGTTGACGCCGCCGAGGGTCGGCTCGAGAGCCTTCACACACTGAATAAACAGCTCGGGGTCTGGGGCGTTGAGCTCCAAGTCAAAGACGTCGATGTCGGCAAACCGCTTAAAGAGCACACCTTTGCCTTCCATGACCGGCTTACCGGCCAGGGGTCCGATGTCACCCAGTCCGAGCACGGCGGTGCCGTTGGTGATCACCGCGACCAAGTTGCCTTTGGCCGTATACTGATATGCCGCTTCGGGGTCTTTGTAGATGACCCGGCAAGGCTCGGCCACACCCGGGGTATACGCAAGTGAGAGATCGCGCTGGGTGTAACAGGGTTTGGTGGGAATCACTTCAATCTTTCCCTTGCGACCCCGAGAGTGATACTCAAGTGCAGAGTAATCCGCCATAATGACCTTCCTTCGGCTATCGGCTCGGTTAGGCTGCGTGCGGTGCCACCTGGCACACGTCCCGGTCAGAACCTCTCGAAGAGCACACAGAAAGGCTCAAGAGAGGGGTGGTGGCCGGAGGCTGAGAAGTGTCTATTAGTTCTTGCTCTGGTGCCTGTCAAGGGATATGTGTAAGCTGGCAAAAGACACGCTTCGATTGGCAGCAAAATACAGTCCCTTCGCCGATACTTTTCTGTGCTTCAAATGTTGCAAAGAGGTCACTGAAACGATGAAAAAATCGCCGCCCTACGCCCCCGACGCCTCCCATCCGCCGCTCACAGGTGCTGAGCCGGAACAAAAGGCCGATGCTCATGGGCTCGCAGCTCATCCGAAGCCCTCAGCCGCCCCGTTGGTCCAAGATGTTCCCCCCCTGCCCTCGCTGGATGAAGTCTTTGAGCTGCTCAAAGGACAAGATCCCACTCAAGCGGCGGAAATGTTGCTCCACCTCAGTCAACAAGTTGAACGCAACGGATTTCACCCCTCCAGCCTGCACGTCAGTGGTCTGGGAAGCAGCCTGCTGGCTCGGCCCTACACCCCACAGGGCCCCGCCAGTCCCACCTGGAAAGATGCCATCGAGCAGGAAGACTTGGCCGAACGCGCTCAACAATCAGAGGCTGAGACCGCCGCACTCGAGGCCGAAGCCGAACGTTGGGCAGAAGCCGCTCGCCTCGAAGAAGCCACCGCGCGCCTCCAGCTCGCCCAGCTCGCCCAGCGTCGGATACAAGCTCGACACCTCAACGGCACACCCTCCGGGGCACATTCGGAAGCACACTCCGGGGCACATTCGGGGGCACACTCCGGGGCACATTCGGAGAGAACGTCTCCAGCAGAACCGGATGATGATACCACACGGGAGACCTCTTCGACTCCTGAAGCACCCTCCATGACAACACCCGGCTTAGGTTCCGCGCTGGTGAAGGAGTATGAGCGTCGTCCACGCCCAGCGGAGCTCGAGGAATACCTCCAAGCAGCTCACTCAGACGACTTGCTGACTCAGGATGGACGGATTCAGGATGGACGGATTCCGAATGGACTGGCACAGGATGGGCACGCTCAAGAACGGCTCCTCCACCATCGACGGCTCGCCAAAAAACGACGGGTGAGACGGCTGGCGTATATGCTCAGCCTCGAGGTGCAGCGCATCGTCGAAGAGCTAGAGCTGCGTCAGTCTCTGCTGCTGGAGGTGTGGTCAAAGCTCCGCCTGCGGAAGCCGCTGCTCAGCCTGCTGCGCAACCGCTACGAGAAGGTCCATCCCGGAGACCTGCTGCTGCTGCCCATGCCCTGTGTCGAAAAGCTGGAGCAGTTCTATCGGCTCGTCGATGAATTCCGACTCTACCTGATGGTGACAGAGGATATGCCCACCACGCTAGAGCAGGTCTATCACCACCAGAAGGTGGCCCTCAGCTCGGTTGGGAAAAAACTGCTGACGGAGCTCAGTGCGCTCCACGGACAAGGCGGGGGGGCGGTGGAGATTCCCTTCGGACCCGCCCTCTGGCGAGAAGAATAAAAGGACTCACACCCTGCAAACAGGACATGCTCAGAACTTAAAGAGGTTGTTGAGCTTGTTGATGGCGGCTTCTTTGGTCTTGTCTTCGCCCTTCACGCCGTCGCGAAAGGCAAAATCTGAGCAGTGATTGGCCCGGTCTCGCTCACGCACGCGCTCGGTGCCGTTGAGCTCACACTCGTTATACATGCTGGCGTTGTGGAACTTGCAGTTGAGACACACATGCAGGTCCGCTCGACACCAGGGGCAAGTCTCGGTGCGCAAAATACGGGTGTCGTAGGGCACCTCTCGCTTGCAGTGATGGCAGAACTTGGTAGAGGTCTGATAGCTGTTGTTCATGGCATTCTCCTACGACTCATCCAGAAGCAGGCGCGGGGTGCGCAGCTCAAAACCGGTGACATTTTGCAGAGGATAGACGCCGACGTCAAGGGAAGAGGTTGAGAATACCCCCGGGAAGTCCAGCCTGCCGCGCTCTCAGGGTCAAGGGCCACCTCTCCCCATCTCAAGGCCCATGCGGAGCCGATTTCAGCCCCACGAGCACACCCCACGAGGACACCCCACGAGCACACCCACGAGCTGCTTCGGGGCGCATTTTTTGTGCCAGGCAGGAAAGTGCATAAAGAGCGGTAAGGTCTTATCCCCATCCCACCCCTATATAAGGTAGAACTTAGCTGGATACACCACCGCAGGCGACACCCCACGCCTGAATACCCAGGGAGGAAACATGTCCCCACGCTCATTTTTGGCCGCATCCCTGCTCATCTCCAGCATGATGCTGCCCTCGACCACCTACGCCGGAGAGTTCGACGTGTGTGAGGCCGCCCTCAAACAAGGCTGGCGACAAGGAGAGGAGGATCGCATCTTCTACTACATGGACTTTAAGTTTAACCCGCTGCCGGGAAGTGTCTTCACGGAGCTGGACCGACTGTTCTCTGCACTCAAAAAACGAGGGGTCGAGCCCATCGTGCTGGCCGTCCCCACCCCCGCGCACGTCAACGCTCGATATGTCAAAAAGCTCCCCGAGGATGCCTGGGACGCCTCCCAAGCCGATGCCATCTACAACGCCGTCCGCGCTCGGCTCAGCCGCAACGCCTCGGTGGTCGATGTGCTCAAGGTCGCTCAGACGAGCAAAGACGCCTTCTATTATAAACGAGACTACCACTGGACCGTCGCAGGCGCACGGGAGACCGCCTTCGCCACCGCGCAGCTCATCAAAACACACCCCGCCTACGCCAAGCTGCCCCGCGTCGAGTCCAAAGCAGAAGTGATCAGCACCAAAACCTACGACTCCAGCGGTTATTCCATCTCGGTGGGAGAGCTCTGCAAGCGCCCCATGAGCCACGAACAAGCCCCGCGTGTGGAGTCTCGACGGCTCACGGCACCCGCTCCCGTGGCCATCATCGAGGCCGCCCCCGTGCCCAGCATCACGGTGGTCGGCTCCAGCTTCATGGAGCCCGTGCGGGGCTTCTCGCCCTACCTGATGGAGACCACCCAAGCAGAAGTGCTTACCCTCTTCCTCAACGGAGGCCAGACGCTCGGCGCACTGCTGGGCTATCTGCGCTCAGAGGAATTCCAAAAGACGCCTCCCCAATATTTGGTGTGGGAAGTGCCCCTGCTGCTGCTCGGCGCACCTCCCGGCTCGGTTCAGGGGTCTACCGCTTTTCAGGATCCGCTGATCTATCGTCAGCTCATCGCCAGTGTCGAAGGCAGTTGCAGCGGGCCCAAGGTCGCGCTCAGCGGACGTTTCACCCTCGCGGGCGCAGGTCCACAGGTGCTGATGGAAAACAGCGACCCAAAAGCCCTCAGCGCCAATACCCACATCCTCGAGCTGCGGATGGACATCCCCACCCAGGATACCTTCCAGGTTGAGACGGAGTTCAGCGACGGCACCGTGGATGTCTACCCCTTCGTCAACCACAAACGGGTGACCAGCAAAGGACGCTTCTACCTCTCATATCCCGCCGAGTCAGAAGCCGTCATCAAAAAGATCTCGGTGAGCACCCCCCAAGGATATACCGGTGGCATGACGGGACGCCTCTGCTCTCTGGGAGGTCCGCCATGATGTCTCGAAGAACGCTGCTCGGTACGCTGCTGCACACGCCGCTGGTCCGGCTGGCCCTGACTCTGGCATGCGCTGGAGGAATGCTCAGCACTGCCACACCCTCCACCGCAACGGAGCTGGAGCTCTACGCCCCCGCACCGCCTGCGGGCTCGGCGTTTGTGCGGTTTGTGAACGCCGAAAAAGAGACCTACCCACTGCGCCTGGCTGGAAGAGCCCTCGGTGCGCTGCGTCCCGGAGACGTCAGCCCCTACTGGGTGGCCGCTGCCGGATCGCGATCCGCTTCTGCCGGAAAGTATGCATCCTCCCTCGAGGTGGTGGCCGGACACTTTTATACCGTCTTGATCAGAGCTCAGGGCCTCCAGGCGTTGCAGGATGAGCCCCATACCCATCTGGCGAAGGCTCAGCTCACCCTTTATAACGTCTCCGCGCTCAAGCAGGTCAGTCTCAAGACCGCCGATGGAGCCGCCACCATCCTGGAGGGGATCACGCCGGGAGGCCACGCCAGCCGCAGTGTGAACGCCATCGCCGTCGAGCTGGCAGTGTATGGGGATGGCAAAGTGCTGCAACAGCTCTCGGGGCTCAACCTTGCGCAAGGCAGCGCGTACAGTGTTTTTGTCCTGCCCGGTGCCGCAGCGCCCACCGTCCAATGGGTTCCCAACCGCACCGATACCACCCGCTGAGGATGTCTATGCCCTCCCCCGCTGAGACGGATATGCCCTCCCCCGCTGAGACGGATATGCCCTCCACCCCCCCTGCGCCTTCACGCTTGGCGCTGGTGCCCGGGATCTTGTTTGGCTTGCTCCAGCTTTTCCTGCTGAGCTTGGGAATTCGCGCCCTCCAGTGGCCAGCAGAGGGTCTCTCGGTGCTCAAAGGGGCGTGGACTGCCGAGGTCGAGATCCTGCTCAACCAACACGTCGAGACCCGCACGCTGGGCGTGGCCTTCTGGAGCAGCCTGGAGTTTGTGATCGGCCAAACGGGACGAAAAGGGGTGCTGGTAGGCTCCGATGGCTGGCTGTTCTCCAGCGAGGAGTTTGAACAGCATCCCGATGAAACAGAGAGGCTGGCCGAAAAAGCCCGGCTGGTGCTGGCCATCAACACGTACCTACACGCGCGTGAGATCACCCTGATGGTGGCGCTCCTGCCTTCCAAGAGCCGGGTGTACCACACACACCTGGGACGTTACCACGTTCCCGCGTATGCCGCTCGACGCTACGAGCACTTCCGGCAAACGCTGGAGGCTGGAGGGCTCCAGGTGCCGGATCTGTATGCCACGCTGGAGGCTGGAAAGGCGGAGACGCCGATGTTTCTCCGCACGGATACCCACTGGACCCCCGCAGGCGCTCAGCGGGTGGCACAAAAGCTGGCGGAGCAGCTCCGAGAGAAGCCCTTTCCCGGCCTCTCTCAGACGGTCTTTCGCGCGGAGCCCTCGCCGGAGCTGGAAGTCCAGGGGGATCTGTTGGCCTTTCTGCCGGTCAGCCCCTGGAGCGGCTTTGATATACGCTCGGAGCGGATCCAGCCCCTGCGTGCGGTGCCGCCTCCCACACACACCAGCGCGGCACTCTTTGGGGATGCCTCTATTCCGGTGGTACTGGTGGGCACCAGCTACAGTGTGGCGTCTCACGGAGGTTTTGCCGATGCGCTCAAGCTCGAGCTCGGCGCGGAGGTGCTCAACGTCGCGCAAGAAGGACGAGGGCCAATCTTGCCCATGCTGACGTATCTGGAGAATGCCGCGTTTCGAGAGACACCGCCGTCGGTGATCGTGTGGGAGCTGCCGGAGCGATATCTGCCTCGGCAGGAGGACTGGTCGATGCATGCGGAGCTGCTCCAGACGCTGGGGCTGATGGCTCCTGCTGGAACGGGAGGCTAAACGATGGTATTTGCCTCCCACGTCTTTTTGTATCTGTTTCTGCCGGTGTTTCTGGTGGTGTACTATCTGGTGCCGTTCCGCTGGCGCTCGGCGGTGATGGTGCTGTTCAGCTCGGTGTTTTATGGCTGGTGGCGTCCTGATTTTTTGGTGCTGGTGTGGTTCTCGACCCTGCTGGATTATGGAGTGGGGAAACAGCTTGTGGCGGCACAAGGTCGAGGGCGCTCCGGTGCAGGCTGGCTGTGGATGTCGGTGGGGGTGAATCTGGGGCTGCTGGCGTATTTTAAGTATGCCAACTGGGGGATCGAGAGCCTCAACACGCTCCTGGAGGGCGTGGGGCTGGCGCCTTTTGCTTGGGCACCGGTGCTGCTGCCGGTGGGGATCAGCTTTTATACCTTCCAGACGATGAGTTATACCATCGATCTCTACCGAAAAGAGGTGCCACCCGCCCGGAGTTTGCTGGAGTTTGCCTCGTATGTGACCCTCTTTCCGCAGCTCGTGGCGGGGCCGATTGTGCGTTATGCGACGGTGGCGCATGAGCTGGTGCATCGCACGCACAGCTTGCGGCTCTTTTCGATGGGGGCGCTGCGCTTCATGGGAGGCTTTTGCAAGAAGGTGCTGGTGGCCGATCCTCTGGCGCCGCTGGTGGACGCTGCGTTTGCGCTCCCGGAGCCCTCGCTGGTCGATGCTTGGCTGGGTGCGCTGGCGTATACGCTCCAGCTCTATTTTGACTTCTCGGCTTACTCGGACATGGCCATCGGGCTGGGGCTGATGTTAGGCTTTCACTTTCTGGAGAACTTCAATCACCCCTATATCAGCCGAAGTGTGACCGAGTTCTGGCGTCGCTGGCATATCAGCCTCTCAACGTGGCTCCGCGATTACCTGTACATTCCGCTGGGGGGCAATCGGCTGGGAGAGAGACGCACGTATCTCAACCTGATGCTCACCATGCTGCTGGGGGGGATCTGGCATGGGGCAAGCTGGAACTTCGTGCTGTGGGGGCTCTGGCACGGGAGCCTGCTGGCGCTCGAGCGGCTGTGGCGCGCGCGTGGGGGCTCTGGAAATCCCGGACTTTTGCCCACGCTCCTGCTGGTGATGGTGGGATGGGTGATGTTTCGAGCGCCCGATGTTGGCTCTGCGCTCCGGCTCTATCAGGCGATGCTGGGATTTTCGGAGGTGGGGCTCTCGGATGCGATGCACTGGCAGGTCACGGGATATGCGCTGCTGATGGTGGGGTTCGGGCTGCTGTGGGTGCTGCTCGCCCCTCGTTGGCAGTCACCGGCTGAACCGGAACGCGGGGGGCTCCCGTCGTTGCAGTTCTCGCCTCGATGGTTGTGGCTGCTGCCTCTGTTTGGGCTGGCGCTGCTGAGGCTCTCCGCGCAAAGTTTTGTGCCGTTTTTGTATTTTCAGTTTTAGTGCAGCGGCGGAAGTGCCCCCTGTGCTTCTTTTGTGATGCACCGAGGCGTGCGCTGACGATACAGTGAAGGCTCAACCTGATGGAAGAGGTCTTCATGTCACGCTCAGCACTGTATGTCTTGCTCCAACCCTTGGCGGGCCCTCTCGGGTGCCTGTTGAGCCTCTTTTTACTCCTCGTCGCGCCGGGCAAGGTCCAGGCCAGCACCCTCTACACCGGCTGGGACGGAGACGGCAGCATCAGCCTCTCACCTCCGGGTGGCAGTTATCCTCGGCGAGCCTCGGTGACACTCACCGCCGCCCCTGCACCCGGCTGGGTCTTCGAGCGTTGGGGCGGAGATCTCAACAGCACCAGCAATCCGCTCACGGTGCGCATGCGCGGAGACCTCGACGCGGTGGCATTCTTCCGCTGCACGTCCTGCGGAGACACCAGCGGGCCTTTTGTGGCCGGTCAGACCTACATGGGACGCAATCAATATATTGAGTATCGCGCGGGGGAGCTGCCGATCATCATCTCGGCTCCCCACGGGGGCTATCTGATGCCCTCGGAGATCCCTGACCGGACCTATGGCACCACCACCGGAGACGGGTGGACGGAAGAGCTCATCCGCCAGCTTCTCCCGGCTTTTCAAGCGTATCTGGCTGGCACGCCCCATCTGGTGATCAATAAGCTGGATCGCAAAAAGCTCGACGCCAACCGCGAGCTGGAAGAAGCGGCCCAAGGCAACCCCTACGCGACTCAAGCGTGGTATGAGTTCCATGACTTCCTCGACGTCGCCGCTCAGGAGGTCATCGACCGCTACGGAGCCGGGCTCTACATCGACCTCCACGGCCAGAGTGATGATCCCGACCGGCTCCAGCTCGGCTATCTGCTCTATTCGAATGAGCTGAAGCTCTCCGATACCACCCTCAACGAGGGCGGATACAGCGAGCTCTCCAGCATCCGGGCGCTGAGCGCATCGGTGGAGATCTCCTTTGCAGAGCTGCTGAGAGGACCGGAGAGCCTGGGAGGTCTGCTCGAAAGCGTCGGTTACGCCTCTGTACCGTCTCCTGAGAGTCCAGATCCTGGGCTCGAGGTCTATTATTCAGGCGGGTATAACACACTGATACATGGATCTCAACAGAGCGGCACCCTCGACGGCATCCAGATCGAGTCCAATATGGCTGTGCGGGAAGATGAGCTGGCGCGAAGCAGCTTCGCGGAGGGTTTGGCTCAGGTGGTCGAACAATATCTGAGCACACACTACGGTTTTATCTTTCCTTGACCCTGGGCGGAAGTGAACCCGGCACGCACCGGAAGGGATAAGCTCAGGTCGAGGCTGGAACGCTCAAGGGGCGAGCTCAGGTTGAGGCTGGAACGCTCAAGGGGCGAGCTCACTCCAGGCGCTGGTCTGGCAGTCGAGATCGTCAAAATCAGCCAAGCCATCGAGGTCGTTGTCGATGCCGTCTTCACAGGCCAGGGGCAAGTCGAACGAAATAGCTGGGGTCTGGCCGGTCTCTCCAAAAAAGACCACATTCACCCGCAATGACTCGGCGTCAAGCTGTCCGGCGGAGGCATCCAGCTTCGGGAGCTCAAATTTCACCACTTGCTCACAGCCCAGGCAGGCGGTGTCACAGGCGCCGCAGGAGTACGGATTGGCGGTCAGGCAGGTCGAGCAGGCGGAGCACCCCAGGTATTGATAGGTGCCCTCCACATCTTGGACCAAGACGTAGGGCTGCACGACACGCTCCACCGCACTCAGGATGTGGGCAGGCTGATCTCCCACTCGAAGGGCCATGACCTGGGTATTAAATTCCAGCTCAGCGGGAGGCTGAGGGGTCGCCGTGGGCGTCGCTTCCGGATCCGGTGTGGGGGTCGGACTGTCGCTGGGGACGGTCAGGGGCACTTCTGCCGTGCTCGAGAAGCCCCAAAAATGTTTGCCCACCAAGACCAGCGTGCCTCCGTCGGTGGAGGGTGGCGCTGCTGGATCCAGTGGTGCGAGTGACTTCACCGCTGGATCACACAAGGGCAATGATACGGTGGTGCTGGTGGTGGTCTCTTCACAGGCGGTCAGCAGCAATACCGCCCAGGTGATTCCGATGCTCGAGCTTACGCGCATATCTTCTCCTGCCCCGCACGCTTTGGCGTCGGGACGTCGATCATTCTCTGGCGCACAGTTATAACGTCATCCTGACACGGCATCAACGGCTGATGTTTGCAGGAGGGCAGATCGAGCGCCCTCATTCATATTCTTCTTCGACTTGCTCGAGGCGCTGGGTGGGTTCTCCCGGAGCGCGATGGTAGATCTCTCGACGTGCGGCAAACACAATGGTGTGGCGAGTCCAGGGTCTGTTTCCAAACGTCGCCAAGCGTGGGTCGCCTGTGTAGGACAGGAGCTGAGTCTCTCCTTCTGACATCTTCGTTTCTACTGCCTCCAGCCCGCCCCGCTCGAAGTCCCTCAATTTCAGATATTTCAGCTCCAGCAGCACACAGTGGGTCGCCCACGGATGATGCGGATTCGGCACCAGGATCAGATCGGAGTATCCGCCGATATGCTCCAGCTCGCTGAACACAAGCTGATACTCGAACAACGACAGCCACGCTAAACACAGCGCCTTCATGCGTGGCTCATCGAAGCGGATATAGTCTCGGTTGGAGAGCTTCGGGAACAAGTGCGCCTGCATGGTGCGCAAAAAGGGGAGTGGATCGCCCTCCGTGGCAAGCTGCTTGAGCGCCGAGTGGAGCTGCTCTTGTGGAGGTGTGGCGGTACAGACCTCGTTGAGCATATCCCGCAGGTTTTCCCACAGGAGCTGTCGGATCACAAAGTTCGGGATCACCAGCCGACCGGTGGCGGCCTCCAGGGTGAGCAGCCCGTGATAAAACAACAACGAAGCAAAAAATCGAGGCTCCCACGCCTGCGAGAGCGGAAAGGTGCGCTCGAGCTGAGCCAAGGTGCCCCCGGTGCTCACCACCTCCAGCAGTTTTTGCACGTTCTCGGGGCGAGGGCTTGACTGATTGCCCACCATCAACGCCCGCAGCTTGCCATAGTCCATGCGGAGGTTTTCGTCCAGCATGTACGGAGGCAGGCTGTCCAGTGTCTTCAGCTCTCGCAGGAAATACAGCACCATATCGGGGTTAAAGATGCGCTCGATGGCGTCTCGCGAGAATCCATAGCCGTTAAAATAGAAGCGTAGGATCTCCATGAGCTCATCGAGGCGGTGAAGGGCTCCCAGCTCTGCGAGACGAGGTTCCAGCAGGGAGCTCACCTCCGCTTCGGTGAAGCCACACATCCCCTCAAAAGAGGAGTTCAACGAGAGGTAGGTGAAGATGTTGGCACCACTTCCCAGGTCGTCGATGGTGATCGGTGAGACTCCGGTGATAAAAATCCGTCCCACCGTGCCCGTGGAGGTGCC
>JBJTQF010000232.1:0-3610 GCA_046075485.1 Myxococcota bacterium | reverse complement strand
ACCACCAGGCCCCGCTCGCGGAGCTTCTCGGTGAGCTGTTTTGCCACGTAGTCATGCAGTGGATGCATCAGAGGTCTCCTCTCACGAGCTGTCCCTGCCGTCGAAGCTCGGAGGCGATGAAGGGGGCGCGACGCTCGAGGTAGCTGAGGTCGATGCCCTTGTTGCCCGGACCAAGGTGATAGTCTTCGATGTAGTGCTTCCGTTGGGTGCAGCACTCCCGTAGGTTTAAGAGGGGCAGCGTCGCGTCAATCCTCGTGAGCTGATCTGGAGGCGCCGACGGCCCACGCACGACCTGGAAGCTCTTAAGGTCAAGCGCAAACCAGCCAACCTCTGAGTGAATGGGGTCAACCAGGTTAAGCAGCTCCCCCTTCTTTGAATTCACGATCCCGGTACAGAGTCGATAATTCGACCACTCATACACCTTGTCCCAGGCAAGTGACTTCGGGATAACATGGTCGACGGTCGGATTGCCCGTCTCCTCAATGAACATCGCAAGATACGCGCAGCGACGGTCATATACCTCCATCATGTCATCGAGCGCTTTGCGCCAGAATGGAGGGAACTTGTCGGCTGGGATCTTTGACTCAACGTCTGCTATCTTTGCGCGATGAGGGCCTTGGCGCTTCACTCGCGGATCACGCCCAACCAGCTCGTCTATCGCCGAGAGACCGGGCTGTCGGATTTCCTGGTCAAAGCCCCTGGGCTCCGCAGCCAACACAATCGGAATCATGACTCCGGCTCCCGTTTGCTCTTCGTCCTGGTTGTTGCCTTCTGCTTTGGCACCTTGTGTTTCTCCATGAAGTAGCCCCAGCGCACCCAGAATGGATCGATGTCCGGTAACCCAGCCTTACGAAGCCCCTGATCTGCGTCCCGGATCTCCTTCGTTGAGGGATTCGGACCATCCAGCACCGCCTGCGCTGCCGCAATTGCCTGCTCACCCTCCAGCGAGCGCGGTTCCTTCAGGTCGAACGCTTCGCTGACGAGCCAGTTTCCGATTTCGCCGTGACGCACATAAGGTCGCTTCCGAAACGCTACGCTGCGATTCTCGAGATCCAGATCGAACCATGCATCTTTCTCAACATCAAACAAATGTTCAACAGACGCCAGCACCAGCGGCGAGTGGGTTGCCGTGATGAGCTGCACCTTCGAGCCATGTGTACCGGTCAGCGTGTCCATCACCTTGAGCAACGCAGGCACGATACGTCGCTGCCACTGAGGGTGAAGGTGCCCCTCAATTTCATCGATAAGGAATATAATCTCCTGGGTGGGCTTGTCCCCGCGCAGCTTCGCGGATGCCAGATGCTCTTCCCACGCCCAAATCAGGAGATATGCGAGCGCCATGATCCGGCGCATACCGGCCGATGCGTGTATGACAGCGACGTCCTCGCCATATGGCATGTGCAGTGTGGGATAGCGCTGTGGATCATTGACTGTGAGCTTTCGCAGCTCCCCTGGCATGAGCTTTTCGCCAGACGACGGAGACAACGCGGCGAGCACCTTCTTCAGCAGGCGAAAAGATTCGTTATTGCCTGCCTGCCAGAGTGCCCAGTCGTCAATCAACCCCTTACAATATGGGTTGCCCCGCCAGACCTGCTCTGCTGTAAACAGAAAAGCGTTCGGCCTGTCAGGGGCATCCTCTTTCCAGTAGTTCCGCATGGGATCCCACACCGAGAACCCACCGTCCACCTGCGCATACAGGATCAGCCCCGGAATGGGCGGACGGCTCTGTTTGACGGTCCACTGCACCCGGGCTGGCTCATACTGGCTGGAGAATGCATAGGAACCCGCACTCTTTTTGGTATAGGCATACGAGATCTCAGCCTTCACACCCGGCCTCGGGACCACCAGCTCCCGGGCCCAGGTGCGCGTGAGCACCCACCACGCCACATCCAGCAAGAAGCTCTTCCCCAGACCGTTGTCACCTGTGAGCAGGTTGAGCCTCGGCGCCAGGTCTAGTATCATCTCCGGGGCGGGGCCGACGTTTTTTAAACGAATGGACTCAAGCATGGGAATTGCCTCTCCGGTTCTTTTTGGCCGAGCCCCCCGCCACCGGCGCGGTGAGCAGGCTCTTGAGGGCCGATTTGACAGCCGGGGAGGTGCGCTCCTCCACCAGCGCATCCACGGAGCGACTCGGGGTCTTCCGCGGGAGCCACTTACCACCGCTGTCCTCCGCCCAGAAGACCTCTTCCAGCCCATGCGCAATGGCCAGACTGCGATCCTGAGCACACTTCGGCACCACCCGCTCGGGCCAGAGGTGCATGGACAGGTGCGCCCAGTCGTATTTTCCGGCACAGAGGGATTCCCAGGTCTCCTTCAGCTCTTTCTGCCAGCCCTTGTGCTGCGGCACCAGGCGCCAGAGGGCGGCAAAGTTGAGGATCACCCCGTCGTCCAGGTTCGGATTCCACAGCGGTGCCACCCGCTTCACCTCGTCGAGGAAGGCCCGCAGCTCGTCTACAAAGCCCTCCTGCGTGGCCAGCTCCCGGCGCTGAGACGCGGTGGATCCCTCCCGCAGCAGGTGCCGGAGTGACTCCAGCTTCCGCTCCTCGTGCTGGAGTTTGGGCACCGCATAGTCGTTCTGGACCCGAAAGAGGGTGTCCCGGTTGAACGCATGAAGATAGAGCCACACCGAATAACTGGCCGAAGGCGTGGCAAGCTGCCAGTAGATCGGGGCCTTGCGGCGGCTCTTGGAGTACTGCTTGAGGTGCAGCGGGAAGAAGTCCCGGGCCAGCCAGGGGCGGAGGTCGTCTGGCACCGTCACCTGCACCCGCTCGGCGAGGGAGCGGATCCGCGCGCTCAGGTCGTCCCGGTGGCCTTCGTCGTCCACCAACAGCTCGGGACGGTCGGCGGGTTCTTCTCCTTCGGGATACATGCCGGGCGAGCGGGAAGGCAGCGGGGCAAAAGGATCCGGCTCGGGGGGAAGCTCACGCTCCCCGGTGGCCAGCCGGAGATCGAAGCGGGCAAACGCCACCCCGACCAGCCAGGAGAGCACACGCTCCCGGGCGGGGGCCTCGGTGGCATCGTCGTCTTCGGCCTCGCCATCCTCGTCGTCGGCGCTGAGTGCTTCCGGCTCTGAGGCGGTGGAGGGGCTCTTCTTCGACTGGGCTTCGATGGTGGCCCGATCTTCGAGACCGATGCCGTAGAGCTCAAAGGCCAGGTCATCGAGCCGCTGCTGCACGTCCTCCAGCTTCGCCAGCACCACGCTCCGGTCCAGCCCCGTCTGCCGCTCGTTGAGGCCGGAGGGCAAAATAAAAGCGTGGGAGGTCTCCTGCACCGTGTCCAGCGAACGTTTGAGCGACCAGGCTTGCCGCGCCAGGCTCGCCAGCCGTGCCTCCACCTCCTGCGTCAGCTCCGGCACCGGCGTGCGCTGAATCACCCCCACTTCGTAGGAACGGGCCGCCGCATCGGCTGCCGCAAGCTGGATCGACACCAGATAAGCGAAGGTGCTGGAGCTGAGCAGTGCCAGCAGCCCGAGCAGGGTCTCCGGCGCATCCTGGGCGACAAACGCCGCCGGGCCTTTGTGCCCAAAGATGCAGCCCGCAGGCATCACCCGAATGCCAAACCCCGCTTGTGTTCGTAGGGGCCAGGTAAGGCCGGGGCGGAAGAAGTACTT
>JBJTQF010000231.1:0-22756 GCA_046075485.1 Myxococcota bacterium | reverse complement strand
GAGAGGGCGCTGCCCTCTCAAGCTCACCCGCAAGGGGCCAGCGGGCCCCTTGACCCCGTTTTGTTTTTTTTGAGAGGGCGCTGCCCTCTCAAGCTCACCCGCAAGGGGCCAGCGGGCCCCTTGACCCCGTTTTGTTGGGGTTAGGGCATCAGTGCTTTTTGCGCTTCGGTGGCCCAGCGTGTGGCATTTTTCTCCCCCACGGCCCACTGAGCCATCACCAGCGTCGCACCTTCCACCGCCAAGCTCGCGGTCCTCACCCCACCATCCCACACCCCAATTCCCCCCTTCTCCAGCGTCACCTCCAGCTTCCCATCCGGCGACGCCACCACATCCACCACGGGCCCTTGTGTCCCCGCCCGCTCCCCATACGCTGTAAACGCCTGCGGCAGCACATCCTTCCCCGTCAGCTTCTCCGGCACCTTGAGCTCCACGGGATACACCTCCAACATCCCCCGACAGGCACCCGCGACCGCCGACGAAGCCCCCTGTACCCGCCATGCCCCCTCTTTCCGGCTCAAGCCCCACCCCGCGCTCCCCGGTGCCTGAACGCAGTCCTTGTACTCCTTATCCTTCAACGCCGCTTCCCCTGCTGCCACCAGCAGCTTAAGCCCTTCTTGCCCCAGCAGTGCTTCCGCCGACACCGGCTTGAGCTGATCCAGCTCGTCCAGTGCATACGTATTAATACTGTGATCCTGCGAGGGATGCGCTGCGCCCTCACACATGCCCATCTGACTCACTTCGACCGTCACATGGTCGTTGCCCACAAACAGCACGTCCAGCTTCTTCTCTTGCGTGCAGCCCGCCATGTCCTCCACTTTCGGAGGCTCCAGCTTCTTTCCTGCTGGACCGGTCGCAAGTGCCGCCTCCTGAAACTTACCACTGGTATCGGTCGGGGTAAAACGCTGCACGACCCACCACCCTGAAGCCCTCGGGACCGCCAATCCCGCTCCCAACCGGGTCACCGCGTCGCTGCGCACCCAATAGGTGTTCAAGGAGCCATCGGCATGACGCAGGCCCAAGACCAACCCGTCCGGGCTCTTCTCCACCTTCGCAGGAGCCGCGACCGGCGCACTTTCCGGCGCACCTTCCGGCGCACCAGCTCCCGATGTCCCTTTGTTTTCCTCTTTTTTTCCACAGGCAAGCAGCAGGCCAGAACACAGGAGGGCTGTCCACAAGGCAGGTGAGCGCAAGCGCATGATGTCTCCCTTCAGGAGACGATCTTGCTAAACTCTTCGTCTCCTCGGATTGAGTTAAAATCGTCGTCTTCGCGCGCCGCTTCACGCCACGTCGTGTCCAACTTCACAGCATGACGGAGATCCTCTAATGCGCGCTCTCGATCTCCGCAGCGGCTATAATAGCAGGCTCGATTGTAGAGGGCTTCATCATTACGCGGATTGACCGCCAGAACCTGATTGATGAGCTGAATGGCCTCAATGAGCCGATCCATGTGGCTATAACACATCGAGATCAAGAACAACGCTTGGCTCAGCTCGGGGTCTCGCCGATAGGCTTCTGTCAGATCCGCCAGCGCATCCTGATAACGCTGGTTGTTGTAACGCGCGCTGCCTCGACAGTACCAAAAGAAGGCATCGCTCGGCTCCAGCTCCAACGCATGATGATAGGCGACCTCCGCTTTCACCGGCTTTTCGATCTCATCATACGCAAGGCCCAACAAAAACCATGCATTAGCATCCTGATTGTTGATCCGAGTGGCACGCTCCAGGGCCGTGGCCGCCTCCCGGAACTGCTCGAGCGCATGATACGCACGCCCTTTGGCTTTCCAGCTCCGGTCGTCGTTTGCATTGGCCTTGATGGCTTTCTCCAGCCACGGCAACGCCTCCGACGGACGACGCATCTCAATGAGCGCCAAGCCATACATACGCCACGATAAGGGCTCCCCCTCCGTGAGCTGATGCAGACGCTGCATCGCCGAGAGGGTCTCGTCAAAATAACCTTCTTGCAGGGTGGTACTGCCCCACTTCATCAAGCTCAGGCAGAAGGTCAGCCGAATCTCGGCCACCATCGGATCCTCGGGCTGCTGCTTCCGCGAACGTTTGGGTTTGACTGGCATAGCCTGCTCTCGCGCACGCAGGAGCGCATCTTCATACGCCTCATGCGCCTCGAGCTGCCGCTCCAACAGCTCGAGCTGCTGCGCCTTCCGCATCAACAGCCGGGGATGGTTGGGGAAGGAGACCAGCGCCCGCTCCAACGTGCGCAACGCTTGCTCCGGCCACTCCAGCTCACTCTTCTCCAGAATGGCTTCAAAATGAAGGGGATCGATGGCCAAGACCTGCTCGAAGGCTTTGATGGCCTCTCGACGACGCTGGCTGGCCCGAAGGCGGAGCCCCTCCTCAAACCAAGTGGCTGCCTCGTGTGCAGGGGTGTCCGTCTGAACCGTGGCTTGAAGCGCACGAAGCACTTGGACCAACGTCTGATCCTGCCCCTGCACAAACCAGGATTGATTGAGCAGCCAGCGCAAATAAGGTAAATCACTCAGCAGGCTGCTGATCGGCTGGCCTCGATAGCGGCCAAACGGCATGAGTTCATCTGAGAGGGAATAAAAGTCGTGCTTCTGGGCAGTCTCCGCCATAGTTCAGCTCCTCGGGGTCAGCAACGTATCCCACATCCGCGTCCGCCGGAATATTCTTATTTAACAAGAATTTTCCTCCGCATCACAGCCGCTCTTCGCATCCAATCGGCACTGCGTGATATATCTGCACCACACCTACACAGGGCAGTCAATATTTTTTCTCGATCCTTCGTATAATACCGGTGCTGTCGAGCAGGTTATAAGCCCTTAGTAACTGCCACTTATGGCATAGTCATGTCTGTGAAGACTGGATCTAAACACGCCTCCGACAAAACGGTGGATTAAAACTGGCGAAGATTCACACACTTTAGACCCCCCCCAGCCGATACACCTCCACCCCTCTCCGAAGGCTTTGTCGAGTCTTGGAAATGATTCAAACCCTCATGCACCCTTCCAGCCCCTAGAAGTGGTGTGGTTCCACCCTCCCCGGAACCCGCTTTAGTGATGAGGGCGCTGCTTGCTGCCCCCTTTTGGCCCTGAGAGGACGCTGTCCTCTCAGACTCTCCTGCAAGGGATTCCATCCCTTGACCCGTGTATTGTTTTTTTGTACTTCTATTTTTTGCAACGAGGGCGCAACACTCATACACGAGCCCCTTCACCCGTACTTCAGGAGCCTCCATGCCCGCTCGACGCCGTGCCTCTCCACCCCTCTCATGCTCTCCCATGACCGGAGTGTGTGTGCTCTCCCCAGACCAATCCCAGCACGTCACATGGTGGGTCCAAGCAGCTCAGCTCGGCCTCCAATCCCTGGCAAATCCTCAAAAAGCGCCCGAGATGCAAGCCTACATGAAGACCCAGATGCCCTTCTACGGCGTCCCAGCCCCCGAACGTGCCCGCCTCCTCGCACAGCTCAAGAGCGCCGAGCCCATCCGCTCCCCCGAAGTGTATGAGTCTGTGGTGCGCCAGCTCTGGGCACTCCCCCATCGAGAAGAAAAGTATATGGCCATCGCCGTCGCCCGCTCCGCCCCCAACTTCATAAAAACAGAAGCCCTGCCCCTCTACGAGCATATGATCCGCTCCGGCGCTTGGTGGGATTTTGTCGATGAGCTCGCCCAACATCTGGTAGGAACCGCCCTCGCCGCCGAGCCGGAGCGCGTCTATCCGGTGCTCGACGCCTGGATTCTTCACGATGATCTGTGGCTGCGCCGCACGGCATTACTCGCTCAAAACCGGCTCCGCATCCACACCGATGAGACCCGCCTCTTTCGATATGTGCTCACCTGCGCGCATGAGAAGGAATTCTTCATCCGCAAAGGCATCGGCTGGGCCCTGAGAGAATATGCCTACGTCCACCCCGAGCGCGTCGAGTCCTTCGTCCACGCCCATCAACAA
Organism: Myxococcota bacterium; assembly: GCA_046075485.1. Classification (GTDB taxonomy): domain Bacteria; phylum Myxococcota_A; class UBA796; order JAJRTE01; family JBJTQF01; genus JBJTQF01. The sequence goes on along the minus strand of JBJTQF010000231.1, from coordinate 18,834 downwards.
CAACTCTCCGGGCTGAGCGTGCGAGAAGCCCTCAAGAACATAGAGAAACGACGCCACCGCCGCGCTTCCCCAACCCCCTCAGAGCCCCATGAAATCCACTCCTCCTCCCCAGACAGCGAGGAGGAGGAGGACACCTAAGTCATACCCTCACACCGCCTGCGCTCCCCACGCACCCAGTGCCTTCAGCGGCCCTTGCGCCATCATCTTCTGCATGTCGCGGAAATAAAGCAGGATCTGACCCAAGCTCAACGCATGGCGCGGATGGTTCTTCATCGCCTGCATCAGCAGCTTCCGAACGTGACGGGCATCGGCACTCAGCGGCTTAAAGGAGTCCGCCACCGCCGCCATCGCCTCGAGCTGCCACGCCGGAGGCACCCCGCGCCGCCCCTCCTCTTGAGGCAGATTGTTCAGCAGCACCTGCAAACGAGGCAAGAAGTTCTCCGCCCGATAGAGCTCCTGCACCAGCCACCAGTGACCCTCCGCCAGGGTCTGACGGCTCATCTGCTTCGGCTCGAAGTTCGAGTTGTAGGTGGCCTTCACCCCGCTGATGGTGGGCAACAGCCGCCCCTCATGCTCCAGCCGCTCGGCCAGCGGCGTACCCGCCAAAGCGTAAAGCTGCCCCGCCATCACCACCGGAATGCCCGCCGCCTGCAAAAACTCGAGCTGCTGCTCAAAAATGCCCGGTCCATCCTCATCAAAGCCCACAATCATGCCCGCACTCACGATGAGCCCATGACGCTGGAGCGTATGCACACTCTGGAGCAAGTCCGTGCGCACGTTCTGCATCTTTCCAGCACCACTCAGCGCGGAGGCGTTCGGCGACTCAATCCCCACAAACACTTCGGTCAGGTTGGCCTCCCGCGCCAAGCCCAAAAGCTGCGCATCCCGTGAGAGGTTGATCGACGCCTGCGTAAAGAGCGCCATGCGCTCCTCCTCGGGACGCTGCTGCTGCCAGTCTCGAATGGCCTCCATCATGGCGATGGCCTGACGCTTGTTGCCAATGAAGTTATCATCGGCCAAAAAAGTCATGCGATACCCCTGCTGATGCCACCCCTCCAGCTCACGCACCACGGCGGGAGGCATCTTGGAGCGCATCTGACGGCCAAACATCACCACGATATCACAGAACTCACAGGAGAAAGGACAGCCTCGCCCCGTTTGTACCAACCCCGTCATGTAGGCATTGGGTGGCATGAGGTCAATACGAGGCGTCGGCGCCAGCCTCAAGTCTACCGGATCTTTGTCGCGATACTCACGCGCATAGGTGCCCTGCTCCAGCTCCTCCAGAAACCGAGGCCAAGTACGCTCCGCTTCCCCAAAAAAGAGGACATCCACCTTCTCGCGCACCAGCTCTGGATCCAACGTCACCGCCGGACCTCCCATCACCAGCACGGCGGAGGTCTCTTCTCGAAGACGCTCGAGCAACGTCACCGCGCGGCGCATCTGGCTCACATAGCCAGTCAGCCCAATCACGTCAAAGGGCCCCGTGGCCAGGATGCGGTCGAGATCTTGGATCTGCTCATCACACAACAAGACCTCCCAACCCGACGGGACCAGCGCGGCCAGCGTGGGTAGGGCCAAGTTACACATCGGAGGACGTCCGCCCAACAACGACCGCACCCTCTCGAGATTCCAGAAGCTGGGGCTGGCTTGGGGATTGATCAGCAGAATACGTCGTGATGCCGTCATGGTTTAACCTCCTGCCGGTCGTGCAAGACCGGACGCTCAATAAAGCATGCGGGTGGGGGGGACAATCCAAGGTGCGACAAGCGCAGCACCCACACTAGAAAAATCTGTAATCTATTTTACAAATTTTGTCTCTTAAGTTGTCTTCGCCACGTTCTTCTTTGGGGTTAAGCTGGAGGCTTCAGCCCGACCCCCAGCGACGGTGGCAGATATATGACACTTCAGCTATTTAGTAACCTTCTCCTGCTTGCTTCGTTTGTCATTACAAAACCCATGATGGCCCCTGATTTGGACTTCACGTATGAGGAAGATCATGCACTATAAAAAACATCTGCTGTCTGCTCTGGGCCTCGCCCTTCTCCTGGTGGGAAGTGGCACGAGCTGCACCCCCGACATTCCCGACCAGGACGTTAGCCCCACGCTGACGCCTCCGACGGACGCCGACAATGACGGTGTCCCCGCCGCCGAAGACTGCAACGAAGCCGATGCCAACATCTATCCAGGGGCCACAGAGCTGTGTGATGGGCTCGACCAAGACTGCGATCAGGTGGCCGATGATGGCGCACTGATCAGCTACTACTACGATCAAGATCAGGATGGCTTCGGAACCGATGACTCCGTGCTGCAAGCCTGTACCGCCCCACTCGGTTATGCCGCCAGCGGAGGCGACTGCAATGATCAAGACGCCACGCTCCACCCCACCGCGTTAGAAGCCTGCGACGGGATCGACAACGACTGCGACGCCCTCATCGACGAAGAAGTCTTCACCTGGTATCTCGACCGCGATCAGGATGGACATGGCACCACCGATCTCTCGACAGAAGGCTCATCGGTGGTGGCCTGCGCTCAACCCGCAGGATATGCCGCCACCTCCGATGACTGTAATGATCTGAACTCCGCCATCTACGCGGGCGCGAGTGAGGTCTGTGACGGGCTGGACAACAACTGCGACACAGCCGTGGATGAGGGCATCCAAGCACCCTGGTATCCCGATGCGGATCGGGATGGTTATGGCGCCCTCGGCTCAACGGCCCTCGAAGCGTGCGCCAAACCCGACGGATATGCACCCACCGCCGATGACTGCGACGATACACAGGCGCTCATCAACCCCGCAGCCAAAGAGTTCTGCAATTCGGTGGATGACAACTGCGACGGCGAGATCGATGAGGTCGGCGCTTATGGCGCTCCCACCTGGTATCGAGATGAGGACGGAGACGGCTTCGGCACCCCCAATCAGTCGGTGGCCTCGTGTACCCAGCCCTTCGGATTTGTGGCCAATAAACAGGACTGCAACGACCTGGATGCCGCCATCAACCCCACTCAGCCCGAAGTATGTGATGGCATCGACAATGACTGCTCCGGGAGCCCCGATCCCAGCGAAGTCACCGACTCCGACGCCGATGGCATCGTCAACTGTCTCGACCCCGAGATCTATGCTCAAGACTTCTCCAGCACCACACAGAGCTGGGAAGTGCTCGACCTGAACGATAAAACCGGCAACTGGAGCGTCAACAACGGCTGCTTGCGCGAAAATGATGGCTCCGCCGATACGCTGGCGTACTTCAGCGAGCTGGGCGCACTCTCGAGCTGGAGCATGCGGGCGGATGTCACCTTCATCAACGATGGAAATGACGGCTTCGGCTTCGTCTTTGGGCTGATCGACACGCCGTATGAGGAGACCTTCTTGCTGCTCAACTGGGATGATCCCACCAATGAGTATAAGCGGTACAATCCTGCGGGTGAGATTCAGCTCTTTGAGTGTACCCTCTACTATTATCTGTATGTGGATTGCACACGGCTGGCCAGTGACCCGGACACCGGGCCGCTGACCTTCACCAAAAATACGGTGCAGTCTCTCAAGCTCTCGGTGAATGGTAAAGATCTCACGTTCAGCAACTCAAGCGGCGCGCTGTTTACCTATAAGGCTCCTGGCAATGTAGACCTGAGCCTGCGTCGCCCCGGCTTCTACTCCGAAAACGCGGACGGTGGGATCTGCTTCGATAACCTGAAGATCACCGTGCCGTAGACGCCATACTTCCTGCCTTGTTGGAAATTAAGCCTCGAGACGCCACGTTTGCACCCTCCGCGCCTGCTGGTGTTCATCCCCACCCACGCTCGAATATCAGCCCCGCCTGTTTTCAGATGCGCATGTGGATGCTATCCTGCCTGACAAGCTGAAGACTTCTCCGTGGAGATGGAGCGGTCGGCACCTCCCAAGTCCAGATGCGCTGGGCTTTGATTTAGGCAGAGCAGGAGAATACTCGATGAATGCCACCACCGTAGGGAAGAGCTGGCAGGCGCTTCAGCTCCTTCCGTTTGGGACTCGTTTTTATAAAGTCGATTTCCACTTTCACACGCCCGCATCCGAGGACGCACGAGGGGCCGATGGATACGGTTTTAACCCCTTTGCGGAGCTGAAATATCCGAAGCTCGACTTCTCCTGGGAACAGACGCTGGAAATTCGCGCGTTGCAGGAGAATGTGCTCAAGGAGGCCACCGCACTGGCCGCCCGCATCGTCGATCAGTTCCTGGATCAAGGGCTGGGCGTGGTGGCTGTCACCGACCACAACGCACTCGGCACCGTCTGGCCCACACCGGAGCCCGGAGAAGGCTCCCGAATGGATCTGGCTGCGCCCTCCTGGTTCGAGCTGCTCCACACGGAGGCAGAACGCCGTAACCTCCTCGCCGGTGAGACGGTCCTCACCCTGCTGGCGGGGGTGGAGATCTCCACAACCGGGGTCCACATCTTGGCACTCTTTCCGCCGATGAATCCCCGCCGTCGTGTCCATGTGCTGATCAGCGACCTGCTGATGGCCATCGGGCTCGAGGTGGATGATTTTGGCCGCAACCCGCGTGTGGGTAAGGCCAGTGTGCAGATGACCCTCGAGGAGATCACTCGACGAGGTGGTCTGGCCGTGATCGCTCACATCGATGGAAGTGATCAGGCTCTGCTGGATCTCTATCCCATCACCAGCGGGGCCATGAAAAATGTGCTCACCAGCGAGGCACTCTCGGCGCTGGAGGTGGTCAAACCCGAGAGCATGAGCAAAATAGACAAGCAGGCCAAACAACCCCTCAGCCAATGGATCGATCTCCAGCGCCAAGAGGCGGAGCTGGGGCCCCTCGCCTGGGTCCAGGGCTCCGATGCACATGGGCTCAAGGAGATCGGCAAACGTTTTACCTACGTCAAGATGTCGTCTCCCTCGTTTGAGGGCATCCAAGCCGCCCTGTTGAGCCCCTCCTCTCGGCTGCGCTTGGGCGGTCTGATGGAGCCGTCCAGCAATGGGCTCTATCTCTACGGGGTGGAGCTCAAGAGCCCCTACTTCGGGAGCCGACAGGTTCGCTTCAATCGACACTTTAACTGCGTGGTGGGCCGAAAGGAATGTGGCAAGTCGCGCTTCTTCGGGCTGCTCCAGAAGGCGACCTACGGCGGCACCGAATTTGAAGGAGAAGCCCGCCTCTTCGTGGAATATCGCACGGAAGGCACGGTCTAACGGTACTGCTTCGAGACCTCGGAGGCAGGACAGGTGGAGCTGGCGCGGCTGGTCGAAAAAGGCACCTCGATCAAGCTCGAGCCGCTGGAGGCTGGCGCGCCGGAGTGGGAGCTGCTCCGCCCCCGCTTTTTTGATGAGACCCGCGCCAATACGTCCATCGCCTCGCTGGAGGCGTTTCAGGCATTTCTCAACAAGTATCTCGGAGAGGCCACCAAGAGTAATGTCTCGACGGCCAACGGGCTCTTTAATCTGCCCGCCTTTTTGTCGAATGAGCCCTCATCGCTGCTGGTGTTTGAGGCCAAAGCAGGAAAGTGGGGGGTGAGTCTCAACCTCAACTGGCGTGCTGGAAAACCCGAGCTGCTGGGATTTGAGCAGCTCACCCGCAGCCTCCGCCGCGTGGTGCTGCTGAGTGTCTTGCTCTGGACGGGCAAGAGTGCGCCGCTGCTCATCGATGAGCCGGGGGATCAGTTCGACAATGAGGACATTGCCACGTTTTTAGTACCGCTGATCCGCCAGCTCAAGGATACACGTCAGATGGTGTTTGCGACGGGGAACTCGAACCTGGCGATCAACGCGGACCCGGACAACTATGTGGTGCTGGAGACCGAACAGGGCCGGCTCAAGGGGATCCGCTCCGGTTTTGCACTGGACCGTCCAGAGCAACGCCTGGAGCTGGTGAGCCTGATGGAAGGCAGTCTCAAGTCCTATCGCGCCCGTGGCGTGCGCTACCGAGTGCGCTGAGCTCCACCGGACAGTCGAAGGGAAAAACCTCCTGCGTTGACGGGCTCGAACCGCCCGCCCCCACCATCCTCGAACCGCCCCCACCCAACCTCCTCGAACCGCCCCCACCCAACCTCCCCCAACTTTGGGGGAGGCGTAGGACTCTGAGAGAGCTTCGCCCGCCCCCACCATCCTCGAACCGTCCCCACCCGACCTTGTGGGATGCTAAGTTCCTGTTTCTAAAATAAAATATCGCAACCGAGGGGCATCGGGGAAGACATGTTTGACAAGAAGCCTCTCCTCATCAGCCACGGCTGAAACCTTGACACGATCCTCCTGAATCCGAGTTTCCTGAATCCGAAGTTCCTCATCCGCGTTTCATCCGCGTTTCATCCGTGGCCAAAAAATCCGAAGCGTGCATGAAGCACAAGTCCCTCCAAAAAAAACGTTCTGGCACCTGTTCGCTTTTGGCTCCTGTCAAAATCTCTATTTCAACGGCTGCAATCACCCAGCGACGGTCTCAGACGTGGTCCTCACGCCTGAAGCGCCTTCCGCTCCATTGCAGGTTTTAGGTGTGAAGTTCATTCACCCATTCCCAAGAGACGCCACCCACGGAGTGAGGCCCAGTATGTTGAGAGGTTTGGAATCGATCCTGCGCTACGAAACGACTTGGAACGACCCTCAGAGCGAGCAAAACCAGCTCTCCCACCCGCGTGAGATGAGCGATACCGAGCTGGCCACGTTTCTCCTCGCAGACGTGATGCGCTTTCGTCGTATGGCCTCCTCGGAGTCCTCCTGCGAGTCGGCCTTCTGCCAGGAGTGCCAGGCACCACATCTCCAGAAAGTGCTGGATGCCATCACGCAGCAGAAGCCCATCACCTTTGTGCTGCCGGCTTTTCCGGGGAAGTCACCCAACACCGCAAAAGTCTTCGGCACCTTGCCCGATATGGCCGAGCGTTGTGCTCTGGAGTTTCTCCAGTCCGTCTGTGATCGTATCCAGCGGTATTATGCGCCCGGCGCTCAGATCATCCTGTGCTCCGACGGGCGGGCCTTCTCCGATGTGGTCGGCATGCGGGACGAGGACGTCACAGCCTACCAGGATGAGCTCGCCCAGATGATCGAGCGTCTCAACCTGACCTCCCTCACCACCTTCAACCTGGAGGAGCTGTATTCCTGCACCGACTATGATGCCCTGCGCACCCAGCTTATGGCACAGTACGGCGAAAGCCTCGAGGCGCTCAAAGCATCGGTCAGCCGAGGCAAAGCGCACGACGCCTCGATTGAAGACCGAGAAGCCAATCGCCTATACTGTGGCATCACGCGGTTTTTGGTCGAGGACGCCATGCATCCAGGCCAGACCCGCAGCCGTACCAACATTCAGAAGGACTGTCGCGTGCGCTCCTATCTCGTCATCCAGCGGAGCAAAGCCTGGGGAGAGCTCATCGCCGAGCGCTTTCCAGAAGCCATTCGTTTGTCGATTCATCCGCAGAGCTGCGGCTCCAAGAAGCTGGGCATCCGGCTGATTGAGCCCGATCAGTGGCAGACACCGTGGCATGGTGTGGCGGTGCAGGTCGGCGCTCGTTTCGTGCTTCTCAAGCGTGCGCAAGCCGAAGCATTGGGAGGGCACCTGGTGATGCGTTTTGGCCGCCCCAGCCATTTTGTGCTGCCCGAGCGGAGAGCCGAGCTCGACCGACCCGGGGCCCTCGATTATTCGCAGGCCCTCGACCTGGAAGGAGCTCAACCATGACACCCAACATCACCCGGCTCAACCCCTTTGGGGTGCTGGTGGAGGCACAAAATCCCGCGGACAGCCTCCAGGCCCTCAACGTGGAGCTGCTGCGGGAGCTGGTCTGGAACGAGCGTCTGATCGTCCTGCGGGGTTTTCAGCCCTTTGCCAGCACCGATGACTTCACAACCTACTGCGAAAGCTGGGGCGAAATCAGCATCTGGCCCTTCGGAAAGGTCTTAGAGCTCATCGAGCGCGCCAATCCCGAAGACCACATCTTCGACAACAACTATGTGCCCCTGCATTGGGATGGGATGTACCGTCCGCAGGTGCCGGAGTTCCAGATCTTTCGCTGCGTGCGTGCGCCGGAGCGCGCTCAGGGAGGACGCACGGTCTTCTCCAACACCGTCACGGCCATTGAGCGCGCCTCTCAAGAGACCCTCGCCCTGTGGGGTCGCGTGACCGGTCGTTATCAGCGTAAGATGGAGTATTATGACAGCACCTCGCTGTCACCCCTGCTCGACATCCACCCGTTGCGGGGATTCCAGGTGCTGCGTTACAATGAGCCACCCGACCTGACGCGGGGTCATTTCCTCAATCCGCCGCTGCTGACGTTTACCGGGGTGGAACCGGACGAGCAGGAGACCCTCCACCGCTCGCTGAAGGATGCCCTGTACGCACCGGAGACCTTCTACGCCCATGCTTGGCGTCAGGGGGATGTGGTGATCGCCGATAACTTCTCGCTCCTGCACGGGCGCGAGGGCTTTACCTCACAGGCACCTCGGGAGCTTCAGCGGGTTCATGTGCTCAGCAATCCTCCCCTCAACAACCCTCGACTGGTATCATACTCATGAATGAACAAAGTGCCGGTATGCGAACAGCAGATGTGGTGATTGCCGGAGCGGGTCCGGTGGGGCTTATGTGTGCCTATCTCGGACAGCTCTGTGGCCTCCGCACGGTGATTGTAGATAAGTCTGCGGGACCGCTGGATGTGGGCCGAGCCGATGCCCTCAACGCTCGCACCCTTCAGCTCCTGGAGGTGGCCGGGCTCTTCGACGCGCTCTATCCTCTGGGAAAACCGTGCAATACCAGCTCCGTGTGGGCCAATGGAGGTTTTATCTCCCGGCAGTCCACCTGGTGGGAGCAGCTTGAAGGCTGTCTGCACAAGCACTTTCTGATGCTGGGGCAGGCGTATGTGGAGCGGCTTCTCGACGCAAGGCTCACCGCACTCAATGCTCCGGTGCTGCGCCAGACGGCGGTGGAAGCGGTGGAGCTGGTGGGCGACGGCTGTATCACCACCCTCTCCAACGGGGAGCGGATTGCCTCTCGTTTTGTGGTGGGTGCCGATGGTCCTCGGTCCTTTGTGCGAGAGCGCTTCCAGATTCCGTTTGAGATCGTGCGTCCGCAGATCATCTGGGCGGTGTTGGATGGTGTCATTGAGACCGACTTCCCCAAAGTCCCGGAGATCATCGTGTTCCAAGCCGAGACCTCTGATGTGGCCTGGATTCCACGAGAAGGCAACGTAGATCGATTCTATGTGCGGATGGATACAAAAGAATTTACCTTCGATGAGGCGATGAGCAAAATTCTGCGTGCCATCCAGCCTCATACTCTGCGCTTCTCGAAGGTGGAGTGGTTCTCGCAGTTTTCGGTCAAAGAATCGGTGGCAGACACGTTTTCGGTGGCGGATCGCATCTTTCTGGCCGGTGATGCCTGCCATGTCCACTCGGTGAACGGAGGCCAGGGGCTGAATACCGGGCTGGCCGATGCCTTCAACCTGATGTGGAAGCTCCATCAGGTGCTGAAGTGTGACGCCCCCCAGTCCCTGCTCCACACCTATGAGGCGGAACGTCGGCCCGTGGCGCAGAGTGTGATTGAGTCCTCGGGGGCGCTCGTGCGCTCAACGAAGTTCTCGGAGCATGGCACACACGCGCAGGATTATGTGCGCATCGTGCAACAACGCTCCGGCAACATCACGGGGATGGGCATCCGCTACGGCACCGAAGGGCTGAAGGGCTCTCGTGTGTTCGACCAAGTGCTCGGACTCGATTCGGCGCAGACCCGGCTCTATTCGTGCCTGGATTATGCTCATCATACCCTGCTGGTCTTCAGCGATGAGCCGGTGGAGGTGACATTACCCGCGCATGTGAAGCTCCTCCAGGTGTACTCCCGACCCGGAGAGGGCCATTACTGGGCCGAACAGGGTAGCTCGGGTGAGGGCCGCTCGGGTCAGGCGCTCCTGATCCGGCCTGATGCGTATATCCAGGCGGTGGGCCGTGTGGATCAGCTTAACGCTCTTCTTGCTGAGGTGTGGTGATGAATCGTCCTGTGGTGATCGTGGATCCTATCTCATCGGGGATCGAGCTGGCACCGACCTTTAAAGCCCGGGGTGTTCCGGCGGTTGCGGTGAGCCTTCAGACCGCAGACTGGCCCGAGTTCGGCGCGCAGATGCGCAAGAGCGACTTCCTGGAGATCCTCACCGATGAGCCAGGATTGGAGGAGCGGCTGAAGCAGCTCGATCCCATCGCCATCCTGCCAGGGACCGAAGAAGGCATCCCGCTGGCGGAGCGTCTGACGGCACGATTGTTGCCTCAGCTTGCGAACGACCCGCAGAAGGTGGCACATCGCGCACACAAGGCCCTGATGCAGCGCGCGCTGGAGGACGCCGGAGTGCCCACGCTCAAGACCCATCACACCGGCTCGGAGGAAGAGGCGGCGCACTGGCTTCACACGCAGGGCATGACCGAGACCTCATTGATCTTAAAGCCGCCGATGTCATCGGGCAGTGAGATGGTCTTTCACGTACCGGCGCATGGGGACTGGCGGAAACCTTTCCGCCACATCCTGACCGAACCTTCGGTGCTCACCGGCGTGGTGAGTCAGACCGTGGTCCTTCAGGAAGAAGCCATGGGCACCGAGTTTGCCGTCGGTACGGTCAGCGCGCAGGGTCGGCATTATCTGACCCATCTGCTCGAGTATCACAAGACCTCGGTGGGCGGACGTAAGACCGTGTACGACTTCGTGGAGCTGGTGGCATACGATCCGGTGCGCATGCAGGGCTTGTTTGAGTACGTCCAACACGCGCTGGATGCCCTGGGCGTGCGTTTTGGCCCCACCCACACGGAGGTGATGCTCACCGCGAAGGGGCCTCGACTCATTGAGTCCAGTGCTCGAATGATTGGGGGGCCGGTGGTGGGTTTTGCGCGTGCGGCGACGGGCAGCAGCCAAGCGGACAAGCTCGCCGAGATCTACATCGACGGCGAAGTGAAGGTGCCGGAGTACGTACACAACCGGCCTGTGGTGCCTGTCTTCTTGAAGGCGACGCGGGCGGGGAGGCTGTCGAACGTGGAAGTATTGGATGCGGCGACGCGGCTTCCGACGTTCCTCCAGAAGCACGTCTGGGTCAAAAATGGGGCCGACGTGGCTCAAACGGTGGACTACCTGACCGCGATTGGCATCATCGCCCTGGTGGGAGAGCGTGAGGCCATCTTTGCGGACTATCAGAAGATTCGTGCGATGGAGGCGGAGCTGGTGTTCACCACCTCCCCGGGCTGATAAAACGGAGTGCGCCGATGTTCAACTTCATCCTGCTGGCCCTGGGCATCTTTGCGCTGGGGTGTGACGACTATATCTATGCGGGGTTATTGCCCGGCATCAGCGCGTCGTTGAACGCTTCCATCGCGGCGACGGCTCAAGGGGCTTCGGCATTTGGCATGGCGTATGTGGGTGCGCTGCCGGTCTGCATCTATCTGTTATCCCGATATCGGGCGCTTCAAATTCTGCACATCGCGTTGATCACCTTTGTGGCGGGCACCCTGTGTACCTTTGTCGCGACCTCCTTGCCGGTTTTTCTGCTGGGGCGGACGCTGGCGGGGCTGGGTGAAGGTCTGTATCTGCCGCTGGCGATTGCGGCGGCTGCCGAGCTTGCTCCCCCTCAGTCCAAAGGTCGAGCCTTGAGTCTGGCCTGGGGTGCTAACTCAGCGGGTGCGGTGATTGGGATTCCGATAGGCTTGTGGCTGGCGGACGCTTATGGCTGGCGTGCCAGCGTGGGCATGATCTTGGTGCTGGGCCTGCTGCCACTGGTGGGCCTGATGAGCCGTCGTCTGGAGCTGACCGTGGAGACGCCGCCGTCGCTCCGCGAGCAGGTGAGCTTCCTGGTCGATCCGGGGGTCATGTCGGTCATTGGGGTGACACTCCTGACCACCACGGCGGGGCTGGGACTGTACGTCTATACTGTGCCCATTCTGGAGGGGGCTGCTGTGACATCGGCTCCGGCCTTGACGCTCTGGAACGTGGGAGGTCTGCTGGGCAGTCTGCTGATCGGTGATGTGGTGGATCGGGTGGGCAATGCGCAAAAGGTGATGGCGGGGGTGTTGCTGGTGTTTTTTGCCGTCTTTGTGTCGATTCCGATGTTGCGCATGATCCCCATCGTGGGGCTGCTGCCCTTTCTGCTCTGGGGGTTGATGGGGTGGTCCACCATGACCCCTCAGCAATATCGTCTCAGCCAGCTCAAGCCGGGGCGGGATGCAACGCTGGTGGCGCTCAACAGCTCAGCGGCCAGCTTGGGGGCGGTGGCGGGTGCGGCGCTGGGAGGGCTGGCGATCTCTGCCAACGTCGATGCCACCCTGCTTCCGTATCTGGCGTCGGTGCTGCTCCTGCTTGCGTTGCTCTGGCAGCTCTGGCTGATCCAGCGTCCGTCACGCGCGGAGGGTGCGACCGAGGGCGCTGGTGTGGGTTCTGCCGCCGAATAAGCCTGCGGAATAAGCCTGCGGAATAAGCCCGCCGAATAAGCCTGCGGAGAGGTCGGTGAAAATGCCTCTCAACCGGGTGTGAACAGGTTCTTCACGATGTGCATGGCCACTTGAGGATTCTCGCGTAGCCGTCGCATCGAGTACGGATACCATTGCTCGCCATACGGCACATAGATCCGCAGCCGGTGTTTTCCTGCCAAGATGATATCGCGGAGCTGTTTATCCACCCCGAGCAGCATCTGAAACTCATACTGTTCACGAGAGAGCTGGAATTTGCGGGTGACTCTCAGCCCTTCCCAGACCAGCTTTTCGTCGTGGGTGGCGATGCCGACATAAGCGCCTCCTTGGATCAGCTCCTCGAGCACCAGCGCATAGTTTTGGTTGATGAGTGCGGGGTCTTTGTAGGCCAGCGGGCGAGGCTCGACGTAGATGCCCTTACACAGCCGCAGGTTGACATTTCCTTCCCGGAGCAAGCGTCGCGCGTCCTCGTGAGAGCGGCGGAGATAGGCTTGCATGACCGTGCCGAGTTTTGGAAACTCTCGGCGCAGCTTGAGGTAGAGCTCATAGGTGGCGGAGGTATACGGGGTATCCTCCATGTCGATGCGGACGAAGATGCCCAGTCGATGGGCTTCTGCCACCACCTCCCGGATATTGGCTTCTGCTACCACCGGATTCAGCGCCAGTCCAAACTGCGTGGGCTTGAGTGAGATGTTGGAGTCCAGCTTATGCTCGACGATGGCGTGCAGCGCACGTTTGTACTCTTCGACCGCTGCGCGTGCTTCGCCGAGCTGCGTAATGCCCTCGCCGAGCACGTCCATGGTGGCCATCATGCCTTGACGGTTGAGCTCTTGAATCAGCTTCACCGCTTCTGAGAGGGATGAGCCTGCGATGTATCGACCGGCAAACCGACGCACCAGGGACTTGGGCATAAAGTTCAGGGAAAAGACAATCAGACGATTCAGCAGTGATGCCATACATATTGCTCTCCTAAGGGGTATCGTAAGATAGCCGGGATTGAGTCGGGTTTCAAGGATCAGGACATTCCCTTGCATATGCGCGGGAATCCTCTCTATAATCTGCTGCGCAAGACCTTTCTCCAGACCCTATAACAAACCAGAGACGCCCGCACTTGAGGGAGACTGTTATGGCAGACCACACCGCCTCACCACCGGAGGGAACGAACCACGACAAGTTAACAGTCGTGCTGTTCACCCTGCTGATTGGAACTTTGTACGCCGACCAGAACCTGCTGGCGCCTTCGCTCACCCTGATCGGGGATGAGTTTGGTTTCACACGCGCCGAGATCGACCAGAAGCTGGGTGCAGATGTGAACCTGGTCTTTTGGATGTTGGGGGGCATGGTGACCCTGCTCGTCGGGTATGTGGCCGACCGAGCGGATATCACCCGGGTCTTCAACCGCAAGTGGATGCTCGTCACCGTGGCGTTGATGGGCAGCTTGGCGTGTCTGGCCAGTGGTTTTGCGCAGACGTATGAGCAGCTCTATTGGGCGCGGGCGCTCACCGGGCTGGGCATCGGCGGCTCTTTTCCGCTGATCTACTCGTTGTTGGGTGATTATTTTCCGCCTCGTCAGCGGGCGGCGGCCACGGCCACCATTGGCTTGGCGATGGGCATCGGCATCGCGGTGGGGCAGACGCTCGCGGGCATGTACGCGGGTAAGGGTGACTGGCGCACGCCTTTTATCGAGGTGGCGCTGGCCTGTATTGTCTTCATTGTGCTCTTTGCGCTGGTGGGTCGAGAGCCTTCACGGGGCGCGCACGAAGCGGGGCTCCAGGAGCTGCTGGCCAAAGGGGAGGCGTATGAGGAGAAGATCAAGCTCTCGGACCTGCCTCGACTGTTTCAGGTGCCGACCAATCGGCTGATTTTTATGCAGGCGCTGCCGGGCACGGTGCCCTGGGGTGTCTTTTTTGTGTACCTCAACGACTACTACGCCCACGATAAAGGATTTCCAGTAGAGCAAGCGACGCTCCTGGTGATGGTGATCGGTGCGGCGGCCATCGTGGGCGGATTTTTGGGCGGTCTCGCGGGACAGTGGCTCTTTAACAAGTCTTCCCATTATTTACCGCTGCTGTGTGCGCTGACCACGCTGGCAGGGGTGATTCCGATGGCGGTGTTGATCAGCTATCCGGTGGGGCCGGATGCAGGGCTGGCGGGGCCCATCGCCATTGGGCTCACCACGGGCTTGCTCATCAGTGTGACGGGACCGAATGTGAACACCATCTTGATCAACGTGAATGCGCCGGAGCATCGGGGCTCGGCCTTCAGCTTGCTCAACCTGTTTAACGACTTGGGGCGAGGTTTTGGTGCCTGGGTGGTGGGAACGATGGCGGCGACCTGGGGACGTCCGACGGCGTTTCATGTCGCCAATCTGATGTGGGTCTTCTGTGGTCTGGTGTTGCTGATGATGGTCCGCCGCTTTCCCCGCGATGAACAGGATCTCCAGGCGCAGCTTGCGCAGTCGGCTCGCGAGAAGCTCTCTCATACCACCTCAACCTGAGCGGTCCTTCAAACCATCTATTTTCATCTGCGGGGTGTGGCGAGCGGCGCTCGATGCCCGCCCCGCAGACTCACGCGCTGAGAGGAGCTCATGCGTAAGACACTGACCACTTCAAGCGGATTGAAGCTGACCTTGCGAGAGGATCAGCGGCTCGAGCTGAGCCTCGGGGCTCGTTCGTTGACGGGGCCTCTGACCTGTCTCTGGATTTTTTACACGCCCGATGGGACCGAAAAGACCCTCAGCCTGCCCTCGCTGACGCTCACCCGAGCGGAGATTGAAGGCTCGAGCTTGCGGCTCGAGACGGCACCGGTGGAAGGGGTCCAGCTCGGTCTGCACATCTCTCTGCGTGATGGAGAGCGTGACGGAGAGCATGACGGAGAGCATGACGGGGGTCTGGAGCTGAGACCGTCGCTTCAGCTCGACACGCACGAGGGGCCGGATTGGGTGCAGCTCGAAGCCTTCTGCGTGCAGGCGACGCAGTTGACGGGTTCTTTTCTCGAAGGGGTGGGAGAGCATCCCGGCTGGCGTTTTTTTCCGCTGGCGTATAACTCCTTCAGTCCGGCCTATGTGCGAGACAGTCGAGCGATCTTGTCTCAGCCTCGGTTTTATACGGCGGGCACCTTTAATCAGAACACGCGCTCGGCGTATTGGGGGAGCTGGAGCGAGCTTCACACGTCCTGGATGGCGGTGCTGAAGCCGGCACAAGGTACGGCGGCGCTCCTGGTGGGCTGGCTGAGCGCCAAGCAGGGGCTGGGAGAGATTGCGCTTCGGCGGCGGCTGCCCACGGTGTTGGAGGCACGATTGAGCTTCTCGCGGCGGCATCTGCTGCCGGGGGCGGGGGTGGAGGGTGATGCGCTCCGGCTGGCCTACGACGAGCAGGGGGAGCGGCTCTTGCCTCGGTATGCGGACACGGTGGCGGAGCGGATGGGGGCTCGAGTGCCGAAGGGGCCGGTGCCGACGGGGTGGTGCTCCTGGTACTAT
The DNA here is from genome assembly GCA_046075485.1 of Myxococcota bacterium. Taxonomy (GTDB): domain Bacteria; phylum Myxococcota_A; class UBA796; order JAJRTE01; family JBJTQF01; genus JBJTQF01. The sequence continues at coordinate 2,961 of JBJTQF010000231.1, read as the reverse complement.
TATTATACGGATATCCGTGAGGGGGAGCTGCGTCGTAACCTCGACCTGCTGGTGCAAAACCGGAAGACGTTGCCGGTGAAGTGTGTGCAGCTCGACGATGGTTATCAGACGGCGGTGGGGGACTGGCTCTCGGTGAATCAAAAGTTTCCGTCTGGGCTGGAGGCGTTGGCCAAGCGCATCGCGGATGAAGGTTTTATGCCCGGGTTGTGGACGGCGCCTTTTATGGTGCAGCGTTCGTCGCAGGTGTTCAAAAAACATCGAGACTGGCTGCTCAAGGAGCGGGATGGCACTCTGAAGAGCTTTGGGTATCATCCGATCTGGGGGCTCACGTCGGGGCATGTATATTGTTTGGATCCGACACATCCGGGGGTGCAGCAGCACTTAAAAACGGTTTATGGCACGTTAAAGCAGTATGGATTTACCTTTTTTAAGATCGACTTTTTGAATGCGGGGCTTCAGCCGGGGCTTCATCATGACCGGCGACGGTCTCCGGTGGAGGCATTCCGGCAAGGGTTGGAGATCATCCGGGAGGCGATTGGAGACGCTTTCTTGTTGGGCTGTGGTGCGCCTCTTCTGCCCTGTGTGGGGGTGGTGGATGCCATGCGCATCTCCTCGGATGTGAAAGAAGCGTGGGACGACAAGGCGCTTGGGTTTATCTCCAATGGGAATGGGCATCCGGCGGCGGAGCTGGCCATTCTCAACAGCATGACCCGCGCTTTTTTGCATCAGCGGTGGTGGTTTAATGACCCAGACTGTCTCCTCGTGCGCGAGAAACGTTCCACGCTGACGGAGGTGGAGGTCCGCACATTGCTCACGGTGCTGAGTCTGACCGGGGGCATGTTGTTGTTGAGTGACGACTTGACGCAGCTCTCGGTGGCGCGTCGTGGGCTGGCGGAGCTGGCGTTGCCGGTGAGAGGTACGCCCGCCACTGCGTTGGGGGTGCTGGATGAGGAGCGGCCTCGGCGTTTTGTGCGCGCACGGGTGCTGGCGGACGGGACGCAGGAGCTGCTGGGGACGTGGATCAACTGGGGGGATACGCTGGAAGAACGGGCGCTCTCGCCTCGGGATTTTGGGCTCGAGGAGGGGCACTGGCTGGTATACGAATACTGGACTGATCATTGTGTGAGGCTGGAGCCGGGGGGGAAGCTCCCGATTCGGTTGGAGCCGCATGAATGTGCGCTGGTGCTGTTCCGTCGGGTGCGGGCATATCCGCAGGTGGTGACGGTGACGCACCATGTGGGGCAGACGACGGCGGTGGTGGATGAGGAGGTGTGGGATGCCAGCCGCCGACAACTGCGGGTGAAGGTGAACACGGGGGCGGAGCGGGTGGGAAGGCTGGTGCTGGCGGAGCCGGAAGGGTTTGTGCGAGAGCGTGTCACGGTGGAGGGGGAGGGACAATTTTTGGGGACTGCACCGGCGGCGACGTCGAGTCCGGCGGGGATTTCGCGTCATCGGGTGCGCATCGACTCTGCGGGGTGGATCGTCGTTCAATACGCAGGCTAACCCCAACAAAACGGGGTCAAGGGGCCCGCTGGCCCCTTGCGGGTGAGCTTGAGAGGGCAGCGCCCTCTCAAAAAGGGCTTCGGAAAGGGTGCAGCTTGCTGCACCCTGTTTTAACTGAGAGGACGCTGTCCTCTCAGACTTTCCTGCAAGGGATTCCATCCCTTGACCCGTGTTTTGATTTTTTGCGCTTCTTTTTTGCAAAGCGGACGCTGTCCTCTCTGCATGCACCCGGTGGATTTATTGGGTGATCATGCGATGGTTCCGTTGGCGCTCCTCAATCGCCAACGAGCGGCCCTGTCTCTATAAGTTTGGTTTAAAGAGACAGCGCCTACAGAGAGGGCATAGGACTCACACGAAACCTGTTCGAGACCCGGGTAGACATGGCCCGAGAACCCGACTAAAATTTGGATAGGGATTGGACAAGCACTCGGCGATGCATACGAGCTCTGAACAAGTCATTCATACCGCGATGGAGCTGCCCCTGGAGGCTCGAGCGAGGCTCAATTGCCAGCTCTTGCTGAGCCTCGAGCCCGAGGATGCCGATGAGGACAGCGAGGCCCTCTGCCTGCGCGAGCTTGAGGCTCGGATGGATCGGCTGGAGAAGGGTGAATACCCTTCTCAGGACTGGCAAGAGTCTGTGACGTGGCTTCGGTCGAGGCTGAAAGGCTCACTCTGATGATGAGTCATGTCTCCGCCGGACGCAGTAAAGCCTATATCCGCTCGTATCACTTTTTAGAGAGGTCGAACATGCTACAAACGTACCGCGCCATCCTAAAAGGCGATCAGGTGGTCTGGACTGGACGGCGTCCTCAAGCTCTGGAAAACGAACGCATACCCGTGGAAATCACGGTGCTCGAGGCAGAACCAGGTGATGCGTTGTCCGCGAGAGCGTCGATTCGCGCTGCGGCACTCGGGGCATTAGTGCGCGCCGGAGGAATTACGGACGAGGATCCCGTCGAGTGGCAGCGCGAGCTTCGCCGAGATAAAATGCTTACCGGACGCTCCGAATGATCCTAATCGATAGCAACCTCGTGATCTATGCCAGTCGGCCCGAGTTCGAGACGCTACGACAGTTCCTGATTCGTGAGGATATTGCAGTGTCCATCGTGAGCCAGATTGAGGTGTTGGGTTATCATCGTCTCACCGACTCCGCCCGTATCGAGCTTGAACGGTTCCTCGATACGGTCGAAATCCTTCCACTGACCTCGGACATCGCTCGTCAGGCCATCCACCTGCGTCAGCAACGCAAAATGAGCCTGGGAGACAGCATTACTGCGGCGACGGCCCTCTGCCATGATTGCGGTTTGGCCACCCACAATACGGATGATTTCCGGTGGATTGCCGATTTAGAACTGACGGATCCCTGTCTCGAGGACACTTGAGTGTCGGACTTTAGTCAGGGCCCTCCCGAGTCGATGAGGCTGTCGGGAAACCTCCTCCGTCATCCCTGCACCCAAC
>JBJTQF010000230.1:0-1331 GCA_046075485.1 Myxococcota bacterium | reverse complement strand
GGCACCGTGCGTCCTGCCTCACCTCCCCCATGCATCTCCAGGGCAAGTGTTGACAGAAGCTGACGTTTTTCGCTCAAGTCAAAACGAATGCCCAGCTCCGCCTCCCACACATCGTCCAGCCCCTTCGCGATGTCTTTCAGCTCCAGAAAGAGGTCGATCACCTCTCGGTACAGCTCCACTCGACGTTTGGGCAGGCGCGCCTGGTTGTGCTTCAGAATCGCGATCAGGGTCAGGATGTTGGGCGTGGTGGCCATCTGCCTCACTTCGGGATGCTGCTGGATCTCGACGTGCAGCTCGTGCGCCACCTTCTCCCCCAAGGCCGTGTCGGGTGCATGTACGGCACCATACCAGACACGCAGGAAGCGGAGCAGCTCCTCAGCGGACATGGGCTGCAACCGCCAGGGCTCAAGCTGCGAGAGCACACTCTGAACGTCGGTCTCGAAGGCCCGGGTCCGACTGGTCATCAGCACCCGCAGCTTCGGACAACACGCCAGCAGCTCGGAGACCGCTTTGGCCGCCCGCTGACGCTCTCGATGGCCGGGGATCTCGTCGAAGCCGTCCAGAAGCACGATGAGCCGCCCGGCGTCAATCACCACCTGAAGCTCCGGCACCGTCAGGGGCAGGCCCGCACTTTCTAACACCGAGCATAGAAAACCCTGGCTGAGCTTGCCGGTGAGCTGGTGGAGTTTCAGCTCCCGCTCCTCCAGCCAACGATCCAGGTCCGCGAGGGTGGTAAAAATTGGGAAAGGCACAGGCTGGTCGTCGTTGAGCTTGAGCAGCTCACGCGCACGGCGCGCCGCATCGCCCCCACGGAGGGCTCCTTCCGCCAAGATGCGGGTGACATAACGCAGCAAGGTGGTCTTGCCTGAGCCCGGATCGCCCACAAAGATGGCCCGGGGACTTTGGGCGAGGGCTTCATGCAGCGTGAGGGTACGATCCATCTCCTCAATGTGCTCAGATTGGGCGTTTGGGAGCGGATCCGCGTGCGCCGGACGGTGTGTTGCTCCGGCCCGGTCAGCCCGCAGCTCCACGTAGACGTGCTCGAGGGGCAAACGAACCGCGCCATCGGTGCGACGAATGCCCTGAAGCTCGATGTGGGCGTGTTTGAGGAGGAAGTAGGCCAGGGCCTTCTCCCAGGTCTGGGGTAAAAGTGGGTCTCGCGTGGGTGTGGGGGCCTGCGTGGGGGTGGGGGTGGGTACGGGCGCAGGGGCGGGCGTGCTCGCGGGCGCGGGAGCAGGTGCCAGCCACCCCCTCAAGTTTTTTGGCAGAGCGGAGACCTCCATGAGCTGGTGAGTCTGGCCCTCCTCAAGCCTTCCGGCGTCGGCTCTGAA
>JBJTQF010000229.1:0-1204 GCA_046075485.1 Myxococcota bacterium | reverse complement strand
CTCGAGCAGCTCTGTGCCGATTCCGCAAAAGTGCTTCTTTTCCCTCGCCCGCGCCGGTTTGGAAAGACCGTGGCGTTGAGCATGATCCGCGAGTTTTTCTCCATCCCGGTGCCGGAGCCCACCGGCAAGCTCCCCGATCCTCCCGCGCGGGAGCTCTTTCGTGGGCTGTACGTGGACTCCGTCTGGCAAAAGGTGGAGCCGCACTTTCAACGATACCCGACCCTCAACCTGAACTTTAAGGGCATGCGGTTTACGAACACGGAGGATTGGTGGGAACAGCTTGGAGAGCGTCTCGCCGAGGTGGTCCGCTCCACTCAGCACCTTCTGGATGCCCTGGCACCTGCCGAACAGACGCTTCTGGATGCTGTCCTCATGCTTAAAGCCTCGCCCACTCAGTTGGGTCTCCTTCTCCAACGCCTCACCCTCTGGTTATATCGCGCCACCGGGCAGAAGGTGCTGGTGCTCATCGACGAGTACGATGCCCCCATCCAGGATGCTTGGGTGCGAGCCAATGAGCTCACCGAGGAGGCCATCCACCGTCTCGAAGATGGCCCCATCCGCAGTCGTCTGGAGCTCCAGCGTTTTGAGGCCCAGCAGCTCTACGACGAGGTGATTGGTTTTTTCCGGGTATTTTTGGGCAACGGACTTAAGACCAATGACAGCTTACACAAGGGCATCCTCACCGGCATCCTGCGAGTTGCCAAAGAGAGCCTCTTCAGCGGATTTAACAACATCAAGATCTGTACCATGATGGAGGAGCCATTTTCAGACGCCTTCGGCTTCACCGAGGCGGAGGTTCAAGCTCTGTTTGAAAGGCAAGAACAGCTCCAGCGCCTCGAGGATGCCCGTACTTGGTACAACGGCTATCGTTTTGGCTCCCACACCATTTATAACCCCTGGTCTCTCACCAACTTTCTTGAGTTTAAGCCACAGTTTCCAAAACCGTACTGGCTCAACACCAGCGAAAATGCCCTCATCAAGCAGCTCCTCAGAAGGGCCACTCGGGACGTGGCCGAGGAGTTTGAGCGCCTGCTCCTGGGGGGGGCCGTTCAGCAGCTCATCCGCGATGCCTTGAGCTTTGGAGATCTCGCACGTGACCGGGAAGGACTCTTTAATCTGCTCTTTTGGTCCGGTTATCTGCGGGCTGATGTCTGCGGGGTCATGGACAGCGGAGAAGCCATCTATGGACTCTCCATCCCCAACC
>JBJTQF010000228.1:0-1329 GCA_046075485.1 Myxococcota bacterium | reverse complement strand
CAGGCGGTCACGGTAGAACAAGGCTGTCCCGAGCTGATGCCCGCGCTCAAAGCCATGTACAACGGCTACCGCTTCGGGGCCCGAGAGCCCGTTGAGATCTACAATCCTTGGTCCACTCTTTCGTGTATTGCGGATAGATACCACGAGCTGATTCCGTACTGGCATAAGTCCGGCTCTCCCGAGCTGCTGCATCGGCTGGTCTTGAAACACGCCCCGCATATCCACAACGATCTGAAGACGCTGATGGCAGGGCAGACCCTTCAGAAGCAGGTCTCCGAAAACATCCAGCTCCGCGAGCTGGGCGGCAATGTAGACGAGCTGTTCGGGTTTATGCTCTTTGCCGGATATCTCAAGGCGATGGAAGCTCAACAAGTGGGTGTGTACTGGGACGTGAAGCTCAAGCTGGTGAACCGAGAGCTGGAAGCCATCTTCGATGAGCTATATCGGGACTGGTTCCGCAATACACTGGGTTCAACGGGCACCGAGCGGTTGGTGAAAGCGGTGCTGGAAGGAGATGTGCCGAGCTTCCAGCTCCAGCTTGAGCAGATCTTACGCAAATACACCTCCTTTATGGACGGAGCGGGGAAGACCCCCGAGCACTTCTACCAGGGCTTGATGCTGGGACTGATGGTGCTGCTGCGCGACAGTCACACCGTGTTATCCAACCTAGAAGTAGGATTGGGGCGAGCGGATCTCCAGCTCATCCCGAAAAAGCCCCTTCAGGCAGGGGTGGTGATGGAGCTGAAGGTGGTGCAGAAGTCTCAAGCTCTGCTGGAAGGGGTGGTGGGAGCCCTCCAGCAGCTCGAGGAAAAACACTACGAGACGTTGCTAGAGTCCCAAGAGATCCCCACACTGCATCGGTATGGACTGGCATTTAATGGAAAAGAAGTGCGGGTGGCGGAGTTCTCACAGCTCGAGGCCCTGAAGACGTCGCTGGAGGCGCTCAAGCGTTCGGAGCAGGCGGCAAAACAGCGACGGACTTCCCGCACACCCTCGGGGGAGAACGGGCGGAAGGCTCAAGCGTCAGCGCCACTCGGCCCAACGCTGACGCTGGAGGAACGGCTGGACTTGGAAGACCTGGTGCTGCCCCACCTCACCTCAAAAGAGCTAGAACGGATGTGGTTGAGGTTAAACTTCCTCTTGAATGAGCTGCCTCGTGAAGACCTCTCCCTTCAGTGGGAGCACTTATTGACCCGCTGTACCCACACGGGACAGCTTGCCTCCCTGAGCACCTTGATTCAGCGCCAGCTTCCGGCGCTCAAAGATCATGCACTGATCCAGAAGCTGCGAGCCTAATTCCTGCTGCACTCGTCGAAAGATGGTGCGGTC
>JBJTQF010000227.1:0-16016 GCA_046075485.1 Myxococcota bacterium | reverse complement strand
CGTAACGAAACCCTCGAGAACGAGCGGCGCGTTTGGCTGGACAGAGTCCCCCCCGCGGAGCCCATCAACGTAAAATCTTCAACATGGGCAGGCGAGGGCAGGCGAGGGCAGGGAGGGCAGGCGAGGGGGTGAGTCAGACGCTGAGGCTGGAGGTAAAGTCATTAAAAAACGCCTCCGCCTTAGCCTGATCCAGCGTCTGGAGCTGGCGGAATCCGAAAAAGACCGTGCCGATACCGGGCACCTCCACACGATAGGCTTCTAGGTTGAGCTTGCGTGGAATCTTGCTTTGCTGGAAATGTCCCGTGACCGTCTGACCCAGCAGCAGCCGCTGAGCTTCGCGCTCCGCTGGTTTGGCCGAGCCCAGATACGACGCTTTAAACCAGCTCAGCGGATCGGCCTGAGCCGCCACCGCCTCGGCGGATGGAAAAAAGATCGTGATCCAAGCGGCTGGACCCTCGGGCACTGCTGCATCCAGCAGCTCGACGGCGTACACCGAAGCACCCACCTCCGACACTTTGACGTTGGAGGTGGGGAGCTGGAATTTTAAGCCTTTGAGCGCGTGAGTCTTCATCATAGGCGGCATGCTCCTTATTTATCCGGGTTGTCGGGCGCTTTGCCCCAGAAGAACTTGCCGGAGTTCGGATCAACATTGTAGTTGAAGGCTCCCTGCTCGTTGAAGCCACCCTTGAGTTTGTAGCCCACCAGCTCGCCGATGGTCCACTCGGCGAAGGTATACTTCCAGACATCGTCGTAGAACCAGCCTTCGGTCCAGGCGGCCACGCCGAGCGCTGCTTTCCAAGTGGCCCCGATGCCTGCTTCAAACTGGGGCATCTCGAAGCCGGGCTTGCCGGTATTGCCATCGACGAAGATCTTACCTTTGGCAGCGGCTCCCGCTTTGGCTTCGATGGACGACGACGCCTCGAGACCCACACCACCACTCTGAATGACCAGGTTGATGGCCAGACCGCCCCGCATCCAGATGGTCAAGGTCAGGGTGAAGCCTGCCTCGAGCGCACCTTCAAACTCGTAGCGGTTTTTTTCGTAGTCCCACTTGTACGTACCTTTGGCCATCACCGACGCATCACCGGTGACATCACCGCCGGCTTTGACATCCACACCCGCGAAGGGGAAGGCCGGGAACGGCCAATAATGTCCGATATTAAAGAGCTTTTTCTTGGGCATCTCGCGCTTGAAGATCTCGTAGTTGACATCTCCCTCGATGCCCTCAAACTTGAGGCCGTTGAAGGTGGCCTTCGGAGGGGTGAAGCCGAGCCGTTTTTTCTTCTCTTTGGCGGCTTCTTTTTTGGGCCCTGCTTGTTTGGAGGGCGTACTGCCATTGTTGGGCTTGGTCTGCACACCGCTGCCGGTCTGCGTATCGGAGGATTCTGCGGTGGCGGCGGCGGAAGCGGCTTCTTCTTTGGCCTGCTCCTCAGCCTGCTCCTCATCCTCGAGCTTCTTGAGCTTGTCGTCGGCTTTTTCGTCGAGGGTGGCGGTGCTCTCGGGGAGCGCGAGCTCAGAGTTCCCTTCTGGACCTTCCGAGGGGGTGGTTGCGGGCCCTGAGTTGGCGATGGAGATGGCTTGCTGCGGCTTAACCGGTGAGATCTTTTTGCCGGAGTCCGCGGGTTTGAGCTGGATCGGGCCGGGGAGTGCGCCGTTGGATTTGGTTTGTACGGCGGTGGCGCTGGCAGGCTCGTCGTCCTGATCCTCGTCGTCCTCGTCGTCGTCGTCGTGATCCTGATCCGAGCCGTCTTGGAGCTGGATGCCGTTGAGGGGGCCGGAGCCCTGAATGGCCTCCCCGCTGCTGCTGCCTTTTCCGTATTTATCCAGGAGCGACTCGGCGCTCTTGCCTTGAACCACCGCATCCGCCACCGCATCGGCGTGCTGCTCGTGCTCGTCGCCAGCGGTTCCAACACCTCCCGGGAGGCTGAGGCCCGCCCGTTGTTGGACGATGTGTGCGGCTTCATGGGCAGCGGTGTGCAGGCTGGTATCCGACATCACCACTCGGTCGCCGGTGGCATAGGCATCGGCCCCCATTGCTTGGTTGGCTTCTGCGGCAGGACCGTCTGTGTGTGCCTTAATGCCGGAGATATCATGCGATCCAAACGCTTGTTGGATCTGATCGAGGTGGGGGAGCTGACCCGCAGAGCCCGAGAGCCCGTGGGCCGCTGCTTCTTGAATGCGCTGGGTCCGCTCGTCGCCGTCTCCGTCAAACTGGATGGGGTGTGCCAAATCCTGTTGAATCGGATCGGGCAAACGCTGCTGGATCAGACCCGGATAGAGCGGAGCATTTCCAAATAACCCCGGATGGGTGGCCATCGCGCCTGCCTGCGCATCCCAATCCCCACTCTGCTGGATTGTACCTCGGGTCGCGCCGCGATCTGACTGCTCAGCTTCTTGTTTGCTGCTCTCGCTCATGCGGTTGGTATCCATGCGAGCACCCCTCGTCATGCATCAGGTTATACAAAACCGGTGGCCAAACGTCGTAGATTGGACGGGCCCAAGCGCCGGTTGGATGAAGCGCGTTGCTACACCTCGTTGGCTATCGCTTGTAAGACACGCTATTGTTGGAACGTTAGCACTTTTATTCTGAAGGGACTATATAAAATTATCGATAAAAACCAATAAATTATATCATTGCCAAAGTTTCAACCGATCAGTCTCTTTGGCTCCGCGAGAGGCTCATGGTAAAGTGTTTGGAGATGCACTAGGAGGCGTTTCATGGCAATCAATGGGCCTCAGCACATGTCGTCGATGGCAAAAGAGCAGGTTGTGGCACCCCTTTCCACGGGACTTTGTGTGGGATATGGGCTTGGCTCACTGGGGACGGGGCTGTATGGCACCGTTCCGGGGCTGTTGCTGCTGTACTTCATGACCCAGGTCTTGGGCATTGAAGCGGGTCTTGCAGGCACGGCGATCTTCTTGCCCAAAGTCTGGGATGTGATCATTGATCCGTTTATGGGCATGGCCACAGATCGGACCCGTTCGCGCTGGGGGAGGCGACGGCCCTGGCTCCTGGCGGGTGCTCTATTATTGCCTTTGAGCTTTTGGGCCATGTTTACCGTACCGGCCCTAGACTCGAGCACTCAGCGAGGACTCTACGTCTCTGCTTTGTATGTGCTGGCGGCGCTGGGATTTACCTTCTTTCAGATCCCGTATATTGCCATGCCTGCGGAGCTCTCCCCCGATCCGCACGAGCGCACCCGCATCGTGTCCTATCGGATGGCCTTCATGACGGCGGGGATCCTGGCGGGAGGTGCGCTTGCCCCCATGTTGGTCAAGTGGGGAGGTGGTGGAGAGCCGGGGTATCGGCTGATGGGTTTGGTGCTGGCGGCGGTCTTGCTCGCATCGATGTTGGGCTCATTTTGGATGACCGCCAAAGCCCCGCTCAAGGAGCTGGCCCATCACGAGCTGTTGCCCGGCCTGCGGGAGAGCCTCTCGGGACTCAAGAGCCGAGCCTTTTTGTGTCTGGCGGGAGGCTCGGCGCTGGTCTTTTGTGGGGTGAGTGTGGTGCTGGCCGCCGTTCCGTTTTATACCCGCTACATTCTCGGGCGTGGAGAAGAGACCGTGACCCTTCTGTTTGTTTGCCTGGTGTTGCCTGCCATGTTGACCATGCCTTTGTGGGTGAAGCTGGCGCGGCGAATCGGCAAACGCCTGACCTATATATTGTCGGTGAGCCTATTTGCGCTGGGCACCTTGATCTTTTTGGTGGGCGCTTCGGTTCCAATCTGGGTGTTGTATGTCGTGACGGCGGGCATGGGGGTGGCCTACGCAGGCTCTCAGCTCTTACCTTTTTCGATGCTGACCGACGTGATCCAATATGAAGGTCAGCGCAGCGGATTGCGGCAAGAAGGTGTTTTTACCGGCCTATGGACTGCCACCGAAGGCATTGGTATGGCGGGAGGGGCGCTGGTGGCCGGCGCTATCTTACAGGTGATGGGGTTTCAAGAAGCCTCGGGAGGGGTGGAGGTGGCCCAGACGCCTCAAGCACTCCAGGGTGTGGTCTGGGTGATGTCCTTAATTCCGTCCGCACTGTGTTTGCTGGGCCTGCCGCTGCTGAGCCGCTACGAGATTCAAGAAGCGCACCTGCTGAATGGACCGGGCAGGTCTGACTAAGGCAGTACTCCGCTGCCTTTACCGGCAGAACAGATCCTATGACAGCGGAGTTTTCCCTGAGCTGGGAACTTTCGAGGCTCTCTTGAGTCGAATCCACCGCAAAGATTGTCATCCAAGCGGTCATCCGCTATATTCCCCCAACTTTCATAAACGACTACCGGGCATTTTTCACTCTTGCATCTGGAGACGCGCTGTGAAGATTCCTTCTTCCCCCCTCAGCGAAGCAGAACTATATGCTCGCATCCAAGCCTATCGTGCTCACGATCTGAACGCTCACGGGGGCCGAACCTGGGCCTACGTCTACGACAGCGGACGCCCCGACGTGGCCGAAGTTGCCCGGGCTGCCTACATGATGTTTTTGGATGAAAATGCCCTCGACCCGACCGTCTTTCCCAGCTTGCTCCAGATGGAAAATGAAGTGGTGGCGATGTCCGCCCATCATTTGAACGGTGGCCCCGACGTGGTGGGCAACTTTACCTCGGGAGGTACTGAGAGCTGCATGTTGGCGGTGAAGACCGCCCGCGACTTTGCCCGCGCCACCCGTCCTCATATTCAGCGCCCGGAGCTGATCCTGCCCGTGACCGCACACGCGGCCTTTCACAAAGCTGCTCACTATCTGGACGTCGTGCCGGTTTTGGTCCCGGTGGATCCGGTAACCTATAAAGCAGATGTTGAAGCGGTTCGCCAAGCCATCACCCCCAATACCATTCTGATCGTGGGCTCAGCGGTGTCATATGCGCATGGGGTGATCGATCCCATTGAGGCCCTGGCGGCCCTGGCGCAGTCTCACGACCTGCTCTTTCATGTCGATGGCTGTATCGGCGGGTTTTTGTTGCCCTATTTTCGGCGGCTGGGTGCCCCGGTCCCACCGTTTGACTTCTCGGTGCCGGGTGTGACCTCCATCTCGATGGACCTGCACAAGTACGCCTACGCGCCCAAAGGGGCTTCCGTGGTGCTGTATCGTAACAAAGAGCTGCGTCAACATCAGCTCTTTGCCTGCGCACGCTGGACCGGCTATACCATTATTAATAGCACCATTCAGAGCACCAAGTCGGGAGGCCCTGTTGCGGCGGCCTGGGCCACCCTCCAGTACATGGGCGACCAAGGGTATCTGGAGATCGCCGAGCGCACCCTCAAAGCCACCCGGCTGCTGTTGGAAGGCATCCAATCAATTCCGGGCCTGCAAGTGTTGGGCACTCCAGAATCCAGCTTGATCGCCTTTGCCAGCGACGAGCTGGACGTCTTTGAGCTGGCCGACGTGATGCGTCAGAAGCAGTGGTACGTGCAGCCGCAGCTTGGACATATGGGCTCCAAGCCGAATATTCACCTCTCGGTGACGGCGGCGAGCCTGGAGCGGGTGGAAACACTCCTGCATGACCTAAGAGAAGCGGTGGACGTGGTGCGACAAGGGGCGGAGAGTGGGGCATCAGGCCCTGAGCTGGGGGCCGCTTTGCAGCAGCTCGACCTGGCGAACCTTCCGCCCGAAGCCTTCCAGGGCTTATTGGCCTTAGCGGGCATTCAGAATGGACGCCTGCCGGAGCGTCTGGCGGGGATCAACCGGCTCCTGAATCTGCTCTCACCGGAGATGAATGAACATCTGCTCAAGGTCTTCGTGAACCAGCTTTTCACAGCGCGCGGCGAATAGTGGCATGCCGCTTGCACTGACCTCTGGTGGATGCTGGAGGTCAGGGGCTTCCCCCCATCTGTTGCGGCTAAACTAGATTCACGATGCGGCATATTTGCATATGCCCATCACCACCTTGCCGCACCCCCTGCCGCCTCCGTTTCCGGGAGGATGTATGACCGACCTTCTTGCCGCACGTTCTCAGATGGCCATGTCCTTGGCCTTCCACATCTTATTTTCCGTGGTGGGCATGGCCATGCCGTTGTTGATGGTGTTGGCCGAGCGCCATCATCTGAAGACCGGCGATCCGGTGGCCTTATTATTGGCCCGGCGTTGGGCCAAAGGCACCGCGATTCTGTTTGGAGTGGGTGCTGTCTCGGGCACCGTGCTTTCTTTTGAGCTGGGTCTGCTGTGGCCGGAGTTTATGGCCTTTGCGGGGCCGATTATTGGGCTTCCGTTTTCGATGGAGGGGTTTGCCTTTTTCCTGGAGGCGATCTTTCTGGGGCTATACCTGTATGGCTGGGACAAGCTCTCACCTCGTCTGCACTTGGCGGCGGGGGTCATGGTGGCCATCAGCGGCACGCTCTCGGGGGCCTTTGTGGTGACGGCCAATGCCTGGATGAACACCCCCGCCGGATTTACCCTCGATGCCCAGGGCAAGCTGCTCACCGTGGATCCGGTGGCGGCGATGTTGAACCCTGCGGCATTTACGCAGGCGCTGCACATGACCCTTGCGGCATTTGTGGCGGTGGGAGCAGCCGTTTCGGCCATTCACGCCTGGATGCTCCTGCGTGAGCCGGGCAACCGATTTCATCGCCTGGCTTTTCGGTTTGCCGGGATGGTGGGCGCAGTGAGTGCGTTGCTCATCCCCTTGAGTGGTGATCTGAGCGCCAAACATGTGGCCCATCATCAGCCCGTGAAGCTGGCGGCGATGGAAGGGCACTGGGAGACCGAGCGGGCCGCACCGCTCAAGCTGGGAGGCTGGCCGGACGAGGCCACCGAGACCACCCGTTATGCTCTCGACATCCCGTATGCCTTAAGTTTTCTGGCCTTTGCCGATCCCCATGCGGAGGTGAAGGGGCTCAAAGCCTTTCCGAAAGACGAACGTCCGCCGGTGGCACCGGTGCATATAGCCTTTCAGATCATGGTGGGCTGTGGTACAGCCTTGATGCTGGTGGGGGGGCTGGGGCTCTTTTTGGCTTGGCGGCACAAGACGGAGCCGGTGGACCCTCGTTTCTTGAAGCTGGTGGTGCTGGTGGGACCGCTGGGGATTCTGGCGGTTCAGGCGGGCTGGACGGTGACGGAGGTGGGGCGGCAGCCCTGGGTGATTTATGGCATCATGCGGACCTCTCAAGCGGTGACACCGATGCCCGGACTGTGGGTGACTTTTACCAGCTTCAGCCTGTTGTACCTGTTTCTGGGCTGGGTGGTGGTGCGGCTCCTGCGCCGACAGGTGTTTGAGAGCCCCACCGAGGCGGAGCTGAAGGCGCTCCAGCCTGGGGAGGAGGTGCGTCATGTTCTCGCCTGAGCTTGCAACCGGCCTGGAGCTGGTGGTCGCGGGGGTGATCGGGCTGTCCTTGTTGATCTATCTGCTGACCGGCGGGGCCGATTTTGGGGGTGGTGTCTTAGATCTGTTGGCGCGTGGTCCTCGGGCGAAGGCTCAGCGGGAGCTGATTGCCCATGCCATTGGCCCGATCTGGGAAGCCAACCACGTCTGGATGATCCTGGTAGTGGTGTTGCTCTTTGTGTGTTTCCCGAAGGGCTTTGCGGCGCTCTCCACCGGACTGCATATTCCCCTCACCCTCTTGCTCTTTGGGATCGTCTTGCGGGGATCCGCCTTTGTCTTTCGTGCTTATGGTGCTCGAGGTGACGACGAAGTGGCTCAGTGGGGGCGGATTTTTGCCAGCTCGAGTGTGATCTCACCGCTGGCCCTGGGCATAACAGCGGGTGCGGTGGTGGGGGGAGCCCTGCGGGTGGAGCCGAGCTCGGGTAAGCTGCTGAGTGGTTTTGTCTCGAGCTGGGCCACCCCCTTTGCGCTGAGCATGGGTGTTTTAACCCTGGCTTTGTGTACCTATCTGGCGGCGGTATATCTCACCTGTGAAGCCGACGATGAAGCCTTACGAGAAGATTTTCGGCGTCGAGCGCTGGGCAGTGCGGTTTTTGTGGGTGCGTCGGCGTGGGTCGCGTTGGCTTTTGCGTGGCGAGTGGTGCCCCATGTGGCCGAGGGGCTGCTGAGCTCATGGTGGGCCTTGCCCTTTCAGCTCTTGACCGGTGTGCTGGCGTTGGGGGCTATCCTGAGCTTGGTGTTGAGACGTTATACCTGGGCGCGGTTTTTGGCGGTGGGGCAGGTGGCCTTGATCCTGCTGGGCTGGGCTGGGGTGCAGCTTCCGTGGCTGATTGTGCCGGACCTGAGCCTGCACGCGGCGGCGGCACCTCCGGAGGTATTGCGCATGACCTTATGGGTGCTGGGGGTGGGTTCCCTGGTGCTGGTGCCATCTTTTATCTATTTGTTTTACATCTTCAAGAACAGAGCCAAGCATGCTGGATAAATGGGATCTGTTCTTGCTAGGCAGGATATGTCCTGCTTTTAGCTTGACGATGCCTGCCTCCCTCCCTACACTGCCTGCGATGAACACGCTGGACCCCTGAATGTGATGCCCCTTCTCAACGACGGCGCATGCTCTAGCGAAGATGGACGTGAGCGAGAGGACGAGCGTATGCGTACTTTTAATCGGATCCTGAACGGCTCTTGGATGGGCCTGCTGGCCATGACCAGCTTGGTGGCGTGCAGTGGCTCGACGACGGAAGAGAGCCCAACACCGTGGCCTGAGACGCCGACGGAAGCGCCTGGAACCCCGACGATGGCCCCGGCGACTCCGACGATGGCCCCTGCGACGCCGACGGAAGAGCCTGCCACGCCGACGATGGCGCCAGCCACCCCGACGATGGCGCCAGCCACCCCCACCCCGACGGCTGATCAGCGGGTGTATCAAGCGGCGGTGGATGATGCGTCGTTGCCCGAAGCCTCCGAGATCTACGACGGCTTGGTGCGCATCGCCGAAGACAACCCGGAGCTGCTGTGGCTGGACGGTCGGGTGAAGATGGTCACTTGGACGGGCTGGAACGGATATGACGGTTTGGTGGGACAGGATACCACCTTGACCCGAGAAGTGTGGGTGACGGCATTTCCGTTTGTGCAGAATTTCTGCCTGGAGTCGGGTTTGACGGATGAGGCGCTCAGCCTGCGTCTGGAGCAGCTCCTGGGCTTGCCTCCTGGTAATGGCAAGACTCGTTTTGTGAGCCTGTGGGTCAACAACGAGGATATGTTCCGACCCTGCAAGGATGCGGAGATCACCGACACCGTCTGTGGTCTGGAGTTCCCCGAGGGCACGGACAGCGTTCACATGGACTGGATCAACAATCTGGCCGCCAGCTCATACGGAGAAGGTGGTTATCCGTGGACTCAGCTCGGGTATACTTACGACTGGTATGAGGACGAGACCGAAGTGGGGCCGAGTGAGTTTGTGATCCGGGCGGGTTCAACGGTAGGGGTGGAGGCAGTGGACATGAACGTTGACTACTGCACCAAACTGGCACAATAATCCACGCCTGTTTCCTTGCGCCTGCTTCCTTCCGCCTGTTTCCTTCTGCCTGCTTCCTTCTGACCATCGCCCTTCCGCAAACATCACACACATTGAGGTCATCCATGTCATATCCGCATTCTCCGTTGATGCAGGTTCAAGCCTTGCATGAGCTTTTGGGCCATCCAACCTGGCGGGTGGTGGATTGTCGGTGGAGTTTGATGGCACCCCCCAAAGGGCGGCAGGAGTACCAGACGGGGCATATTCCGGGTGCCGTCTTTGTGGATCTGGACACCGAGCTGGCAGATAAAGCGGCGGGGGGAGGGCGCCATCCGCTCCCCTCGGAAGAAAAGCTGCGCGCGCTGTTGGAGCAGCGGGGCATCTCCGACGAGACCTCGGTGCTGGTGTACGACGACACCGCCGGATCCGTGGCCGGTCGCCTGTGGTGGACCTTACGAGCCTTTGGACATTCTAACGTGTGGGTGCTGGAGGGCGGCATTCAAGCCTGGACGCAGGCGGGATTTCCCCTCGAAGCCGGTGGGGTGAGGGTGGAGCCGGGGCACTTCACCCGTCGGCTGGACCGTTCCTGCTGGGTGGATGCGGAGCAGGTGGCGGCGCGTTCTCCCGAGACCGTGCTGATCGATGCCCGGGCCGGCGAGCGTTTCCGAGGAGAACAAGAGCCCATCGATCCGGTGGCTGGTCATATTCCGGGTGCGCTGAACCTGGCCTTTATGGGCAACCTGGAGCAGGGACGTTTTAAGTCACCGGAGCTGTTGCGGGCGCGTTTTGCAGAGGCGGGAATTCAAGCGGGACCGGAGGTTATTGCCTATTGTGGCTCTGGGGTGACGGCCTGTCATAACCTCTTGGCCCTCGAGCACGCGGGCCTGTTGGGTGCTCGGCTTTATGTGGGCTCTTGGTCCGACTGGGTGAGTCGTCCGGGAGCACCGGTGGAGGTGGGAGCGTCGCCGCGTTAGGCTCCCGTCTGTCTTGTGTCCCGTCTTGTGTCCCGTCTTGTGTCCCGTCTTGTGTCCCGCCTTGTGTCCCGCCGATTGTCCCGCCTCGTGTCCCGTCTTAACATCCTCTCTTTTTCCTGCCAGCGCGATGCGTGAGCCTGCCTGCCGACGACACCGTGTCTTTCGATAAAATTTTTGAAAGTGCTAGACGGTTCGGAACTTTCAAATTATATTGAAACATCAAAACTGGTGCTGTAGCGAGGGCCCTATGGTTCAACGACATGAAGATGAGATTGGTCTGCTCCAGGTTCAGCTTAAGGTCGCCGAGACCATCGGCACTTTGATGGAATATTGGGGCTTCAAACGTTCCGTCGGGCGGCTCTGGACCATCCTCTATATGTCGCCAGACCCCATGAGTGCGGCGGACCTCGGCGAGCTGCTCACCATGAGCACGGGCTCCGTCTCCATGACCCTGACCGAGCTGCAACGGTGGGGGGCCATTCGCCGAACTTGGGTTCCGGGAGAACGACGCGATTTTTACGAGGTGGAGACCAGCATCTGGAAGCTCATCACCCGTGTCTTGCGTGAGCGCGAGCTGGTGTTGCTGCAAGATGCCTCCGCCACCCTCCAGAACACCGAAGAGATGCTCAACCGCCTGATAGCCCTCTCCACTGGACGGCAGGCCGAGCGTCTCCAGTTTATTCTGGAGCGCATCCATCGACTGATGATGCTCGCCACGATGGTCGAACTGGCCATCCACTCGGTGATCGATGGGGAAACCGTCGATCCAATTGCCGTGCGCGAGCTGGCAACCAACGACTAAAGGGCTCTGCCCCTCGGGATGAACATGCACGTAAACGAAACCATGCGCAGCCCTTCTATTCAAGCCCCGCTGGTAAACGAGCAGCTTGTGCTCAGCCGTCTGTCGTCGCTGGCAGGCGCGAAAGGAGCCGCCAGCCTCTCAAGCCGGTTGGCGGACTTAGCAGACTTCGTGGTCAACGAGCTGCAAGTTTTTGAGCAGATCTGGCAAGCCCTGCCACAAGATCGGAACGTGGTGGACCTGGCCGCTGCTCAGATCTTAAACGTCCCGGGCAAACGGCTCCGCCCCCTGTGTGTGGTTCTGGCCTCCGAGCTGGGCCGTGCAGAGCCGGAGCCGGTGCGCCAGCTCGCCGTGGCGGTGGAGGAAGTCCATTGCGCCACCCTGCTGCACGACGACGTGATCGACCTCTCCGATCTGCGGCGAGGCCAGCCGACCTCCCGCATGGTCTATGGCAATGCCGCCTCCATTTTTGCCGGAGATTGGCTGCTGATCGATGCCCTCCGGCGGGTACGCAAGGCCCATGTTCCGGGCATGCTGGATCAGCTCCTGGGCATCATCGACGAGATGATCGCCGCCGAAGCCCTCCAGCTTGAGCTACGCGGCAGGCTCGACGCTCGCCGTGAGACCTATTTTCAGGTGATCGAAGGCAAGACCGCTTCCCTTTTTCGCTGGGCGATGATGGCCGGAGGCCGTGCAGCAGGACTCTCCGAGAGCGCCATCCAACACTTGGAGCAGTTTGGCAATCAGCTTGGGCTGGCCTTTCAGCTCATCGACGACCTGCTGGACCTGACCGGAGATCCGGCTGTGACGGGCAAAGCCCTCTTTACCGACCTCCGCGAAGGTAAGATGACCTTCCCCTTGATCGTGGCCCTGGAGCACAACCCTGGACTGGCGGCCACCCTCTCCGAAGTCTTGGCCGAAAATCCTGAAGCACCGGTCGCCGCACCGCTGGCACAGCGCATCCGGGAAGCACTCCACGCCGCGCGTGCCGAAGAAGCCTGTCGCGAGCAGGCCCTCAAAGCAGCCGAAGAAGCCCTGCGCGCCCTCCGACATCTCCCCGAAGGAAGGGCTCGTTTTTCGCTGGAAACGGTGGTGATGGCCACGATCTCGCGTGAAAAGTGAGGACACGATGTCGATGAAACCGCTCAACCTCTCCGCCTATACCAGCCGACTCTCAGGCTTTTACCAGCGCACCTTACCCGAGCGCCTCGAAGTGCTGGAGCGGCTCGAGGTGCTCTCGGCAGAATCCCTGGCGTTTTTAGAAGAAGGGGGACGGCTCCCCCTCAGCAGCGCCGACCGCATGAGCGAGAACGTGATCGCCTGCCATAGCCTGCCGCTCTCCGTGGCCACCAACTTTTACATCAACGGGCGTGACGTGTTGATTCCGATGGCGGTGGAAGAGCCCTCGATTGTGGCCGCCGCCAGTAGTGCCGCTCGTATGATCCGCTCCTGTGGCGGATTTCGAGGCGAAGCCACCGCCCCCATCATGACCACACAAGTGCAGCTCGACGCCGTTCCAAATCCGGCAGAGGCGGTGGCACTGGTGCTCTCTCGGCAAGCCGAAGTGCTCGAAGCCGGAGACGCCGCCATTCCCCGCATGGTCGCGCGTGGGGGAGGCTGTCGAGACATGGATGCCCGTGTGCTCGACGCCGCCGAAGGGGTGGTGGTGTTTGATCTGCATGTGGATGTCGGCAACGCGATGGGGGCCAACATCGTCGATTCGGTAGCAGAAGCAGTGGCACCGCTGCTTCAGAGCTGGATCGGCGGGCTGATGGGGCTGCGTATTCTGACCAATCTCCCGCTACGCCGGAAAGTGCGGGTATACGCGGAGGTAGAGGCGGAGGTCCTCGGTGGGCTCGACGCTGCCCTCGGCATTGCACGGGCCAGCCGGTTTGCCGAGCTCGACACCTTGCGGGCCGTCACCCACAACAAAGGGGTGATGAATGGCATGGACGCGGCAGCCACCGCCTTCGGTCAAGATTGGCGGGCCATCGAAGCCGCAGCTCATGCTTATGCCTCCATTTCTGGACGCTATCGCCCGCTTGCCACCTGGAAGTTGGTGGAGACCCGGCTGGTAGGCAAGCTCGAGCTGCCGCTGGCAGTGGGCACGGCGGGAGGACTGTTTAAGGTGCATCCAGGCGTGCGCGCGGCGTTTGAGCTGGCCCGCGTTCAAGATGCCCGTGACCTGGCGGTGATCATGGCCTCAGCGGGGTTGGCCTCCAACTTGGCCGCTCTAAAAGCCCTCTCAGGAGAAGGCATCCAGAAGGGACATATGCGCTTGCATCACCGAAAAGAAGAGCTGGCTGCTGCCAACGGGAGATTGCCATGAGCGAATCACAGCCCTCAAGTCTACCGGTGCGGAGTATTGGGGCAACTCCGAATCTCGGCTCCGGTGCCATGTTTGACGCAATTGCCCACCGCTACGATCTGCTCAACCGCATCATGAGCTTCGGCGTGGACATGCGCTGGCGAAAGCTCGCCATTCACAAAATGGCCCTTCAACCGGATGCGCAGGTCTTGGATCTGGCCACGGGCACGGCGGATATGGCCTTGTTGGTCCATCGGCTGCATCCACAGGTCCAAGTGGTGGGTCTGGATCCCTCTCGAAAGATGCTCGACGTGGGAGAGCAGAAGGTGCAAAACGCAGGGGCTCAGCCTCATATCCGGCTGGAGCAAGGGGATGCTCAGGCCCTGCCTTTTGAAGCGGCTCAGTTTGATGCGGCGTGTATGGCCTTCGGCATTCGGAATGTGCCGGATCGGTCCAAAGCCCTCCGCGAGCTGGCGCGGGTGGTCAAACCGGGCGGACGGATCTGCATCCTCGAGCTGAGTGAGCCTCAACATGGCCTGCTGGCCCTGGGCGCTCGTTTTTATATCCATCACCTGGTGCCTCGGATTGGGGGCCTGCTCTCGGGAAGCCGTGAATACCGCTATCTTCAGCAGTCGATTGCGCAATTTCCGCAGCCAGAAGCCTTTGCAGCCATCATGCGGGCCGCTGGACTCGACGTGTTGGAGGTGTTGCCGCTGATGTTTGGCTCCTGCCAGCTTTTTGTGGCCACCCCCGGCAGGAGGATGGCATGAGAGACGCTGCTTGGATGCCTCCCCTCGACCCACTTCCGATTCGACCGGATTTGATGGAGCGTGAGGCGGGTGTGGAGGGTTTTTTTGCACAGTCTCTTCAAGCCCACGAGGGTCAGCCCGGTCTGCTCTCGGTATCGTTGCCTGCGCCGGTGGTGGGGGTGGCGCGGGTGGTCGAAGCCCTGGGAGAAGACCTCGAGCTGCTCTGGCATCCACCCGGTGCCTGGAGCCTGGTCGGGGAAGGCATGGTGTGTGCCCGGACTTTGACGGGACCGGAGCGCCTGCAAGAGCTTCAGCAGTGGGCCTCCCAGCTCTTTGAGCAGCTTCGGGTGCGTGTGCATCCCGCGTGTATCGCCCGTGCGGGAGACCTACTGCCTTTTCCGACCACGATGGCATCTGCGGCGTTGGAGGGCACTTCGCCGCTCCTGCCGCGCCTTTTTGGTGGCCTGGCGTTTGACGTGGAGGGTGCGCACGATGGCCCCTGGCAAGGATTTGGGGACGGGCGTTTTCTGCTGGCGCGCTGGGTGTATGCCAGTGATGGCAACTCGGCCTGCCTGACCTGGAACGGCACCGGCACCGAGCTGCTGAAGGCAGAGATGCTGCAAGAGTCGCTCCGTCAATATCGTGTCTGGCGCACCCGCTTGGAGCTGTTGACGCATGCGAGCGGCGATAAATACGGCGTTGACAAGTTCAGCACTGACAAGTTCAGCACTGACAAGTTCAGTGCTGACAGAAACGGCACGGAAAAACACGGGCGCGATAAACATCCTCCACGGGAGAGCAGTCGGCTGCGTTCGATCTCTCCGATGCAGCAGGAGGATCCCCCTCGGTTGCAGGTGCAGCAGCTCCCGCTGGAGCGCTGGAAGCCAATGGTGGAGGAGGTGCGCGAAGCCATCCGTGCCGGACAGTTCCGTAAAGTGGTGCTGGCCCGTCGAGCAGAAGTGACCCGAGACACGCCCTTCTCGACGGTGGAGGTGTTGACCCGGCTGATTCAAGATTTTCCGACCTGTACGATTTTTGCTCTCAAACACGGAGACGCCACCTTTTTGGGGGCGACCCCGGAGCGTCTCTTGCGGCGGAGTGGCTCGCGGGTGACCACGGAGGCCCTGGCGGGCTCGAGCCTGTCCACTCAGGAGGATGCGGCCCATCAGCTCCTGCGCTCCGAGAAGGATCTGGACGAACATCGGGTGGTGGTGGAGGAGATCCGCACGGCGCTGGAGCCCTACTGTACGCGGCTGAACATGCCCGAGACGCCGGGAATTCGTCGGCTTCGCCACGTCTTACACCTGCATACCCCAATTGAGGGCTGGCTGGAGAAGGGGGTGCATGTGCTGGAGCTGGTGCAGGCGCTGCATCCGACGCCTGCGGTGGGAGGAGTGCCGTCTCGGGAGGCGCTCCGTTTTATTCGGGCGCTGGAGCCGGTCTCGCGTGGCTGGTATGCCGGTCCTGTCGGATTTTTTGATGCCTCGGGGGATGGTGAGTTTTGGGTGGCGTTACGCTCGGGCCTCTTGCGGGGAGCGCATGCGTGGTTGTATGCCGGTGGGGGCATCATGAGGGACTCGGTGCCTGAAAAAGAGTATCTGGAGACCGCCCTCAAACAGCGGGCCATTCTCCAGGCATTGGGAGTGGATGTGTGAGCCTGATCAACCTTCAGACAGAGTTTTTTCGGCTGCTGATGGGCACCTTGCATCATGCGGGGGTGCGGGAGGTGGTGCTCAGCCCGGGGTCTCGTTCGACGCCGCTGGTGACCGCGTTGCTGGCCCACGGTGGATTTCAGGTGCATCCGGTGATCGACGAGCGCAGCGCGGCTTTTTTGGCCCTGGGCATGGCGCGGGCGGGAGGCTCCTTGC
>JBJTQF010000226.1:0-6574 GCA_046075485.1 Myxococcota bacterium | reverse complement strand
CTCCACCAATGCCCTGCCGATCCCCAAGGTTCTATACATTGGATCCACACAGAGGTGAACGATGGATGCTCGCCTGTGGGTGGGGACTTCTCGGTAAAGTAAGTAGCCAGCTAACTTATCGTCAATTAACGCAGCAAGGATGGTTTTTGCCCGCGCTGCATCCTCAAAAGCGCCTGCGGGAAAGTGGCCAAGTGTCGCGCTAAACCGCCTTCCCAATGCTACGATTGAGGGCAGGAATATCGAATTCGTTTCTACAATGATGATTTTCACGTTGCTAACCTGATCCAGGAATAATTTCAATGTCGCCGACCAAGCTAGATGTTGGTCGGCCCTTCATTCATTTTGGCCTGTTTCCGATTATATCGCCAGAAAAGACACGATTCCTCTCTAAATATTGCATCAAAAATCCGGTTTTGTCGCAATTTTCCAGCGAAATCTTGTCCATGATTACTTGTATTGGTTCAGCAAAAGGAGGGGCCGCACAATTCACCCAAGCCCCGTTAGGACCGTGAGCCCGGGTTGGGGCGCCAAAACATAGGCACTTAGAGCTATCAACGAAATTATATCGACCCGGCGAGCAGCGGATTCGGCGGCGCGGTGTTAAATGGAGTTTACGTCCACCCCAACAGCTCCCCCTCCTCCTCTTTCCCCTCCTCCTCCTCCCTCTCCTTTTTGAACTCGGTAGCACATCCTGCTTCTGCTTCGTTTACCTTTAGATTACACTGGAATCTTAGCAGCAGTCGCAGCGGAATTCATGCGGGCAAAAGGAGCAGCGCCTATGTCGAAGAACCCTATTACCGGCTCAGCACCCCCACTACCTCGGTGGCTCTCTCTCTGGTTGGGACTGAGCTTGGTGGTCAACGCCTGTACAGATGAGCCTGAAACCCCCATCGTGAGCCCTCTTCCCACCATTCCGGGGGAGACCTCCACCCCCAAGCCCACCGAGACCCCGGGAGGCTCCAGCGCCACCCCAAACAACTCCCTTACCCCTCCTCCCTCCATGCCACCCACGCTCACCAGCTCGCCGAGCCCCTCCATCACCCCCGAACAGGATGTGGACGAAGATGGCTTCTCCCTCGGCGAAGGAGACTGTGACGACAACGACGAAAACTCCTATCCCGGCGCTGTAGAAGTCCCCTACGATGGCATCGACCAAGACTGCGATGACCTCGACCTCACCGATGTGGATCAGGATGGATGGGATGGCCCCTCGGGAGAAGGTGAAGACTGCAATGACTATGAACAGTATACCCATCCTGATGCCGATGAGATCGCCGATGGCAAGGACAATGACTGTGATGGAGAAGTCGATGAAGACATCGACTCCGTTGATAACGATGGAGATGGATACTCCGAGCTCGAAGGAGACTGCAACGATAGTACCGGTCAAGTCTACCCCGGAGCGGAAGAAATCCCCTACGATGGCATCGATCAAGACTGCTCTGGACTCGACCTCACCGATGTGGATGGAGACGGTTATCAAGGTGGAGCATCGGGCGCAGACTGCGACGATAACAAAGCCGATGTCTACCCCACCGCATCCGAGATTCCATACGATGGCATCGATCAAGACTGCTCAGGCGGAGACCTCATCGATGTAGACGAAGATGGATATCCCGGAGGCAGCGCCGGTACGGACTGCAACGACCAAGCGCCCGGACAAAATCCGGCTGGAACCGAAGTCCCCTACGATGGCATCGACCAAGACTGCTCAGACGGTGATCTGGTCGATGTGGATGGAGATGGTCAAGCATCCACCCAAGCCAGCGGTCAAGACTGCGACGACAACAACGTGGGGATCTATTTTGGAGCCACCGAGATCCCTTACGATGGCATCGATCAAGACTGCTCAGGCGGCGATCTCACGGACGTGGATGGTGATGGTTATCCCTCCACTGCCGCCGGAGGCAGCGACTGCAATGACAACAGTGTGCTCACCTATCCGGGAGCCCCCGAGTTTGAAGACGATCAAGACAACGACTGTGATGGCAGCATCGACGAAGGGCTCAGCTCCAACGACGACGACGGTGATGGTTACAGCGAACAAACCGGAGATTGCAACGACGACAGCGGCACCGTCTATCCCGGCGCAAGTGAAATCCCCTACGATGGCATCGATCAAGACTGCTCAGGACTTGATCTGACCGATGTGGACGAAGATGGATATGCCGGAGGCTCCAATGGCAACGACTGCAACGACAACAACGACACGGTCTATCCAGGAGCCAGCGAAATCCCCTACGATGGCATCGATCAAGACTGCTCTGGAAAAGATCTGACGGACGTGGACTTGGACGGCTTTGACAGCACCTCCACCGGCGGCAATGACTGCAACGACAACAATCCCAACATCCATCCCACCGCCATCGAGATCCCATACGACAGCATCGATCAAGACTGCTCCGGGGCCGATCTGGTGGACGTAGATGGTGATGGGGTGAGCTCGACCTCCGCCGGAGGCACCGACTGCAACGACAATAATGCCAGCATCTCCCCCAATGCATCGGAAGTATGTGACGATATCGATAATAACTGCGATGGTGTGGTTGATGCCGATGCCATCGACCGAACCCTCTATTATGTCGATGCCGATCAAGACACTTACGGGGATCCCAGCAAGACCGAGCTGGCCTGCAAACCCTCCAGCCGACTGGTCACCAACAACTTCGACTGCAATGATACCACCGCCACCGCGTATCCAGGTGCCACCGAGCTCTGCGATGCCATCGACAACGACTGTGATAATAGCATCGATGAAGGAGTCAAGACCACCTTCTATCAAGACGCCGACAAGGACAGCTATGGTAATGCCAGCGTCAGCACTCAAGCCTGCTCCGTGCCTGTCGGATATGTCTCCAATGCCACCGACTGCGATGACTCCCGCGTGCAGGTGTACCCCGGCGCTCCCGAAGCCTGTGATGCCCTCGACAACGACTGTGATGGTGCCATCGACGAGAATGTGAAATCTACCTTCTATCAAGACAATGACGGAGACACCTACGGAAACGCCAGCCAGACCACACAAGCCTGTGCCGCACCCAGTGGCTATGTCTCCAACAGCACCGACTGCGATGACTCCCGCGCGGGTGTGTACCCCGGCGCGCAAGAGTTCTGTGATGGACTCGACAACGACTGCGATCTGAGCATCGACGAAGGGGTCAAGACGACCTTCTATCAAGACAACGATGGAGACGGATACGGTAGCACGGTCACCACCGAAGCATGCACCCTGCCCTCTGGATATGCCACCGTCGGCGGAGACTGCAACGACAGCAGCAGCAGTGTCAAACCGGGCGCCTCCGAGAGCTGCAATAACATCGATGACAACTGCAACGGCACCATCGACGAAGGGGTGAAGACCACCTACTATCTCGACGCCGATGCCGATGGATATGGTGTCTCCAGCTCCACCACTCAAGCCTGTAGCAAACCTTCGGGATACGCGACGGTGGGCGGAGACTGCAACGATAGCAGCAATGCCATCAACCCCGCTGCTCAGGAAGTATGTGATGACATCGATCAAGACTGCGACGGGCAGGTGGATGAGTCCCAGGTAAGCTGCACCGTCTGTACCTCAGGCACCTGTGGGATCAGCTCGGTGGTGGATGGCTCGCTGACGGCAGGAACGGATCTCAAGTATCAGTATACGCCCGTGACCACCGGGCAAGGGTACATCAAAGCGGCGTGGAGCGCCTCCACCGGTGCCACCGGCTATCGTGTGGCCATTGGCACCACGGCAGGCGGCTCGGATGTTCTGGCCAGCACGTCCGTGGGAGCGGTGACCAGTTATACCGCCACTGGGCTCTCCCTCGAGGGAGCGTGGAGTGGCAGCAAGACGTACTACGTGACGGTGACGCCGGTCAACGGCAGTCAGGTGGGTGCGCCGAAGAGCTCCAATGGTGTGCGTGTCGCCGAGGCCGCCACCTGGGATGGCACCAGCACAGGGCTCACTCGAGGTTTTACCGCGAGCTGGCCTCAGTCGGGTGCGACCTCTTTTTATGGTGCTCACTATTTTGAGACGGTGACAATTGCTGCCGGGCTCACGGTGAGCGTTCAAGGCTTTGGCAAGGTGAACAACGTGCAGGCGGGGGTGAGTGCTTCTGCCAGCTCCGTCACCAGTCCTCAAGACGGCTGGCTGGCGGTCTATGCCAACACCATCACCGTCGAAGGTGCGATCTCTGCTTCGGGCCGAGGTTATGGCGGCGGCGGCGGCGGTGGAGCGGGAGAGCCTTCGAGCGGTCAGCGTGGCAATGGAGGGTCCGGCGGGCTGGGTGGCAAAGGTGGAGACTCCGAGTGTACCAGCTTTGCGGGCTCGGGCGGAGGCGGTTCACCCCTGGGCGCCGGTGGTATTGGCACGCACGGTTCCGGTGGCGCAGGCACCCTTTTGGGAGGTGGCAGCGGCTCCACGGGGTGCTCCGGCAGCGCAGGACGAAATGGGGGAGATGGGGCGGTGGCCGAAGTGGGCGGCGTGGGTGGAAATGCCAGCTCAGGTGTCCCCGGTTCCGCTGGTGCAGGGGA
Source organism: Myxococcota bacterium (assembly GCA_046075485.1). Classification (GTDB taxonomy): domain Bacteria; phylum Myxococcota_A; class UBA796; order JAJRTE01; family JBJTQF01; genus JBJTQF01. The sequence continues at coordinate 2,056 of JBJTQF010000226.1, read as the reverse complement.
ATTTGCAGCCGGTGGCGGTTTGGGGGTCTCGGGCTGTGACAACTGGAGCGGTGGTGGAGGTGGTGGTTATGGCGGCGGCGGTGGTGGCGGCTCTCAGTGGTGTAACACAGACTCCGAGGCCGGCGGTGGTGGTGGTGGTGGCACCGGTGGCGCTGGAGGCGGAGACACGGGCAATGGTGCCACAGGTGCAGGTCTTTACGCGGGGGCGGGGGGGGCGGCCAACTTCAACAGCTCTCGCGTGGGACAAGTGGGGGGGGCTGGAGGATATCGGGGAGCTGGTGTTAACGGTGATACCTCCACAGATCGCTCGCTCTTCCTCGGCGGTGGCGGTGGAGGCGGAGGCGGTGGATACCAGGAGGCGTCCGGTGGTGGTGGGGGCGCGGGCGGAGGCTCGATCTTGCTCTACGCCTACAACACGTTGACCATCGGCAGTAACGCTCGTGTGTTGGCCAATGGAGCAGGAGGTGGAGGTGGTGCGTATGACTCGGGCGGTGCTTCTCAAGGCGCTCAGGGCGGAGCGGGTGCCGGCGGCGGCGTGTTGCTCGAGGCGCGCACATTGGCCATCTCGGGGACGCCGGGCGGACGGATCAGCTCTCGAGGAGGCAGTGCCAGTACCAGCAATGGTGGTACGATCAAGCTCTTTTATGGCACGTTGACGGGCAGTAAGCCGACGGCCTCGGGGCGTGTCTACGATGCAGGGGCTGGGTCGTTTGTGGAGTGAGGGCTCGAGGCAGGACCACTTACGTTCATCGTGCTCCGCATGGAGTGAAGCCGCTCCCTCTCCCCTCGGCATTGAAGCATTGGGCGGAGAGGGGGCGGTGAGGCATACGTGGGTGTGGACCTTCCACACCCTACCTCTATCCGCATGTTTCTATAACGTCTGTTCTTCTGCAAGCACAATCTTCCCGCCAGCGCATCTTTTCTGAATTCACGCTGATCCCATAACATGCGAGGAATCACATTTTCTTGAGCTGTCACGACTGGCGGAGCGAATGCTGCGAGCCCTGCTCCTGGCGTGGGGGGAGTTCATTTTAAGCTGGCTGAAGCAGGAGCGTGAACTGACGACCGCGCCGTCGTCTGGTCCAGCACACTCCGGCGCGGTGAGGGGCAGGTTCATAGGGTGCGGGCGGGCGCATGTGCGGCGGGGGGTGGACCGCAGACAAAGTCGTGTCGCTCAGCGGAAGTGCGTGTCGCATGAATGACACTCGCGGGGAGGCAATTGTCGATTGAGCGACAAAACGAGCGACAAAACGTGTCGCTCAGCGGAAGTGAGTGTCGCATGAGTGGCACTCGCGGGAAGGCGATTGTCGATTGAGCGACAAAACGAGCGACAAAACGTGTCGCTCAGCGGAAGTGAGTGTCGCTCGATTGTCACTCATGGGAAGGAACAATTGAGAGGTCATGTAGTCGCTGGAAAAGATAAATATAATCATAGGATACAAGTATCAGTTTATCACGGAATGGCAAATTGTGCGGAAACGTAGGGGAAAGATGATGTGTCGTCTGGCGACACAACCCGGGGACTTGTCGCTCGAAGGTGCAGTAATATAGTATAGTGTATAGGGCAGATTACAGAGCCGCGCCACGGGAAGCGGACCAGACGACACGAAAGCCCACGTTGATGTACCGGTTCGAGGGCCCGTCCCCGTGCCGGTCGGCCCCCCGGAGGTCCGACGCATCGATGCTCCAGGAACCGCCCCGCAGCACCCGGATGGAGCCAGTTAGAGAGCCTGACGGATTGATTTTTACACTATTAGGATACTTCCCATACCAGTCCTCGCACCACTCCCACACATTTCCCGCCATGTCGTGTACCCCTTCCGGTGTGGCCATAAGCGGAAGGGCTCCCACGGGTGAGGTCTGGCCCAGACCCGTCTCATGGAAGTTCGCCCGCTCCGTCGTCAGCTCGTCGTTGCCCCAGGGATAACGTCGCCCCTCTTTCCCCCGCGCTGCGTATTCCCACTCCGCCTCGGATGGAAGGCGAACGACACGTCTTCCTTCCTTTAACGACCATTTCTGGGTCATCCACCGGCAAAAGGCTTCCGCTTCGTACCAC
>JBJTQF010000225.1:0-32461 GCA_046075485.1 Myxococcota bacterium | reverse complement strand
CTTACTATCACAACTCACCCCACAAAAAGGGGTCAAGGGGGCCGCTGCCCCCTTGCAGGATAGTCTGAAAGGACAGCGTCCTTTCAGCTAAAATTTCACACCCAGTCCCCACAAAAAGGGGTCAAGGGGCCACTGTCCCCTTGCAGGATAGTCTGAAAGGACAGCGTCCTTTCAGCTAAAATCCTAAGTCTGAAAGGACAGCGTCCTTTCAGCACATCATCTGAAGCAGCAAGCTGCTTCAGATACCGAAGCCCTGATACTGAGAGGGCGCTGCCCTCTCAGACTCACCCGCAAGGGGGCAGCGGCCCCCTTGACCCCGTTTTGTTTGGTTAGGTCGCTTTTTGCTGAGAGGGCGCTGCCCCCTTGACCCCGTTTTGTTTGGTTAGGTCGCTTTTTGCTGAGAGGGCGCTGCCCCCTTGACCCCGTTTTGTTTTTTTTTGGCTGTGTTTATTGTACGACGTTCACGGTGAAGGACACAAAAATGCCCCCACGGAAGCTGTTAGACGATGACGACCGTCCCATTCGAGGCCGTTCTACCCATCAAGAACGCGAAAAACCCGAGCGTGAGCCCCTCTCCTGGCGCGAAAAAGACCGCAGCCGCGACCGCAGCTCTCCAGTCAGCGGCCAAGCCAGCGCCAGTCCTCGCCCCGATGCCCTCTTCGGCAGCCTCAACAACCGCTTCAAAGCAGAAGCAGAGCGCAAAAATGCACTCTCCGCCGCCGAAGCCCTCTTCGCCAACCCCGGCAAAGAAGGCTTAGAGCGAAAACTACTGAACTCAACCCCATCGACCCTCGAAGCGGTCGGCAAGGAGTACATCGAAAAATACGGCTATCCCGAACATTTTGAAGCACTCTGTCGTCTCGTAGAACATCCGTCTGGAGAGATCTCCACACAGGCATTGGAAAAGCTCGAGCCCTTACTCTCGACCCAAACCCCTGCACGTAAGCAGACCCTCTTCCAAGCCCTTCAGCTCTTAACCATGACGGCCAAAGACCCCCAGACCCGTAAGGCAGCCACTGCCTTTCTCCGTCGGAGCAAGACCTGACATGTTTCGCCTTGAAGACGTCTCCCTTCGTTTTGGTGGCCGAGAGATCTTTCGTCAGCTCAACTGGCAGGTGGGCACGCAGGATCGTATTGGCTTGGTCGGTCCCAACGGTGCCGGAAAATCCACCCTCCTGAAAGTGCTCTGCGGTCTTCAGGAAGTGGATAAGGGCATCGTCCACATCGGCAAGTCCTCCACCTTCGGATATCTCCCCCAAGAAGGCATTGTTCACGCAGGCCAAACCATCTTCAACGAAGCTCGCTCGGTCTTTGAGCCCATTCTGAGCCTCAAAACACGCCAAGAGCAGCTTCTGAAAGAGCTGGAGACCCTCTCCCACGACGATCCACGCTTCTCCAGCATCCTAGAGGAGTCGGAAAAGCTCGAAGATCGCTTCCGTAACGCAGGGGGATATCAAATCGAAGGTAATATCGGCACGGTCTTACAAGGTCTCGGCTTCACCAAAGAAGACTGGACCCGCATGGCCGAAGAGCTCTCCGGCGGATGGCAGATGCGCTTGGCCCTCTCCAAGCTCCTGCTCTCTCGCCCCAGCCTGCTCCTGCTCGACGAGCCCACCAACCATTTGGACATCGAAGCGCGAGAATGGCTCGCGGAGTACCTTCTCACGTATACTTACGCGGTCGTTCTGGTGTCCCATGACCGCGCCTTCCTCGACCGGGTCGTCAACCGCATCGCCGATATCGACCACGGTGGTGTCGTGGACTATTACGGCAACTACTCCTTCTACGAAAAAGAAAAAGCCCTGCGCATCGAAACCTGGAAGCAGAGTTTCGCCCGCCAGCAAGAGGAAATCGCCGAGATCGAGTCTTTCATCGAACGTTTCCGCTACAAGGCCACCAAAGCCGCTCAGGTCCAGAGCCGCATCAAGATGCTCGAAAAGCTCGAGCGTATTCCCCCACCTCCCGAGCCGCCCCGTAAGGTCTTCTTCCGATTTCCCGAGCCTCTACGCTCCGGCGACATCAGCATGGACCTGATCGGGCTCTCCAAAGCCTACGGCACCAAGCAGGTCTTCAAAAAAATCACCCTCAGCATCCGGCGAGGCGAAAAAGTGGCCCTGGTAGGCCCCAATGGTGCCGGAAAGTCTACCCTCATGCGCCTGCTCTCGGGACAAGAAGCCCCGGACGAGGGCATCCGCCGCCTCGGACACCAAGTCACCCCCCTCTATTTTGCTCAGGATCAAGGCCGCACCCTCAAAGTGGGCAACGCGGTCCTCGAAGAGCTGGCAGAAAGTGCGCCCCTCACCGGAGAAGGACAGCTCCGCGCCATTCTCGGCAGCTTTCTCTTCAGCGGCGACGACGTCTATAAGCGGGTGGAAGTGCTCTCCGGCGGTGAAAAAAACCGCTTAGCCCTCTGTAAGATGTTGGCCATGCCCGGCAACCTGCTCCTGATGGACGAGCCCACCAACCACCTGGACATGAGCAGCAAAGATGTCTTGCTCGACGCCCTGGCGAGCTTCTCCGGCACGGTGGTCTTTGTCTCACACGACAAATACTTCTTGGCCCAGCTTGCCACCCGCATCATCGAGGTGGGCAACGGAGGCTGTTACGACTATCCCGGCAACTACGAAGACTTCTTGCGTCACAAAGCACGGCTGGAAGCCAGCGAAGCCCAACACGTCGCTCAAGCCGCCGCGTTAGCCGCCAAACAGCCCAGCAAGACCATCACCGTCATCTCCTCCCCCACCGAAGGAGACGCTTGGCAGAACCGCAAAAAAGCGCAGCGTGAGCTCTCCAAGCTGCAAAAGCGTATCGATTTGTTACAAAAGTGGATCGAAGAGAAGGAGCTCAAAGCCGCTCAGCTCCTCGAGGAGATGCACAAACCTGAAAACGCCATGCAGTACAAAAAGCTCGCCGAGCTGGAAGCACAACGCCAGACCCTCGAGCAGGAAGTGGAGCAGCACTACACCGAATGGGATAGCCTCTCCGCTGAGCTTGAGGCAGGCGCATGAGCCCGATTGCCAGCAGCAGTCTCCAGCAGCTCCTCAAGCTGGCACAGCACGAGCCGCTGCTTCAAGTCCAGGGGGTGCGAGGTGCCGCCTTGTCCTTTGTCGCGGCCAGCCTTGCCCACGCCACCTCCGGCCCGATGCTGATCATCACCCCGACCCCCGAGCTCGCCGAGCAGCTTCTGCGTGAGCTTCCCCTCTTTTTGCAGACGGGAGGGGCTCCATTGCGCGCCCTCCCCTACCCTGCTTGGGATGTTGATCCCTACGAAGGACTCTCGCCCCACGCGGATATCGCCCAAGACCGGCTCAAGGCCCTGCACTTGCTGCTGCACGAGCCTCAGCGCCTGCTGGTGGTGGCCCCTGCGGTGGCGCTGCTGAAGCGTGTATTGCCCCGTCCGGTTTTTGTGGCACACACCCTCCACCTGCGAAAAGGCCAGGAATTCACCCGGGAATCTTTGCTCAAACACCTGACCGAGCTCGGTTATCTGGTGACCGATGTGGTGCAGGAGCCTGGATTTGTTGCCGTGCGGGGAGACATCGTGGACGTCTTCAGTCCACTGTACGAGCTGCCGGTGCGTCTGGAGTTTTTTGGCGACGAGCTGGAGTCGATCCGCGCATACGATCTCGAAACACAGCGTTCTGTCAAGCCGTTGGATGCCCTTCAGCTCCCCCCTGTGCGCGAGGAGCTCTTGACCGATCAGACCCTGGAGATGGCCACTGGCAAGCTCAAGCTGCTCTCTGATCAGCTCGAGAAACCCGCCCATATTCGTCGCCAGCTCCTGGAGGACATGCGTCAAGGCATCACCTTTCCCGGCCTGGAGCATCTCCTGGGCATGCTCTATCCCAAGCTGGACCTGCTGACCGACTATCTGCCTGCTCAAACCCGGGTGATGATGGTTGAGCCTGCCAGCATCGAGCAGCAGTGGCACACCCATCGAGAGCGGCTCGACGGGCTGCATCGGGCCCACGAGCGACGCGAGCGGCTCATGCCGCCCCCCGAGACCTTGTTTGTCCAGCCGGAGGAGCTCAAAACCGCCCTGAGCTCCTTCTCACGCCTGCTGTGTGTGGAGCAGACCTCTCTCGAGCACGCCCACCTTCCCCGCGTGCCGCTCAAGCTGGAGCCCACTCGCGGACTGCGCCAGAGCCTGCTGAGTGAAGCCAGCGAAGCCGAAGGGTTGCTCAAACCGCTGGTGGATCGCCTGCTGGCTTGGCGAAAAGAAGAAGTGGCCGCCTTTGTGGTGTGTCACACCGAAGTACAGCTCAAGCGGCTGCGGGAGTTGCTCCAGCCTTACCGTGTGAGCCTTCCAGACGTATCTTTTGATGTCACACTAAAGACCCTTTTAAATCCCTTTGCAGACAGCCGGGCCCTGCTTCGCCCCCTCCTCGGCCATCTCTCAGAAGGCTTCCGCTTTCCCGAAGGACGCTTGGTCCTGCTCGCGGAGGAAGACCTCTTCGGACCCAAGCTCCAGACCAGCTCTGCGCAGCGCAAGAAGCTCAAGAACGTGATCTCGAGCTTTTCGCAGCTCAACAAGGGCGATCCGGTGGTACACGCCACGCACGGGGTGGGCATCTTTCGGGGCCTGATCCGGCTGAACCTCACCGGCGTGGAGTCTGATTTCCTGCATCTGGAGTACGCCGACGGCGACAAGCTCTACTTGCCAGCCCATCGCGCCAATGCGCTCCAGAAGTATACTGGCCAGGGAGACGGAGCCCCTAAGCTCGACAAGATGGGGGGTGTTTCGTTCTCCAAGACTCGAGCGAAGGTGCAAGAGAGTCTGCTGAAAGTGGCCCATCAGCTCCTGGAGCTGTACGCGGCGCGGCAAGTGCTGCAAGGCCATGCTTTTCCGGTGGATCGGCAGGCGCTGGATGCATTTGAAGCCACCTTCCCGTATCAGGAGACCGACGATCAGCTCTCGGCCATCGAAGCGGTTTATCAAGACATGGCCAGCGAGCGCCCGATGGATCGGCTGGTCTGCGGGGACGTGGGTTATGGCAAGACCGAAGTGGCCATTCGAGCGGCGTTTGTAGCAGCACATGCGGGTAAACAAGTGGCGGTCCTGGTGCCGACGACCATCCTGGCGCTTCAGCATTATCGGAGTATCTTGGAGCGTTTTAAGGGGTGGCCGCTCAACGTGGCGCAGCTTCACCGTTTTACCTCCCCTAAAGAGCAGCGGGAGGTGCTGGAGAAGCTCAAGCGTGGAGTCATCGACGTGGTGGTGGGGACTCATCGGCTGCTGGCGCAAGACGTGGTCTTTAAAGACCTGGGCTTGCTGATTGTGGACGAAGAGCATCGATTTGGGGTGAGCCACAAGGAGCGCATCAAAAACCTGCGGAAGAACCTGGACGTCTTGACCATGACCGCGACGCCGATTCCGCGCACCTTGCACATGGCGATGAGTGGGCTCAAAGATTTCAGCTTGATCACCACCCCTCCACGAGACCGGCAGGCCGTTCGGACGTGGCAGGTGGAGTTCAGCCCCTCGATGATACAAGAAGCGATCCGCAACGAGCTGAGCCGAGGTGGGCAGGTTTATTTTGTGCATAACCGGGTGCAGTCCATCGACTCCATGCAGAAGCTGCTGAACAAGCTGGTGCCCGAGGCGCGGGTGGGGGTGGCGCATGGACAGCTCGAAGAGCGCACCCTCGAGCAGAAGATGGTCGATTTTATTGAAAAGCGTATCGATATCCTGCTCTGTACTTCAATTGTTGAGAGTGGACTGGACATCCCCGCCGCCAACACTATCTTTATCAATCGAGCGGACCGGTTTGGGCTGGCACAGCTTTATCAGCTTCGAGGGCGAGTGGGGCGCTCGAGCGAGCGTTCGTACTGTTACCTGCTGGCGCCTGCGAACGCGCGTCTGCCGGAGGTGGCGGAGCGGCGCTTGCAGACCCTGGTACAGTTGACGGAGCTGGGCGGCGGTTTTAAAGTGGCCAGCGAAGATCTGGAGATTCGTGGAGCGGGGGATCTCCTGGGAACTTCTCAATCCGGGAACATCAACGCGGTGGGATTTGATATGTACTGCGAGCTGTTGGACCGAGCGGTGCGCGAGCTGCAAGGCCAGGAGCTGGTGGACGAGCTGGAACCAGACATTGATCTGAAAGAGCCAGCGTTCTTCCCCACCGAGTACGTGCCCGATCTTCACGCCCGGCTGCACTATTATAAGCTGCTCTCCGACGCACAGGACGAGCTCAGCTTAAAAGAGCGGATGGACGAGCTGGAGGATCGGTTTGGATCTCCGCCGGAAGTGGTCAAAAACCTCTATCGGCTGATGGAGATCCGTTTGATACTGAAAATGCAACGTATTCGAGGGCTTTCGCGAGCTGGCGAGCGGGTGGTCTTGAGGTTGGACGAACGGTGCCGAATTGATCGGGTGCGGCTGGTTCAGCTCTTGGTGAGAGAAGCCAAACGCTACAAGCTCACCCCGGATCAGCGGCTGACCGTTCACCTGACGGCGGCGGAGCTGAAAGACGTGGTGCGGTCAGTGAAAATCCTCTTGCGGAGTCTTCAGTAACGTGCTAAGAAACCCCGTCGAATTTTCGGCCAGCGACTTGTGAACGATCAAACACATCGCCCTCGCCGGTTTCACGGGGTTCCACACAGCTTGTTTTTTTCAGATGATGAATGCCCTCAGAGGTTGCATTTTCGCGATCTTTGGGGCTGCCAATGCAACTTCAACTGCATAAGTTCCGCGTTTTTTACGGAGGAATGAAGGTCATGATCAAGCGCATGCAGACGTTCGGTCTCGTGCTTGCCGTCTCGGGTCTTTTCCTGATGACCGGCTGTCCGAACAACTCTCAGACCAACAGCGGCACCAATACTGCCGCAGTGGACATCGGCGAGAAGCTGGCCGAGGTCAACGGTCTGGCCATCGGCAGCAATGAGTTCGATGAGGCCTATTCTCGCACGATGCGTCCTCCTGCGGGTGAGCAGCAGGACGAGTCCGCGCTGAAGAAGGAGGTCATGGATCGTCTGGTTTCTGACAAGCTGCTGTATCAAGAGGCGCTTCGTCAGGGGCTCGACAAGGATCCCAAGATCCAGCGCATGATGATCAACACGCTGCTGCGCAAGGACGTGTACGGCGCGATCAAGAACAACGACATCCCGGACACGGAGCTTCAGGCGTACTTCGACCAGCACAAAGACGAGTTCATTGTGCCGGAGAAGGTGCAGCTTCGTCGTATCCTGATCCGCGTGGACGAGAAGACCAACGACGAGGCCGCCAAGGCCAAGATCGACGGTCTGCTGGCCGAGGTTCAGAAGAACCCCGACTCTTTCAAGGATGTGGCCATGCGTGACAGCCAAGACGCTTTCGCGCGTCGTGGTGGTGACATGGGCTTTGTCTCGAAAGATGGCAAAGCGGGCATCGATCCGAAGGTCATCGAAGAAGCCTTTAAGCTCGAGGCGGGTGCCATCTCGGGGGTCTTCAAGACCGACGAAGGTTACAACATCGTTCAGGCGGTCAACAAGCGTGAGCGTGTGGAGCGTACCTTCGAGCAGATGAAGGGTGCGGTGCTGCGGAAGCTCAAGGCCGAGAAGTCCAAAGAGATCCAGGACCAGTATGTGGCCAAGCTGAAGACCAGCGCCAAGATCTCCATCGACGAGGGCAAACTGGGTTCCTATCAGCCGAAGTCTCGGATGCCTGCGGGCATGCCGGGTGCTGAGGGCATGATGCCGGGTATGATGCCTGGAATGGCTCCGGGAATGGCTCCGGGTGCTGCGGGTGCGGTTCCGGGTGCTCCGGCCCTTCCGGGTGCTGCTCCGGCGGCAGCCCCTGCTGAGGGTGCTCCGGCGGCTCCGGCTGCTGCGGGTCAGTGATCGCCGTGCCTGCCGTGTACAGCGGCCTGTGACTGTGTTATGTTGAAGAGGAGATGGTCATCCGATCATCTCCTCTTCTTGTTTTTGTGGAGTTCGTATGAAGCTGCTTCGTGCCCTGCCCTTTCTGTTGTTGTCTCCCACCTTCCTCAGCTCTGATGTCGCTCACGCGGAGATTGTGGAGCGGATTGTGGCCATCATCGGCAACGATGTCATCACCCTGACGGAGCTCAACGAGCTGGTGGATGCCTTGCATGGGCCTTCATTGGCGGCCATTGACGACTTGGAGGTGCGTGCCAATCGCAAAAAGGAGGTGCAGAAGATGATGCTGGACCAGCTCATCGATCAGCGCCTTTTGACGCAGCAGTACAGTAAGCTCCAGCTTGCGGCCACGGAGCAAGATGTGGATCGCCTGGTGGATGCCATCTGCAAGCAGAACAATATCACCCTGGACGTATTGGTGGGGGAGCTTGAGCGACAGGGGATGAGCTTGCCGCAATATCGCGACCAGATGCGGCAGCATGTGCTTCAGACGAAGTTTGTGGAGCAGCAGATTCGTCCGAAGGTGAGCATCTCGGAGGAGGATCTCAAGAATCTGTACACCCAGAAGACGGGGGAGGTGCAGGCGGACGAGACCTTTGAGCTGGAGGGGGTGTTGGTGAACCTGACGCGCTCAGCGGGGCCGGAATCGATTGAGCAGGCTCGTAAGCAGGCTCGGCAGGTCCGAGAGAAGCTTCAGTCGGGGCTCTCGACCGACGAAGTGGCGCGTGGCTTCAGTGACGGTAGTGTGATGAATATTGGAAATATGGGCACCTTCCGTCAGGGTGAGCTGATGGAGGAGCTGGAGCAAGCGGCCATCACGCTCCAAGAAAAGCAGGTGAGTGAGCCGGTGGAGAGTGCCAACGGAATCTATTTGGTGCGCATGGTGAAGCGAGGCAAGCAGAGCAACGTGAAGCCCTTTGCGGAGGTGCGGGAGCAGCTTTATCGGCGTCTTTACGACCAGCAGGTGGAAGAGCTGATGCAGACGTTCATCAAGAGTACCCGCCGAGAGACGCATGTGGAGCTGATGCTCTGACATGAAGAACCTTCCGATTCTTGCCATTACGTTGGGGGATCACCACGGGATTGGTGCCGAGATCATTATCAAAGCCTTAAGCGATCCTGCTTTCCTCGGGGGTTGTATTCCGGTGGTGGTGGGGGATCCGGTGATCATGCAGGCGCACGGGGTGCGTTTTGCTCCTTCCTTGCCTCTTCGTTTGTTGCCCTCCCCTGCCTTACTGGATCCTGCGGTACACCTTGACGCTGAAAGGGTGGTCTGGATATGGGATCCACGGCCTGAAGCGCCTCTTGAGGAGGTGTTATTGCCGGAGCAGACATATATCCGTGCGGCGGTGGAGGGTTGTCAGCGGGGGATATTTGATGCGTTGGTGACGGCTCCGATCTCCAAGGAGTCGATGTATGCGCGGGGGTTTCAGTTTCCGGGTCATACGGAGTATTTGGGCCATCTGACGGGGGTCTCGCGTTCGGTGATGGGGTTTAGTGCGCCTCGGCTGAGGGTGAGTCTGGTGACGGTGCATGAGCCGCTGGCGCGTGTGCCGGAGCTTTTGACACCGGAGCGGGTGCTGGAGACGGTGCGGATTTCGTGGCAAGCGTTGAGAGACCTGTTTGGGGTTCAGCAGCCGCGACTGGCGTTGTGTGGGTTAAATCCGCATGCGGGAGAGCATGGGCACTTGGGGCGGGAGGAGCTGGAGCGGTTGCAGCCGGTGGTGGAGCAGCTTCGAGCGGAAGGGATTGAGCTGGAGGGGCCATTTCCGGCGGATACGGTGTTTGTGCAAGCGGTGAGGGGACGATTTGACATGGTGGTGGCGTTGTATCACGACCAGGGGTTGATCCCGGTGAAGCTCTTATCGTTTGGGGAGTCGGTGAATGTGACGTTGGGGCTGCCGATCATCCGTACTTCGGTGGATCACGGGGTGGCGTATGACATTGCGGGGAAGGGGGTGGCGGATGCGTCGAGTATGGGAGCGGCCTTGCGGCTGGCACTGGAGCTGAGCACCCAACAAAACAGGGTCAAGGGAGCCCCTGCTCCCTTGCGGGTGAGTGCAGAGAGGGCAGCGCCCTCTTTGCAAAACAAAACAGGGTCAAGGGAGCCCCTGCTCCCTTGCGGGTGAGTGCAGAGAGGGCAGCGCCCTCTTTGCTCAAAAAGGCCGCTTCCCTTCCCCTTTTAAACCCCCTTCTCGAACAAACAAAAAAGGCCGACACCGTATGGCATCAGCCTCTTTCACAAGACGAGACCCATCAGGGGTCCACCTCTTGAGCTCGCCTGCTCAGATCTTGGTCCAGAGCAGCACGCCCATCACCAGCCCGTAGATGGCCAGCGACTCCATGAGCGCGAGGCCGAGCAGCATGGGGGTAAAGAGCTTGTCCGAAGCCGAAGGATTACGAGCAATGCCCTCGAGAGCGGCCTTTGCAGCAGAACCCTGTCCGAGCGCAGCGCCGAAAGAACCCAGACCAACGGCCAGACCGGCGCCGAGGCCGATCAAGCCTTTAAAGTCACTGGCGCTGGCGGCGTCCTGAGCGAACGCAGTAGGAGCAAACATCATGAACGCCAGAGCGGCCATCAGCAGATGAGACTTCTTCATCGAACGATCCTCCTATGAGAGAAAGCAGAGAACAAACCTTTTAAGAAGCTGCCCCTGAGCACCACAACGGGCAAGAGGCGAGCAGAAGTGAAAAACCGTTGGTGTAGGCTCAGTGGTGATGATGATCATCGCCATGCCCGTGGTCTCCATGCCCATGATCATCATGCCCCGCCGACGCAGTGGCAATGTAGATGGTGGAGAGCAGAGAGAACACAAAGGCCTGAATAAAGGCCACCAACATGCCCAGGACCAAAAATACGATGGGAATTCCCAACGCCAGCGGCCAACCTGCCAAGTTGGGGATGAGCTGAGAGAAGATCCCCAACACGATATGGTCCCCATTGATGTTTCCGAAGAGACGAATGGAGAGCGTGACAGGCCGAACCAGATGACCAATGGTCTCGATCAAGACCATCAAGGGAGCCAGCATCAACACCGGTCCCATCAGATGCTTGAAGTAGTTCACAATGCCCTGAGCCTTGATGCCGACTGCGTTATAGACGACAAAGACCACCAGAGCAATGGCCGCGTTGGTGTTGATATTTTCGGTGGGCGGCAGAAAGCCTGGTAACACACCGAGCATATTCGACACAAACACGTAAATAAAGATGGTGCCCACCAGCCAAAAGTGTCTACGGGCTTCTGAGCCCAACAGCCCACTCATCATGTTCAGAATAAACTCGACATAGATTTCAAAGACATTCCGAAGGGTGAGTTTATCGGCTGGCACCAGCTCTTCGTTGGAAAGCTGCGCGGTGGCTTTTTTGATCTGTCCACCGGCAATGGCCGCTAGAACGATAAGAAGACCCACCACCATCCAGCTATGGACGATGGCCACCAGATCATGATTGTGCCCAATCTGCGGCAGGAGCATGATCCATGCAAATGATTCAGGCATCGCTGTTCCCCGGATCTGTGGAGGTGCTTCCAAAGCCAAGCAACACCCCACCTATACCCATCGATACAAATGTGACTGAGAATCCCACCGCAAACGCAATCGGATTCAAAGGCAACTTGATAAGCATGACTCCCACCAAGAGGAGCAAGCCCGTAAACTTCAACATCACTTTGGCGGCCAGCGCACCCGGATTTGAACCCGGTGCCAAAAGCCCTCGGTGAATCCGAACCATCAGCTCTAAATTCACCAGCGAGGTCAATCCGCCAACCGTCAACCCCACCAAGACCTGATCGTCTTCATAGGCCACACCCAGCAGGATCATCACCCCAAAAACCAGTGCGTTGAGCCTACGAAGATTCCAGAGCTGCTTGTCTGTGGCCGTCACGGGAGCCTCCGACCCTTCACACCGCTCATCCTTCTGAACGTGTGTCAGAATGACGATCCATCAGGCGCAAAAACATGTAGAGCCGGTAAAGAGCGCCCAAAAGTCCGGTCAAAATACCCACCAGCAAACCCAGTGGACTGCTGCCCATCCACTCGTCAAAACGCAGGCCCAACCAAGTTCCAACGGCAACCGAGATCGCCAGCTCGAACCCCAAAGCACCCAGCGCCATCCAACGGGTGGCTCCTTGCACGGCTTTGACCTCTCCTTCTCCCCATTTCAAGCTCTCTAAAAGCCTGTCGGCTGAGGTAGCGGGTTATTATCATGCATGGGAGGGGATGTCAAACCATTTTTCGCCGACGCGCCAGCGGATTATTCTATTCCGTCTTCGCTGCTCTTCTCTCGACTCTGTTCTGATTCCGGTGTCTCTTCTGGCGCTTTTACCGCCTCCTGCACCACTTCAGATGCCGCCTCAGATACCACCACCGGGGCTTCCAGCAGGCTCTCCATCACCCGCGCAACGGCCACAATCTCTTCTCCCAGTCCCTGATCCAGGTCCATCAGCTTCACACCTTTGGCGCTTCGCCCCGTCACCCGGATCTGATTCGCCTTTGTCCGAAGGATCACACCTGTGTTGGTGATGAACATCACTTCGTCCGCACTCTTCACCATCACGCTCCCCACCACATCGCCGTTCCGCTCGCTCATCTCGATGTTCTTGATGCCCTGCCCTGCTCGGTTCGTTCGACGATACAGGCTCACCGGGGTGCGCTTGCCAAACCCTTTGCGGGCCACGGTCAAAATATAGGTCTCGTTGGGATCGTCTGGCAGGAGGTCTTCTTCACCCGCTTCTTCTTCGGGCGCACTCTCCACTTCGGGGGTGGTTTCTCCTTCGCTCTCCAGCTCACCTTCTTCTTCGACTTCTCCTTCGACTTCCTCGGCCACCACCGGCACAACCACTTCTTTTTCGTCGGCAGGAGCGTCTACCACTTCTACACCGGCGATCTCATCTTCGCCCAACAAGCGCATGCCTCGCACGCCTCGCGCGGTTCGACCCATCAGTCTCACGCTGCGTCCGGGGAATCGAATGGCTTTACCCAAGCGACTGACCATCACGATGTCTTGGCCCGCTTCAGCAATACGAACGTGCAACAGCTCATCGTCTTCGTTCACACTACAAGCAATCAGGCCCGCTGCACGCACATTCGAGAAGAGGCTGAGCTGCGTCTGTTTGACAATCCCTTTGCGGGTCACCATCACGGCTGTGCGCTGAGCATCGAACTTCCGCACCGGCACCACCGCCGCCACTCTCTCATCGTTGGCCAAGTTGATCAGGTTCACCAGCGGCTTGCCTTTGGCGGTTCGACTGGCCAGTGGCACGTCGTATACCTTCAGCCAGTACATCTTGCCTCGACTGGTAAAGATCATCAGATAGTCGTGGTTGAGCGCCACAAAGAGATTCTCGACGTAATCTTCTTCTTTGGTGGCCATGCCCATCTTGCCACGTCCACCTCGATTCTGAGCGCGATACTGATTCAGCGGATTCCGCTTGATATAACCATGATGAGAAACGGTCACCACCATCTCCTGATCAGGAATCAGATCTTCGTCACTCATCGCCGGGCCCGCTTCCAAAAACTGAGAGCGACGGGCATCACTGTACTTGTCTCGTACTTCTTTTAGCTCATCGGCAATGATGGCATAAACTCGACTCTCACGGGCCAAGATATCTCGAAGGTCTTCGATCAAGGTCATGATCTGTCGATACTCTTCGAGAATCTTTTCTCGCTCCATGCCGGTCAGTCGCTGAAGGCGAAGGTCCAGAATGGCCTGAGCTTGACGCTCGGTGAATCCAAAGGCAGCCATCAAGGTATCGCGGGCCACCACCGGCGTGGATGCCGCTCGAATGATCTCAATCACCCGGTCCAAGTTGTCCAGCGCGATTCTAAACCCTTCCAATATATGAGCACGCTCTTCTGCCTTCCGAAGCTCAAAACGAGTCCGCCGAATCACCACTTCTTTACGATGGGTGATAAAGTGTTTCAGCACTTCGTTGAGCTTCAATACTTCGGGCTGACCGTTCACAATGGCCAGCATGATGATGCCAAAGCTGCTCTGAAGTGGGGTAAACTTATACAGATTGCGCAGAACCACCATCGCACGCGCATCACGCTTGAGCTCGATCACCACCCGCACACCTTCGCGGTTGGACTCATCCCGAATCTCGGTGATGCCATCGATGCGCTTCTCTTTGACCAAGTCGCCCATCACTTCTAACATACGGGCTTTGTTCACCTGAAATGGAATCTCGGTGATCACCAAGCTCTCACGCTCACCTTTGTCGGCCTTCTCGACGTGGCTTTTACCCCGAATGGTGATGATGCCTCGCCCGGTCGTATAGGCTTCACGCACGCCCTCGCGCCCGACAATAAAAGCGCCGGTGGGAAAGTCCGGTCCCGGAATATACTGCATCAGCTCTTCGTTGCTGAGGTTCGGATTTTCAATCAGTGCCAGGGTGCCATCCACCACTTCTCGCAGGTTATGCGGCGGAATATTGGTGCTCATGCCCACAGCAATACCCGACGAACCATTCAGAAGCAGGTTCGGAATCCGCGTTGGAAAGACCGAGGGCTCTTCCAATGAGCTGTCATAGTTGGGCGTAAAGTTTACGGTCTCTTTTTCGAGATCGGCCAACAGCTCGCCCGTAATCTTGGCCATCCTCACTTCGGTGTAACGCATGGCCGCCGGAGGATCACCGTCGAGAGAGCCGAAGTTTCCTTGCCCATCCGCCAGGGGATAACGCATCGAAAAATCTTGCGCCAGACGCACAATCGCATCGTATACCGACGCATCACCGTGCGGATGATATTTACCAATACAGTCACCCACCACGCGGGCAGACTTCTTATAAGGTTTGCCATATTCGAGGTTCAGCTCATGCATCGAATACAACACACGCCGATGCACTGGCTTGAGTCCATCGCGCACGTCCGGCAGGGCTCGCCCAATAATCACGCTCATGGAGTAGTCGAGATAAGAGGATTTCATCTCCTCTTCGATGCTCACCATGCGAATATTCTGAAGCTCCATGAAACTCCTCTCGCTTGAGGGACGGATACATCCCTCTGATACAAACAGATGAGACCTTATGTCAGGTCCAACATCTGGATTAAGACTGCTTCACCGGCTCATCGGCACCAAATAGATGGGCATTGATGCGCATCAATCCGGGAATATCGCTGATCTCTTCAATCATTCGGGGCACAATCTTAAAAAGTGTGCCTGCACTGAGTCGTCGCAGCTCCGCCACCGCACGCTGATCCTGTTGGCTGCGCTGATGGCTCCATCGATAAAATCGCTCCACCCGCTCCAGCAAGGGCTCCACTTCTGCGACTGCTTGCAGCACTTCTGCTCGTTCCGAGACACTCAAGACCTGCTGTGCGGAGAAAGGATCTTCAATCGCCGGTCTCACTTGGTTCACAATCAATCCACCCGCTGGCAGCTTTCGCTCTCGAAGCTGTGCCACAAAGTGACGGGCATCTTCTACCGAGGTTCGACCCGGACCACAGACCACCAAAAAGGTCGTCTCTTGAGAATGCAGCAGCGCCGCCACTTGCTCCGAGCGCAGACGAAATCCTCGAGTCATGTCTTTGAAGTTGATAAAAAACTCGTTAAGCTCCACCAAAAACTCGTTGCCAAAGATATACCCTAGGAGCTTATATGCCATCGCACCCGTCGATTGCATCAGCCGAGCACTGAGGGCACTGATGGAGGATGTCTTCTCATTCTCCATCGGCTTTAGGAACCATTTGATGATCTTCTCATCCAAGAATCGAGTCATTCGATGGGGCGCTTCGAGAAAGTCCAGCGCATTTTTCATCGGCGGTGTGTCGAGCACAATCAGGTCATACTCACCGCGCGTATACACATCGTGCAGCTTCTCGGTGGCCATCACATCCTGAGCGGTTGAGATCGCATTCGAGATCTGATGATAGATGTTGTTGTTCATGATGCGTGCTCGAGTCTCCTCATCGGGTGCCACTCGAGCGATCAGATCGTCAAAAGTAGTGCGTGTGTCCAGCATCATGGCATGCAGAGTGCCTCGACACTGGAGCCCTGCCGCTGCAAACACATGGGCGGGCACTTCGCTCTCTCGATTGCCGATGGACTCCAGACCCAATGCATTGGCCAGCCGACGCGCAGGATCAATGGTGATCACCAACACCCGCCGCCCTTCACACGCACTCTGAAGCCCAAGTGCCGCTGCGGTGGTGGTCTTGCCAACACCTCCAGAGCCCACACAGACCACGAGCTTTTTCTGTGCCAGCAGACGTTTCAGCTTAGAATCCGTCGCAGCTTGTATACTCATGACAGACCCTCCAGCGCGCGGGCCAGACGGAATGGGGTGGGCTCTCGACTGGCTTCATCCAGCTCTCGCAGCAGCAGCACGGGCATGGGCAGCTCTTTTTGGAGACGCGCCACTTGTGCATCCGAGCGGGTGTTGATGCGGCTGAGCTCTTCGGCGGTCTCGAGCAGTACACGCGCGCGCACACTCGCATGCAGGGGGAGCTTGTCCGGCAGACCCTGGAGCAGTCCCGCTTCTGCTTCGCTCAACCCCATCGAGGGAAGCCGATTGACAAAAAGTGGCCCCATGCTCACCGGAGTATCGGCGCGGAGGCGATGGTAGGCTTCGAGGGTCTCGTTGACGGGCATTTCTTCGGCCAGGGTGATCAGGCTCAGACAGACACGCCGCTCGTCTCTCAAGAAGGTATCGATCTCCCGCGCGCGTTTCAGCAGCGGTCCCACCTTAAACATATTGAAGATGCTGCGGGGCACACTCAAGATCGAGCGGGCATGGCCCGTTGCTGGCAAGTCCACAATCAGCAGATCATGGCTTCCACCGCTGATCACCTTCAGGTAGTGCTGATAGAGTGTGTTGAGAATGGCAATTTCGCGCGCAAAGGGAGTAGACTCCAGAAAATAACGCACCACCTTGTTCTTGAGAATGGTGGAGACGATGAAGTCCATCGAGATGGTCTCCCCCAAATAGGCACGCAGTGCTTCAAAAAACTCCACATTCACCCCGTCGATACGCTCCGCCAAGCGCACAGGGTTATACTCCGTGGTCTTGCCAAAAAAATCTTCCGCCGCTGGACGGGTCACGTCGATCTCCGCCAACAACACCCGCTTACCTTCTCGTGAGGCTTGAAGCGCAAGTGCCACCGCTAGGGAAGTCTTACCCGTTCCTCCCTTACCGGTCACGAAGATCACTTTTTTGTTTTGAAGTCCGTTGACCATGCCTGCTCAGCTCCTGACTCTCGCGTGAGGCTCATGCGTATGCGTGTGCGCCCGCGTTACCATCGAATCACCACCGAACCCCAGGTAAAGCCGGAGCCGAAAGCCGCCAAGACCAGCAGGTCTCCTGCCTGGAGCTTGCCTTGTGCCAGCGCCTCATGCAAAGCGATGGGGATTGAAGCGGCAGTTGTATTGCCATATCGCTGGATGTTGTGGAACACATTCTGATCCGAGATCCCCAAGCGCCGCGCCACCAGCTCGTTGATGCGCAGGTTGGCTTGATGGGGAATCAGCAGGTCCACATCGCCCAGGCCATATCCGGCTTCTTTTAAGCTGTGCTCGATGGTTTCCGGCAGACACTCCACTGCATGTTTAAAGACGTGTTTGCCATTCATCTTGGGATAATGAAGCCCTGCGCTGATCATCTCCAGGGTCAGCCCGGGCTGACGGCGGGACTCTGGCGCCACCAAACACAAGGACTCCCACTCCGTCCCATCGGCGTGCAGGTCAAAGGAGAGAATTCCTCGGGAGACATCGTCGCTGGGGCCCAGCACCACGGCACCGGCACCGTCTCCAAAGAGCACGGTCACGTCTCGGCCCTGGTCTGAGAAGTCAAGCCCACTGGAGTGGACTTCCGCTCCCACCAGCAGGATGCGCTGATATTTTCCGGTCGCGATGAACTGCTCGGCCACGGAGAGACCATACACAAAGCCGGTACACTGATTACGCAGGTCGAGTGTGGCCACACCTCTTGCCCCCAGACGCTTCTGGAGCAGGCAGGAGCTTCCTGGAAAGGTCACATCGGGACTCAAGGTGGCAAACAGGATCAGGTCCAGCTCGTGGGCTTTCACCCCGGTGGCGTCGAGGGCTTGACACGCTGCTTCGTACCCTAAGTCGGAAGCACCTTGACCATCTTCTGCGTAGTGCCGGGTCTGAATGCCGGTGCGCTGAACAATCCACTCGTCGCTGGTATTAAACATCGTCGAGAGATCGTGGTTGGACACCACCTTCGGAGGTACATACATGCCCGTGGAGAGGATTCGAGCGCGTCGCATCGGAACCTTTCAGACGTCGAGGTTACGAACTTTGAGGGCGTTTTCCACGATGAACTGACGCCGTGGATCGACCTCTTCACCCATGAGCAGGGTAAACTTCTGATCCGCTTCGACCGAGTCGTTCACCGTCACCCGCAGGAGGGTTCGGGCTCGGGGATCCATGGTGGTTTCCCAGAGCTGCTCGGGGTTCATCTCCCCCAGTCCTTTGTAACGCTGGATGACGTAGCCCTGGCGGGACGCTTCAAAGATGTGGTCGGTCAGCTTTTGATAGGATTGGAACGTGTGGCGCTTTTCTCCATCCACAAGGGTAACCGGAAGTGGCGCCAGCCCCCGGATATGCCGATAGATACGCTCCAGCTCCTGCCCTTCGATGCTCTGCATGAACTCTCGAGAGAGGGTGGTGACGCGGTCCTGCCCATTTGATTCGGTCGCAATCACAAGCTGATATTGGCCATCGTCGCGGGTCAACAGCTCGTTGCGACGGAACACAAAATCTTTGGTGTTTTTCGTCAGGTCTTCCACAATCACCTGCTGGAGCTCTTCCATGAAGCTCTGGCTGCGGAATCCATCCCCCTCCTGGTCGAGGGCGCTGAGATTCACCCGACGAAAGAAGGCTTCCAGCACACGGGGGTCGAGCTGTTGTCCCAGCCGTTCGATGATGCGCTGGCCTCGGGAGGCTTCGGAAGCCAAGTCGAGGCACACTTCTCCTTCCAGTGCGGCTGCGTCAGTGGGCTCTAGGCGCACACCGTGGAGTCCTTCGCGCAGCAGATAGGCGTCGAGGTTCTGCTCATCTTTGATGTACTGCTCTTTTTTGCCCTTCTTGACCTTATAGAGTGGCGGCTGGGCAATATACAAATTCCCTTCGGTGATCAGGGAGTTCATATGCCGATAGAAAAAGGTCAAGAGCAGGGTACGGATGTGGGAGCCGTCCACGTCGGCGTCGGTCATGATCACGATCTTGTGATAGCGGAGCTTTTTGAGGTCGAAGTCTTCGACGCCAATGCCGGTGCCCAGTGCGGTGATCAAGATGCGGATCTCCTGGCTGGAGAGCATCTTGTCAAAGCGGGCTTTTTCCACATTCATGATCTTGCCACGCAGGGGCAGGATGGCCTGATTTTTGCGATCTCGTCCTTGTTTGGCGGAGCCTCCGGCGGACTCACCCTCGACCAGAAACAGCTCGCAGAGGGTGGGGTCTTTTTCCTGGCAGTCGGCGAGTTTGCCGGGGAGCCCTCCCCCATCGAGGATCGACTTACGCCGCGCCAGATCACGCGCAGCGCGAGCGGCTTCACGTGCGCGGGCGGCGTCTACGGCTTTGAGCACCAACCGCTTGGCCACCGACGGATTTTCTTCCAGATAGATGGCGAGCTGATCTCCTACCAGGGTCTCCACCAGTCCTTTGACTTCGGAGTTCCCCAGCTTGGTCTTGGTCTGCCCTTCAAACTGCGGCTGTGGAATCTTAATCGAGATCACGCAGGTGAGACCTTCGCGGATGTCTTCTCCTGAGATGGTCTCTTTTTTGAGCAGGTTGTTGTTGGCGGCGTAGTTGTTGATGGTCCGTGTGAGGGCTGCTTTAAAGCCCGAGACGTGTGTTCCACCTTCTACCGTGTTGATATTATTGGCAAAAGAGTAAATCATCTCCGTGTACGAGTCGTTGTACTGGAGGGCAATCTCAACCTGGATCTTCTCTTTTTCGCCTTTGAGAAAAATCGGCTTATCGTTGAGCAAGGTCTTGTTTCGATTGAGGTTTTCAACGAAGCTGACAATGCCGCCTTCGTAACAAAAGTTGTGATAGTTGCCGTTCCGCTCGTCGGTGATGTTGATGACAATGCCGGGATTCAAAAACGCCAGCTCTCTCAGCCGTGCGGAGAGAATATCGAAGTTGAGCTCAACGGTCTCTCGGAAGATCTCTTCGTCGGGCCAGAAGCGGACTCGGGTGCCTCGGCGATATTTGCCATCCTCGAGCATGGGGGCACTTCCGAGCACTTCCAGGGGGGCATCGGGTTCTCCACGCCGGCAGCGCAGGAAGTGTTCTTTCTCTTCCCGCCAGATGGAGACTTCGAGCAGTCGGGTGAGGGCATTCACCACCGAGATGCCCACGCCGTGCAGACCACCGGAGACCTTATAAGCGTCGTTCTCGAACTTACCGCCGGAGTGCAACACGGTGAGCACCACCTCGGCAGCGGAGCGGCCTTCGGTGGGATGAATGGCCACGGGAATGCCTCGTCCGTTGTCGGTGACGGTGCAGGAACCATCGGTGTGGAGCTGAACATCCACCTGGGTACAAAAACCGGCCAGGGCTTCGTCAATCGAGTTGTCTACCACCTCGTACACCAGGTGGTGAAGTCCACCGGGACCGGTATTGCCGACATACATCGACGGACGCTTACGCACCGCGTCGAGCCCTTCCAAAACCTTGATGCTGGATGCATCGTATTGCTGAGCGGCGGCGTCGGTTCCACCGCTGGATCGAACCGCCTGGGGCGTGGCTTCGTTGGCTCCCATCACTTCCACAGCGTTTCCTCTCATGAAATCTTCGGTGCTTCTCAGGCTAAACGCAATCGAACGATTTTATCATATCGTAGCTTCGCTGTAAAGCATGAAAATTACAGCTAACCTGTATTGAACACTGAAGGATCCCGTTGGACATTCCCTGCGATAACCCGAAAAACATCGACCTGATCAAACCCTTCGGTGGGCACATGCTGAGTCGCTGTGGTGGTCACAAAAACCTGGCAGCCCACCCGCGAGAGATAGGCCATCAGATACCGGTTGCGCACGCTGTCCAGCTCGGAGCTCACATCATCCAGCAGAAAAAGAGGCACGATGCCTCGGTCTTCCAATAACACCCGAAGCTCGACGATCTTCAAACACAAGGCCAACATGCGGGCCTGCCCCTGCGAGCCGTAGGTGGCGGCGTCGTGGCCGTCGAGGGTCACTTCCAGCTCGTCGCGATGAGGCCCCACCACACACTGCCCACGCCGTCGCTCTTCGTCGGCATGCTGCTCCAGGGTCTGAGCAAAGGCGCGGCGCAGCTCGGGGCCTTCCAGCCCTTCCAGTGTGGCATGGCTGGGCCGCCACAGCAGGCGCGCTGTAATCCCGGTGCCGGAGATCTCCCGAAAGTTTTCCGCAAAAAGTGGCTGGATGCGCTGCGCAAATCGGCTCCGGGCCACCATCACCCGGCTGCCCAGCTCCACTTGACGCTCGTCCCACACGCTCAGGAGCAGGCTCGAGGTCTCGCCCTGGCTCAAGAGCTTGTTTTTTTGGGTGATCACTTGGGTGTAGTCACGCACCATCTCAGCGTGGCGTGGGTAGAGATGATAGATGGCACGGTCCAAAAAGCTCCGTCTCAGCGCCGGTGCGCCTCGGATCATGCTCAGGTCTTCGGGGGTAAAGAGCACCACTTTGACGGCGGAGGCAAACTCTTCTAAGCTCTGCACGCTCTTGCCATCCACTTTGACACGGCGGCTCTTCTCGCCGAGCTTGACTTCGAGGGCTCGCATGCCCAGGCGCATGCGCAGGTTCGCGCGTAAGGAAGCGTCTCGGGCGTCCCAGCGGATCAGCTCCCGGTTGCGGCTGGCTCGAAAGGCTTTGAGGGCGGTGGCGAGATAGATTGCTTCCAGTAAGTTGGTCTTGCCTTGAGCGTTTTCTCCCACAATCAGGTTGAGAGAGGCTCGAAAGTCCAACTGGAAAGGCTCGAGATTCCGTAGGTTCTGACCCTCCAGGTGGGTCAAAAACATTGCGTCGGTGAGGGTGGGAGAGGTCGTATCCAAGATGTCTCTCGAGGCTGGCTCACTCAAGGCGCATGGGCATGACCACAAACATCACGTCTGAGCGGCCTTCGGCTTTAACAATGGCCGGATGCAGGCTGTCTCCCAGCTCCAAATGCACCTGCTCGGTGCCAATCACCCCCAGCGCGTCCAGGAAATAGCGGGCGTTAAAGCCCACACTCATCGGCTCCCCGGAGACCACCGCGTCGATCAGCTCGCGAGACTCTCCCAGGTCAGGGTTGGATGCAGAAATCTCCAGCCCTTCACGCACCACCTTAAAACGCACGGAGTTGGTCTTCTCGGAGGACAAGATCATCACGCGGCGGAGGGCTTTGGCCAGCTCGTCTCGCGACAGGGTCAGGCGTCGCTGGAACCGCTGCGGCACCACCTGGCGATAGTCCGGGAAATCCCCTTCAAGCAAGCGCATGAAAAACACCATACGCCCATTGCGGAAGAGTGCGCCGTTGTCGCCAAACGAAATCTCCACGTCTCCATCAAAGCGGTCGCAGAGCTTCTTGAGCTCGCCCAGACCTTTGCGGGGCAAGAGATAACCATCGCGGAAGGCCACCTCCCCTTCGAGGGCCACGTTGATGAGGGAGAGGCGGTGTCCGTCGGTGGAGACCATCCGAATGCCACCTCCATCGTCGGCACGCAGCTTCTCCAGATAGGCGCCGTTGAGCCCATAACGGGAGTCGTCGGTGGCAATCGAGAAGTCGGTGTGCTCAATCATGCTCTTGAGGGTCTTGGCGGGCAAGACCAACAAGGTGGCGTCCGAGAGGCTGGGCAAGCTGGGGAAACCATCGGTCGGCAGGCCCGCAATCTTAAAGTAGGCTTTGCCGCTGGTGATCTCTACCCAGTAGTTGTCGAGCATGCGCAGGCGCACGTTGTCTTGAGGCAGGTTCTTCACGATGTCGAAGAGCTGTCGAGCGCCAAGCAGGACTTCTCCTTTGCTGTTGACCTGTCCGATGTATTCGCCGGTGAAGGCGATCTCGGTGTCGGAGGCGGTCAAGCGGATGCCATCTGAGAGGGTCTGAATCAGAACATTGGCGAGCTGGGCGACGGTATTTCGTCGATCCACGATGCCCTGAACCCGCTCCAGTGCCCGTTGGAACTCTTCGCGCGCGATCACGAACTCCATTTTCTTGCGCTCCTTTTCTCTCTTGATAGAGAGAGATTTAAAGATCTGATCTAAAGGGAGAAGCAGATAGAGGATGCCAGATCCTGTGGACAACTGCTTCAAACCATCGTCAGTACATACAAATCATCTGTGGACAGGCCTGTGAGCATCTTGGGAAAGGATCTGTGGAGAGACTCACCAGACCCCCAAGAGGGTCTTCATCCACACCTTCATCCCCTGTTTATCCACAGCTCTTCCCCAGGTACCTGTGGATAACATCATAATCTCGAGAGAACCTCCACACATTTCCGCGTGCATAGGGGCTCAGAGGCCCAGCAGCCGCTCCAGCTCCTTAATCTGGGTGGAGACTTCAGGGTCTCGACTCAGCGACTCTTCGATTTTTTTGACCGCATGAATGACGGTGGTATGGTCGCGGCCTCCAAACTTCTGTCCAATCTCCGGGAAAGAGCCGGAGGTATGGCGCCGAGCCAAATACATGGCGACCTGACGAGGCCAGACGAGCTGCTTGTGTTTTTTCTGGCTCTTCATGTCGTTGACACGGGTATCGTAAAACTTACTCACGGTCTCCAAGATGCCGTCAATGGTTAAGGCCGGTTTGGCACTCTTGAGCACGTCTCGTAAGGCAAACTGAGTAAACTGAAGGTCAATCGGCTTCTGATACACCGAAGCCGCCGCATTCAGCCGGATGAGAATGCCCTCCAGCTCTCGAATATTGGAGTTGGTATGGGTGGCGATGAACATGGCCACGTCATCCGGTAAGACGGTGTGCTCTCGAGCCGCTTTCTTTTTGAGAATGGCGGCTTTGGTCTCCAAGTCGGGCGGCTGGATGTCGGCAATCAGCCCCCACTCAAACCGGCTGCGCAGGCGCTCTTCCATGCCCTGAATCTCGCGGGGGAACTTGTCGGAGGTGACGACGATCTGCTTGCCCGAGGTGTGGAGGGCGTTAAAGGTATAAAAAAACTCTTCTTGTGTGCGAATTTTACCCGCCAGAAACTGGATATCGTCCACCAACAAGGCATCACAGTTGTCTCGATACTTGTTGCGAAACTCGTTCATGCGCTCGTCGCGAATGGAGTTGATCAGCTCATTCACAAACTGCTCAGACGAAAGATAGATGATACGAGCGTTGGGGTTGTCCCGCAAGATACGATTGCCAATGGCGTTGAGCAGATGGGTCTTGCCCAAACCCACCATGCCAAACAAAAAAAGTGGGTTGTAGGTGCGCGCAGGCTTCTCGGCGACGGCCATTGCACCCGCATGGGCAAACTGGTTGCTGGAACCCACCACGAAGGTCTCAAAGGTCTGGTCTGGATTGAGCGAAAAGGTGGAGCTGGCAACGGAGGCGCTGCCATAAGCACTCCCCGAGACGACAGGGCCCAGCAAAGCACCACTGTCGAGCTGAGGACGGTCGGCCATCCCTCCTCGAGCAGGAACCGCTCTGGTGCCTCCCTCGAGGTGGAGCTTAAACTCACCGGGGGCATGAAATTGGAGCTGAAAGCGCGTATCGGTGAGCCGCTCGAGCTCTCCCAGGATCAGCTCTTGGTAGTTGTCGTGAATCCAGTCGCGGTAGTAGGAGCCGGGCACTTCGAGGTGGAGGGTCTGACCCTGGACCTCAAGCATTTTGATCTGGCTGAACCAGACCTCAAAATTCTGGCGACTGATGCGACCCTGGATGGCGGAGAGGAGCTGTTGCCAGAGGTTTTCGTATGCCATAACCTGGGTGGAGACCTGGAGGTGAGAAGTTAAAAGGCAGCGTGGAGGCCACCCAAAAGGCTTTATACATAGCAGGAAGGGGTGAGAGAAGCAAGGGAATCTCTTCGGTGAGCAGGAGAGGTGACAGGAGAGGCGACAGGAGAGGCGAGCAGGGCCAGGAGGAGAAGGGCAGGAAAAGATCTCAGACTTTTGTTTTTGATGTTTCAAGGGCTTCCGCTGGGAAGATCCTGTTGACAGGCCGCTGCATTTATGGTTATAAGGTGAGGTTTTTCTTGATCCGACACGTCTCTTGAGCCCGATGAGGTCTTGAGCCGACGTTGCACTTTTTCTGTAACCTGAGTGGACGCCACGAGGCACCTTCCGACGTTCGGCGCGGATGCTTCAAATTCAGCCACTCTCAGCACCTGACCCAGTGAGGATATCATGAAGAGGACGTATCAGCCCAGCCGCATCAAGCGCAAGCGCACCCACGGTTTCCGCGCTCGCATGGCCACCCGCAACGGCCAGAAGGTGCTCAATCGCCGCCGTCAGAAGGGCCGCAAGAACTTGGTCGTGACGATCACCACGAAGAAAAACGGGTGAGTCGCCCCAGCCCAGTCATGCCTTCGACGCTCTCCCGAGATGAGCGGGTCCGCAAGAGCGGCGATTTTCGACGGACCCTCCAGCGAGGTCGCCGCTATCGCTCCCCTCATCTGACGCTCATCGCATTCCTCAAATACTACGGAAAAGTCCGCTTGGGTCTGACCGTCAGTAAAAAAGTAGGGAATGCGGTGATCCGCAACCGGGTTAAGAGACGGCTGCGGGAGCTGGTTCGTCTCCAGCGGCACCAGCTCTCCCGTCCCTGGGATCTGGTCATCATCGCGCAGCCCGGGGCCGGAGACCTCTCCTCTCAAGCCCTCTGGTCGGAGCTGAAATCCGCTCTTGAGGCGCTGGCGAAGCAGGACGAGGCGGCGGAGCGTAAAAGTCCAGAGAGAGGGGTCAAAGAGGCGTAGGCGATGGTCCTCCACAACCTGCTGATGAGAGCCCTGATTATCCTGATTCGCTTTTATCAGCGGTTCATCTCCCCGCTTCTGCCTCCTCTCTGCCGATTTCATCCTACCTGCTCTTCCTACGCGATTCAAAGTTTTGAGTTGCATGGTGTGCGTCGCGGTCTCTGGCTGACCACGTCGCGCCTCTGTCGGTGTCATCCTTTCCATCCTGGGGGCCTGGATCCAGTGCCGGTGCGGTACGATGGCCTCTGCGCTTCTCAGAAGGAGTAATTGATTCATGGAGCGACGCGCTCTCTTGGCGGCGGTCTTGAGCATGCTGGTGCTGATTGTGTGGCAGCAGCTCTTTCCGCCACCGCCTCAGCCCGAAGTGCCCGCGAGCACCAGTGCTCCGGCGTCCAGTCCAGCGGTGGTGGGGGCTCAGCCTGCACCCTCCGCATCACCTGTGACCTCTGCTGCCAGTGATGTCCCTGGCGCGGTGCCTTCTCCCGATGTAGACCTCCCGTCGGTCCAGAAGACCCTCGAGACATCCCTCTATAAAGTGGTGTTGACCTCCGATGGGGGTGGCATCAGCGGCTTCTGGCTCAAGGACTATCCGGCGTATGTGCCAGAGCATGGACCGCTGACGACCTTCACCTCGCTCTTTTCGGGGGGATTGCCTCCGCTTCCAAACGACCCCACCAATCTTTTGGATGCCCCCTACCCTGCCAGCACCTTGCTGAACCTCGAGGGCATGCTCAAGGAGACCGACCGCTACCGAGTGGTCTCCGCCTCCGATAAGCAAGTGGTGTTTGAGCGGCAGACCGGTGCCGTCAAGGTCACGCGAGTCTATAACTTCCAGCCCGACTCGTATGAGGTGAAGCTCGAGCAGACCCTCCAGAATATCAGCGGCAGTGCGGTGACGGTGGCACCGGTGCTCTCGTTGTATGGCAAGCGGCTCGACCCCGAAAAAGAAGGCAAGAGCAGCTATGCCCCTCACCTCCACGCCAGCTATCTGATGGGCGGTGAGCATGAGATCGTCCAGCCTTCCGATTTTGAGGAGCAGCCGAAGAAGCTGGTGGGTTCCGTGCAGTGGGCGGCGGTGGATGATCGCTACTTCTTGAGGGCGCTGGTGGCAGAAAAAGCGGAGCCTGCCACCATCACCCTGAGCCATGTGGCCCCGCTGGTGATGAAGGTGAGCCTCGACTTGGGTGCCATGACCCTCCAGGCGGGTCAGAGCCGGACCCTCAAACACAGCCTCTTTTTGGGGCCGAAGGTTTCCGAGCAGCTCGATAAGGCGGGTGCTGGACTGCTGACGTCCCTGGATTATGGCATCTTGGGGCCGATCTCGCAGGTGCTCCTGTGGCTGCTCAAGCAGTTTTATGCGGCGGTGCAGAGCTGGGGCTTGGCCATCATGCTGCTCACCCTGCTGGTGAAAGCGGTTCTGTATCCGCTCTTTTACAAGCAGATCGAGAGCGCCCAGAAGATGAAAGAGTTCCAGCCTCAGATGAAGGCGCTCCAGGAGAAGCACGGCGAAGACAAAGTGCGGCTCAACCAAGAGATGATGCGCTTCATGCAGGAGAACAAGGTCAATCCGCTGGGAGGATGTCTGCCTTTGTTGCTTCAGATGCCCATCTGGTTTGCCCTCTATCATGTGCTCCAGAATGCGGTGGAGCTGTATCGGGAGACCTTTTTGTACCTGCCGGACCTGTCGGCCAGCGATCCGTATGGTGTCTCCCCCGTGATTCTGGGCGTGCTGATGTTTGTGCAGCAGAAGATGACCCCTCCCGCGCCGGGAATGGACCCGATGCAGGTGAAGATTCTCCAGTATATGCCCTTGATGTTTGCCGCCATGATGTTCACGCTGCCTTCGGGATTGGTGGTATATATCATGGTCAATACAGTGCTGGGCATTGCTCAGCAGTGGTACATTACTCAAAAGTTAGAGCGAGAAGCGGCACAGCGTGTTCAAGTTCGACCGCGTGTTTGAAGGCTTCTTGGTGATGTCCTCAGTTTGAATCAGGGCCGTGAGATCGCGGCAACAGGAGCGAGTGAAGATGGAGCAAGAGCAGAACATTGTAGTCGAAGGCAATACGCTCAAGGACGCCATCGAGAAGGCGTGTGAGCAGCTCGGGGTGAGCAAAAAAGACCTCCAGTATGAGCTGGACAAGGAGCACTTCCGAGGAGGTGCAAACACCGTGAAGATCCTGGCCTCTCGCCGCAATCGCGAAGAGCGTCAGATTGGAGACGAGGCCCGCTCCCTGGTGACGGGGATTCTCTCGCGGATGGGTGTCGAAGGAAAGGTGGATGTCGAGAGCAGTGAAGATGCGGTGAAGGTGATCGTGGTGACCGAAGATGCCGCCCTGCTGGTGGGACGCAATGGTCAGGTGATCGATGCATTTCAGCACATCGTCTCGAAGGCCCTCACCCGCGAGAAGGGCGAAAAGCGCATCACCATCGAGCTGGAGAATTATAAGGAAAAGCGGGACATCAACCTGCGCCAGGTCACGCAGCGCATCTGTGAGAAGGTGCTGGCCGAACGCTGCACGGTGACCTTGAAGCCGCTGAATGCCTACGACCGGCGTGTGGTGCATATGGAGGTCTCGCAGCATCCAGGGGTGGAGTCTCGCTCGTTGGGAGACGGACAGGTGAAGCGCATCCAAATTTATTTTGGTGGCGCGACTGCTTCGGCGGAGCAGCAGACCTCCGCTCAGGAGTGAGCTGCGGACCCTTCGGACGACTCCCCTGCCCTGCTGACGGCTCCCCTGCCCTGCTGACGCTAAAGCATCCGATACGAGCTCTGTGAGATGAAGCTCCTGCCTGCTCGCGTGCGCTTGTGCTCGCGTGTGTGCGTGAATCCGCCCCTTATTCGTTTGCTGCCTGCTGCCTGCTCTGCTTGCTCCGATTCTGCTTTCGCCTACCAGAAGTCGCGCTAAGATAGCCCGCTCAAGAGCCGATGCCATAGCCAACTGTGTACGGAGGAACGACTGATGATGCCCTCAGCCGACGTGATTGTAGCCCTCTCGACCCCTCGTGGGCGTTCTGCGATAGGAGTTGTGCGTCTGAGTGGACCTCGGGAGAAGCTCGCCCCGGTGGTGGCTCGTTTGTTCCGACCTCGAGTGCGGCGCATTCAGCAGGTTTCTGACTTAGCGGATCGGCGTCCTCATCTGGGAGCATTTCTCTCGGAGCTGGGGGAAGTGCTGGATGAGGGCCTACTGCTGTGGATGCCGGGGCCACGCTCGTTTACGGGGGAAGATGTGGTGGAGCTTCATGGGCACGGCAATCCCTGGTTGCTGGAGCGGCTGGTCAATGCGGCGTTGAGTGTGGGTGCGCGTGCGGCTCAGCCGGGAGAGTTCACCCAGCGGGCATATCTCAACGGGCGAATGGACTTAATTCAGGCCGATGCGGTGGCGCAGCTCATCCATGCGAGCTCGGAGCGAGGGTTGAAGGCGGCGCAGCGTTTGCTGAACGGGGAGCTGAGTGAGCGGCTGGGGGCGCTTCGGGTGCTGCTGGTGGAGGTGTTAAAGTGGGTGGAGATGGCGATAGATTTTCCCGAAGAAGATGTAGATCCGGCCTCTGATGAGCGGCTGCTGGAGCTGTTGGGGCAGGCGCTCGACGAAGTGGAGGGGTTATTGAAGAGCTATCGTCAAGGGCAGCGTGCGCGGCAGGGGGTGCGGGTGGTGTTGTGTGGGCGTGCGAACGTGGGCAAGTCGAGCTTATTTAATGCGCTGCTGGGTTATCGTCGTTCGTTGGTGGCGGATGTGCCGGGTACGACGCGGGATGTGGTGGATGCGGAGGTGGAGCTGGGGGGGTTGTTGGTGAAGCTGCACGACACGGCGGGTCTTCGGGAGAGTGTGGATGTGTTGGAGTCGGAGGGGATGGGGTTAACGCGGGAGGCGCTGGGGGGTGCGGAGCTGGCGGTGTGGGTGGTGGAAGGTTCTCAGCCACCGACGGGGGAGGATGAGGAGGTGGGGCGGGTTTTGACTCGGGTGGGGGTGGAGTGGTTGGGGGTGAAGAACAAGGTGGATTTGGGGGAGTCGAAGGGATGGTCGGGTTATGGGGGGGAGTGGGTGGTGTTGAGTGCGCGGGTGCAGGAGGGGGTGGAGCGGTTGAGGGAGGTGCTGGTGCGGCGGCTGGCAGGGGAGGGGGGTGAGGAGGGATTATTGCTGACCAGTCGATGGCAGAAGGAGATCTTGGAGCGGTTGGTGGAGCATATTCGGGGGGCGATGGGGGCGATTGAGCAGGGTTTGACGCCGGAGGTGACGGCGTATGAGCTCTATGCTTCGTTGGACCGGCTAGACGAGGTGACGGGGGGGCAGGGGCGGGAAGAGGTTTTAAATCGGGTTTTTGCCGACTTTTGTTTGGGGAAATAAAGGGATGGGTTTCACGTGGAACGGAAGAATTTTCAATTTTTGTGCGATACATGAATTTTTGTGGAACGATATAAAATAGGACGGATAAGGATCAAAATGAGCAAGTTTAGAAGCAAATTTGGATGCTTATGGGGCGTTTATTTCGGATTTTATCCGGTGTATTGTGTGATATAAATCTAAATGATATATTTGAATGTGGGTTTCACGTGAAACGTGGGGAGTGAGGGTTTTGAGAGAAGGAGAAGCCGCTGTGCGGCTTTTTTCAGGAAGGGCGCTGCCCTTCCTGACCTTCCCGCCAGGGACCACTGGCCCCTGGACCCCCTTTTGTTGGGTCTTGACTTGTCATTGAGAGGGGCTCTCGTTAAGATGCAGCCCTGGTCTACAGTCCCCGAACTCCTCACATAAAGACGGTCACAGCATGGCAACCCCCGGAGAACACTTCCACGTCATCATCATTGGCGGCGGTCATGCCGGCATCGAAGCCGCACTCGCCACCGCTCGCGTTGGCCTCAAAACCCTCCTGCTCACCATGAACCTCGAGACCATTGGCCAAATGCCCTGCAACCCTGCCATCGGGGGTCTCGGCAAGGGCCACTTGGTGCGAGAGCTCGATGCGCTTGGCGGCGAAATGGCCAAAGCCATCGACGAAACCCGTATCCAGTTTCGCTTCCTCAACGCTTCCAAAGGCCATGCCGTCCGTTCCTCTCGTGCGCAGGCCGACCGCTTTCTCTACCAGCGCCGCATGAAAAACCTGGTGCTCGCCGCGCCTCTGCTTCACGTCTTCCAGGCGGAGGCCACGGAGCTGCTCATGCAGGAGGATCGGGTTCGGGGGGTCATGACCCGCATCGGGGTGTCTTTTGAGGCGGATGCGGTGGTGCTCTGCTCGGGCACATTCCTCAACGGCAAGATCCACGTCGGTCTTCACAACTACGTTGGAGGTCGAGCGGGGGAGCCTGCTTCCACCGCACTCTCGGCCATGTTGGAGCGGGTGGGGATTCGGTTGGGTCGTCTCAAGACCGGGACAGTTCCGCGTTTGGATGCTCGAACCATTCGCTGGGACATCCTTCCCGCTCAAGATGGTACGGACCCGAGTGGTCGTTTTTCGTTCTCTCCGACGGTCAATCAGCTTCCCCAGGTGAACTGTCATATTACTTACACCAACGAGCACACCCACGAGCTCATTCGTGCGAACCTGGACCGCTCGCCGATGTACTGCGGCATCATTGAGGGGGTGGGCCCTCGTTATTGTCCTTCGATTGAAGACAAGGTCATGCGTTTTGCGGACAAGACGCGGCATCAGATCTTTCTGGAGCCGGAGGGTCTCAACACGGTGGAGGTGTATCCAAATGGCATCTCGACGAGCTTGCCGTTTGACGTGCAGCTTCAGATGGTGCGTTCGATTGAGGGGCTTGAGCAGGCGGTGATTTTGAAGCCGGGTTATGCGGTGGAGTATGATTTTGTTTTTCCAACGCAGTTAAAGCCCAGCCTGGAGACCCAAGCGGTGCGAGGGCTCTTCTTGGCGGGGCAGATCAACGGCACGTCCGGTTATGAAGAGGCTGCTGCGCAGGGGTTGATGGCGGGTATCAACGCAGGTTTGTATGTAAAGGGAGAAGCGCCCTTGGTGCTGGGCCGGTCTCAAGCCTATATTGGGGTGTTGGTGGATGACTTGGTGACTCGGGGGACTGAGGAACCCTACCGCATGTTGACCAGCCGTGCCGAATATCGTCTGCTCCTGCGCGAAGACAACGCCGACTTGAGGCTGAGAGACATGGGTCACCGGGTGGGCTTGGTGGATAACCGCACCTACGAAGACTTTCAGCAGCGTCGAGAGCTGATCGAGCGGGGGCTGGAGCTGTTGCAAAAGCGGCGGGTGAATCCGACCGAGCATGTGAACGCCTACTTGGAGAACGTTGGACTGGAGCCGGTGAAACAGAGCATGACCTTTGCGGAGCTGTTGAGACGGCCTCAGACGACGATTGAAGTGTTGCTGCCGTTGGATGAGACCTTGGCGAGTCTGCCGATCCCGGTGCTGGATCAGGTGGAGATCGCGGTGAAGTATGAGGGGTATATCAAGCGCCAGCAGGAGGAGATCGAGCGAGCTGCACGGCAGGAGGAGACGAGGATTCCGGAAGGGTTTGATTTTCGGAGTGTGGTGGGTTTGTCGAATGAAGTGAGAGATAAGTTGGAGAGGGTTCGGCCTGCATCGTTGGGGCAAGCGGCGAGGATTTCGGGCGTGACACCTGCTTCGATTTCGATCTTGAGTGTGGCACTGAGACGTCGCGCTGCGTCCTAAAAACACAAAAAGGGGTCAAGGGATGGAATCCCTTGCGGGAGCGTGCAGAGAGGGCAGCGCCCTCTTTGCAAAAACAGAAGAGCAATTCGTCACAAAAAAACAAAACACGGGTCAAGGGATGGAAT
>JBJTQF010000224.1:0-4680 GCA_046075485.1 Myxococcota bacterium | reverse complement strand
CTCATCAAAGCGGTCCTTCAGCTTGATGTCGTAATAGTACCTCAGCATGTGAATCAGGGTCGATTTGCCAAACCGCCGAGGACGCAAAAAAAGCTGGAACTGACCGTATAAGTCACTGTTTTCCATGAGGGACAAGTACGGGGTCTTATCTGCGTAGAACTGCCCACGTCTACGAATACGCTCAAAATCACACTGGCCATACGGGATCTTCATCTGGATTCCTCACCTGCGGACGCTCAACGAGGCTACTTTCACCGATACTATAACCTCCAGCGGATTTCTCGTCATGGAAATCGACTCGAGCACATCCGCTCCCGCATCCGCACGCGACCTTCTACAACCGCCTCCCGGATGTCACCGTTCTTTCACCTGCTTTTTCGGGAGAGGTAGTGTAAGCTCTCCTCGCCCGCTGTGGATGACTGCGCCCCTCAAGCGCACACGTCCTGCCTTTTTCTGCTGGAGACTCCGCGTGCCTGCAAAGACCACTCGTAACCACTTGGCCTGGGCGCTGAATGGCCTGCTCATCGTGCTCCTGAGCACCTTTGTCTTGGTGCCCATGCTCTTTGTGCTCAAAGAAGCCTTCTTGGTGGACGGGCGGCTGAGCCTGGGGCACTTCCAGACCTTTCTGGAGACCCCATACCTCCTGCGTTCCTTATGGCATTCGTTGGTGGTCTCGACGGGTGGGACACTCTTGGCGGTGAGTCTTGCCTTTGTGTTTGCGTTTACGGTGCATCGCACGCGCGTGCCCGGACGAGCATTGTTTGCGATCTTTGCCCTGCTGCCCCTGGTGAGCCCGCCGGTGGTGCTCTCGATGGCCCTGCTGCTGTTGTTCGGCAGACAAGGGCTGCTGACCCCCCTGCTGAAGGCGGCCTTTGGGTTTAACGACCTGTATGGACCCTGGGGAATTGTGCTGGCGATGGGCTTAACCTTCCTGCCTCACGCCTATTTGTTGCTCGAAGCGGCCTTGACGCGGCTCGACACCCCAGTCGAAGAAGCTGCACAGTCTCTGGGCGCTCGTTTTTGGACCTTGTTATGGCGGGTGACCTTGCCAATGGCTCGACCGGCCCTGGCTCGCGCTTTTCTGATGGTCTTTGCCCTCTGCCTGACCGACTTTGGCAATCCGATGATGATCGGCGGTGACTACAAAGTGGCCGCGGTCTATCTCTTTGACCTCATCAACCGCTCGGTGAACGACGTCCCACTCTCGGCGGCGATGGGCATCACCATTGTGATCCCGTGTATTGTGGCCAACGTGGTCGCTCAGCGGATCGCCGAGAGCACTCAGCTCACAGGCACCGGGCGAGGCGCGGGCAATCAGAGCGGAGCTCCTCTGCTCCTGCCCTGGAGTGCGCAGCTCTTGGTGATGGTGGTGTGCTCGAGCATCTCCTTGTTGGTGCTGGCTCTCTACATGGCCATCGGGATGGGGGCGGTGGTGAAGGCCGTCGGTGCTGACCATCAGGTGACGCTCCAGTATTTTGATCCGGCGACACCGGGAGCAGGTTGGGATACCCTGGGGATGACCGTGCAGCTCGCCTTTCTGACCGCTGCGATAGGCGCTCCCCTCTCGATCCTGATTGCGTGGCTGACGGAGCGGGTGAGAGCACCCGGTGCGCGTGTGCTCCAGAGTCTGGCCATGTCACCGGCGGCACTTCCGGGGGTGATCTTCGGGCTGGGATATCTGATTGCCTTTCATGCTCCGCCGCTGCCGCTGACCAATACCCCCTGGATTTTGATCCTCTGTCTGCTGATGGCCAACCTCTACGTGGGTGTGTTGGCCGGTGCCACCGCACTGGCGAAGGTGGATCCAGCAGAAGAAGAAGCCGCCACTTCCCTGGGCGCTCGTGGCCTGACGCCTTTTGTGCGGGTGGTCCTGCCTCAGCTCTCGACGGCCTTTGTGAATGCGTTTTTCTTCTTTTTTGTGCGTGGGATGATCTCCTTGTCGGCGGTCATCTTCCTGGTGAGCGCCAACTACAGTGTGACCGGTGTGGCCATTCTCAACCGAGGTGAGACCGGAGACTACGGTGTTGCTTGTGCCATGAGTGTGCAAGTGCTGGCGGTGGTGCTGGTGGCACAGGGATTGCTGAGGGTGCTTGAGAATGCGCTCCGGCCCTTCAGCGTGCCGACCGGCGCACTGGCGAGGGTGGCAAAGCTGGCGCGTCAGCTCTCTCCGATGGGAGGAGAGCCCGGGAGCCCTGGGCGCATGCTCCGGCAGACCGCGTGGGTGGCCATGCTGGCGCTCGTGGCGCTGAGCCTGATCCAGCCCGGCAAGCAGCGGCTGAATGTGATCTCGGCCTACGACGAAGATGAGCTCTACGAGTATCTGGAGGGCTTTAAGGCCGCCCATCCCGAGATCGAGCTGAACGTCAAGCGGCTCTCATCGGGCCAGCTTGTGACCCGGCAGGTCTTTGAGAAGGACAACCCGGGCGCCGACGTCATCTTTGGGCTGATCGAGCTCTACCTTCAGGAGCTGAAACGGCAAGGGGTGCTCGAGCCCTATGTACCCCGTGGGATCGAGCAGCTCCCCGCACGTTATCGTGATCCCGAAGGATACTACTTTAATCAGGATGTGCTGCTGATCGCCCTGGGGGTGAATACGGAGGTGATGGCGGCGCGAGGGCTCCCGGTGCCACGTACTTGGGAGGCGCTGACCGAGCCACGTTATCGTGGGCTGGTGTCGATGGCGTCTCCGGCGGCGAGTGGGACGGCCTTGACGATTGTCTCGCGGCTGGTGGACCTGTATCAGCCGCAGCCGTGGGCCTATCTCGACCGGCTGGACAAGAATATCTTTCAATATACCTCATCGGGCACCGCACCGGGTAAATTGGCGTCTCAGGGTGAAGTGGGTATTGGGATCACCTTTGACTTTCCGCTGCACAAGCGACGAGCGGAGGGATACCCTCTCGAGGTGGTTTATCCCGACCAGATTCCGTACACAGTGGAAGGCAGTGGGCTGATCCGGGGCGCACGCAATCGGCAAAACGCGCAGATTTTTCTGGACTGGGCCGCCAGTGTGGATGCCATGAGGCGCTACGAACGTCGCAAGGCCCTGGTGACACACCGTGAGGTCGGGCCATCCGAAGCCTGGAAGCAGGAAATCCCGCTGGACCGGCTCTACGAGCTGAGTGCCCCGTTTGATGGGGACACGCTGGTCAAAGCCTGGTCTGAACGTTACGACCGCTGAGCCCCTCCAGGGGTAAGAAAGTCGTGCTCCATCGGCACCCGAGACACGGTTTAACCCAGGAGCACGCAGAAGGAGAGCAGTGCATGAGTCGAGTTCAGCTTGTCCATGTGAGCAAACAATTTGGTGCGCACTTGGCAGTCCATGATCTCAACCTCGATATTCGGTCGGGAGAGTTCATCAGCATTGTAGGGGGGAGCGGCTGCGGAAAAACCACCACCCTGCGTATGATCGCAGGCTTCGAGAGCCCCACCGCAGGCGATATCCTGCTTGACGGGACTCGAGTCAACGATGTGCCGGTGCAAGACCGAGGGGTGGGGGTGGTCTTTCAGAGTTACGCCCTCTTCCCCACCATGACGGTGTCTCAAAACATCGGGTTTGGGCTGGAGATGGCACGGCAACCGCTCTCCACTCGGCAAGCGCGGGTGGCCGAGATGTTAACCCTGGTGCATCTCAACGAGCACGCGGACAAATATCCGTGGCAGCTCTCAGGAGGGCAACAGCAGCGGGTGGCGCTCGCCCGTGCGTTGGCGCTGGCGCCAAAGGTATTGCTGCTGGATGAGCCGCTCTCGGCGCTCGACGCCCGCATTCGGCTGAGCCTGCGTGCGGAGATCCGCCGGATTCAGCAGGAGCTGGGCATCACGGCCATCTACGTCACCCACGATCAAGAAGAAGCCTTGACCATTGCCGACCGGATTGTGGTGATGGAACAGGGTGTGGCGATGCAGACGGACAGTGCTCGGGCGGTGTATGATCGGCCCAACAGTCCTTTTGTGGCAAGATTTGTGGGGCTCTCCAACTTATTTGAGGGGAGCTGGCAGGCCGATGGCACGGTGTTGGTGGACAATCGCCGCTGGCGGCTGCCGATGGTGGGGGTGGAAGGCCAGCGGGTGCTGCTGACGGTACGCCCCGAGCGTATGAAGCTCCACGCAGGAGAAGGGCTGGATCCGGCGCACAACGTGTTTACTGCACACATGGGAGTGCCTACTTTTTTGGGTTCCTCCTGGCGGGTGGAGATCTGGAAAGGCGCTCAGCGCATCCTGGTGGATGTGGGACGCGATCAAGAACGGATACTGGAGCGGCTGCCGATGGGATCTCCGGTGGTGGTGAGCTTTCATCCACAGGATGCCGTGTACTTTGAGCAAACATGAAGCCGCGTTCGAGGGAAAGACGAAAATTTGAGACTTCGACCTTTTACGACAGCCTCAAAGTTTGAGAGGACAACGCCCTCTTTGCTCAATAAAAAAACAAAACACGGGTCAAGGGATGGAATCCCTTGCAGGAAAGTCTGAAAGGACAGCGTCCTTTCAGCTCAAAAAGCCGCTTGGAAAGCGGCTTTTCTTTTTTATTGAAAGGGCTTTGCCCTTTCAAACTTTTCCAGCAGGGGTCGGCGGACCCCTGCACCCCATTTTGTTTTTCTTGAGAGGGCGCTGCCCTCTCAAACACTCCCGCAAGGGGGCGGCGGCCCCCTTGACCCCTCTTTGTTGTTTGAGGGGGTTATG
>JBJTQF010000223.1:0-12207 GCA_046075485.1 Myxococcota bacterium | reverse complement strand
GGTGCCAAAGAATATTGGCTGGTGGATCCGGTCAAACGAGAGGTCCACATCTATACCCCCGAGCACTTGGGCCTTACTTGGCGCGCGCCTCATCGGATCGTGCGCGCGCCGGAGCTGCTGACGACGCGCTATGTGGCAGGCCTGGCGCTCCCGATGGAGGGGGTGTTTGAACGCTCCTACGTGCATGTGGATCCTGTGGCTGCGGAGCTGGCCCGGATGCTGGAAGCGCAGGTCAAACAGGCGCAAGAAGCGGCGAAGCAGGCGCAAACGGAGGCCACTCACGCGCAAGCGGAAGCGGCTCACGCGCAGGCGGAAGCGGCTCACGCGCAAGCGGAAGCGGCTCACGCGCAAGCGGAAGCGGCTCGGGTGGCAGCAGCGCTGGAGTCAGAAGCAGCCCGTGCCCAACACGCGCAAGATGAGGCGAAGCAAGCCCAAGCGGAAGCGGCTCAGGCCCAGGCTCAGGTCGCTCAAGCCCAAGCGGAAGCCGCTCAGGCCCAGGCTCAGGTCGCTCACGCCCAAGCGGAAGCCGTTCAAGCCCAAGCAGAAGCCGCTCAAGCACAGGCGGAAGCCGCTCAAGCCCAAGCGGAAGCCGCTCAAGCCCAAGCGGAAGCGGCTCACGCGCAAGCGGAAGCGGCTCGGGTGGCAGCAGCACTGGAGGCAGAAGCCGCCCGTGCCAAAAACGCGCAAGAAGAGGCGAAGCAGGCCCAAGCTCAGGCCGCACACGCGCAGGCGGAAGCCTCTCGGGTAGCAGCAGCACTGGAGGCAGAAGCCACCCGTGCCCAACACGCACAAGAAGCGACGCAGCAAGCCCAAGCGGAAGCGGCTCACGCGCAAGCGGAAGCGGCTCGGGCGCAAGCGGAAGCGGCTCAAGCGCAAGCGGAGCGGGAGGCAGAAGCCGCCCGTGCCAAACAAGCGCAAGAAGAAGCACAACAAGCCCAAGCCCAGCTCGCGCAGGCGCAAGAAGCTGCACAGCGAGCCCAGTCCGAAGCAGCACGAGCGGCAGCCGAGCGTCAAGCGGAGCTCGAGCGGACCCTGAACATCGAGCGCCAGTTGAGCGCCCTAAAGGCGGAGCTCGAGCGCCTACGCACCTCTTCCTGACGGTTTATCGTTCTTTTTTCGGCGAGACCTGGCATTTCCCGCCGACCTCACCAGACGACAGAAGGCAGAAGCCGATCTGACCTCACCTCGGGACGCACCGGTCATCCTGGATGAAGGTCCGCGAGCAACGGAGCTGTACCGCAGAAAGAAGGGGGTTGAGCGTGGCTGTGGTAGGTTGAAGGAAAAGCGTCGTGTGGCAACCCGATATGAGAAGTACTTGACTCACGATCACGCGATGGTTCAGTTGACCATCCTCAGGAGATACTTAGCTGGGCTGTCCCGGTCATTTTGGCGAGAGAAACAGAGGCGAGGAGGTCATCACAGGCTCACGAGAGGCAGCAAACATCCTCAGAATCGTCCTTCCAAGACACTGAGACGAACCGTCGGAGCGACTTGAGCCACGTTCTCCTCGGTCGCCAGGGTTGCCGGACGTCGGGTCAGTGCCACCGACGGCATCGGCTGCCCGAGCTTAATGCTCCCCTGCTCCAGCACCAGCACACTATGATTCGGCGTCCGCGCCCCCACCGGAGAGTCCTTCCCTGAACGTTCCCACTGCTCCGATGCCCCCGTGCCCACCAGCAAGCCCGTCGCGGCACCGGCCATCGTCATCCCCAATACAACCCGGCCATCTCCCACCTGAAAGACCGCACCGAGCAAAAAGCCAGCCGCACCTCCCACCACCCCTGCCAGGTTGATCACCCGCATCCGGTCTTGGCTCAGGTTTATCTGGAACTTGTCCGCCAAGAGTAGTGCGCTCACCAGCCCCACGTCTGCC
This sequence comes from Myxococcota bacterium, assembly GCA_046075485.1. Lineage (GTDB taxonomy): Bacteria > Myxococcota_A > UBA796 > JAJRTE01 > JBJTQF01 > JBJTQF01. Next base: position 10,334 of record JBJTQF010000223.1, on the reverse strand, counting down.
AGCAAGGGGGGCATCAGCAGATAAGCGCGTCCGACCAGGTTATCGCCTCCAATCAGCACCATGCTGCTCAATCCAAAGCCCAACGTCCAGAGTGCCGCGCTCGATGCCAGCGTCACCCGCCCGGGAGGAATCTTCACATGTTGAGAAATCCAGGCCCCTGCCCACGTCCCCAACCCCATCCCCAGCAGCAGCGTCGTGGTGGTCACCCGAAGGTACGCATCAGAAGGGATGAGCTCATAACCCAGCCCCAGCGTCCACATCGTCAAGTTCAACGCCGCAAAGGTCTGGCTGAAATAGATGGCCGCCGCCTGCTCCCGACTCGGTGCAAACTCCTGCGCATACAAGAGTCCTCCTCCCAATCCCGCCCCCATGCCCAGCAACAAAAACAAGGCACTGGATTGCACCGTCAGCCCATCGGAGCCATAGGAGGGCAGGAGCACCCCCACCGCCGCCCCAAACAAGGTCTGAGAAATCATCATGGCCGCTCGTCCATCCCACGGCGTTGCGGTCAGAACAGGCGTTTTAGGTTTGAGGGCCAGCTCCGCCAGCCGCTCCTGAGCCGCCACCGCGCTGGGTGAGGTGCCATAATCCCTCGCCACCCGCTCAAAGAGCAGTCGGGCCTGCTCAAATGCCCCCTGACTCATCGCGTAGAGCCCCCACCGATACAGGGCTTCTGCCTCCAACACCGACGTCGGGACGGAGGCGTCTGGAGCTGGAACGGAGTCCACCCCCCCCGCTTGAGCCAGCCTTTTGAGCGTGTTATCCGCCGCCTCCACCACCACACGAGCACTCTCTGCATCCGATAATGCTGGAAAATCGACGGCCAGCCCCCACGACTTTTGAGGTGCCTCCAAGGTGATGGCATACCCAGGTGTCATCGTCGATGCCATCGCGCCTGCGTGCATACGTGCGTGACCTTCTGCCGGGAATAATAACCAGAGCGTGATGCTCCAGACCACGAATAGATATGTGCGCATGATCTCTCCAATCTTTTTTAAGGACATGACACGCTAAAACGGGAGCGGTGCTCGTCGAGTGCGTGACGAACCCCTGAGCCTAGAGAAACAGAACCTAGTAAGAACGCTCCGCTGTACCGCTGATCTGGGTGCGCACGGGGTAAGGATAGTGTTTCAGACAGTCCGCCGGATCGGTGTTGATATTGTCTTCCTCCGAATACGAGTAGGTCTCAAAATAGACCTCACTGGTCATCGAGAGGGTAAACTCCAGCTTGCTGTCATGGATGAGATCTCCACTGATCACCAGGGTGTCGTAGCTGGTGGCGAGACAGTCTCCGTTGGGTGTTTGAAAACGAATGCTGGCATAAGACCACGCTTCGCTGCCGAAGTGGTTGTTTCGTGCAGCGGTTTCTATCGGATACAGACACGGCTGAGTCCCAGCCGATGCCAGTAAGTCGTCGCAGATGGTAAAGATCAAGACATCGGGCGCAATCCCTCCTGCATCTTGACCAAGCTGGACCTGAAGCTCGGCATCATATTGGACCGTCGCGCGGGTACCATCGCCATATTGATTTTGGGCAATCACGGTTGTTGCATAAAATCCATCCTCCATATCGATCTCACATCCACTCAATACGGTGAGCATCGACAACCATACCATTGAAAAGAGACAAATACTTCGCATCATCACACCTATCCATGTTTGAGGGGGAATCGCTGCATGAGCCCTGTTCATCCGTCATTCAGGCTCACCGAAGTTCAAGGCTGGATACTTGCACAAGTCATGCCATCTGAAGCGCGGAGCATAAATGCCGCATCACCTACAATAAAATCAAAATGGATGTGAATAACGGGGCGCTCAAGACGGTCTTACGGGAAGTCTAAGGAACGCGCTCTGTCCTGCATGGTAAAGAAACTTACTCGGCATGCTTATTTTTTTGACCTGCTTCCAACATGACAGATGCCCCCTTCCCTCTGCACATGCGGCCCTCCGGCCTGCCCACCTACTCATGCGCCGTCTGCACACCTGCCAAGCCATTGTTGCTCGACGATGCTAATATGCCTCCATCCCGAGCTGAACCCGGTGCTCGCGTCATCCGCGCGCACTCCCCCGTGTCTTCTGAGGAGCACACATGCCCAAGTCCCTCTATATTCTTGTGATGGGAGAACCTACCCCGATGGTCAAAGCGGAGCTGGGTGGTTACGACCGCTGGTTCATCTTCCGCATGCAAGACCTGCCTGCTCAACCCTTTGAAGCGCAGTCTTTTGACGCCACACGCGGCGAGCTGCCCACTCAGATGCCCGACGCCCTCATCATCACCGGCTCTCCCCAGTCCGTGTATGAGCCCTTGCCCTGGCTCGAGCCCACCCGCGCCTACGTGCGAGAAGCCATTCGAGCGGACGTGCCCATCTTGGGGGTGTGTTTTGGACATCAGCTCTTGGCCGAGCTCTTGGGCGGTCGGGTCGGCCCCAACCCCGCCGGATATGTCTTGGGCAATATCCTCACGCAGGTGACGGAAGAAGGACGGCTGGATCCTCTCTTTGACAGCTTACCTCCAGAGCTGTCTTGTAATGTGACCCACGGAGACCGCATCGTCGAGCTGCCCCCCGGAGCCTCCGTGCTCGCCACCGCCGCACAAGATCCTTATCATGCCCTTCGCCTGCGGGAGCGGGTGTGGAGCGTTCAGTTTCATCCCGAGATGCGCGAGTTCCACATCACCGCCGAGATCGCCTCTCATTCCCGCTGGTTCCACACCTACGGCGTCGAGAAGGGCCTTCGTCCGGGAGAGTATCTGCTCAACGCCATCAAGAGTGTGCGAGAAGAAGACGATGGAGTCCTGGTCCTGCGTCGCTGGCTGGAGCTGGCGGCTGGAGAATAACCACCGCGCGCCTCACCTTTGTCGAAAGTGGGTGAGACAGACACACCTTGACAGGAACACCGCGAGCACGTACCCTTTCACCGGACTTTCACCCTTTCTTCTCAGAGGAGCCCATGAGCACCTTTAAGCTGACCACCACCTTTAAGCCCCAGGGAGATCAGCCCGAGGCCATCCGCCAGCTTGTGGAAGGGCTCAACCAGGGCATTCCCCACCAGGTCTTGCTGGGTGTGACCGGATCCGGTAAAACCTTTACGATGGCCAACATCATCGCCACCCTCAACCGTCCGGCCCTGATCATGGCGCCCAACAAAACCCTGGCCGCGCAGCTCTACGGCGAGTTTAAGGAGCTCTTCCCCGAAAACGCCGTCGAGTATTTTGTCTCGTACTACGATTATTATCAGCCCGAAGCCTACGTGCCCTCCACCGACACTTTTATTGAGAAGGACTCGGCGATCAACGAGCGCATCGACAAGATGCGGCACTCCGCCACCCGCTCGCTGCTGGAGCGTAAGGATGTGATCATCATTGCCTCGGTGAGCTGTATTTATGGCTTGGGGTCTCCTGAAGCCTACTACGGGATGATCCTGCAAGTGGAGCCCGGCCAGCAGGTGAGCCGTGAGAAGATCCTCGCCAAGCTGGTCGAGATCCAGTACACCCGGAACGACTTCGACTTTCACCGAGGCACCTTCCGCGTGCGCGGCGATACCATCGAAGTGTATCCCGCCTACGAAGACGAAAAAGCCATCCGCATCGAGCTGTGGGGCGACGAAGTAGAGTCCATCAGCGAGATCGACCCCTTACGCGGGCGTGTGTTGCGCAAGCTCGAGAAGCTCACCGTCTATCCAGCCAGCCATCACGTCACCGAGCGGGAGACCGTCGAGCGTGCCATCCGCACCATCACCGACGAGCTGGGGGAACGTCTCAACGACCTGCGCGCCAACAACCGCCTGCTCGAGGCGCAGCGGCTGGAGCAGCGCACCAACTTTGACCTGGAGATGCTCGAAGAGATGGGCTACTGCTCCGGCGTCGAGAACTACTCACGCCATCTGACAGGACGGCCTCCGGGTGCGCCTCCTCCGACCTTGATGGATTTTTTCCCGGCCAACTATCTCACCTTCATCGATGAGTCTCATATCAGCGTGCCTCAAGTGGGCGGCATGTACATGGGCGACAAGGCCCGCAAGACCACCCTCGTGGAGCATGGATTTCGTCTGCCCTCGGCGCTGGACAACCGGCCCCTGCGCTTTGAGGAGTTTGAGAACCTGCTCGGCCAAGTGGTGTATGTCTCGGCGACCCCCGCCCGCTATGAGCTGGAGAAGAGTGGTGGGCTGATCGTCGAGCAGCTCATCCGTCCGACGGGGTTGATGGATCCGATCATCGAGGTGCGGCCCGTGGCCAGCCAAGTGGATGATCTGCTGGAGGAAATCCGTCTCCGGGTGGAGAAACAAGAGCGGGTGCTGATCACCACCTTAACCAAACGTATGGCGGAAGATCTCACACAGTATTATACAGAGCTGGGGGTGAAGGTGAAATACCTGCACTCCGACATCGACACCCTGGAGCGCATCGAGATCATCCGCGATCTGCGGTTGGGGATCTTTGATGTGCTGGTGGGCATCAACCTGTTGAGAGAAGGGCTGGACATTCCCGAGGTCTCCCTGGTGGCCATCCTGGACGCCGATAAAGAAGGATTCCTGCGCTCGGAGCGTTCGTTGATTCAGACCTGTGGCCGTGCCGCCCGTAACGCCGAAGGTCGGGTGATCATGTATGGCGACAAGATCACCCCTTCGATGAAGGTGGCCATCAGTGAGACCGAGCGCCGCCGCACCCTTCAAGAAGCCTACAACATCGACCACGGCATCACCCCGGCCACCGTGAAGAAGCAGATCAGCAACCTACTCCAGACCATCTACGAGCAGGATTATGTGACGGTCCCGGTGCCCGAAAACGCCGCCGGAGGAAAAGGCAAGAAAAAGGCCGCCGCTGCTGCCAAGAATGGCATGGCCGAGCTGGCCACCCTCCCCCCCAAAGACATCGACAAGATGCTCACCGGCCTGCGCAAAGAGATGAAAAAAGCCGCCGAAGAGCTCGAGTTTGAAAAAGCCGCCGAGCTGCGCGACCGCATCAAGTCCATCGAAGGATATCAGCTCGAGCTCTTTGGCACCCACACCAAGCAGCGTTGACCGGCAAGCCTCCTTGAGATCATCCACCGCCTCACCGCTCGGTGTGGTCCTGACGCTCGTGGGCAGCAGCCCGAGCGATGGTTGACGCTCTCCCCAAGCTGGAGTACAGTCCTCACGTTGTTCTCATCGTCTCAGCTCTGGGAGAGCCTATGCCGCTTCGTGTGCTGTTGATTTTTGCCCATCCTGCCTTTCATCGCTCACGCGCCAATAAAGTGTTGGTCAAAGCCGCTCAGTCCGTCGAGGGGGTGACGTTTCATGACCTCTACGCGCACTATCCCAGCTTTGACATCGACATCGAGGCGGAGCAGAACTTGCTCAAAGCCCACGACATGTTGATCTTCCAACATCCGTTTTACTGGTATAGCACCCCCTCCTTGCTCAAGGAGTGGCAAGATCTGGTGCTGGAGTATGGCTGGGCCTATGGTCCGGGAGGCACGGCGCTCAAAGACAAGCTGTTTATGTCGGCGATCACCACCTCTGGCTCGCGTGACGCTTACAGTCACACGGGCATGCACGGAAGGACCATGCGCGAGCTGCTGGCCCCGCTGGATCAGACCTTCAAGCTCTGTCAGATGCAGCGTCTGCCCCCGTTTGTGATTCACGGTGCCTCTCGGATGGAGCCAGAGACCCTGGAGCAGCATGCCACGCAGTATCAGCGGGTGCTGAGGGCGCTGGTGGCCGGAGAGGTCAAGCTGGAGCAGGTGGCCGAGCTGGAGCGGCTCAACGACGATCTCAACCGGCTGAGAGGCTGAGTCATGGCGGATTTGTTCTCACAAGCCCTGGTCTATCTGGGGGCCAGCCTGGTGGCGGTGCCGGTGGCCAAGAAGCTGGGGCTGGGCTCCGTGTTGGGGTATCTGCTGGCGGGCGTGGCCATTGGTCCTTTTGGACTGTCGCTGGTGGGTGACGCCGAAGACGTGATGCACTTCGCCGAGTTTGGCGTGGTGATGATGCTCTTTCTGGTGGGTCTGGAGCTGGAGCCCAGTCGTCTCTGGCGGATGCGGGGTCCGATCTTTGGGCTGGGAGGTGCTCAGCTCTTGGGCTCAGCGGCGGCCCTGGCCATACCCGCCCTATTACTGGGGCTCGAGTGGAAACCGGCGCTGGCCCTGGGTCTGATCTTGGCCATGTCTTCTACGGCCATTGCCCTTCAATCGCTCTCAGAGAAGGGGCAGATGCAGAGTGATGCCGGTCGGCGCTCCTTTGCGATCCTGCTCTTTCAGGATGTGGCGGTGATTCCGCTGCTGGCGCTGTTTCCGCTCCTGGCCACCTTGCCCAGTGAGGTGGGACAATCCGGTGCCAGCCCGCTGGAGGGCCTGAGCGCCTGGGCTCGAGCGGGGCTCACCCTGGGCGCGGTGGCGTTGGTGGTGGGCGGAGGCCGGCTGCTGGTGCCGCCCCTCATGCGTGCGGTGGCGGGAACACGCATGCGGGAGCTGTTTACCGCTGCCGCCTTGACCCTGGTGATTGCAGTCACCTTGCTGATGGGCGCGGTGGGACTCTCTCCGGCCCTGGGCACGTTTTTGGCGGGAGTCGCCCTGGCCAACTCCGAATATCGCCACGAGCTCGAGAGTGACCTGGAGCCCTGGAAGGGGTTGCTCCTGGGCTTGTTTTTTATGGCGGTGGGGGCGACCATCAACCTGCCGGGGATTGCGGCATCGCCGCTCCAGACCTCCAGCTTGGTCTTGGGGGTGATGCTCCTGAAGGCCCTGGTGCTGGTGGTGCTGGGTCGTGCGACCAAAGCCTCACCGGATCAGAGTGCCCTTGTCACAGCGGCTTTGTGTCAGGTGGGAGAGTTTGCTTTTGTGCTGCTGGCGTTTGCGCGCACCAATGGGGTGCTCTCGGCGGAGGTCGCAGCGCAGGGGGTGGCGGTGACGGCGCTCTCGATGGCCCTCTCGCCGCTGGTATTGGCGGGCACCGAGCGCCTGCTCCCTCGGCTGAGCAAGGTCGGAAGGAGCCGTGAAGCGGATGTGATCCACGAGCACAACCCGGTGCTCATCGCGGGTTTTGGTCGTTTTGGCCAGATCGCCGGTCGTATGTTACGCTCCCATGATATTGGCACCACCCTTCTGGACGTGGACGGCAACCAGATTGAGCTGATGGGGCGTTTGGGCACGAAGGTCTACTACGGAGACGCCGCGCGGGTCGAGCTGCTCGAAGCGGCGGGAGCGGCCCATGCACGCCTCTTGATTGTCGCGGTGGATGACCACGAAAAGGCACGAGCCATTGTGCATGCAGCGCAGCATCATTTTCCCCATCTGAAGCTGCTCGTGCGGGTGCGCGGGCGCATGGAAGCCTACGAGATGCTGGAGATGGGCATCGATGAGGTCCATCGAGAGACCTTCGAGAGCTCGCTGAAGCTGGGAGAGGCTGCCTTACGCTTGTTGGGTTTTCATCCGTTTCAGGCGCATCGAGCGGTTCAGCTCTTTCGTCGTCACGACAGCGCGGCGCTGAGAGCGATGGCTCGCCACCGCAACGACACCTCCACCTTGCTCCAGACCGCACGGGAGCGGATGGCGGCGCTGGAGCAGGCCCTTCAGCAAGACGTGGCGGATCGCGAAGAGCTGGATGATCACGGCTGGGATGTGCGTCCGGCCAAACCGAAGACCTGAGGGAAACACGAGCGGAAAGGAGGGAGAAGCCTCCCCCTTTACATCCTTCAAATTGTATATTATCTTGTTACAGTTTTAGCGCATAAGGTCGGACAGAGGCCGACAGGGCCGGACAAGGGCGGATAGGCTGCCTTTGAAGTGTGCAACGCATGAGCTGAGTCAGCAGGAGGTTCTTCATGGTTTCCAGTCAATATCTTCGCACGGCAGAAGAAGCCACAGGGTCGGGCAATGGCGTCAAAGTGGGCGTCTTGGGCTCTGGAGATGTGGCCAAAGTGCTGGCACGAGGGTTTAAGCAGTTTGGTTATGACGTGACCATCGGCAGCCGAGAGCCTGCCAAACTCGCCGCCTTTGGAGCCAGCGAAGGCATCGGCGTGGCCACCTTTGAAGGCGCTGCCGCCGCTGGACAGCTCCTGGTCTTGGCCGTTAAAGGCTCTGTCGCCGAGAGTCTGGTGGAGAGCCTCCAGTCCCAGCTCGCGGGGAAGGTGGTGATCGACGTCAACAACCCGATTGCCCAGCTGCCCCCCGTCAACGGGGTGCTCCAGTTTTTCACCGGCCCCAACGACTCCCTGATGGAGCGTCTCCAGGCGAAAGTGCCAGAAGCCTCCTTCGTGAAGGCTTTTAGCTGCGTGGGCAACGGACAGATGATCCAGCCTCGTCTTGCGGCGGGACGGCCCACCATGTTTATCTGCGGCAACAGTGCGGAGGCCAAAGGCACCGTCTCCAACGTGCTCAACCAGTTTGGATGGGATGCCGCCGACATGGGCCAAGTGGAGTCCGCCCGCGCCATCGAGCCGCTGTGTCAGCTCTGGTGTGTGCTGGGCTTCCGCCACAACTCCTGGATGCACGCCTTTAAGCTGCTGACCCCTTGAGGGGAGTACGGGAGGAGCGCGCCGCCTGGAAGGTGCCTCCTCCTCTTGAGGCGCACGCCGTACTCTCTTGTGTAACCGGAGAATCTTTAATGAGTGCTGATCAGGCCCGCTCCGCCGAGCGTCCCGTCCCGGCTCAGACCTTCCCGGTCGCGGTGGAAGCTCGAGGCGTTCCGCCTCGCAGCAAGCCCTCCGTCTATCCTGCGCCCTTTGCCGCCCTCATGAGCGGGAGAGAAAAACGTGTGCTGGGCGATCTGTTTGGGCTGAGCAACTTCGGCGTCAACCTGACCCGGCTGATGCCCGGCGGGCGCTCCGCCTTACGGCACGCCCACAACCGCCAAGATGAGTTTATCTATGTCTTGGAGGGCACCGTCAGCCTGCTCACCGACGCCGGAGAGACGGTGCTCACCGCTGGCATGTGTGCAGGCTTTAAAGCGGGCACCGGCGATGCCCATCACCTGCTCAACCGGAGTACGGAAGAGGCGCTCTATCTCGAAGTCGGAGATCGTTCCGCCGGAGACCAAGTGCAGTATCCCGACGACGACATCCAAGCGCAGTATGTGGAAGGAAAGTGGGTCTTCACCCACAAAGACGGCACGCCCTACTAAAACCGGAGTAAAACCGGACTCAAACCGGCGCACGTCCTGCCAGCCTCTGCCCTCCCCTTGCTCACCGCCTCCCCTCCCCTTGCTCACCGCCTGCCCTCCCCTCCCCTTGCTCACCGCTCACCGCTCGAGAGCACTTGAGTGGAGCACCCCTCGCGACATCCGGCACAATTATCCGTTGACTTCTGTGGAAGCCTGCGGCATATTTCGCCTTCGCAATTCTTTTGCCATGCAGATCATCTGAGGGGGAGCCTCCCGACATCATGATTCTGGAGCTGTTGAAACTTCCGGCCAGGCTCCGCATCCCTCTCAAGCGCCCCGTGCTGAACATCCCCCCCTGCTGTGTTGAAATCTGCTGCTCGACTTATCATGCCATTTGTCTCCACCAAGAGGACTTCCAGCCATGAACGTGTCATCCCTGTCTGACACCGGCCTGAGTGCCGCGCCCCTCCACGACGTAGAAGGGTCCGAGGGTCCATCAGCCCCCGCGAGCAACAACCGCATCCGCATCCGAGGAGCCCGCGAGCATAACCTCAAAGGAGTGGATCTGGAGCTGCCTCGAGACAGCCTGATCGTGTTTACGGGGCTCTCGGGCTCAGGCAAGTCCTCATTGGCCTTCGATACGATCTTTCGTGAAGGTCAGCGCCGCTTTATGGAGTCCCTGTCGCCTTACGCGCGGCAGTTTTTAGGACAAATGGAGAAACCCCACGTCGATCATATTGAAGGGCTTTCCCCGACGATCTCCATCGATCAGAAGACCGTCAACCGCAATCCACGCTCGACGGTGGGGACCGTGACGGAGGTCTATGACCACCTGCGCCTGCTGTTTGCTCGGCTGGGCACTCCACATTGCCCGAAATGTGGGCAAGAAGTGGCCAGTCAGACCCCAGAGCAGATCACCCAGAACCTCTACCTCGAAGCCCAAGACGGCCAGCTCAGCCTGCCATCCAGCCAAGCGCCTCGACGTGGCATGATCTTGGCTCCCATCGTGCAAGATCGCAAAGGCGAGTACCGCAAGGAGCTGGAAGAGCTGCTGGCCGAAGGCTGGCTTCGCGCCCGCATCGACGGCCAGCTCCACGATCTCCGAGAGCCCATCACCCTGGATCGATATGTACGCCATACCATCGAAGTGGTGATCGACCGCGTGACCTTCAACCCCGAGAGCCGCAGCCGCATCACCGAAGCCGTCGAAAAAGCCATCAGCAAGACCGGCAGCTTGGTGGTGGCCCTCATCGAAGAAC
>JBJTQF010000222.1:0-71201 GCA_046075485.1 Myxococcota bacterium | reverse complement strand
CAGTGGGCTGCTCCCTATAGACACCCTGCGCAACTCCACCGATCTCTTCCAGCTTAAAGTCGGGAATGGCTTCTCCATTTCGGAGCAGCTCAATACGCAAGGTGGGGGCAAGCGCCTGCACCCGTACTCGAATGGCCACGGGTTGTTGAGCGCGTAAGGTCTCCCCCATCGGCACCCCATTGGCATCGAGCCAGAGGCCCATCGGTGGGCCGGAAGTGGCATAACACAGGCGCGTCTTGAGGGCTTCATGTAAGCTGGAGCGGCTGAGGCGTCGCGCAAACACACCTGTTAAGCCAGTGGTCCAGACATCCGCTTGACGACTGACCCCATAGTGCCAGGGAACACCATGACCATCACTTCCCCCCACAAAACCGAATCTTGCCCCTTTCCGGAGGGCTTCAAGGGCATACGATCCCCCCTCCCCTACGCGCGGTACAATGGGGCCTCCCCCTTCCCGCTCCGAGCTGCCGTGTACGGAGACCACCTCAAAGAGCGGCTGAAGCTCCGAGACCACGGGCTCCCAGTCCGTTCCGGTCCAGGAAGTATGGTGCGGAACTGCAAAAGCAGGCTGAGTCTTAAGCAGCTCAAACAAGGTCTTGGAGTCGGGAGCTTCTCTATCGACCCCCCACATGGGCGCGCTGTTGCCTGCAAAGTACAGGTTTCGATGGCCATAACCTCCTTTGGCCACCGGCTGGGAGGTCCACTCATATGCCACCAGGGTCGAAAAGATCCCATCCCGGTTGAAGAAATTGCTCAGGAGCTGCGCATACTTCCACTCATGGGCGGCATATCGATTTCCGTTGCTGACGTCGTGATCGGTCAAGGCAACAAAGTCATGGTGCAGGACATCCCGCGCACGGGTGAAGATCTCATCGGGATCACCGGTGCCATCGGACACCCAGGTGTGGGTGTGGAGGTCTCCAAAATAGAGACGCACGCCGGGGCCTCCTTGACGCCAGCGTAAAATGCCGGGGGGCAGTGCTGGGATGGAAGGAGCAGGCGCCAGCACGGGCATCTCCTCGGCGGGAGGGGTAGGCGTGCTCTGACCGATAGGGGCTTCTACTGGTTGCTTTTCTTTTGGCAAGCGTCGTGGGAGACGTTTGGCAAGTATCCCCTTCCCTCGTTTGGCTTGAGCATTTCCCTCCAAAGGCGAAGCGGCCCAGCGCACACCGGCGCTCAAACCCGCTCGATAGATGGGCTCGAGCTGAGAGGCCCGCATTCGCTCCACCGGGAGGCCCTTGCCATCGTCGGCCAATAATAGGGGCGCATCCATCAGAGGGATGGTCACACGGCTCTTCTGGGCAGGCTGGAAAAGGGCATATCCCAGCCGATGCAACCACCGCGCCGCCAGGTGGAACGTGCCCGAACGATCCAGGACGGCCCGCAGCTCCCGCCCTCGGCCTCCCCAGCCGGGCTCTGACAGATCGATGGGGGCCTCCCAACCGTCGGCTTGAAGCTGTAGATGGATATATCCCTGACCTCGGCGAGCAAAGAGGTGAGCACTTCCAGCTTGATCAAAACGCAGCACGGGAAACTCGAGGGCATCTTCGGCCTCTGGTTTTTCCGGCAGTGAAGGCAGCTCGGGTGGTGGCCCAGCCGTTGGGAAACGTAAGCCGCCCTCGGTGACTTGGGCCAAGAGCAACCCTCTGCCCAGTCGCCTGCCCGGTGCATCAGGGCGACGATCAGGGATACGGTCGGAATGCCATGCCATCCAGAGGGCTCCATCAGGGTCCACCTGAAGATGGGGAGCCTGATCCAGCGGCAAATCACGGGTCAAGGGTTGAATGGGCGTCAGCTTGCCTGCCAGGAGCTGCCGAAGGCGCAGGTCATACGCTCCCGCTTCGTAGTGATCCCAGGCAATGGCCAGCCCTCCACTGGAAAGAGATACCATGCTGAGGCGCTGGTTAAGCTCTCCGGTATCGTCTAGGGTCAAGGTCTGAGCATCGCCCGCAATCTGACGAAGCTGGACCACCACGCGGTCTTCGCGCATCTCCTCCCATGCGACCCAGGGGATGCCGTTGCCGTCGAGGGCCAGGACCGGTCGTAGGGCTGGAAATTTTCCATCGGAGACATCACCCACACCATCCAGCTTGCCGGACACCAGCCCGGCGATGCGCACCCGAAAGATGCCCTCACGCTCCTCGGACCACACCACCCAGACCCGCTCTTGACGGGCGACGATGCGCGGCCAGCCGGTGGCCCCCGTGCCATCCCCCACGGTCAGGACCGGTCCCATGCTCTGCTCTTGAGCGGCGGTCTCTTGCATCACCCGAGGAAAAGCACGACCTGCGGAGACCTGCTTGACCACTTCTGGGGTCGAGATGCGCTGAATGGCAATTTTTTCAATACCATCGGGAAAAGTGACCCACGCCATCCAGAGCTGATCTTGACCATCCAGTGCCACATCGGGGGCTTCATGGGGCTCGCCCACGGCCACGGCGAGGGGGGAGGTTCTGCGAGATCCATCTCGTGCTTCCAGCCAAACCGGAGGTGTGGGGGTGGCAACACGCTCTTCGACGTTTGGGCCGCTCGCTTCTTCCTGGCTCAGCTCGGGAAACCACTGGCAGGCACTGCTCAGCAGTCCCATGCTCATCCAAAATACTGCCTGCCACCTGCTCCGCTTCATCTTCTTCTCACTTACACGCATACGGGTGAGACCCTCATCACACCCGCGCGTCAACGTCGGTCGCTTCATCTGCTGCTGTTGGGTGCTGCTGTTGGGTGCCGCTCGTGGGCAACGGTTTCGGAGCGCACGGGTGAGCTGCTCAAGTAAGTCGAGCGCCTTCCGGCTGAACCAGGGCCCATGCGGTAAATCACGGGAGCCTCAAGCACCGGGCTCCCGCCACTGCTCTTGATGGTAACACATCTCCCAGAAGAGCCACTCATAACGGCAGGCATGGGTAAACCGCTCAAAACAACGCTGCTGTTGGGCGAGCGGCAGGGAGGCCCCCACATCTTCGGCCAGCTCTAGCAGATGCTGTACGAGCTCATCGTAGGCGTCACCCCCATAAAAGGCAGCCCACTCCCGATGTTGTGGGCTCAGGTCTGGTTGCTCCAGGAGCCAAGCCCCCAACGCTTGATAGAACCAGTGACAAGGCAAGGTCACCATCAACGCTTCTGCAAAGGGGGCATTGTCTGCTAAAACCTGCAACAATGAGGTATAGGCTTCGTTGGTAGGTGCCAGGGGCAGCAGATCGGCCTGACTGGGCTCCAATCCCAGGGTGTGAACCGCCTGCTCTTGAAGACTGTGCTCCAGCCTCAACACGGCGCTGGCACACCGATTGAATGCCACCAGCCACTCGTCGTCGTGGATCTGCTCCACCAGCTCGTTAAAGACCCGTCCGGCAGCACGCAAAAATAGATAATCCTGAATCACGTAGAAGTGATAACGCTCCGGGCTAAGCTGACCCAGACGCAGCTCCAGAAAAAACGGATGTTCGGAGACTGCATCAAAATAACGCCCTGCCAACGTTGCGAGCTGAGCGGTAAAGGGGCCCATTCCCTCCAGAAATGGCTGACCTTGAACGGAAGCAGTGGTATCGGACTCAGTCATGGTGGATTCCTCTGTGGCTGGAGCTAAAGTACCCATCCTGGGGCGCGACTGCTGCCAGGGCTTTGATTGTTGCGAGATGGAGGGGTCGCAAGATAATAGAGCGCCGCCGCACGCGCCCCCATCGACTCGACCAAACGGCGGCTGGCCACTTCTTCAGAACGAAAGGCACAGACCAAGACTCTGCCCGCTTGAAGCTCTTCAAAGGCGACTTCAATACCCAGAAGACGGCCAAGCCCACGCCGACGGGCCGCCGGATCCACCAACACTTCCAGTCCCACAAATGCAGGCTGGAGCTGAGGCAAGATGCGGGCCACGCCCATCAGCCGAGGCCCCTCCAAGATGCCATCCAAGATGCGATCTTGAAGCTGTTTGCGCACTTCCTGCCGGTCGCGCAGGAGCACAGGGGCTTCTGAAATACGACTCAGGAGCTGACAGACTTCGTCGAGATCGGCGGGAAAGAGATGACGCACCTCCAGCCCAGGCGGAAGAGGCTGGGGCTCCACCTGCTCCAGGGTCAAGAGAGGCCCCACCGCCGACAGACGCCAGCCCTCCAGCAACAAAACTTCCAGCAAGAGCGGATCGTCGGAGCGTGCCAGCACCCCTCGCACCTGGCCCTGTGCCACCACGGCTCTAAAAAAAGGGCGGAGCTCGGTCGCACTTTGACCCGGTGCCGCCAAGCTCAACAAGAGTGGGAACGGAAATCCATCCCGAGCCTCCGGCTGAATCAAGGCAAACGCCACAACCTGCTCACCGACACGCACCCCCAGCGGCAGCAAGTTCTCGCGTAGGGCGAGCTCCAGCTCGGTCAGGGTAGGAACGCCCAGTGAGGCGACATATTGCCGCTGTAAAGTGGCCACTTCCACCGGCTTCAGTGGAACTACCTGATGTTTCCAGCCCTCGGCTGGCCCCGGATCGTGCTTGTCGCCCATCAGCTCCTCGTCGCGGTCCCTGCCTCCCGCCCGTTACTTTTGGAACTTCCCGCCAAAACCGACGCCCATCCCAACGTTGATCACCGGTCCCAAGCTCTCTGAAGCACTGCCACTGTTGCTGCCTGCGGTGCCACGGGCGGAGCCAATGGAAAGCTCCGGATAGAGGTGCAGACTGGGGCCCAAGCCTAGCTTCATCCCGATACCGAGGGAGGGAATCACGGCACTGGCATATCCTGTTTGACTATCATATTGCCCCAAAATACCTCGTACAGCCACCTTGGGGGTGAAAACCAGCTCTGAATCTCGCCCCACCATCAGGCCGATGACCAATGGGACGTCCATGACGCCATATCCTCCAGCCGCAATAAATCCGCCCGCAAAGATACCCCCTACCGATGGATTGAGCGCCACCGCCACCTTTTTATCTGCGAAGAGCTGAAAGCGGCCTTCAAAGGTGAGACCTTTGCTCATCCCAAACCCAAAACCAACGTCGGCCTTGCCATTCACACCATATCGCAGACCCACGTCTGTGATGGGCAAAATGGGAAGGTTCACGTTCAGATCGCCTATCGCAAAATCAGCCTTTGTAAAGCCAGTTCGCACCGAGGTCTCCATCGCGCCCGGCTCCAACACCCGCGCCGAGGTATATGAGTTGATGGCGATACAGCCCGTTCCCCATAATGTTGTCGCACTCAGCAAGGCCATCGAACGTAAACATTGAGACAGCAGAGGCTTCTTGGGCATGAAAAGATTCTCCTGGTTTTATTGGGAAGTGCTCTGGCTTTTCGACAGCATACCAATCGCTCTATCTTCGCGTCAAGGCAGCTTGTCTTTTGAGATCCACTCGTCGCACCGGCTGGAGCATGTTATTGTTCTACCGCCGTCGCGCCAGACTCGGCACGGACCTCTTTTGAGTTGAGCAGAGACTTTATTGACAGGGAGCAATCATGGCATCAAAAAACGCGGGCAAGCGACAAAAAGATCGCGGCCAGGGTGGACGCAACCCCGGCAAAGAGACCGCTTCCAACAGCGCAGGTATTGAACAGGAGCAGGGTTCAGCAGCACAAGACCCAGCTCCGCCAGGGCCGGAGAGTACGATTCACGCCACAAGCAGCGCGTCAGAGGTTTCCAAGGCATCCGCCAGTGCCGGGCAACCCCTTCCCCCTCGTTCTACGGGGTCAGGCTCAGAAGCGGCGGAGAACATTCGAGCGCAGCTTCCCGCTGTAGGGGAGGTCAGCAAACCCATAGGCTGGCTGCTCTTGGTGGCTGTTCTTGTTGGTTTGGGTTTCACCACTTACTTAACCAGAACACATCTCGAAGTACTCTACGGAAAGGGCTCCTTCCAGGCCGTCTGCGACTTCGGAGAGGGCTTCAACTGCACAGACGCGATCACTTCTCCCTACTCCACGCTGTTTGGGGTGCTGCCGCTGTCTGTACTGGCCATTCCGGTCTACGCGGTGATGATCATGCTCTCGCTGAGGGGCATTCTTCAGCGTGATCTTCGTGCCCTGGGCTTCATCACGCTGCTGGGGTCGGTCTCGGTGGCGCTGAGTGCTTACCTCTTTTATGTCTCGAAATTTATTCTGAACACGTTCTGCCCCTTTTGTCTGACGATGTATGCGGTGAACATCGCCGCAGCGGTTTTGCCCATGTGGATGGCTCGGGAGAGCTTCTCGAACATGCTCCGCCATGCCTTCATCGGGCTGGGGGATCGCCGTCTGGTGGCACTCTCGGCGGCCAACTTGCTCTTTGTGGGGGCGCTGGCGTTCGGGGGTTATTCTGCTGCCAAAGAGGGAATGCTTCAGCAGACGATCACGCAGACGGGAGGTGCGAGCGGATCCAGTGCTGCACCCACCAACACCAACACGACCGCCAACACGAACAACGCTTCTCCCTCCAGTGCTCAGGCTGGCCCTTCTCAGCGCGATCTGAATGCACGAAAAGAGGTTCCCATCGACGATAGCATTCCATTTCTGGGACCAGCGGATGCACGGGTGACCATCATTGCGTATGAGGATTTCCAGTGCGGTTTCTGCAAGCGATTGGCAGGCAATCTGGAGGAGCTGGCCGCTCGATATCCCAAGGATGTCCGCATTGGCTATCGACACTTCCCGATGCACCTCGACTGTAATGAGGGTGGCATCCGCAAGAGCATGCATCCCGATGCCTGCCGTGCGGCGATGGCCTCCGAGTGTGCGCGTCAGCAGGGGCAGTTCTGGCCTTATCACGATCAGCTCTTTAAGAACAGCCGCAACCTGAATGCTCAGGAGCTTCAAGGATATGCTCAGGAGCTCGGGCTCAACACGGCTACGTTTGATCAGTGCATGCGAGTGCCGGAAACACTTGCCAAGGTCAAGCTGGACTCCCGTACCGGTGGGCAGCTTGGGGTCAGTGGCACGCCCACCTTCTTCGTCAATGGACGTCAGTTCTCGGGCGCGCTGCCCACGGAAGCACTCGCGGCGCTGGTGGAAGCGGAGCTCAAGGGCCAAGAGCTGACGGTGGCGGAGCTGCGGGAGATCAAAGCCCCCGACATCACAGGAACGGTCTCCACGCCAGAGATGGTCAGCTTGGACGGTCCTTATGGTCGCTTTGAGATGGATGCGGTAGAGGCCACCATCGTCAACGGCAAGGCCGTGGCGAAGGTGGGGCAACAACCCTCCACGAAGGTTACGTGGTTCGACGCGGACAGTGCCTGCAAAGCAGTCGGAAAACGCCTCTGCTCCGAAGCAGAATGGTTGACCGCGTGCAGCGGTGCCCTCCCCCGCGACGAAAACGGCAACGGGGATTTCACCGATGATAAGCTGCTCGGCACCACCTATCCCTACGGTGAAAACTATCGGGGTGGGGTCTGCAATGACCAGGTAGAGGCTCCAAAGGGGGCTTCGGCGGATGCTCCACCCGCTCTGCCACCGCTGCCGACCGGAAACCGTCCGGAATGCCGCTCCAAAGCAGGCGTTTTTGACTTAACCGGGAATGTGCGGGAGTGGGTCGGCACGGTTGCACCCCGTGCGGCTTTTATGGGCGGCGCGTTCTACTCTCGGGATGAGGCGGCTTGTATCAGCCGAGTGGAGTCGGTGGGACCGTTCCACACCCATGAGGCGCTCGGCTTCCGCTGTTGCCGAGGAGGTGCTCCAACCGAGCGGGTGACCCACCCAGGACGTCAGCCGGGGGAGACGCTCAAGCCCTTTACAGGCACGCTCATGGATGGCACACGCTTTAACTCGGAGAGCTTAAAGGGGCATGTCACGTTGCTCACCTTCTGGGCAAGTTGGTGTGGACCTTGCCGCCAAGAGCTCCCCGCTTATGCTCAGATCTACCCAGCCCTCGAGAAACAAGGCTTCCGAATTCTCTCGATCAATGTGGATCAGGATCCCGCCAAGGCACAGGCGTTTTTGCAGCAGCATCCAGTTAACTTTCCCGTCTTGATGGATACCGACAGCTCGCTGCTCAGCTCGTTTGATTCCAAGGCCATGCCCACCTCCTTCTTGCTCAACGAGAAGGGTCAGATCTTGTTGCGGAAGACCGGGTTCGAAAAAGGGGACGAGCAGCGACTGCAACGCAGTGTGGAGAAGCTGCTGGCCGCTCAGAAGAAATAAGACCGTGCGCCGCTTTAGAGCAAACATGGGCTAAAGAGAGAGGGGTCTTGCACGGGCAAGGCCCCTTTTTTATGGGTGATGCCACCCAGCCTGACAGTGGGAAGGCTGGTGGGAATTCAGACGTGGACTTTAACAGCAGGAGAGGTTTTAACAGGAAGGGGGTATCTTAACAGGAAGGGCTTAAGGCAGCAGGCCCATCGTTACTGGCAACCGACACTGGGCGTGGTGCCGGGGGCAGGCAGCAGGCCGGCAGCATTGCTGTTGCGCATCTCTTTGGCAATCAGGTTGTTGAGCTTGGTGTTCATGTCGTCACGCACCTTACGGTAGGGGGAAGGCGGATACCAGCTCGTAAGACGGTTGGTCAGCTCTGAGGTGTTGCCGTCGGCGGTGTAGTCGTAGAGCTCCCACTGCATGGTGGAGAGGGCGTCGTTGACATGACCGGGCTCCGCGTACCGGGCGAACTTGACCAAGTTGCCACGATAGTCGTAGCCAATGATGGCGCGAATGAATCCTTGACCATACTGAAACGGTGAGCTCGAGCCACTCTTGGGGGCTCCCTGACGCGCATCGTAGGTGATCAGGATGGAGTCGCGGGCAGCCTTTTCGGTGGCTTTGCTGGGATCGTTGGTGGTCACAACCTTGCCATACAAGTCTGCGCCGTAGAGGTCGTATCCAGAGGGCTGAAGCTCAGGCACCGCCAACCGCATGATGAGGGGGGTCAGGTCGAGTGCGCTGGCAAATGCCTTGGTCTCCACACCACGATGGCGGTAGGTAACGCCGTCATGGGGCAAGCGGGGATCGACCACCACCAAGGGCACGTTGTACTGCTCACGATAGGCGGTGGGCCCTTTGGCACGCAGGCCATGAGCGCCTCCCAGCTCACCATGATCAGAGGTGAGAATGATCACGGTATTATCGAGCTGACCGGAGGCGGCCAAGGCATCCAACACGGTGACGATGTGCTTGTCCACTTCTTTCATGAAATAGACGTAGTGGCTCAACAAGCGGGCCCAAGCGTTGACGTCGCTGTACGACACACTGCCCTTAAAGTTGTTGTAGAAGATGCGCCAGTAGTTATGAGCACCTGGCTTGTTGCTCAGGCTGTCGTTGTAGTTAGACGGGACTTGACCCGAGGTAATAAACTGCTGATAACCCGCCAAGCTCTCAATCGAAGCCTGGATACAGTTCATATCATAGTAGGTGGGGAAGGCTGCCACGTCGTGAGGGTTGATCAGGTTGACGGCCAGGAACCACGGCGTGGTGGACTCCGCCTGCCCCTGGATGTAATCAGCCGCCGTCGATGCGATGGCTTCATCCTGTTCAAACCCTTCCATACCCTTAATATCATCGTAGTCACCGGCTACCCAGTCGTCAAAACCGTACCGCACCAAGTCGGTGGGATATGCCTGAAGATGCCACTTTCCACGGTAGGCGGTCTGATAACCTTGCGTGCGCAACAAGCCGCCAATGGTGGGGATGTTGGGCTTCATGTCTTCCTGCCAGCCGACGATCACGTTGTCGAAGATACCCGTATAATCGGTATGCTGGCCGGTGTACATCACGGAGCGCGATGGGCTGCAAGGCGCCGTTGTCGTGTAGTAGTTGGTAAAACGAATCCCGTTGTTGCGCAGCCACTGACGGCCCGGGAAGTTTCCTGCGAAGTCAAAGCCTTTCGGCAGCCAATTCCAATCCCGCTCTTCGTCCACCACAATCATGAGGACGTTAGGACGCCCGGACGCGGACTGTGCTTGGGCGCGCGCGCCCATCATGCCGTCTTTCAATATAGCTGCACCCGCTGTCGCAATACCTGCTTGTCCGACCCGCTTGAGAAACTCTCGCCGAGATGCATCATGCTGTCTGCTGTTCATACTTCGACCCCCATCGGTGACGATGACTTGTCTACTGTTCCGACTACCCGGTCACACCACCCCTATTCTTATCGAAGGTGCCCAGATGTGACAATAAAATTCGACACTTCGTACAAAAAAAAGCACAATAAATTGCAATGCCTTTGGTGGTTCTGGATCTAAACCGCTCTCCTGCCCAAATTCATGCGCTGGTGCTTTAAACGCCCCCACAATACCGGATGCAACATCGTTTCTGACCAGAACAAAAAAAAAAGAAGCGGATCGTATTTGACCCGCTTCTTTCCGGTTTCACCCGTTTTCTGCCCCAACGTGGAGGTCAGATTCGTGCTGCCTCTAGGTTGAAGCTCTTGATCTCACGCATCTTGCTTGTTCCTCCCCCGGACTGACCGGCATCCAGTGCTCATCGTCAGCATACGGCGCAACCTTTCGGTCACCACTTCGACGGCTGATGATGTCTTCCCAGATGTTCTGCAATGCCCTCGGCGGGCCAGCTCGGCCATGCCCTCGTTGACTCCCCATGAGCCAAGAAGACAGAACCGTTCGTCTGCGGGGCACTCGCCCCTCCCGCCACATCCGATGATGTGGCATGTCTGTGATGATTTTTATCCTCTCATGACGCACACGCACTCACAAGCGAATTCTTTTGACTCCCGTCATGCCCGGACGCGCGCGAAGCTCACTCAATGCCAGCTCAGAGGCATCACTGTCCACCCGAATCAAGGCCATCGCTTCCCCGCCCGGTCGATTTCGCGCCAGCTCAAACTCGTCAATGTTCACGTCGTGTTTACCCAGCACGGTCCCAATCACACCGATCATACCCGGCTGATCTTTGTTGATGGTGACCAAGAGTGTGCCGCGTGGCTCCATCTCGAAGATATAGTCGTTGAGCCGGGTGAGGCGCATCTGGTTCTCGCCAAATACCACCCCCCCCACCTGCATTTGCTGCTGGCCTCCACTCAAGCGGAAGCGCACGCCGTTTTCGTATCCATCCAGAACGGAATCGGAGTGGACACGCACCCCCAACCCACGCTGCTGAGCCTTTCGTTCGGCGTTGACGTAGGTGATCAGCTC
Source organism: Myxococcota bacterium (assembly GCA_046075485.1). Lineage (GTDB taxonomy): Bacteria > Myxococcota_A > UBA796 > JAJRTE01 > JBJTQF01 > JBJTQF01. Next base: position 60,184 of record JBJTQF010000222.1, on the reverse strand, counting down.
ATCGGAGCTGGCTTGCAGGTAGCCCTTCAAAAAGGCCAACCGGATCAACCTCACGTCGTTCTCGTCAAACTTTCCGCGATGCATCACATCGAGCTGCGATGGGCTAAAGCCCACGTACTGCGCTGCAAATCGCCCGAGCTGCTCCGACAACACCGTATAATAACGTGAGGAGGAACCTTCCAAGACACGCATCTGAGGCATGTTGACCGGATAGTCTACCACTTCCCCTCGTAGGGCACGGATACTCTGCTCGGCGACGGTCTTGCCAATGAGGTATTGCGCCTCCACCGTCGAGGCTCCAATATGAGGGGTCATGACCACATTCGACAGATGCCGGAAGGGGTTATCCACCGGCGGCTCGACCATCCAGGTATCAACGCCTGCACCTCTGACCTTGCCAGACTGAAGCCCTTCCAACAGCACCGCTTCGTCGATCACACCTCCACGGGCGGCGTTGAGCAGGATCACCCCTTGTTTCATCCAGTCTAGCTGCTGCTTGGCCAACATCCCGGAGGTCTCGCGGGTCTTGGGCACATGCACGGTGATCACGTCGGCTTCGCGACAGAGCTGCTCAAGGGTCACTTTTTGCGCACCGTGCAGCTCAAAAACCCGGTCGGCAATATAGGGATCATAGGCCAAGACCTTCATCTCAAAGCCGCGAGCAAAACGGGCCACTCGATGGCCGACGTTGCCCAAGCCAATGATCCCAATCGTCTTTCCCCGAAGCTCCCAGCCACTAAATCGGTGCCGATCCCATCCTTCAGACGCCATATTATTGTGGGCCAACACGATCTTACGCTGAACGGCCAGCAGGAGCCCGAGGGTCAACTCTGCCGCTGAGTTCGTGTTCATACCAGGAGTGTTCAGCACCAAAATGCCGCGCTCGGTCGCATACTCAATGTCGATATTGCCAACCCCCACCGCTGCACGCGCAATCACTTTGAGGCGAGTGGCCCGATCTATCAGCTCTCGCGGGATGGGGGTCTCTGAGCGCGAGATGAGACAGTCGAAGCCATCGACCAGCTCCAGGAGCTGCGGGTAAGGCAGATCCGGCTTATAAACCACCTCCACGTCAGGAGCACTTGCAAACAGATCCAGTGCAACCTGGGCCAGCTTTCCGGTAATCAGAACACGATGCATGATATTCGCTGATGCCTCCGTCAATTGAACCACTCATGAACCACTCAGGAATCACTCAATGGCCCGCTGCCATGCTCATGGATTCTTTGGCACGATGCCGACCTGATGCATGACAAATGAATACATATCCACAAGCTGATCGATCTGCTTCTTCACCATATCTCCTCCGCCATGCCCTGCGTTACGTTCCACACGCATGATCACAGGTGCAGCGCCCCCCTGAGCCGCTTGCAAACGCGCCGTAAACTTTCGCGCATGAAGTGGATCCACCCGATCATCGTTGTCTGCCGCCTGCATCAAAAAGGCAGGATAGGAGGTTCCTTCCACCACGCGGTGATAGGGTGAATACGCATAGATCCATTTAAAGTCGGCTTCGTTCTCTGCGGTTCCATATTCCGGAATCCAAGTCCGACCCGATCCAAAGAGATGGTAACGCACCATATCCAACAAAGGCACGGAACAAACCACCGCTTTGAAGAGCTCCGGGCGCTGTGTCACCATCGCACCCATCAAAAGGCCACCATTTGAGCCTCCAGAGATCACCAGCTTGTCTGCGCTGGTATACTTTTCACGGATCAGATATTCACTGGCCGCGATAAAGTCATCAAATACATTCTGCTTATTCTCCAGCATGCCTGCACGATGCCATGCTTCTCCGTATTCGCCTCCCCCTCGCAGGTTGGGCATGGCAAATCCACCCCCTGCTTCCAGCCACGCAAATCGAGTGGCCGAAAATGTCGGGGTCATGCTCACATTAAATCCACCGTAGCCGGTCAAGAAGATCGGCATCTTGCCGTCTTTGGGTGCCCCCTTCTTTCTAACGATGAACATGGAGATCTTGGTGCCATCTTTCGAGGGATACCACACTTGCTCTGTCTCAAAGAGATCCGGTTGAATGGGCAGCAAGACTGAGAAGAAACGAGAGGTGTCACCGGTCTTAATAGAGGTCTTGTAGATCTCAGGTGGGTAGATCAAAGACATAAACATGAAGTAAGCGGTGTCTTCTTCAGGCTCACCGGTCATGCCGTAAGTGGTCCCCATGCCTGGCAAGGCGACTTCCCGAATCAATTTGCCGTCCAGATCACGAATCTCTAGCAAACTTGTGACGTTACGGCTCCAGGTGAGCGCCAATTTGTTGCCCACCACTTGCACATTGTCGAGTACCGCTTCTTGCTGAGGCACGATCTCTTTCCAAGCACTTCGATCAGAAAGACCTGCTGGGGCCTTAAAGAGTCGATAGCGAGGGGCGCCCTCATTGGTGTAGATGTAGAATGCATCTCCCCAGGGGATGAGCTCATAGACCGAATCGTCGCTGAGGACGAAGGGCTTAAAGCTCTTGTCAGCGGCCTTCTGATCGCTCACATAGAGGTGGGTGGAGTTCCAGCCGCGCTGCACCTTATAGATGAGCCATCGCCCATCACGAGAGATATCCGCGCCGACGAAGGTCTGAGGATTGCCGGTGCGTTCCTTAATGATCGTGTCTTGTGCTGGACTTGTGCCCACCCGATGATAGCGGACCTCCGCATAACCAGGCCGCTCTGATGCCGGAATCGAAGGATCCACGGGCAGCCATGTATAATAGAAGCCTTGATTGTCTGGTGCCCACTCCGGGTACGCATACTTTGCCCCAGGAATCACGTCGATCTCAGAGCGTTTACCCGTCTCAACGTCCATCAAGTAGAGGGTGGCTTCGTCGGCATTGTTCGCCTTCAACGAGAAAGCCGCCAGCTTTCCATCGTAGCTGATGCTCAGAGTCCCCAGTGCAATCGAACCGTCTGCCGAGAGGGTATTGGGATCGATCAACACCTGCTCTTTGCCCGTCTCACCCTGTTTCCAATAGACAATGCCTTTCTCTTTATCCGCATGCCGTCGAGAGTAGAAGTATCGCCCATTTCGGTGAGTCGGTGCGGTCATGGAATCGACATAAGATAGCGCCTTTAGCCGTGCTTCAAGTTGAGCACGTCCGGGCAAAGCATCGAGGTAAGAGCGGGCCAGGTTATCCTGTGCATTCACCCAGCTCTGCACTTCGCTGCTCTTGGGGTCTTCAAGCCAACGATATGGATCTTTCACCGACTGACCAAAGATCTGCTCCTCAATGGACTCAGCCCGAGTGGTGGGATAATTCAAACGACTCATGCGCTCTCCTGTAGACGGCTGAACGGAGCTGGAACCCGAGTTCTGAGCGGGTGATGAGTGAGCGCAAGCGTTGAGGGCCAACATCCCAGTCATCAGCAAGCCGGTGGTTCTGACATTCATGGTGACTCCTTCACTTCCTTCGTCCGCTGCATTCAAAAATTGAAGCAGGGTCATTCTACACAATCAAAAAAAACACACACGTAAAATTGCACGCCCGTTTGGCCATACCAAAACGAAAGGAGGGGGCGAGGGGCGACCGAAGCGGGCGGCGGCGGCGCGGGAACGGCCATCCCTGCTATTTTTGGCGCAAGAATGTAGTCGCGACAGACCATAGATCTTGTTAAACTCAACAAAGCCAAGCCGGATATTCAGCCAGACACAACCTAGCCTCGCGCACAGGGAGATCGTGCCATGTTACCTCGACTTAACCCTTCACACCCCCCTTCCGTTCATCTCATGTCGAGCTCGCGCAATGTTTCTCGCGTTGAGGCCCATTTTCCCCACCTTCCACGTCGGTTGCCTCTCTGGACGGGGCTGGCAAGCACGTCCCCCCTGCTGCTGACGCTGCTTGGCTGTGAGCCTGCTCCCTCGAGCCCCACCCCCAGCGTGGAGATGACTCCGACTGCCACGCCCTCCCCTGCTTCCCCCACTCCCGAGCTGATTCCCTATCGCGCAACAGTGCGACAAACGGCGTATGGCATCCCTCATATTGTCGCTGATGATGTGGGCAGTCTTGGCTTCGGTCAAGGGTATGCCTTTGCCACGCAGCATGCGTGTATTCTGGCCGATCAGATCGTCAAGGTGCGCAGTGAGCGGTCGCTGTATTTTGGGGCAGGTGATAATGACGCAAACCTGGACTCTGACTTCGGATACCTTCACCTGGGTGTGATGCAGATGGCCGCCCAAAGTCTGGCACGTCAGAACGACGAAATACGAGCACTGATCGCTGGATATGTCGCCGGTTATAATCACTTCTTGGAGGAGGTCGGCGCTCGTGGGCTGCCGGAGGACTGTTACAATGCGGCGTGGGTGAAGCCGATCTCTGAGCTGGATCTGATGGCCTACTATACCGGGATGTCGATGCTCAGCTCCTCTCAAGCATTGATCCCCGCGATGGCCCGCGCACAGCCTCCATCCAGCAAGCAGCAGTTTAAAACCCTCCCAACACCGCATATGCGCGAGCTGGAGCTGGGAAGTAATGGCATTGCCATCGGCGCTGAGCGTTCCAGCAATGGTCAAGGAATGCTGCTCTCAAACCCACACTTTGCCTGGGAAGGTGAGCTCAAGTTCTCAGAGGTTCACCTCACCATTCCCGGACATCTGAACTTTTATGGCGTCTCTCTGATGGGAGTGGCAGGCGTCCTCATCGGATTTAATGACACGCTGGCATGGACTCATACGGTCTCCCATGCCACACGCGGCACCTTCTATCAGCTCAGCTTAACACCCACGGATGATACTCGCTATCTTTATGATGGCAAAGAAAAGGCGCTCGTCTCCGAGACCTATGAGATTCAAGTGAAGCAGCCAGATGGCTCAATCTTACCACTCCAGCGCACCCTCTGGCGCTCCCATACCGGTCCCATGATTGCCACTGATACGTTGGGATGGACACGAACAGGTGCGATCACCTTTCGCGATGCAAATTTTGATAATGAGAAGCTGATTGAGCAATTCTTTCGGATGGCCACCGCCTCCACCCTAGAGGGGTTTGCATCGGTTCACGAAGAAGTGAACGGCATTCCCTGGGTGCATACGATGGCGGTGGATGTCGCTGGACAGGCATTTTATACGGACAGCTCTTCTGTTCCAGCGTTGAGCGAAGAAACGTTGTCCGCATGGGAAGCCAGCCTGGAGACAGTGCCACTCTCTAAGCTCGCTTGGGAGCTGGGTGCTCCACTCCTGGATGGAAGTACCTCCAGAGACGAGTGGATGCGTACCGATCATCCCCGCCAATCTGGGTTGATTCCTTTTTCGGACGCACCGACACTCTATCGACGTGACTACGTAGCAAATGGCAATAATAATCATTGGTTAACCAACTCAGAAGTGTACTTAGAAGGATACTCTCCGATGTATCTCCCCGAGCGCACTCCGCGCACACCTCGCACGCGCATGAACCTCAGACTGCTGACAGAGTCGGGCCCCAGCGCAGCCTCTGGAGAAGATGGGAAGTTCACCCTTGAGGAGCTGGGGAGCCTGCTGATGAACAATCGAGGCATCACCGCCGAGCTTTTGCTGGAGGAGCTGAAAGGACGCTGTGTGGGCCTCTCCACGGTGGTCTACGAAAATCGTCCGGTGAATGTGCAGCCTTTCTGTCAAGCACTCTCTCAGTTCTCTGGTCGTATGAATCTGGATGCGGTGGGCGCTGCTGCATGGCGAGAGTTTTTAGGTGCCTTCGAGTTTGACGCCTTACTCGACGCGGGGCCTCTCTTCCGCGAGCCCTTTGATGCGAGCAATCCAGTGAATACACCTTATGGACTGGTATCACCTCCAGAGCGGGGAACGGATTCGATCTTAACCGCGCTGGCTGCTGCCTCACTTCAGCTTGAAGCCGCCAATATCAATCCCGCTGCTCGACTCCGGGATGTGCAGTATGTAAACAAGTCTACCCGGATCCCCATTCATGGCAGCATCGCCACAGAAGGAGGGGTGAACCAAGTCAGCTTTTCATCGAGTCCACTGCTGAACTCCACCCTCCTCCCGAGAACGAGTGCAGAAGAGGTGATCAACAGCACTACCGGTCTGCGTCCCGGTGGATATGCACTCAATTACGGCACCAGCTTTGTCATGGCACTCCAGTTTACGCCAGAAGGTCCACACGCACGCGCTCTGCTCACGTATTCTCAGTCCAGCGATCCACGCTCAAGCTATTACCAAGATCAGACGCAGCTCTTCAGTCAAAGTATCTGGCGCGATATTCGCTTCTCTGAAGAAGAGATTGCAGCCGATCCAGCCCTTGAAGTGTTTGAGATCAGCAATCAACCTTAAGCAACAGCTCTCGCCGATGGGTATAATGATATTCAAGCTGAGAGGGTACAAACACATGGGCTCTCCCGAGCGGACATGCTTCCCGAACGGCGACCCACTCTTTCCAAGCGGTGCTGATGTGAGTGGATGTTGGCATAGAGGTCTTGCCAGACTCCATGCACGGATCGTCTGCATGAGCTAAGGTTTGAAGACCCTGCATCACACGCTCAAAGGCGGGCAAACACGCGCGAGCACAGGCATCACATGCGGGCGCTGGAGTAGGCGCATCTGGTAAACACTCCGGGGCTTCGATTGGAAATGACAGGGCCGCTCGAAACGAAATCCACGGGCCATATACTGGATGAATGCTCAGCATTGAAGGTGAAGTCCAAGTCAGCCCTATCCGCTCCGCCAGCTTCTGCGCCGCAAAGGGCGCATGCTTGACGTCATGGGCATAACGAATGCTCACGGGATGCTCGAGCTGCTGCTGAAGGGCCCTCAACTGAGCTTCGATGTAGTGGTTGAGCGGATGCGGGAGCTGTACTCGAGCGGGATCCTCCCTCAGCCAGTGCTGAAAAGGAGCCCACAGCGTGCCAGTATTGCCCAACAAAATGCCCAGATGGGAGTCCTGGCCAAAGTTTTCCAAGCGCAACGACGGGTCCACCCACGGATTATACCATTCAAGCCGGAATGGAATGCACATATCCAGCCCCATCTTGTTGCAAGTGGAAATCAGATGGTCTATAAGTGGTGTCCTGTGTATCATATGCGCCCCTATCGTGATGGCCACAACCCGCTCCAGTCGCAAAAGCACTGGAAACTGTGGAGAGGAGAACGGCAGACAGCATGCACTCGAATTCCCCCGACAGCAAGGCGCAGTTTTTTGCGCTGACTCCAGACCGTGTACTCGACGCCGTTGAGGCAGGCGGTGAACGGGTCACGGGCCTATGTTACCCCCTCAACAGCTTTGAGAATCGGGTATACGAGCTGGAGCGGGTGGATGGGGTGCGAGTGATTGCCAAGTTCTATCGGCCAGGTCGCTGGTCTGAAGCCACCATTCTGGAAGAACACCACTTCCTTCAGGAATTGGCGGCGGCTGAGATCCCAGTGTGTGCGCCGCTGAAGTTTCCAGATGGCAGTACGCTCAAGCGAGCCCAGAAAGGGACGACCCGCAGCGGAGATCGACGGGCTCAACGTGGGCCTGTGGTGCTGACGCCGCTCACCCCCGAAAATGATCTGGGGATCTGGTATGCGCTCTTCCCCAAAGTGGGAGGCCGAGCGCCTGAAGAGCTTAGGGACGAGCAGCTTCATCGACTTGGCATGCTGCTTGCTAGAATTCATAATGTGGGTGCCAGTCGCACCACCTCCGCTCGGCTGGCCCTGACCCCTGATACCTATGGCATTCAGGCGCTCCAGACCCTGCGGGAGAGTGGACGGGTGCCGATGGATCTCCAGCGAGGGCTTCATACCATCGGAGAAGCGGTGGTGGAAGCCATGCGACCCCTCTTTATGGGGCTGGAGACGCTCCGGGTGCATGGCGATTGCCATACAGGAAACCTCTTGTGGGGATCACAAGGGGCCTTTTTTCTGGACTTTGACGACATGGTCACGGCTCCGGCAGTGCAAGATGTTTGGCTGCTCACCCCCAGTCGAGATGCGGAAGGTCTTCGTCAGCGGGACGTCCTGCTGGAGGGCTATGAGACATTTCGACCTTTCGACCGGCGCTCCTTGCACTTGGTTGAAGGACTGCGGGCGCTCCGCTATCTTCATTATGCCGCCTGGATTGCCCGGAGGTGGGACGATCCAGCATTTCCAGTGGCCTTTCCGCATTTTGGCACGCATCGTTATTGGCAGGAGCTGACGCAGGATCTGCATGAACAGCTCCAGCATATCCAGCGTGCCGCAGGATCATGGACGGGAGGAGGAGACGCGATGAAGCGCAGAGAAGTCATTGAAGTCACCGTAACCCGTCGCCCAGAAGGACCGGGGCGGCGAGATGGTGGCCCACGCCCCAGCGAAGGCGGCGGCTCAGAGGAACGTCGGGAGCTCCCACGCCGCGACAATCCCAAAGCCGAGGCCAATAAACTTTTCCGCCGAGAGGATCTTGGCGAACCCCAGCGCAGCTTCCGCCGGGACGATGGCCCTCGACCACGCGAAGATTTCCGCCGTGACGATGGCCCTCGTGGTCGCGAGGACTTCCGCCGAGACGATGGCCCTCGTGGTCGGGACGACTTCCGCCGAGATGATAGCCCTCGTACGCGAGGCCCTCAAGAGGAGCGTGGCAATCGTTTTGAGGCCCGTGACAATTTTGGCGGCAACCGTGCCCCTCAGCGCGGACGAAGCTGGGATGATGACGAGTCGCAAGAGCGTGGGCCCGCCCGGCCTTCGAATCGCCCAGAGAACCGCCCAGAGAACCGCCCAGATAATCGCCCAGATAATCGCCCAGAGAATCGGCAGGAAAATCGCTACGAAAGCCGCCAAGAGGACGATGAGTCTCCACGGGGAAACAATCGCCCACCGGCCCGTCGGGATGGAGATTCACCCAGTACACCGCGTGGTCCGGTGCGTGTGCCCATCCGGGTGCGGGAAGACGACGAAGAGGAGGCGTATCAAGCCCGTCGCTCTCGCCGCCGCACCGATGAAGAGGAAGATGAGGCCGTGGCGAGCACTTTTAATCGGGCCAATACTCAGTCTACAACTCGCACGTTTGAGGACGATGAGCGTCAGCCAGAAGTTTTGCTCAAAGCACCTGCTCATTATAAAGACGCCTTATTGCGTTTTGACGAGGCGGGAGCAGAAGTGGCTCCCGGGGTGGCTTCCGTGCAGGCTCCTGTGGTGGAGTCCGCCCCGACATATCCTCGAGTCCACTTCGATGTCCGCGTGTTGGGGGTGACCGACGACGAGTATCAGCGGGTGTTGATGATTCGGGAAGAGGTGTTTGTTGAGGAGCTGGAGCGAGACCTCGACGATGAGCTGGACGGCAGAGATCGCCAGTGCCAGCATCTCTTGGCCCTCGCCGGTGATGGGCGAGCGGGAGGATGTGCGCGCCTGCGCCCGGAAGATCGAGTACTGGTGCTGGATCGACTGGCGGTGATGTACAAGCTGCGCAAAAAAGGCATGGGCCGTGCGCTGCTCATGCGAGCGGAGGAGCTGGCAAACGAGAAGGGACTTCACCTTGTGGTGCTGGCCCGTCCTGAAAACCGGAGCTTTTTTGCCCGCGCGGGTTATCACGTCGAAGAAGGCAGTGAGGCCACCGGCCCGCTCAAGGTCACTCGCTTACGAAGGGGCTGAGGGACGGCTTTCTCCCTACCTCAAAGATACTTATTCGCCGTGCGATGGGATAAAGCAGCCCGTCACACGGCGTTTTTGTGTGAGGTCGGCGTGAGGTCGGTGTGTGTGGTCGGTGTGTGTGGTCGGTGTGTGAGGTCGGTGTAGGCGTGGAGCGGCGGGCAAGACCGCTTGAGGGCGAGGGGTGAGGTTTATTCCACTTCCATGGTCACCGGAACCAAGCTCAGCTCAAGCGTATAATAGGGGCAGCCGTAACCACCTTCCTTGTGTGATACCTGGAGCACAAATCGATCTTCAACTTCGCCCAAGGTGGCCAAATCCAAGCTGATGGTGGGCAACACACCTTCGGTCGAGATGCTGGTGGCAATGGCCGCATCCAACGAATCTGCAAAGAGGGTCAAGACGTAGATCGAAGAGTCCGGTGCTTCGATCAGCTTGATCTGAAGTCGCCCATCCTCAAGCCCGTCGGACGGCACCACAAACTCGAACCAGTCCTCATCGGTGGTGGTAGAGAGGGAAGCCTGAAAGATCACGGTCTTGTTGAGCTCGCTGAGGTTGGTGGCCATGTCCCGACTGTTGTTTGGCTCATAGGCATCACCCGGGAGTCCTTCGTCGATCTCACCATCACAGTTGTTGTCTTGGGCGTCACACTGCTCTTCAGCAGAAGGAGCGGTGGAAGCGTTGCCATCGTTACAATCGGGAGCTCCCACTGCGCAGCTCGTGACCCCATCGGCATCTTGATCAAAGCCGTTGTCAATGGTGCCGTCACAGTCGTTGTCAATTCCATCACAGGTCTCAACCGCTTCAGGGTGAGAGGCAGCAGAGGTGTCGTCGCAGTCGCGAATGCCCGCATTGCTAGCAGGACAAGCGGAGAAGCCATCACCATCTCCATCCTTGTCAAGCCCTTCGTCAACATCATCCTGGCAGTTGTTGTCCATGCCGTCACACTGCTCTGGAGCATTGGGATAGGTGAGGGCATCGGCATCGTTACAGTCACGGCTGGCGTCGTAGGTGTCGCCGTCGGAGTCTGCATAAAATGCAGGCTGTTCATCGGTTTCGGGCGTCCCGGCCACATCGGCAAGGCCGCTGACACAGCCTGCACTCTGAAGCGCAATCAGGGCCAGCACAAGGATAGAGGGAGTGGAACGCAACATGAGACTCCTCCGGAACGTCGAGCAAGGACACTTTGACCCTAGGAGCTAAGCATAACATAGGAATGCCGCTGGATCAAATAGCTGCAAGGTATATGCCAGCGCGACCCCGGATCTTTGTAGGGGAAATTACAATGCAAATTCAAGCATTTGAACGCATGAGAATTTGCCCTTCCGTCACTACGCCTGACGGACCCTCTCGAACTCGGATGCAGATGTCATGGCACGAAGTCTCCGGTCATGTCGGGATACGAAGGCGCTCGTGTCTGGTGGCCGCGGCATCGTCGCGCTGCTTAGGGACTGCTGGCTCGAGGCCCCCCACCAAAAAGACGTAGGACATCCACATAAGGGCGGGTAAAAAGAGCGGGGAGCTGCTTCTCCAGAGCGGCCCGCTGCGCCGCCAAGAGCTCATACTGCTGAAGCGGAAGATGGATGACTTTCCCTTTGGCCTCAACCACTTGTGGCCAGTGCAAGGTCATGCGGGATCGGCCCAGCTCGATCTGCTGAAGGGCAGGCAGCACCCTCACATTCGGACCCACTACCGCTGCTTGACGCTGAAAGGCTTGCAGCCGAATGACCTCCAAGAGCCGGTCATCAAAGCCAGCTTCCCAGAGGGCCAGCTTCTGCTGAAGGGCCGCCATACCAAACACCAGCCGAATCCGGCTCAACCCATCCACCATCACCCGCTGAGTCCGACAGACGTGGAGGAGCTTTGACTGCACCTGCCCTTCCAAGCTCGACCACTGAGGCTGAAGCGAAGGACGCAGCACCAGAATAAAGATGCCACGGGCGGCATCCAGCCAGTAGCCATCCCGCTCCACCCGGTAGATCCGGCGACAGGATGCACACGCGCCCGCCGCCCACGCCACATCGAGCTGCTGAGGCCACGACGGCTCATCTTCAGCGCCGAGGGTCGGCATAAAAAGCTCTAGGGGATGCCCCGCTGGGCAGGACTTCACTGCAAAGGCTCGCTGCATGCTCCGCTCCCGCTCTGGGTCTCGACGAGCTGCCGTCTGACCCCCGCTGCCTGCGACCACCACTCTCAAAATTCAGCGCCGCACACGCGAGAACGCTACGTGATATTGCTAGACACTCGTCGAAGGGTCATGCCGAGGCTGGTGAGGTGAGTACAGAGGCTGGGCAAACGCTCCCCTTGGACCCAACAACGCCAGACCTCTCCAGCTCGATACGCCAGCAGCTCCCCCCGATGCACTTTCTCGACCGAGACCTGATGCCCCGGTCCAAAGACGGGCCGCCGCTCACAGGTTTCCCGCACGACCACACCACGCACCGCCGCCGCTTGGAGGGCTTCAATAAACTGATCTTCAGACTCAAATGTTTGACTTCGCATGGTTCTAAGCTCCTTCCGAACGCTTGGTAGGTTCGTAGCATGAATTTGGTCAAGCTGCAACCCTTCCATACTGCGGGAATTCTTTAACCTGACTGAAAGAGATCGCAAGCGAGTATCGCAGCCACGGTCTTTCACCATGAAAATCACATGAGACGCAAGAATCCCTCTTCACAAGCGAGAGAGAGCCGTTATACTAGGCGGGCTGGCTGTTGGCTGGCATCTTGCGTCGGCGCCGTCGGTCGGACGATGGGTTTTCTTACCTCCCCTCGAAGTCCGGCTTCGGAGTTTCCTCCCCCCTGCGCTCCTCGACGCGCTCTGCCCCCTTTCAATTTAGGAACTGTGCGCCTCCCCGTTTTGGCTGGGTGAGGCAGCGCAAACTTACAGCGCAGGTCTACACCCTCACCGCGCGCTGACCGGGTCGTGTTCTGACCACCCCTGAGGGTATGCATGGAGATGACGTTTACGATGGCTCTGTACAAGACCCACCGGAATGAAGACAGCTCTGACGCGCTGCTGGACGAAGTCGTGAACCTGCTCGACGACATGGACTACGCTCGCCACAGCCGCAGTGATGGCGAAGCCACGTTCCCCAAGCACCGTTCTGCTGGTCGGAGCTGGGACGAGGAAGAAGAAGAAGAAGAAGAAGACGAAGATCTGGAGGACGATGACTACGAGGATGAGGACGAGTTCGAAGACGAGGATGAGGACGAGTTCGAAGACGATGAAGAATATGAAGATGACGAGTTCGAAGACGATGACTTTGAGGATGAAGACGAGGACGACTACGAAGACGACGAATGAGCGTCTCCTGCTGCTCCGTTTTTGTGTCTCCTCGAAGTAAACGTCACATCTCCTCTCTGATGTTTCCCTCTTGTCTGGTTTTCGGATCTTGGCGCGTCTGACCTCTCCAAGAGGTTACTGCGCATGGGTTACGTGTGTGTCCCGGCTTTTAGGACACACACGCCCTTCACTGCCCACTTTCTATCCAGCTTCACGCCCCTTAATTGCCCTCCCCTTTACGTTCTTCACCCTGGCCGATATTCATCCTGCCTGATATTCATCGTGCCTGATATTCACCCTGCCTGAGACCTCTGCTTGTGCCCGTGCGCTCGCCTACGCGCACACATGCACGTACACGTACACATACACGTACATACACGCAGGCACGTACACAGGCAAGGCTGCGCGTACACGAGGCCCTTCGGCTCAAAAGGACCAGCGACGGCCAGCCTTCGCGCATCACGTTTTTGGGACTGCGTGGGTGCTCAAACCAAAAGAACCGAGTCGGCGAGGCATGTTGAGAAGTGAGGGCAGCACACGATGGGAAGGGAAAAGCGAAGACGTGGGGGAACGGTATCGAATAGACGTCAGGGAACCGTGTCGATCATGGCCTGCATCAGCGCGCCACCCACCGCACGCTCTGCCGCGAGCTGCTCCGCTGCCGTGAGGGGCAAGTTCTGGCGCAGCTTCTTCATGGCCTGCTGCGTGAACACTGCCGAAGGACGCGCCCGTTTGGGTGCCGGGCGGGTGGTGTTGGGCTCCGGCTCCGCCAAGATCAGACGAGAAGGATAGGCCGTGCCATGCCGAATGGTGTTGATGGCCACCTGCGCGGGGGCGGTTCCCCACACACTGTCATCTGTATTCTGTGAAGGCCAGAATCTGCGTGCATTGGACGACGCCACAATGATGCCGATCCGATGTCCCGCCTCGAAGGCAATGGCGGTGCTGCCCATTTTCACCTCGAGCTTGACCGTCTCGCTGGGGGTCACAAAAGAAGGCTGGGTGAAGCCGTTGCGATAACGCACCTTAGCCACCCCGTCGTTGACCAACATGGTGCGTCCGTCAGGATAGATGTCCACCAAGCGCACGGTAAAGTCGGTATCCGGAGCGGTGGTGGAGACGTACAGCTCGGCTTTGGCCAAGCCCACGTTCTTGACAGGGGTGGAAAGAAGCTCACTCTGGAACATCACGGAATCGCCAGCACCCAGCAGCGGACGCTGATCGTAAGGCCCCGCTGGCAAGCTCAGCTCAGCCCCGCCGATGGTGGGGGACGGTGCCGAAGGATCGTAGCGGAAAGAGCTGCTACCATCCAACGAGGCACTGTTTTGAAAGGCCATCACGCCACCTGCGCCGAGATAGAGGTTCTTCTCGTGGGTAGCGATGGGCCAGTTTTGGGCAATTTCCCAGGTATTGCCCACACCGTCCGTCTTGTCGGCATCCCCCATCACGTAAAAGCGCACCGGCCAGTCGGAGGGCTGAGCAGGGGTCGAGCTCTTGCCTTGCAATTGAACCTTAAACCACTCCAGTGGATTGGCAAAGTCCATCGGCACAATACTGTCTTTCGGATATGAAAGCTGACCTTGAGTGGTAGAAAATGCGCCGTCATCGACATGGGTCCAGGGCCCCATGAGCAGATACTGCTCGTCGGTGACGCCCGCCAGGTGCTGATTGTAGAGCTGGTGGAAGGCATCAAGTGGGCCTTCGGTGAAGATGTCGTACCATCCACCCCAATGGAAGATGGGAATGGTGATACCACTCGAGCGGGTGTTCATGTCCATGTAGGACCATATCTCATCGGGGATCGGATGCTCTTTGTAGAGATCGACCATATAGAGCGCGTCTTGACCGTCGAGCCAGTCCACGATCAGCGCATCTCGGAACACCCCACTCTGATAGACGGTGTTGTAGAAATTCCAGGGAGAGATGCCAATATGCATGGTCTTCAGGGCTGGATGATACGTACCCGCCGCTAAGAAGCCCGTGATGCCCAGCGCGGAAGCACCAAAAATACCCACATCCCCGTTGGAGTAACGCTGCTGGCTGATCCACTCCAATGTATCATAACCATCCTGATGCTCATACCATCCATCGGAGAGGAAGATGTCGTCCACCCCTTCCGACTCGTAGCGGCCTCGCGTGTCCTGCACAATCAGGTTGAAGTCCATCCGGTCGCAGATCAACCGAGCGGCTTCTCCGGGTATAAAATCGGTGCCATAGGGCGTCCGAATCAGCACTGTGGGATACGTGCCCTTACGGGTGGGGGTGTATACATCGGTGGCGAGTGACACCCCATCACGCATGGGCACCATCTCGACGCTGAACTTGTAAGCAAAGGCCGTGGAAGGCATTGCCGTGAAGGCCAAGAGAAACGGAAGGAATCGTCGCATAGCCTGGAAACTCCCGTTGAGGTTTCATTTTTTTGAACAACAAAGTGGAACATGAAAAGAAAATAGGCACATCTCAATATACAGGCAAGTCTTTAAAGTGCAAAGAATTTTGACACACCATACAGAAGAAGTCGGCAACATAATCATGACTGGCAAGACTCAGGCAGGCTCCAGAGGAAAGAAACGGGAAGTGTGATCGACACCCAGTCACATGCTCAGACCCGACGCCGCTGTCGCCACAGGCGCGCCAAGAGCCCCCCCAAAAGTCCCAGCAGCATTCCCCCCGATTGAGGCGCTGAGCTGGGGGTCTGAGCACACTGGCAGGACCATCCCGGCGTATTGAGACACAGCTCACCATACGGCACGGCCACGCCATTGCCCTGTTCTGAGCAGGGCCCGGCCAGATCTTCACAGGCTTGGGCTTGATCCAGCTCTTCACAACCCGGCGTAGCAGTCGGCGGCGGCGGACCATCGGGTGGAAAGGTGGGCGTCGGCATCGGCGTCGGCACCTGCGTCGGCTCTGCGGTGGGGGTCGGCGTCACACTCGGCGTCACACTCGGCGTCACGGTAGGGGTCGGCGAGAGCGGCGGGGTCTCGGTGCTGGGAGGATGGGTCGGTGTGACGGTGGAAGTCGGTGTCACGGTCGCGGTCGGTGTCACAGGCACAACGGTGGCCGTCGGGGTAAGAGGCTCCGCCGTCGGCGTGGGCGTGCCCGGCTCCGGTGTCGGCGTGGGGGCCACGGTCGGCGTCGGTGTCGGATCACAGGAGAGTCCTTCGTCCGCCTGTCCATTGCAGTTGTCGTCGAGCGTGTTGCAGACTTCTGCCGCAGCGGGGTTGACACCCACTTTGGTATCGTCACAGTCTCCCGGTTGGCTGGTATAACCGGCAGGCGCAGTGCATGCCACGGTGCTCACGGTCTCTTGCCCAAAACCATCCTCATCGACATCCAGAAAATATCGAGTGCCAACACCTTCGTCAATGCCTTGTGCGCAGTTATTGTCAATGCCATCACATACTTCTGTGAGTCCCGGTGCTGCGTTTGCATTTTGGTCGTTGCAGTCGCCTAAAAATGAAGGCACCCCGTCTTCGTCGGCATCTTGAGCAAGAGACGCATCGACGAGCCCATCTCGGTTGATGTCAATGGGAAAGCGTAAAAAGTCTGTGATGTTTTCTTTGACTGCATTCTTGTCACCCGGTGCCACTTCAATGGGAGGCGTGTTGTCTTCGCTGCGCATCACACCCGCCACACGTAGATCAACACCGGGCACGATCAGTCCCCCATTCAGTGCATAGAGATCTGCAAATGGGATGCGGACAAACCCCGTGTCTTGGCGGCCATCATCACACTGGAACTTGCGACATGCCAGACCGCCCCGGCTCTCCACTCCGCTGGTCTTATCGCTGGTGGCGTCGTTGATCACGGTGTAGAGATATACAGGCTGCGCACCAAATGAGGCAAACATGTAATCGATGGTGGTTCCTCCGGTGGTCACCCGGGAGGGAAATGCAAAGCCTGAGCTGGGCTGATAGAAGTTGTCTTCACCCCCATTGAGTCCCAAATCCCAGAGCCACATAATGGCTCGATTCTCAAGCTCGTAGGTGAACTCAAAGACCAAATCGTCGGCATCAAATCCAACGGCAACCGTCAGAAAGTCGTTCTTAATGTTGCCCGTTCCACCAAAGTCATCCATCGGATCTCGATACAGGGTGAAGGTCTCAATGCCATCACCATCATCGTCGATGCCGTTGTCCGGGATCTCTTGGTTGAGGGGACATACGTCATTGGTGTTGCAGACAGCGTGGGCCAGCTCCGCCCCCCCCATGCTCAACAAGGGCAGTCCCAGCCGCACAAGAGAGCTGCACCACACTCGTGATACACCCCAAGCCCTCCCCCGCGCTCGTACAGGCCCAGGCTCCGATGAATGCCTACACAATGACTCAGGATGCACCTTCATATGGCTCCAGGTTGACATAAAATTGAATTATGTCGCACTTTCAAAAAATACGCCCTTCAAGTCCTGCCTGAACAGAGAGCTGGGGCAAGAGATAACCCCCCGGCCAGCTCACGCCCCCCCCACTCAGCCGCAGGGTCCAGCTCAGCGGTCCCACCGGTCCTCCCGCACGCACACTCACACCCACCCCATGCAGGAGGGCCTGCGGAGCAAGCTCGGAGCCGACCACATGAAACCCAGGGCCCACATATCCGGTCCAACCCAATCCCGCCGCTACACGGGTACGCCCCTCGCGCAGCACCCAGCGCACGCTGCCCTCCAACGGCAACAACATATAGATGACGGCAGGCGCTCCCACCTCCGGGGGTAAGGTCGGGTTAAAACCCAGTCCCAAGCCCAGCTCCACTTCCATTGGAAGCTCCAAGTTAAGACGCAGGGATGCAGAGGGCCCGGCGTACACCAGCGGGAGGCTCCAGAGGGAAATGCCTGCACCCACTGTCAGCTCACCGCCTCCCCCCTTACTGTTGAGCACTCGAACGCCTGGACTGCCACTCTCCCGCACCTCTGGAGGCTGACCGGAAGCATGCCGCTCTGGATCCGGTGCGCCGGTGACCACTTTGACAGGCGGTAAAACACGCTCTCCCGCCGCTCCAAGCTGCTGACGAAGGTGGTTCTGGCCGTCGCCGCTGCGCACCCAAAACCAACGGGTGCGGATCTTACCCGCCTCCGTCCACTGAAGCAGGTGGGCACCCAGCTCCACCGATACTCGGGAGGCTTCGGAGCGAAGACGGGTGCCATTCAAGTGCAGATCCAGGCCCGAGACAGGGGCCAAAAACGCGAGCGCATTGGCAGTGGCCCGGGCCTGCTGTGCCTCCGTCCACACTGAGAGGCCAAACTCGCCCAGCTCTGCCGGATTCCAGCTCCGACCTGGCTGGATGCGAAGGCTATGCTCAAAGGCTTCGCGGGCAATTGCGCGGGCGTCGGTGGCAAGCAACCCTTGCTCGTCGAGCTTGTAGAGGCGAGCCAAGCCGAGGGTAAACCAAAAGTCAGACAGGACTGGAGGCGGTAGGATCTGGTCAAGGCAAGGGAGATCTGCTGCCAGGCTCTCCAGCTCTTGAAGCACTGCCAGATGCTCAAACCCGATCACCCGGTCGCGCATCGGCTTGAGCTGGCTGGCCACGAGCGAAGGTGTCAACCGGCGCTGACACTGGGCCGGCTGAAGCTCCCACGGTGCCACTTCAGAGAGGGAGGCGGCCAAGAGCGCAGAGCTCTGGGTCAGCAGGCCACTCAACAGCCAAAAGATGTGAACCACTCGCTTCACGACCTGCACCCCTCAGCGGAGAACCCACCGGGCCCCCTGCGATGTTCATGCGGATGATGGAGAACTGAGAGCGCCTCAACCGTTCAACCAGGAGCTGGCCCCACTACTTGCACCACGGGCCGGTGTCTCGGTCGAAGTTGAAGAGACATGATAACATGGTACCAGACTCCAGCTCAAACGACCAGGAGACAACCCGGCCATCTGGATGTTCAATCTTGACCTGATGAGGACCGGGTGGCAAGGTGCAACCAGACCAGCAGCTCAAGACACGGCCTGAAGAGGTGGTCACGCGGGCGGTGGCAGGCAAAACCCGGAAGCGAAAGGTAGCGGAAGTCCCCTCTTCAGTCGATGACGAAGTGGCTGGCTGAGTGGCTGACTGAGAGGCGCGTGTCGAGCTCGGATCGGTCTTGCCAGAAGTAGAGGCAATCGTTTTTGAAGCCCCCGAAGAGGAACCGGTGTTGAGCGAGGCGTCTCCCCGTGCAGGAGCACTCGTGCGTGTGTCAGCACTTTCTTCTGAGGAAGGACGGGAGGAAGGACGGGCGGATGAGCTGGCGCTATTGCCCGCGGATGCCCGAGGCACCTCTGCGGATGCACGCGAGGAACTCCCATCCCCTGCTGCTTTTTCGCCCGTCACCTTGAGGCTGGTGGTCTTTTCCACCGCAGTCTTTTTTGAGGTGACAACTTCTGCTTGCTTGTCACGGGCAAGAGGTGCTCCCCCTTTTGCCGAGGACTCAACCTGTTTTTCCTGTGTGGCTGCGCCCGTATGGACGCCTGCATCCGCTTGAACAGGCTCCCCGTCCATACCTGTCTTACCGGAGGATGTGCCGGGCGAGGCCACATCTGCCACGGGGGAGAGCCCTGTCTCTTCGTCCGTAGGCTCAAAGAGCCCCCAATTCCATGCCAACAGTCCCAACACACCTGCGATTGCCAAGCCAACCCAAAAGCCTGACTGCTGATAGACGGGGACTTTCGGCAAGAATATTTCGTCCTCCAACGGCGGAGGAGGGTGTACAGGTGCGCCCGTATCTCGAACCCGTGCCGGTTTAACAGGGAGCGCCCACGTCTGAGCAGCCACTCGAGCCAACGGCCCTGGATGGGCGTCGAGCTCCCCAGCACTTTCTTTTGGCTTCTCCGAGCTGCTTGGGCTCAAACGCTCTCCCGCACTCCCCCCCGTCACAGGACGCGCGCTCGAAGCGGCGGCTTCCCGCGCACCCTCGCGTAAGGCTTCGTGGATGATGGTGCCAGAGGTGGCCCCGGAGACAGCAGACCATGCCGCACCAGAATCTGAAGCAGAACCAGGATGTTGAATGAACGGCTCGGTGAGCACTTGGGAGCCACGAAGCTCATGAACCTCGGAGGGCAAGGGCATCATCGGCTCCGTCTCACCCTCCACGTCCGACATCATGGTCTGTGTAAAACGTGGCGCTTCAGTGGGACGCTCTAAAAGTTCTTGTGCGAGCGGTGCGACATTAGAAGATGCCTCTTGAGGGGGAGGCTCTTCACGGGTCATGGACTGAAGATCCAGGCTGGGGGCTTCTTCGTCGTTGTTGGCCAACACATCAGTTGCCCCAAGCCCTCTGGCAAGGGCCCGCAACCGCTCTTGAGCCTGTTTTCGCGCCGTGGTCACCAGGGGCCACTCAGGGCGAACACCAAATTGAGTACCAATACGCTCTTCTCGCAGCAACGCTTCCACCACTTCCGCCGATGGCGGTGGAGGGTTTCGTTTGGCCAGCTCGGCCCGCAACACCCCTGCCACCCCCTTCAGATCGGAGTATCGATTGGCCGGATTGAGGGCCATCAAGCGGGTAAGGATGTCCGCAAGCTCTGGATGGTGCTCACGAATGACAGCCAGTGGAGCTTCTACTGCTGCGGTTCCGACCAAAAAATAGAGCTGGTTTTCGAGCTCGGCTTGGTAGAGCGGATAACCGAGGATCATCTCGGCCAAGATCAAGCCGACGGCAAACTGATCGACGGTGGCATCGATACGCCCTCCCGCCGCCTGCTCCGGGGCCATATACTGCAAGGTTCCCTTGACGCTGAGATATCCGCTGCGGGTGCGCGCGAAGTCTGCTCTGGCCACGCCGAAGTCCATGATCTTGAGAATGCCCGCGCGGGTGACCATCAAGTTGCTGGGTTTGATGTCCCGATGCACCAGTCCAAGCGGAGTACCATCTGCTCCCCGGGCCACATGGGCAAAATAGAGCCCTTCGCAGAGCTGAATGGCCAGCTCGAGGGCCAAACTGACGGGCATCACCCGCCGGTCTCGACGAAAACCATTGAGGAGCTGACGCAGATCGCAGCCGTCCAGATACTCCATGATAAGCAGATAGCCATCCGGGGAGTCCTGAAAGTTGTAAACATGGATGATGTTGGGATGATGAAGATAACCACAGATACGGGCTTCGATGGCAAATCGTTCGACGAGCTCTAAGTCGTCGGTCACAGTTTCGCGTAAACGTTTGACCGCCACCTGTTTTTGAAAACCGCCGGGTGTGCCAGCCAGGGCGAGGAAGACCTCACCAAAGCTGCCTTTGCCAAGCGAGCGGATGATTTCGTATCCGCCGAGAGACATCATCGCTCCGGGTTTAAGAAGGAAAGGGCGTGCAGAGGGACTGGATCTTGTTTGACCTTACCATTAAAAGATTGGCGCTGTAAATGGAATTACGAGGCGAGGACTCGGTGCCCAAAAGGGGCTTGCAGTCTGAGGAGGGGTCAGGTAAACAAGAGCACGCAAGACACCCCAAGCGGTCGAAGCAAGAGACATCCAGATCGGTTTATGGGCAGCGGTAGGCAGCATACGCGACGGCGGCACCCTCATCCGGTTGTGTTATGCGCAGCGTCGAGCAACACCGCTCCTCCAGACCTGTGCCGCCAGAACTGTGCAGTCAGAACTGTGCAGCCAGACCTGTGCCGCCAGAACTGTGCAGTCAGACGTGTGAGCGCCTCGCTCAAAGGAGACAAGATGAGCAGTGCATCAGAGACAACCTATCGGAATCCCACGCCAACGGTGGATGTGATCATCGAGCTGGAGACAGGCATTGTGCTGATTGAGCGGCAGAACGCCCCCCACGGCTGGGCCCTTCCGGGTGGTTTTGTGGATGAAGGCGAGTCGGTAGAACAAGCGGCCATGCGCGAAGCCCTTGAAGAAACCGGGCTGGAGGTGAGCTTGACGGCACTCCTGGGGGTATACTCAGATCCACGACGGGATCCCCGGAAACATACCCTGTCGGTGGTGTATATTGCCCACGCTTCAGGCAAGCTGATCGCCGGAGACGATGCAGGAAAGGTCATGGTGCTGTCTTGGCAAGACGATCCCCCTCCCCTCGCCTTCGATCATGCGCAGATTTTGGCCGACTATAGACGTTATCGTCAGCAAGGGCTCAAACCAACGCCCGCAGAGCAGCTCTCACGACTCCAAGCGGAGCTGCTGCACTCATAAGATCGGCTTTTGTCGTGTGTGCGCATCACATGGATGCGCATCGTGTGTGCGCTCGAGCACACCCAGGTATGGGTAATCGACCTGTCGCATGGGTGCATAGGTCGAGCCCTTCCAGCTCATTCCCGTTGATCATCCATCGGGATCACCAGGAGGTTGCAGTCAGAAGAAATGACCAGCAGACTTGATCGCATCAATCCAGAAGGTTTGCGCGCCTGGACCACTCAGGAATCCGCAGAGCTGTACAACATCGAAAGCTGGGGTTCCGGCTTCTTTTCTGTCAATACGAAGGGCAATGTACAGGTACACCCCGAAGGACAAGGGGCCACGGGAGTCGATCTTCAGGATCTGGTAGAAGAGCTTCAAGAACGAGGCATCGGATTGCCCATTCTGATCCGCTTCTCTGATATTCTCAAGCAGCGGGTGATCCAGTTGAATGAGAGCTTCCAAGCCGCCATTCGTGAGACTGGCTATAAAGGAAGTTATCGTGGTGTCTTTCCCATCAAGGTGAATCAGCAACGCCATGTGGTGGAAGAGATCGTCCAGTTTGGAGCGCCCTATAACTTTGGTCTCGAAGCAGGCAGCAAACCCGAGCTGTTTGCAGTCTTGGCGCTGCTCGATGATAACGATGCGCTGGTCGTCTGTAATGGCTACAAGGATGAAGAGTTCCTTGAGATGGTGATGCTCGCCACCAAGATGGGAAAGACGGTCATCCCAGTGATCGAGAAGTTTTCAGAGCTGGAAACGATCATCAAGCTGAGCACGGAGCTGGGCATTCGTCAGCCCTTCGGTGTGCGGGCTCGTTTGGCCGCCAAGGGTTCAGGACGCTGGGAAGAGTCGGGTGGAGATCGCTCCAAGTTTGGCCTCACGGTGGCAGAGATCCTGAAGGTCCAGCGTCGATTGAAAGAGGCCAATATGCTGGACATGCTCCAGCTTGTGCATTTCCATCTGGGGTCTCAGATCACCAACATTCGCTCCATCCGCACGGCGATGGCGGAGGCAGGCCGCATCTTTGTGGGTCTCTCGAACCTCGGTTGTGGTCTGCGCTACATCGATGTGGGAGGAGGTCTGGCGGTCGATTATGATGGCTCTAAGTCCAACTTCTCATCTTCTACCAATTATGGGCTCTTGGAATATGCCACTGGTGTTGTGGCAGCCATCAAAGAAGCCTGTGACGAAGCCGATGTGCAACACCCGATCATCATCAGCGAGTCGGGGCGAGCATTGACGGCGCATCAGTCGGTGCTGATCTTCAATGTATTGGGGGTCACAGAGTATCGCGGAGATGGAATTCCTGAGTCGTTGCCAGAGGTTGAGGATCCATCGTCCCTCCAGAACTTGCTGAAGGTCCACAACAGCATCACCCGAAAGAATGTGCAAGAGAGTTACCATGATGCGCTGCACTATCGGGATGAGGTGTTGAGTCTCTTCAACTTGGGATATGTCTCACTTGAAGGCCGCGCGGCTGCGGAGAACATCTTCTGGGCGATCTGTCAGAAGCTCCTGAAGACCGTGCGAGATATGGACTATGTACCCGAAGAGCTGGAGGGTCTTGAGAAAGCATTGGCGGATACCTATATCTGCAACTTCTCAGCCTTTCAGAGTGTGCCGGACTTCTGGGCGGTGCAGCAGCTCTTTCCGATTGTTCCCATCCACCGACTCCAGGAATGTCCAACTCGGCGTGGCATCCTCGCCGATCTGACCTGTGACTCGGATGGAAAGATCGATCACTTCATCGATCTGAGGGATGTGAAGGACGTGCTGGAGCTGCATCCTTTGGATAACAGACCTTATCACTTAGGAGTCTTTTTGGTCGGCGCATACCAAGAAACCTTGGGCGATCTGCATAATCTCTTCGGAGATACCAATGCAGTGCATGTGTCGGTGGATCCAGTGGTCGGCTATCGCATCGAGCATGTGGTCAACGGGGATATGGTGAAGGAAGTGCTCAAGTATGTGCAATACAATACGGAGCAACTGATCTCCAATATGCGCCGCATGGTGGAAAACAGTGTCCGTCAAGGACGCTTGAGCCTGCAAGAGAGTCGGTTGTTTATTCGCCGCTATGAAGAAGGTCTGGCGGGCTATACCTACATGGAATAAGCGGAGAGCCCCCCTGCCCCTCTGTCCGCGCTCGCATCTGCCCTGCCATCCGAACCGTCATCCGCCCTGCCATCTGAACCGTCATCCGACCCGTCATCCGAGCTGTACCACTCACCACGCCGCTTCAGTCTCGAAAGTTGATGAACTGAAGCGGAATGCCCAGCGACTGATCGCCTCTCAGCGTCTGAATGGCGGTTTGGAGATCGTCTTTATTTTTGCCCGTCACTCGAAGCTGATCGTCCATGATCTGAGCTTGGACTTTGAGGTTGAGCTTCTTGATGAGGGCCACCACCTCTTTGGCTTTTTCCTTTTCAATGCCCATCACCAGACCGATGTTCTGGCGGAGACGCTGTCCCCCCGCTCCTTCGGCCTTGTTATAGACCAGCCCGAGCAACGAAATGCCACGCTTGACCAGCTTGGTGTTGAGCACATCAATGGTGGCCTTCAGACGCACATCATCGGAGGTCTCGATCTTGATCAGGTTTTCTTTCTGATCGAGATTGAGCTCGGTTTTGCTGCCCTTGAAGTCGAATCGAGCCTCGATCTCTTTTTTGGCTTGATTGACTGCATTGTCAACTTCTTGCATATTCAGCTTAGACACAATATCGAAGGATGGCATGAACACTATCTCCCACGAACGGATTGGTTGAGGGGTTTATGTGGCGAATGAAGCCGCACACTCAACACTCACGACTCTGCATCTTAACATGAGACCCCATCTGAGACAAGAGCCGCGAATGAGGCTAGACGCCGCCGAAGGTTCTTGATATTCTCTCGACGGCTTTTGAACGCGCCGTCGGGCACCTAGAAGCGCTTTGCGGATGTTGATGCGCCCCTGACACACGCTGAATGCGGAGCAAATGTATGGCACTGTGGGATCGGAACAAACCCCCCTTAGCCCGGCTCAAGGCCCGGGAATGGTCCAACGAAGAAGATCGAAAGAGTCTCTTTCGAGATGTGATGTCAAAGTCGGATCTCAAGCTCAAAGAGGTGCTGTGGACGTTGACGGCCCCCGAGCCGGACATTCGACAGCTCGGCTCCATGCTGCTGCCTCGATTTGCCGGTACAGGCTTGGGACAAGCGTTGCTGGATGAGCTGCGGGATAAAAATGCAGCGCAGCAGCGGCTGCTGATCCGGCACATGACCCGCTGTGAGCCCGCCGATCTCCAGATGATCACCGCTCGCCTGCTCGCAGACTCGGATCGTTCACGTCGAGCCCTCGGGCTGGAGCTGGTCAGCGCCCTTCCAATCCAGAGCGCCATGAGCCTGATTCGTGTGTTGATCAAGGATCCGTCGCCAGAAGTGCGGCTGACCGGTGTCAACAAGCTGCTGGAGGCACCCGGGAGTCTGGAGGAACGCAGTCTGCGGGACGAGCTGCTGATCTTGGCGCAGGATCCAGATGAACGCATTCGGCAGTCGGTTTTTCGCGCGGTTCTACAGGCGCCGCGACGAGATCCGGTGCTCCTGCCCATTCTGTTGGCCGGACTTCGAGATGAATCCTACAACGTGCAGCAGCTCTGTGCGCAGGCCCTCGGGGAACGTCTTCGTCAAGGAGATGGCGAGCTGGAGCAACGACTGGTCGAGCTGCTCTCGGATGGCTCCACCTCAGTACGCTCTGCCGTCATCAAGGCCCTCTTGCTGTCACCTCAGCGGTCGCGGGTGGTACGCCGCTATCTGGAGCAGACCCGTCTGCTGGCGGGATGGGTCCGCGAGCGCGCCCTTCAGAGCCTCAAGACCTTCTCAGAAGACCTGATGGAGCCCATCATCGAGCTGATGCAAGATGCCGATGAGGAGGTGCGTCTGCTGGCATTGGTCGTGGGTGGCAACTTTGAAGACAAGCGTTGTGTGGATCCCATCATTGGTCTGCTGCGCGATCAAGACTGGTGGACTCGAACGACGGCAGCGGAGACCCTGGGTCGGATTGGAGATCGACGCGCCACACAACCTCTGATCGCCCTGCTCAACGATGAAGAAGCCCGCTGGACCGCAATTGAAGCCCTGGGACAGCTTAAGGATCCCACTGCTATGCCTGCACTGCTGGCCTGCGCACAAGACGACGCACCCGAGCTCCGACTCGCAGCAGTGGATGCCCTCTCTCAGCTCGGCAGTCGTGGCGAAATCTTAGAGGTGTTGGAGGCCCTCGCTCGCCAGGATTCGTCTCAGACGGTGCGAGATCGGGCACTTGAGAAGCTGCGTTCACTCAGTCCCCATAACACGGGAAGAGATCTCGAAGCCATTGCAGAAGCCTCACGACAGCATACGGTCTCAGTAGGCAGCACACGGCTGGAGCAGTTGTTGATTGATGTGCGCAATCAAGGCGGCTCAGACTTGCATCTGTCGGTCGGACAGCCTGCCATTTTTCGCATGCACGGGGAGCTGGTTCGGCAACGGATGGCGGCTCTCTCCGCAGCAGAGATCGAAGAGATGATCCATTCGATCTTGGGAGAACATCAAAAGACGCTCCTAACAGAGCAGCTTCAGCTTGATCTCTGTCATACCGTGCCAAACGTCGGACGCTACCGCGCCAATGTCTTCGCGCAGCGTCTTGGAATGGGGGGTATCTTTCGTGTCATTCCGAATCTGATTCCCACGCTCAAGGATGTGGGAATGCCGACTCACATGAGCGAGCTGGTCCACTATCATCAGGGCTTGATCGTGGTGGCCGGTCCCAGTGGTTCGGGAAAAACCACCACGCTGGCAGCACTGGTCAACCTCTTCAATGAGCAGAAATGCCTGCATATCTTGACCATCGAAGATCCCGTTGAGTTTGTTCATCCCATGAAAAATAGCCTGGTCAATCAGCGAGAGATGGGTAAACATACTCAGTCGTTTGCACAGGCGCTCAAGGGCGCGCTGCGTGAAGATCCGGACGTGATTGTGGTCGGCGAGATGCGCGACAATGAGACCATGCGTATGGCCCTCGAAGCCAGCGAGACGGGCCATCTGGTGATCGCCACCATGAATACGACAACAGCCGCCAAGACCGTGGATCGACTGATTGAGAGCTTTCCACCCGCTGAACAGCCACAAGTACGCATGGCACTGTCAGAGTCCCTCAAAGCGGTGATCAGTCAGAACCTGCTGCCCAAAAAGGATGGCAAAGGACGGGTCGCATTGCATGAGATTCTGGTGGGAACACCTTCAGCTCGCGCCCTCATTCGAGACAATAAGACCTTCCAGCTCCCCAACGTGATGGTGCTCGGAAGAAACGCGGGCATGCGCACCATCGATATGTCTCTTCAGCAGCTTTTACAAGAGGGTGCCATCAGCGGAGAGACCGCTTGGTTACGTGCTCGCGACAAGACCCTCTTCGACGATAAGGTCAGCGACCGCTTCGTGCGGGAGATGTCAGAGATCGGTGCAGAGAGCGTTATCGTTTAATTTTAAAGGAGAAGTCTTCTCATGGCAGCGCATCGCATCGACCGTTTTTTACAGCTCATGATGGATCGAGGTGCATCTGACCTGCACCTCTCAGTCGGACGCTCCCCCATGTTACGTTTGAGTGGAGAGGTCGATCCCATCCGGTATCGAGTGCTCACCAATCGCGACTATGTTCAGCTCATCAAGCCGATTGTACCGGGGGATGATTACTGGCAGCGCTTTCTGTCGCGGGGTGATCTAGACTTCAGCTACGACGTGCCGAAGCTGGCGCGATTTCGAGTCAACCTGTTCATGCAGGAGCTGGGATTTGGAGCCGTCTTTCGCGTGATTCCCAGTCAGTTGATGACCTTGTCTCAGCTCGGCATGTCCGCTGCCGTGAGCAAACTTACCCGTCTTCCCCGAGGTTTGGTGTTGGTCACAGGCCCCACCGGGAGCGGCAAGTCTACCACCCTCTCGGCGGTCATTCATCAGATCAACTCAGAGCGCAGTTTGCACATCATCACCATCGAAGATCCGATTGAGTTTGTGCATCAGCCGGTCAAATCCGTGATCACTCAGCGAGAGATCGGGACACACGCACGCTCCTTCGCGGAGGCACTCAAGAGCGCCGTGCGCGAGGATCCCGATCTGATCTTGGTGGGGGAGATGCGCGATCTGGAGACCATTCAGCTTGCCCTCACCGCCGCTGCGTCGGGTCTGCTGGTGTTTGGCACGCTACATACCAATAGTGCAGCCAAAACCATCGACCGCATCATCAATGTATTTCCTCAAGATGAACAGGATGGTGTACGTTCCATATTGGCAGAAACGCTGCAAGCAGTGTTGTCTCAGCAGCTCTTGAGGAAGGCCGAAGGAGGTCGAGTGGCAGCGGTGGAGATCATGTTTGGAGGGGGTGCCCTTCCCAATCTGATCCGCGAAGGAAAAACACACCAGCTCACCAGCTATATTCTGGCCGGAAAAAAGCAGGGCATGCTCAGCATGGATCAAGCCTTGCTTCAGCTTCTACAGAATGGAACGGTGACCGAAGAAGCCGCTTACGAAAAAGCCATCGACAAACAAGAGTTCCGAAAACACCTCAAGAATCCTCCTCCTGAGGAGTAATGGGGCGAACAGATCCCTCCGCCAGCAGCTTCTGAAGCAGCTCTAGCATGTGGGCTGCCTTCGCCCCTCCCAGCTCCGCCAGCAGATCTTTTACCAGCACTTGACCATTGAGCTTACACAAAAAGAGTCGCTCTTCGAGGGTGAATAGAAAGCTGGTTCGCATCAGCACGGGGACTTCCAGCCGAAGGCTCAGCTCTGGGATCACTTGTGCCGAAAAATTACGCACCAACGTAGATGTCTTTTGCCCAGCAGAGAGAGAAGACATGGCAGGCTCAAGGGCAGCATCCAGCTCATCGGGAGGCATGGCGGCGGTACGCTTCTCAAGGTCTGAGCGGCCCTGCTCCTCCAATACCGTGGAGGCGAGGTTGGGCATGGCTTGAAGCAGCTCTTCGTGTGGTGTCGCCTGTGAAGCACCCACTTGGAAGAAGTTCAGCGGATCTGACAAGTTTGATGACAAGGCAGGGACCTCATCGGTACGCTCCTCGGACGGACTCTGGGGATGCTGTTGAAGCTGCTGCGTCTGGCTCACCATGCGCGCTTCGGGCAACGGAGCATATTCGTCTTCAGTCCAGAGCCCCGGAGAGAGCGCCTGGGCACCCACCTCAAAGCTGACGTCGGCACTCATGCCACCGTCCTCCAGCGGAGAAGGCCGATCCGAGTCCGCAGTGGGCGCATCAAAAACAGGATGTGCTTCGGAGGTAAAAGGACTGACTGGGGCCCCTTTCCAAGTCTGGGTGACGGCTTCCGGCACCGGCCCGCCCTGCTCCTGCGATAAATTCGGCGCGACCGGAGCCGATTCCGCTGCAACCTGCTCCTGGGCTTCCAAGAGGGCGGATACCGGCGTCTTCCAGGGATAAGGATCGGTGTCTCCCGAAGGATCTTGATGGGCAGCATGCTCGGCCAGCACATCAAAGGTCTCGGAAACTCGCGACGAAGCGGTCTGTTCTGCCAGGGTGGAGGCGGTATCCTCCGCAAACCGAGAGGCCGTGTCTTCATCCGGTTCGGCGCTGGCGTCATCCTGCGATGCTTCATCCAGCCGCCCCGAAGGGTCAGGGTCGAACGAGCCGGAGTACAGAGGCTCCTGAGGCGGGGCAATATCCAGCTCAAACTGCAAGGCTGGCAGGTTAAAGTCTAAGTGAGGGCCAGCATTCAGCGCTGCTTGCACCTGTGGCTGCGGTGATTCTGGCTCGAGCGAAGGTGCCTGAAGCTGAGCTTGGGAGTTCCTCAACGGACTTTGACGGCCACTGGCGTCGGTGATTTCTTCTTCTAAGCCCTCCTCTTCCGGCACCATAAAGCGGTTGCGCGGGACACTGTCGGACGCCATTCGAGGAGAGTTGATCCGCACCGCCGACATGACCGGAGCGGCTGCCATCAAACCTGTGAAGGTGGTCTGCCCAGAGAGTGAGCTGAAAGAGTCCTTAGCAAGGGTCTGTTCGTCCAAAGCCTTTGCAGAGGGCAATGAGGACGTGGCCTGAGCTCGGAGCGCCGCCAGTGCATCGGCAGAGATCGGACGGCTCTGGAACGCATCGGGTTCGGGCGCACGCGGCGTCCGCGTACTGGGGGCAGTCGAGGGCGTTTCAACAAAATCAGAGGGCAAGTTTGAGCGCCAGCCGGTGGGCGAGGAGGTCTCAACTGGAGGGGGAGGCATAAACGGCATGGTCGGCGCAGGCGTCGAAGCAGGATCGGAATTCCTGTTTAGCGATGCTGGGGCGACACGCTCTGGGGCCTTGAGCCCCGCCTGCGCACGCGCCGCCTGCAA
Source organism: Myxococcota bacterium (assembly GCA_046075485.1). Classification (GTDB taxonomy): domain Bacteria; phylum Myxococcota_A; class UBA796; order JAJRTE01; family JBJTQF01; genus JBJTQF01. The sequence continues at coordinate 29,928 of JBJTQF010000222.1, read as the reverse complement.
GCTGGCCCGATCCACCCCCGTTGAGAGGCTCGAAGTTCGACGCTGAACATTGAGAGCACGATAGAGCCGCTGCGCAGGTTCATGCTGCGGAAAGGCACGTAAGAATGCCTCCAATAAGGAAAAAGCGCCGTCTCGATCCCCCCCACGGTATAGGTCTCGGATCTGCACCAGGGTGTCAGGGCCAAGTTGAGGGGGTTCGGGAGCCTGCTCTTCGCGCTCTGCTGCTTCATCATCGTCATCGTATTGGTTCAGGGGTTCATCCTCCCAGGTTCGCGCTCGACCACCGCCAGAGCCCGCCATAAGTCCGCCTCCACCACTGATTGATCCGGTTCCGCTGCCGCTGGATGTTCCGCTGGATGTGCTGCCAACGGGAGAATTGCCACTGCGTGTCCAGGTGACACGCTCACGCGCGAGGCTGACGTCGGACGTTCGGAAGGTCTCCGACGCAAACGGATTTGCCTCCTCGAAGACCACCCCTCCGACCAGACGTTGACTCGAAGGGGCAGGACTCTCAGCCCCCGAGGACACCCCACGACCGCGTAAACCCACCCGACTTTGTAGCAGATCGTGCTCGACCTCCTTCAGACCGTCCCCCCCAGTCGCCAGCGGTGCCGGAAAGTGGGCGGTTGAGCCCTGGCCTCCCCCGCCCGTTCTCTGGTGAACGGCGGACAAATCTGCTGCATCACCCCCGGAGAAGGGATCGGCATCCTGCATCCACGCGCGGGTCTCAGCTTGGGCTTTCAAGTTTGGGGTCCACTCTGCGGCTGCTTCTGAGTCAGGTGTTTTCGAGCCAGCCGATGCTGAGTGCGGTGTTTCTGAGTACGATGCTGCTGAGGGAGCGGGGGCTGAGGCGGACTCCGTCGCGTCTGGCCAGAGGTCCGCAGTCGATGACGCTGAAGCACTCCACGCAGAAGCCCTGTCTGAAGAGAGACTGGCCGAGGCAAGAGCGGTGGAAGCTGCGAGGCTGCTCGATGGATGGGAGGAAGGGGTGGAGCTCAGCTCAGCGGACGTTTCGGCTGCGCGAGCGGGCGCCGACACGCTGGGCCATTCCACCAAACGTTGCCAATCTGCGAGCATGGCAACACCGGGCATGATAGGCGCGGGTGAAGGTGGTAGGGTCTCGGAGGACATCGAAGAGGACGGAAGGTTGGAGTCGGCATCGGGATCTTGCCATCCGATACCTTGAACGGGGGGCAACGCCGCCGCTGGGGGGTTTTGTCCGGCCTTTGTGGGGTGGATGACCCCAATCTGTGCGCGTAGCTCCCGCTCCATCCCTACTCCCTGCCCGGGGAATGTCAGCTCATTCCCAATCCAACAGCGTCGCAGCCCATCCGCACGCGAAGAGGCATATTGTCAGCACTGAAAACAGCCTCTGAGACACAATTGCCATCAAAACGAGTTCGCTGTGCGCGTCCTATGCTCTCTATAGTGTAGCAGGCAATCGAGACGTTGAAAAGAAAAGCATGCAGGCCGGACTGGGGGATTTACGACAGGCACGTCAAACAATAAGCTCACAGTTGCACATTGAAGGGCTTCAAGGAGACACCATGCAAGAAAATCATGGCGGAGGTCTTCATCATCTTTGGCAAGGACTCGCTGGGACTCTTACACCAGATCAACATGGCGGTCAGGAGATGCACCAGCAGGAGGTCGGCCAAAGCAGAGGAAGGCAGGTTCATGCGCAGCTCCCCTTGCTCTTGAGCCACTTTGAGTCGGCGGGCCAGCTTCGGACGCAGCGGCATAAACTCGTCCTCATGCTCCATCAAAAACGGCCCCTGGAGGGTCGCCGTCACCACATGAGGCAAGATCTCGGGATCGGCATGCCACTGAGCGGCCAACGCTTCACTGACGGTGTCCACCAACTTTTCAAGAGAAGCATCGGCTGGCAAGTGCTCGAGCAGCTCCAACATCGGAAGCTGTCCCAGTCGCGCAACCTCCACCAGAACCGCTTCTTTGGTGGGAAAATGAAAATAAAAGCTGCCTCGGCTCACCCCCGCCAATGCTGCAATGTCTTCGATCCGGCAAGAATGCACTCCGTCACGGCGAAAGATCGTCAAGGCCGCTTCCAGCACCCGCTGGCGCGTTTCTTCTCGTTGCCGCTCTCGATGGTTTAAAGGTCGCGGACTCTCTTCCTTCGCGTGACTCACCATGATCAACTCCGAACAACGCGATGTCAGAATGGGGTACAGAATCTTGTTGAGATAGCACCTGCTCGCCGCGCTGTCAAAGGGTTTCAATTCTCTTGCCGAAGAAGGACCATTTGATCACAATAGAACCCTTGATCGGCCTTCATCCGCTCGCCGACGGAGCTCAGGTCCGTGAGGCATTGGTGGACATTTGATGAGATTTTAGCCCGATTTCCGCAAGATTGAGGAGTGACCATGCAAGAGAAGCCAGCAGGACTGAACGATGCCCCTTGCTCCGTTGAGCCCCCCTCTCCCTCCAAAGGAGCTCCCATCCGGCGGGTGGCCATCAGCACCGGAGGGGGTGATGCACCCGGTCTGAACGCCGTCATTCGTGCCGTGGCGCTGGCCGGTTCCCAACAAGGCTGGGAGGTGGTGGGCATCCGCGATGGGTATAACGGTCTGCTGCTCCCCGAACAGTTTCCCGAAGGAGGACTGCTCCCCCTCACCCCCGAGCGCGTGCGCGGCCTCACCCATCTCGGTGGGACGGTGCTGGGCACGACGAACCGGGGCAACCCCCTCCATTTTCCAGTACAACAGCCAGATGGCTCCTGGAAAGAGGTCAATCGACTGGAGGAGCTGGTCTCGCGCTTCCAAGAGGCTGGGATCGACGCGCTGGTGGCCATCGGTGGGGATGGCTCCCTGGAGATCGCCCACAAGCTGGCCGAAAAAGGGCTGCGGGTGATCGGGGTGCCCAAAACCATCGACAATGATCTCAGCGAGACGGTGGCGACGTTCGGGTTTGAGACAGCCGTGTCGTTTGCCACCGAGTGTCTGGATCGACTCCATACCACGGCAGAGTCGCATCGCCGAGTGCTGGTGGTGGAGGTGATGGGCCGATATGCTGGCTGGATCGCCCTGCATGCCGGGATCGCAGGCTCCGCCGATGCCATTTTGATCCCCGAGCTGCCCTATGATGTCCATAAGGTGGCCGAAAAGATCCTGGCGCGTGAGCAAGGTAAGGCCGGATTCTCCATCGTGGTGGTGGCGGAAGGAGCCAAACCGGTGGGAGGAACCCTGTCGGTCAAAGGCAAAGTGGTGGGACAAGCGGAACAATTGGGCGGCGTTGGAGAAAAAGTCGCAGCGGCCCTCGGTACACTCACCGGAAAAGAAACCCGGGTGGTGGTGTTGGGGCATCTGCTGCGTGGAGGCTCCCCCAATGCAACCGACCGACTGTTAAGCCTTCGTTTTGGTGCCGCAGCGGTTCGTGCATTGGTTGAAGGTCACTCCGGGGTGATGGTGGCGCTGGATCCGCCCACCGTGCGATATGTACCGCTGGAGCAAGTGGCAGGACGCATGAAGCGGGTGCCGCTGGATTGCGACACCCTCTACACCGCCCGAGCCCTCGGGGTCAGCTTGGGAGACTGATCGCCGCCCTCAGCGTCGCCACACGGTCTTGATGTTCTGAAACTCTCGAAGGCCGTAAAATGCCAGCTCCCGCCCGTATCCAGACGCCTTCACCCCCCCGAACGGAAGCCGCGCATCGGACGCCACCATGCCATTGAGAAATACCAGCCCACTGTCCAACGCTTCAGCCGCTCGACTCAGCTCCTGCTCGTCCTGACTCCAGAAGGCAGCACCCAAACCAAAAGTGGTGCCGTTGGCCACTTCAAGGGCTTCTTCGAGGCTGGAGACCCGGAATAACAAGGCCACCGGCCCAAAAAACTCCTCTTGGGCAATCGTGGAGGAAGGGGCAAGATCTTCCACGACGGTGGGAGCCAGAAAATAACCCGGTCCCGGCAACGCTTCTCCGCCCAAGCTCACGCGGGCACCCGCATCACGTACACGCGCGATCTGATCGAGCAGCTCGGCACGAATGGCAGCCGTGGCCATCGGCCCGATGTCGGTCAGAGGATCCAGCGGATCTCCCACCCGAAACGCGCGCATGGTTGCCAAAAACGTCTCGCGGAAGGTGTCGTAAACGTCGGTGTGGACAATAAAACGTTTGGCGGCAATACAGCTCTGACCATTGTTGATGATGCGGGCTTTGGCTGCCGTCACCGCCGCCTCCGGCAGCTTGGCGGAGGGCATGACCACAAATGGATCACTGCCTCCCAGCTCCAGCACGGTCTTTTTTAGATGCTGACCCGCCAGCGCCGCCACTTGACGGCCCGCAGGTTCACTTCCCGTTAAGGTCACGGCTTTGACTCGAGGATCGGCAATCAAAGGTGCCACTTCTGCTGCGCCAATCAAGAGGGTCTGAAAGGCACCCGGAGGAAATCCCGCATCCAAAAAGAGCTGCTCCAGCGCCAGGGCACACTGTGGCACGTTCGAGGCATGTTTGAGCAAGCCCACGTTGCCCGTCAGCAAGGCCGGAGCGGCAAAGCGCACGACCTGCCAGAACGGAAAATTCCAGGGCATCACCGCCAGGATCGCTCCCAGGGGATCAAAACGAATGCTGGCGCGGCCATCGTGAGCAAAGACCACTTCTTCGGCCATCAGGCGCTCACCATGCTCTGCATAATAGCGGAGCGCGGTGGCACACTTGGCAGCTTCGGCTTTGGCTGCACTCAAGGGCTTGCCCATCTCCAGGGTCATCAAGGCCCCAAAGTGTGCTTGTTGAGCCTCCACCCGCTCGGCAGCGCGGAAGAGCCGCTGAATACGCTCCTGCAAGGGCCAAGTACGATAGGTCTGAAAGGTAGACTCCGCCAGGGCAAGGCGGTGCGCCACCTCCGCTGCGGTGTGGGGCTGAAAACGCTGAACCAGCTCGCCCGTGGTGGGATTGCGCGTCTCAATGGGCATAATGACCTCAAGTGCTGCAAAGGGACAGGATCTTTAAGCGGGAAGCTGCTGCGCCACAAACTCCCAATTGACCAAGCTGTTGAGGAATTCTTCGATGTAGTCCTTCCGGCGGTTCTGCCACTCCAAATAATAGGCGTGCTCCCACACATCGACGGTGAGCAGCGGCACTTGGTTACGCACGATGGGGGTATCGGCATCTTTGGTCTGCACGATCTTGAGGGTGCCGCCTTCAACGACCAACCAAGCCCAGCCCGATCCAAAAACACCACTGGCAGACTTGACAAATGCCTCCCGGAACTTGCCAAAACTCCCAAAACTTTGAGTGATGGCGTCGAGGAGCTTACCCGTCGGCTGCCCTCCCCCACCCCCCTTCATGCAGTGCCAATAAAAGGTGTGGTTAAAAACCTGTGCAGTGGCATTAAACAAAGGGGCTTGGCTGCTGTCTTGCGCGGTCTTTTTGATGATCTCTTCCAGATGCAGATCCCGGACATAACCCGAAGTGGTCGCCGCAGGCGCTTTGACGCCCGACGGAGGGGTGGCCAAAGGTGACCCCACCAAGAGCTCGTTTGCACGGGTGGCATACCCTTTGTGATGTTTACCATAATGAAATCCCAGGGTGCGCGCGCTGAGATGCGGCTCCAATGCGTTTTCGGCATACGGGAGCGGAGGCACCACAATCGGTCCCGCAGGCGCGGGAGCAGGCGCAGCAGAAGCAGGCGCAGAAGCAGGCGCAGAAGCAGGCGCTGAAGCAGGCGCAGCAGAAGCAGGCGCACCGCTGGCCAACAAGGTCTGCGTCACCGGCAATGAAGCCACACCCGCCAGGGTTCCGACCAACACACTCCGACGAGAGACAGATTTTTTGTTCACCACAAACCTCCGAAGCACAGTTGAAAAAGGAAAGGATGGGAGATGCTAACGCATGTCGATAAGAAGTCAATCACGAGAATCTTGCCTTTGTTCATACATTTGACAAGAATGGGGGCGCACAACCGCTCAACACACGGCAGATACGGAGCTTTATGGAAACGGCGATCCCCCTCAGACGACGACTGCTCTACCTCATTTTGGCGATCCTCGGCGGCTGTATACTCATCGAGCTCAGCGCAGGCGCATTTGAACGCTGGGGCTTGGTCCACCTCCGAACTATGCCCACGGCAGCACCCGGTCGCGTGAATCCCCTCTCCGATACGTTTGCGCAACAGCTCCGCGATGAGCGGCAGCGGCTGGGCATGGCATCTCAACGTTCGGTAAAGGTGGCACTCTCACAAGATGGTCGCCAGACGTGGCGACTGGGAAAAGAGCTGGATCCCACCGTGGAAGAAGTCTACCGCCACAATAGCATGCGCCTCCGAGGTGCAGAACCTCCCCCGGTGGTCGCAGGTGAAGAACGACTGGTGGCGCTGGGAGACTCGTCCATGTTCGGCTTTGGTGTTACCGAAGAGGAGTGGTTTCTGTCCATCGCCGCTCAGAAGCTCAGCAAGGCGCTCGATAAAAAGGTGCATGCGCTCAACGCTGCCATTCCCGGACATACCGTGGATCAGTCTCGAGCGATTCTCGAGGACGAAGGCAAACGACTGGCCCCCACTTGGTTGATCATCGGAAACCTGTGGAGCGATATCTATCAAGAAGATAAACATCTGCAAAGTATGGAGAAACGTCCCATTTCGGAAGGACAAAAGCTGCTCCGGCGCTTGGCCACGTATCGGGTGATGCACCGGCTGCTCTCACCCTTTCTCGCCAGTCAGCGGGTCCAGTTCATCGCGGATCGCGGAGATATCGGCCAAGTCGGAGAACACGCCAGCACGCGCACCCCACTTCCCAAATACCTGGCCGAGCTTCGCACGCTCGTGCGCATGGGCAAAGAGCTGGGCGCTCGTTCGCTTATTCTTACCCTGCCAGCGCCGATGGATCTGGATAAAGTCCCTGTGCCCGAGACGGTGATGGAGTTTCGAGCAGCTCAGCGCCGCGTGGCAGAAGAAACCGGCTCGCTCTATGTGGATGGCCGTCAGCTCTTTCTCAATCAGAAGGTGCCGGTGACCTACTTTATGGATCAAGTGCATCCGGCTCAGGAAGGGCATGCGGTGCTGGGGGAAGCAGTCGCTGAGGCACTGATCAGCGGAAAGTGGGTGCCGTAAACCGCTTTTCCCCTACCTTCACTCACCCTTTGGCCCGCACTCAGCTTTTGGCCCACACTCACCCTCTGGCCCGCACTCGCCCTTTGGCCCGCCATCGCAAGAAATATCCCACCAAAAAAGCAGTCAACATGCCACCGAAAGAAGGATTCACTGGCTCAGCACCCGGTTGAGCACAACTACAGCCATCGGCGGAAGGCTCCGGGGTTTCGGTCGTCGGCGCATCGGTCTCATCCGGCGGCAAGGTGGGGGTTGAAGCAGGAGTCGCGGTGGAGTCCGGTCCAGGGGTCAAGGTCGGCGTGACCTCCGGCAACGGCGTGGGTGTAGGAGGCGCTGTGACCACACCATCACAGTTATGATCCACGCCGTCGGCAGGCTCCGGCGCACCATAATAGATGCTCGAATCGGCGTCATTACAGTCACCCACGACCGCCACATATCCCTCGGGCGCTTCACAGGCCGTCACGGTGGAGACAATGGTGCCATAACCATCCCCATCCTTATCCTGGAACCAAAGCTGACTGTTGGCACCCGCTTCGTCCACTTCTGCATCACAGTTGTTGTCCACGCCGTCACACACTTCTTGCGCGTCAGGATAAGTGTTGGGATCGGTGTCGTCACAGTCTCCATCGTTGAGCGCATAACCGGCTTGAAGCGCGCAGGCGGAGATGCCGGTGTCTGGCTCGCCATATCCGTCACCGTCCGCGTCGAGGTAGAGCAGCAAGGCATCTTGAACGGCGTCGTCTACCTGGCCGTCACAGTCGTTGTCCAGTCCATCACAGAGCTCCGGCGCACCCGGATAGGTGAGCGGATCACGGTCTTGGCAGTCATCGGCGGAGCTGCTGACCCCTTCGTAGAGAGCACAGGCCGGAACCTGAGATGAGGCATCTCCATAACCATCGAGGTCGTGATCACCAAAATAAGTGGGGGGCACGGAGCTGTCCGGCACAACGGTTGTAAAGGCGGGGCTCGCCAAACCTTCCACACGCAGACTCTGGAGGGTCCAGCCTTCTGCACCCACCGCTTCGTCTGTGCCCACACGCAGGCGCACCAGCACACTCTTGCCCGCAAAGAGCTGGCCCAAGTCCAGGGTCAAGCTGCTCCAATCCGGATAGGCAGGGCTTTTCCCGACCAGGGCCTGTCGTCCGCCCAGGGGATTGTTGGCTTGAGTCTCCAGCACTCCCCCATAACCCGGATCCGCCCAGGTCTTCACGTCTTGCCAAGACATCCCACCGTCTTGACTCAGCTCGATGACGGCACCATCCCAGAAAAGATCTTCGCCTCCTTCAGAGGCAGGCCCGGTCTCAAAGGCGTAACGATGGGTCAGGTGGAGCTTCAAGGCCGCTGAGGTGCTCACTTGTAAGGGAGGTGAGAGGATGCTGGAGTCGGTGAGGGTGTCCAGATTTTGTCCCACCTGAAGGTAGTCGGTGCCGTCGGTCAGCACTTGTTGCCAAGCATTGGGCAAGCCCTTTGGCTGAAGAGAAGTCCAACCCGAAGGAAGGGCATCCCATGTCTCGGTGGTGCTGCTCATCGGAAGCTGATCGGCGTTCACTCGGACGTCAAAGGGCTGCTCAATCGGCACGCAGAGGCGATTGTCCAACAGGGAAAGCTGGAGGGTCAGACGCTCCACCTCCGTCAGACCCGCCGCCAAACGGATCGGGACGGTGAGGGTGGTGGTGCCAAAAGGCGACAGCTCCGGTGTCGTCACGCTGGATCCTTGGGGAAAGTTCACGCCCTCGAGCGAGGACTCCAGCTTCAGCTCGGCCTGGGTTAAGGTCGCTGAGCCTCGGTTCTCGAGGGTGATGTTCAATACGCCGGTTTCGTAGTCGTCCAAGATACCGTCTTGATCACAGCTTGCCCCTTCCACCAGTGTCACGTCGGTGAGGAAGAGATCCGGGCGCATCTCAAAGCTCTCTTGCACACCCACCAAGTCGGTGGAGTCTCGAGGAGGGGAGCTGGCACAGGTGCCCATGCCTCGGCGCGCGAAAGCTTCGGCTGCCAGAGTAAAATCAAGCGGATCTACGGCATAGATGGCCGCCAGAAGTGCGTCTCGCTGCTCGGTATAGGTGGGGGCGACCGGTGCAATCCGCATGCCCGCCACCGTATAATCGGCCATTCGCCGCCGCACTTCTTCGTAGGTAAAACGAGGGGTGCTGCCTCGACTCTGGGTGAGCAGGGCTGCGTATACTTCCCAGAGAGCCTGAGCCCAAACCTCACCCGCATTGTGGATTTCGGCGTTGTCATTGTAAAAATACCAGGGATTGCCTGGGGTGTTGGTCGGCAAGGGCTCCCCTCGGCTGATGTGGCGGAAGGTCAGGCCGTTGCGATCAAACCGAGTGGAGTATGGATAGCGACGGAGCCCAAAATATGCGGCTTCAGTGTAGCTCGCTCGTGCGGTGGCATAGATGGCCAGGCCGTAAGTACCATCCAAAGGGTCGGTAGACTGCACTTGCAGATGTTGAGCCACAAAATCCGCCCAGCCTTCACTCTGAGCACTGAGCTGGGTGCTCGCACCCGAGACCAGCCGACGATGAAGATAATGACCCCACTCATGAGCCACCACGGAGCCATCAATGGTCCCGTCTCGCTCCACGTCACTGACCCGCTTGAGGGTCACGGAGACGGTTTTGGTGCGGATGGCGTCCCGCAAGAGCTGTCCGTCGGCCTGCGAGATGAAGAGGCTGGGAATGGTGATCTCCAAAGGAAGGGTGGCCGCCATCGTGAGCAAGCCGGTGTCGGTGTTGTTGGCAACCACCATGCCAGCAGCACCGGCAGCCTGAACGTTATAGGCTTTGAGGATAAAATCACAGTTGCCACGATCCACCAGGGCCACTTTCCCTCGGAGGTTGGTGCGAATGGTGTCACAGGCGTCGGTCATGGGATCGGTGGTGTCACTCACCAAGGAGAGGTTGCCACTGAGCTCATAGGCTCGCGGACCAAAGGCGGCGGCACCGGCGTCAAAGGTCTGGGAGAGGCTCGGAGCACTGACAGACTGCTCGCTGTCGGAGGACCAGAGATACATCTGCATGCGCGGGGAGACACCATCGGCGGGGACCGACATGTTGGCATTGTCTCGTTCGTAATATTGTGCGCTGTCTTGTCCTTCGGCGCGGAGGGGATCCCCTTCGAGGCCGCCACGTCCGAAGTTGGATTTTTGAGCGTTGCCAGCACTTTCGTCAAATCCAGAGTCGTAATAGTAGTTGTGAAGCCAGTTGGTGACATAAAAAAGCTGGGTCACGGCAGCCATGCTCTGATCGCTGGTGGCCAGTGGCTCTTTCGTCAAGTCGTAGGTGCGATCAAAGGTGCGGCGGGCGGTGGTGCTGGCGCGGATGTCTCCCGGCGAATAACCGTCGGGTAAGGCATGGTCGGCATAGGCATCAACGTTGTTGCCGCTGGTCGAAGTGGCGTCAGAGGCCAACCACGGATCGGCGACTCCAGAAGGGTTGTGGTTAAATCCTTCCATGCTCACCGTGAGGGGAACCACCGCTGCTGGTAATGTTCCATCGGGTGTACTCGCAGGATGCGGTGCGTAGTCGTCGAGGGGCCCCGAGGCCGGGCGTTTGTCTCCGCTGGTGGCCGCCCAGACACGGTAGTTGAAGGCGGCATCGCTGACCAGATCTTGGTAGCCCAGCATTCGGCCATCCACAGCACTCAGGAGCAAGGCTTCACAGCGGGCGTCGGGCTGATCATCCGGCCCCACACTCAGCTCCAGATACCAGGCAGGCAGGAGACGTGGGCCGTCGGACACGTACACCGCACGCACACGCGAGGGCTGATGCAGGAGGAGTCCCAGGGCCGCCAGCTCCGGGGTCTGAGTCGGTGCTAAAAAGAGGGAGCCATCCTCACCCACCCGCTGCACCTCCACCGTCTCCGGCAAATAGGGAGCACCGGTCAGCTGCTCCACGCCGAGGGCCACGGCTTCGTCAGGGCCATATAAAAATGGAAGATCGCGGGCGCTGCCTTCCTGACGAGCGGCAGGATGAAGCGCACCACTCACGGCGATCAGCCGGGCCTGAGCATCCAGCACCACACTCTGCTGGACCAGAAAAAGCTCAAGTCCTGCATGCTGTTGCCCAAACTTAACCACATGGCTTCCACCCGGGAGGGGATGAATATCTCGAGTCACTACACTCTTCCAGGCTGCTTCTGAGCGGGTGGGATGCTGCTGATGCAGAAAAAAGCGGGCACTGGCATCGGGATCACGCCGCAGGCCCACAGGCGGCTGAGCCAACATGCCCCACTGAAAAACATGGGAGGCCGTCGATGGAATGCTCGGTGCCACTTCCGACACCACTTCCGACACCGCTTCCGACACGGAGACGCTCAATGCCAAGGGAAGTGCGAGTGCGTACAAAGAGGAACGATGGTTCGTAGACATAAAAGAGCGCCTCCCCGCTGGGCTTAACGGCATGTGAACTCAAAAGGCTTGTGAAGGCCACTGGTGAAAAAATCCGGCCAAACAGGAGGAGGCTTATAAGACTTGGTGCGTCTCCAAGACCGACCTCACCGGAAATGGCCACTGTGTATTATCCTCGAGGGGGATTTAAGAGTTCAACCCCTTCGTCGTAACTTTCATGATTCTGCAAAAAGACAAGCGTGAGCATTGCTCAAGAAGTCTGAACTGTGACATACTTCTGCACGTCACAGGCGGCATCCTCTCATCCGGTCAATCTTCATCCCAAGCGCATGCTGAAGTAGTTCGCGCAACGGCACCGTAGTGGAATGTGGAGTGGAATCTATGCATATCATGGCACAAAATGGTCAGCAAGCAAGTCCATTGTCCTCCCTCTCAACTCGTCAAAAGAACCCCAAGACTTTTCAGCTCCTGCTTCAAGGGGCAGCCTTGATGCTCAGCGTTTGGGCGTATCAGCCCGAAGCCCAGGCGCAACAGGCGATCAACTTACAGCATTTTGCACCACAGGCCAGCCCTCAAGGATACTTCAATGCGCTGAGCGCCAAGACGATGGGACATAAGTCCTTCGCGCTGGGGCTGACGGCACATTACAGCCTCAACGCACTGCGGGCGGTAGACCAGGCGTCAGGTGAGACCATCGCGGTCATCTTGGGCCAGCAGTTTCAAACGGATGTGGTGGCAGGACTCGGTCTCGGTCAACGGTTTGAGCTGAGCATGGCCCTGCCCTATTCTCCGCTGATTTCTGGAGAGGCAGCGCCCGCTTACGGACTAGAGGCACCCAAATCCTCTGCGCTGGGGGATCTGCGTTATGGCATCAAGGCCCACGCACTGCGCGCAGAAGAAGGGCTCAACATCGGCGTGGCGCTGGAAGGCACCGTTCCCACCGGTGATGCAGCGTCCTTCCAAGGGCGAGGGGCTGCCTCGTTTACCCCCATGCTGCTGACCGAGTATCGCACGGAGAGCCTCCGCACGGCCCTCAATGTGGGATATGCGATCCAGCCAGAGCAGACGCTGAGCAGTCTGACGCTGGGCAATGAGCTGGTCTATGCCGTGGGGGTCGGGGTGGCGGTGCTGCCCTCGCTGGATGTGATCCTGGATGCCAACGGTCGGCTCAGCTTGGGCGATGTGGCGACCACCACCACCAGTCCCCTGGAAGCACATGTGGGCGGACGATTGAGGCTCGGCGACGCTCATGTGCTGTCGTTGGGTGTGGGCCGAGCGGTTGTGCCCGGTTATGGAGCCCCCGAAGTGCGAGGTTTTATCGGTTACACCTTTGCACCTTCCGGAAAAACACGCGCGCGTGATGAGGACAAAGATGGGCTGTTCGGTGCCGCCGATAAGTGCCCCACCGAAGCGGAAGATAAGGATAACTTTGAGGACTCCGACGGTTGCCCCGAGCTGGATAACGATGCAGACGGGCTGGCGGATGACGCCGATAAGTGCCCCACCGATGCCGAAGACAAAGACGGCTTCGAGGATACGGACGGCTGCCCCGAGATCGACAATGACATGGATGGGGTGCTCGACGCCAGCGACGGCTGCCCAAATCAAGCGGAGCTGATGAACGGCATCGAAGACACCGATGGATGCCCCGAAGGAGACCAGGATCTGGATAAGATCGTGGATCCGGTGGATAAGTGCCCCACTCAGGCGGAGCTGATCAACGGGGTGGAAGACTCCGATGGCTGCCCCGAGCCCGATCAGGATGGTGACGGGGTGCTCGACGCCAACGACAAATGCCCCAAGAAGGCCGAATCCAAAAACGGCATCAAGGACGATGATGGCTGCCCCGAGCCCGACGCCGACGGAGATGGCATCATCGATGAGCTGGATAAGTGCGTCAAACGCCCCGAAAACAAAAACGGCCTGCTCGATGAGGACGGCTGCCCCGAGGCGGATCAAGACAACGACCGCATCATCGATGAGAAGGATAAGTGCCCGCGCAAACCCGAGACGGTGAACGGCTTCCAAGATGAAGACGGCTGCCCAGATGAGCCTATGAAGACTGAAGGAAGCTCGGAACAGAAACCAGCAGAGCAGAAACCAGCGGAGCCACCCACGCCTGAGCAAAAGCCTGCGGAGGCCAAACCTGCGGAGACGATGGACAACAAGACAGCAGAAGCAGCGCCTGTTAAGATGTTGGCCCCCAAGACGCTCAAGCTGCTGGTCTTCTTTGGTCCCGATGCTCCCACACTCGATGCCCGCTCGGAGGAAGTGCTCATGAAGACCCTAGACTACCTGAAAGCCTTCCCCGGCATGAAGGTGCAGCTCTTGGGCTTCTCGGATGACTCCGGGGATGCGGCAAAAGATATGGAGGCTTCACAAGCACGGGCGGAGAGTGTCAAGGGCTGGCTGGTCTCGAAGGGTGTGGCGGCAGATCGGCTGGAGGTGAAGGCGATGGGGAACAAGTTCCCGCGTAGTCCGAACACGACGGAGCAAGGCAAGGCCGGAAACCGGCGAGTCCGGCTGTTGCCCATCAACAAGGCAGGAAAACCGCAGGAAGAGCTTCCGGCCAACCTGGAAGTCGCATTGCCTGAAGGTCTCTGACCTGCACTTGCCAGCCTGTCCCCTCCCCGCTTGCCAGCCCCTCCTGAGCTTAACTCCCCAAGATGATCGATGAGAGCCAACCGTCACCCGGCATGGGCCCAGAATTTCCCGTGGTGGGGGTGGGCTCGGTGCCGATCAAGGGTGCCACGGCCACCAGTCCTTGCACCGGAATACAAGCACGCCCCTCCTTTTTTGAGATGCGTCGTGAGGCTTCCTGCAAGGCGTTGAGCTGCTCACCGCTCAACATCGACAGGCTGTCCACCAGCACTCGATAGTGCTCTGGCAAGAGATGTCCCTGCATGCTGACATAGAGGGTGCCGGGTAAGCCGCTGGCGTAGGCGCTGGCACAGGGCACAAGGGCCCGGGTGTGGTTGCGCAAAGCCTCCAGTCGGTCAGCATGATCCACCGGTGGATAGAGGCTGGAGCCAAACATCACCGGGGCATAGACCAGCCAGTCGGCATGAGGGGCCACTTCACACTGAAGCACGCCAAGCGAGGTAAAAAGCTCCAGAAAACTCTGAAGCTCGCGTGGGGAGATGTTGGAGTACGGCGGGCGCGTGCGCAAAAAACGATAGATCGACTGTGCGTCTCGTGGGCCCGAGGTCCGCAAGAAAAAGAGCACATCCGCCATCACGTCCAAAGCACCGGGGACTTCATCCAGCAGCCCCGGCTCTTCATGTAACACACGGGCGACGTTGCGTACCGAGAGACTGACAAGCTCGGCGAGCTGCGCACGGGAGAAACGAACGCGCCCCCCTTCGGTGCGAATGGCCTCCAGTAAATGCACGGTTCGGGATTGAATGCGGGTGAGGACATGGTCCACGCCCACGGCGGCAAAGGCCGGAACAAGGGCATCCACCAAGGCATCGACGACCTGCCGGTGATGAAGCTCAGACATGGCAACACCTCATAGGAGGAGAGAGGATCAGCAACACATATCTTGCCATTCTGACACTTTCCGAGTGTGTGTCAATTCATTTTCTCATCCGTGGCATGATCTTTTCGCTTTCTTTTCAACAACTTTGACAGCTTCGTCAGCGCCATTCTATATTTTTGAGGCAAGAATTGAATCAAGATATGAATCATATGGTCTTTTTGTACTGTCAACAGGTGGGTCCACTTATGGGCTGGAATCTGCGGGACGGGAATCTGCTCGGCTGGACTCTACTCGGCTGGACTCTACTCGGCTGGACCCTACTCGGCTGGACTCTACTCGGCTGGAGCGGCGGGCAGCGGTGTCGAGGTCGCACCCGGAGCAGCAGGGGTCTCGTCGTCGGCTTCTTCTCCCGCCTGTATCAAGGGGGGCACTCGTGAGACTCCCATCAAGAGGGCTTCGCCCACCCGCCGATGACCCTCCGGGCTCAATAATGGCAAGTTCACTTGAAAGCTGTCGTCGTGCTCCAGGGCCGCTCTCATGTCCAATAAGGTCAGATCGGGTGGCAAGGCACGCACGAAGCTCTTTTGCAGTCCTTCCGAACGCCACGGCTGCACACCCGCCTGTTGCAGCTCTGCAAAAAAGCTCGAGCGCCGTACCCAGGCTTCGGAGGTCGTCCAGGGCGAAGGCACGTAAAGCACCACCATCCGCACTTGGGCTTGCTCTCGAGCAAATGCCTCCAGGGCATCGGCCAAGAGCTGGACCGTCGGCAAAGCCATCTCCGGTGTTACCAGCCACGCCGGAGCAAAACGAGGGGCCAGCCCCGCCGCATCCACCCGCACACTCCAGGTACTCAGCCAATACACCAGGTGAAGGCGATGGGCAAACCGAGGGGGCACAGGCCGGATCTCTTGGGTCGGATCTTTCAGCCTCAGCCAACCATCCACCACACTCAGCCGCTCGCGGGCCAGCCGATCTCCTTGCTCCAGATCGTCACTCTCGTTAAACACCACCACCACACCCTCCGGCAAGGGCCGACCAGCTTGTTGTTCGGTGCTCATCCACAGGCTGGCGCGCTCGAGGGCATCCAAGACGCCATAACCCGGCACACCAGCGTTGAGAAACGTCGGGCCAGCACCTCCAGCTTGTTCGGAAAAGGTCTGCTCGTCTTGGACTCCCCAGCCCAGGGTCTGCTCATCACCCACCACCAGCCAACGTTCTCCGGTGCGCTCCGTTTGGCTCTGACGCAGACCTTGAGCGTCGGTGTGAAGCTCAAATAAGGCCCCATCGGCACTCAAGCGGATATTGAGGTCGGGCTTCAGCAGCGGTAATCCGGTCGCACTCAGCTCATAAAGGCGACCTTCCGGCAGCCCTCGCCCAAACCAGAAACGAAAGAGGGCTTCACTCAAGGTCAAAAACCACAGCGGCAGCAGCAGGCTCAAGGCCAGCCAGATATAAGGACGCAGACGGACACGCTGCTCAGCAGTCAGCCCAGACGTACTCAGCCCAAAAATAGTCAGCCCAGAAACAGTCAACCCAGAACGACGGCGGACGCGGGTCCGAGGCTGGACCTGCTCTAATTCCGGCTCGTCAGGGTTTGGAGGGGTAGCGGAATCGTGGCTCATACCGGTTGTTTCCGTTGCTCGTGGTGCGTCCAGAGACTCAGGCACAACAGGATGAGCGCGCTGATGCCCACACACACATCCCCCCACTTCACGTAAAAGGAGGGCAGGCTGGCCAGAGGCAAAGGCATCGTCAGCACCGCTTCTTCCCAGGGCCGAGTGGTGGCCAGGGTACGCCCTCCCGCATCCACAAAAGCAGAAATCCCGGTATTGGCGGCCCTCGCCACCGGAAGGCGGGTCTCAATCGCACGAAAGATGGCCATGTCCAGATGCTGCTGCAAGGCACTGGTCGGACCATACCACGCATCGTTGGTGATGTTGAGCAGGAGCTGCGCCCCTTCACGGGCCAAACCTCGGGCAATCTCGGGAAAGATGTCCTCATAACAGATGACCACCCCATACTGATAAGTCCCATCGGTGAGGGGCTTCAGACGAGCTCCCGGCTCAAAGGTTCCCACGGCTTGCACCACCGGCCCCAAAAAAAAGAGCAGCTCCCGTAAGGGGACATATTCACCAAACGGCACGAGGTGGGTCTTGTCGTAGCGGCCTCGGATGAAACCATCCGACCCGACAAGAAATGCGCTGTTGTGCATGACCACTTCTCCCGCCTCGCTGCGCAGGGGATCGTAGGTCGGCACACCCACAATGTGCGGCACGCCTGGCCCCGAGGGAGAAAAGATCGGCTCGGGCAGCCGCTCAAGGTTGTCTGGCAAGAGATTTGGCACGCTGGCTTCTGGCCATACCACCAGGGCTGCGCCTTGTGCGTGCGCCTGCGCACTCAAGCGCGTGTAGATGCCCACGATGTTTTGAGCGTTACTCTCCAGCCACTTCTGACTCTGCGGAATATTGCCCTGAAGTAAGGCCACAGGGAGGGTCTGTTGAGGCTGAGCATCCAGGGCGGCCAGGCGCTGTGTACCGTATTGATGCGCACCTCCGGTCAGCAGCAGGATGCCCAGCAGGGGGAGCATCCGCTTCCACATGCCAGCGGATGGGGCACACACACCCCAGGCAAGTGCGGCTCCCGAGGCACTCAGCAGCAAGGTCAGGCCATAGATGCCCGTCAGATCGGCCAGTTGGATCAAGTTCACAAACCGACTTTGAGAGTAGGCCAGATTCGACCACGGAAAGCCCGTAAACAGGCCATTTCTCACCCACTCCAGGAGCGTCAGGGCCAGCGGAAAAGAGAGCAAGAGCATCGCGGCGGGTCTCCCTCGCACCACCCACGCTGCCACCACTCCCGCCACCGCATGAAATGCCGCCAACAATCCGGCCAGGAGCACTAAGGCCAGCAAGCTCAGCCAAAACGGAACACCCCCGTACTCCACCATTGCGACAACCACCCAGAAGATGGTGCCGGTAAAACACAACAGGGCTGACACAAAGGTGAGGAGGGCCACTCGCCGCAGCGTCTGTCCACAGGCGGCCAGCAACAAGGGGGCGTAGGCCACCCAAGCGGCGTAACCTTGCCAACCAGCAGGCACCTCAAATGACCAGAATTTTAATGGAAAGGCAAAGGTTAACAGCACACCGGTCAGAAGCGCTAAGCCCCACTGAAAGCGTGCGGACTGGATGGGCAGGCTCATGAGGCGGCTCCGGGTTCAGCTCCTGATTTCGCACCTGATTTCGCTCGCGAGGACACCGCAGCGGGTCGTGCCAATAATGGCAAGACCTCGGGATGAAGCTGGCTCCAGAGCTCTTGGGTGCGTGCTTCCATCACCACATGATCTTCGTCACGCTCATGATCGTAACCCACCAGATGCAAGAGGCCGTGCAGCAACAGAAAACCAAGCTCCTCCTCGAGCGACCACCCCTTTTCGATGGCTTGGCGCTGACAGGTCTCCAACGAGATCACAATATCCCCCAAGAGACCCCCCCGTGGTGCGCCCGGTGCCAACCCCACCCCCTTTTTGCCACTCAACCCACCTCCTTCGTACATCGAAAAAGACAACACATCGGTGGGCCGATCTTTGTGCCGCCAGTGCCGATTGAGGACGTGGATTTCCTCGTCGTCGGTCAACAAAATGCTGACGTGGGTATCCTTCGGCTGCTCCAACAAGCTCAGGATCCACCGGGTCAATTTCCGAAGACGCGGGGAAGGAATCGAGCGGGTGCGCACATGGCGGGCAATCTGAATGTTCATCGATCTGCCGACTTTGGGGGTTAAGGGCCATACAATATGCCCGAGGGACAGACACACTCCGACTTAGTATTCCAGCTTGATATTCCAGCTTGTTATTCCGGCTTGTTATTCCGGCTTGACACTCCGGCTTAACGGGAATCTTCGCCCGGATCAACGGGAATCTTCGCCCGGATCAACGGGAACGGGAACGGGAGCACTGGCATGCTCCTGCACCTCAGGTTTTTCAACCGCAACCGGTGACGTGGCCGTCTCGACCGCTTGCTCGGATGTCGTGTCCGCTTGCTCGGCTGGCCTATCCGCCTGAGCAGGGGCGTCGTCAACATCTTGGCGCTCTTGTTCGGCCTTCAGCTCCGCCAGGAGCAAGGCGAGGGGGATCTCCGTGGTCACGGCGTCGGCCATGGCGGCCCGACTCAGCGGGGATGGAGGCGGTAGCTCCGGGACTTCAGATCGGCGCACGGGACGGCCAACGGGGACCGCCATGACAGGAATAGGCTCGATGGTGGTGGTCATGGAGAGGTCGGACGCCGCACGATGGGAAATCGCCACAGCCTGCAACACCGGCGGCTCCACGCCCTGCTCTTCGGATGTGCCCTGCCTTGCCACACCGTTTGCAGTCCCCCCTTTTACCGGCGGACGCTCGGCGGTGACGTGGGTGTCCAGCTCATGCGTCAACACCGCGCCTGTGCCCACACCCGCAATGGCGGCTCCCCCTCGCACTTCAGGAGGATATTCGATCCGGTTATGATGGATGCCCTGAAGGGTCTTCATAAACGAATCCAGCACGGTGGCCAGATCTTGAAGGGTCAGGGGACACTCGTCGAGCTGTCCATCGTTGATCACCCGCTGGAAGATCTTCTGAAGGTTGAGCCGGATCTTCACCATGTTCGGGTTTTTAATGGAGCGGGTGGAGGCTTCGGTGGCGTCGGCCAACATCACAATCCCGGCTTCGCGGGTGCGCGGTTTGGGGCCAGGATAACGGAAATCGTTCTCATTGATCAGCTCACCGGAGCCGGCTTCGGTACGGGCTTTGTTGTAAAAGAAGCTGATCAATGAAGTCCCGTGATGCCCCGGAATCAGATCGATGATCGACTGCGGCAGTCGATGCTGTCGAGCCAGCTCGATGCCATCCCGCACATGAGAGGAGATGATGAGGGCACTCACATGGGCTGGCAAGTGATCATGTCGGTTCTCAGAGACATTACGCAGGTTTTCAATGAAGTACTCGGGCTTCTTCATCTTGCCGATGTCATGGTACAAACACCCCACACGGGCCAGCAATGCATTGGCACGAATGGCTTGAGCCGCCGCTTCGGAGAGCTGCCCCACAATAACCGAGTGATGGTAGGTGCCCGGGGCTCTCAGCATCAAGTCTTTGAGCAAAGGATGGTTGAGATTGGCCAGCTCGAGGAGCTTATAATCGGTGACATACCCAAACATCTCAAAAAACGGGACCACGCCGAGGGTCACGACGGAGGCCATCAATCCACCGGCTAAGGCAAAGGTAAGCTGAAGGGCCAGCCAGTTCCACGAGAGAGCCCCTTCTTGCTGAAGGCCGTTGTTCTGAATCAGGGTCATGGCCAACACACAGAGCATGTTGACTCCCCCTGCAAAGAGCCCTCCCCGCAAGACATGGACCCGCTCTTTGGTATGGGCAATACCTCCCGCCGCCGCAAGTGATGAGATAAAATAAAAGGCGAGATAAAACCCATTATATTCCAAGACCATCGACGCCAACGCGCTGGCCAACACCGAAAATAACAGCGCCGTCTCGGAGTTCATCAGGATGCGAATGATCATCGCACCACAGGCCAATGGAATGGCAAAATAATAGGCATTGGGGGGGATGGCTTGAATATAGGTAGACAAGGCATTGGCGAGCTCTGCGCCAATTCGAGTTAACGCCACCACGAAGGTCAGGATCACCGAGGCGGTGACCAGATCACGCATGGAGTTGGCAAACTTCCGAATATAGCTGGTGGCAAACAAATAGCTGACAGAGAGCAAAAGAAAGACCAACAACCCTACGGAGAGCAGTACCTGAAGCTCGCTGCGTTCTCCCTGCATGCGGGCCAGCTCTTGCAAGATCAGCAGGCGGTGATCGTCGATGGGATCTCCTCGCCGGACCACCATCGTGCCTTTCTTGACCTTGATCTTGACCGATTGAATGGCAGCGGCGGCATCGTCTCGTCGTTTTTCGGTGGCCGCTTCGTTGTAGGTCAAGTTGCCCACCAAGATCAGGCTGGCCAAGGAGCTGATCACCCCGAGCTGCTCAGCAGGACGCTCTCCAAACTTTTCGCGGGCAAACACATTCGCACGCTGGCGCGCACGGGTAAGATCCAACACATCTTCACGGCTAAAGACCACCCGCTCGAAACGCTCGGGGCCTCCCAGCTCCACCACACTGATGCCGGTAATTAAAAAAGAATCGGTCAATTGTTCGGGAGATACCAAGATGGGATAGGCCATCACCTCCTGCACCAAGACCGTGATGGCATCTTCGATCACCGGCTCAAAACGAAGGGCCAACAGTCCCCGCAAGAGCTCCGGGGAGAGCTCCACGCCTAAGGTCGCCGCCACGGTCTGACGTAAGGCTTCATTCACGCCGAGCTGGGCAGGAGGCGTCGTGTTTCCATCACCACTGCGCTCTTGGCCTTCCAGAAATATCCGACTCTGACGGAATGATTCGGCGAGACGCTCCCGCACCACCACCGCTTGACGGGTGTCCAGCTCAAAAACCGGATGCACCGCGCGAGCCGCCTGCTCTCGACGAAGGCGCGTGGCTTCATTGTCCACCACCTCAAACGTGCGCGGGGCTCGCACGTCCTGCTCCGAGACGTCCCCACTCTTGAGGGCATCAGAGGGGGCTCTCACAAACTCGAGCATCAGAAACGAGAGGAAAGTGGAGAGAAACACCGCCAAGACAATCCGCTGAAAGATGCTCGAGAGCACCATGTGCCCCAGCCGTTTGCGGAACGAGGATGAAGGCAGAGGCGCGCCCCCTTCTTGGCTCATCGGAAACCTCGAGCTGAGAGGGGCTTCGTGCAGCTCATGAGTCGGCTCCGGAGCCGCTGTCATGAGAGCCGTTTGGGGTGTTGGGGCTGGCTGCGGCGGCATCGTCGTTCACACGCTCACCCCGACGAGTCAAGAGTCTGCCCGCACCTCGCAGCCCTCCCCGCCCTTCGGAGCGGCGGTTGTTGTCCATCCGTCGGCTGTCGCGGCTCTCTTTGGCCTGCTCCCAGATCTCGTAGGCGTTGATGACTTCCTGCACAAGCGGATGGCGCACCACGTCGAATTTGGTAAACTCCACAAACTTCAGACGCGGAATATCGGATAGGATCTCCCGCGCTTCGATCAGGCCGGAAGCTTTGCCGGTGGGCAGGTCGATCTGGGTAATGTCTCCGGTAATCACCGCTTTGGAGCCAATCCCCAAGCGGGTCAGGAACATCTTCATCTGCTCAGAGGTGGTATTCTGAGCTTCATCCAGGATGACAAAGGCATCATTGAGGGTACGCCCACGCATAAAAGCAAGGGGTGCGACTTCGACGATGCCTTTTTCGATGAGTTTGCCCGCTTTTTCAAAGTCTACCATGTCGTTGAGGGCATCATAGAGCGGTCGAAGGTAGGGGTTGACCTTCTCCGCCAAGTCTCCCGGCAAAAAGCCGAGCTTTTCACCTGCTTCGACCGCCGGACGGGTGAGCACGATGCGGCTCACCTCTCGGCGCGTTAAGGCACCTACCGCCATCGCCATCGCCAGATAGGTCTTGCCAGTACCAGCAGGCCCTACCCCAAACACAATGTCATGCTTGCGAATGGCATCGACGTAAGCCTTCTGGGTGGGGGAGCGGGGCACAATCGACTTTTTACGGGCGGAAACCACCACGGTGTCTAAAAAATAGTCACGGATGCGCGCCTGTGGATCCTGCTTGAGCAGGCGGGCAGCATGGTTGACGTCGGCAAGGGCCAACGGAAATCCGCTGCGGGCCAGCTCGTAGAGCTGCTCCAGGAGATCACCCGCCACCGCTGCCAATGAAGGCTCTCCCAGGATCTGCAAGGTGGTGCCCCGCAGGTGGATCTTGACCTCCAAGACATCTTCGATCAACTTCAGGTTCTGAGTCTGTTCGCCAAAGAGTAGCTGCGCCACTTGGTTGTCAGAAAAGACAACTCGGCGAATGCGATTGTCGGCGTCACTCTGAGGGGTCAAGGCGTTCACGCTCCTCCTTTAACACTCGCTGGGCACGGGCAGGATGTTCAGGCAAGGGGTCCATTCTTAGGTCGGGAGAGTCCAGCAGACTGGGCGGCCAGCAGCTCCATCAAGTTGTCAATGCGAATGGTGACGGCGAGCTCCACCTCATGGGTCGATGCAGGCAGGCGCACGGACACCGGCAAGAGTAAAGTCTGATCATCGACCCGCTGCACAGCACCCCAGCTTGTCACCGAAGGCTTCAGGGAGGACGACTCACCCGCCGGGCCTTCTTCAATCATCTCGTCGTCTTCGACGGGTGTGCTGATCTTCACCCCGTCGGCAGCAGAGGCAATGGCGGCAGAGGCGGCCAAGACCGGGGCTTCCACGGGGGTTGCCAAGCTGGAGACTTCCACCGGGGCAGGCATCAGGGAGGAGGCCACTTCTTCTTCCGGCTCCTCCACAAAGGACTCAAAGACCGCGTCGTCGGAGCTCACCAGGGAAGCACGCTCTGCTTCTTCTTCGAGCGGCGCAATGGCCATGTCGGGCAAGGCGTCGGAGCTCTCTTCTTCTTTTGCCGGAGCGGAGCCGGTGGCGGCATGCACTTCGGTGGGCTCTTCCACCGTCAAACGCTCGGAGGAGAAGACTTCATCGTCGTCGTCTTGAACCGAGCTGATGGCGGGGGCGGCAGGACTCTCGGCGCTCAACACGTCCAAGCGGGTGGTCATGGGGGTGCCGAGCGGCGTCAGACCTTCACGGGCCAGCTCTTCGGGGCTGGCAATGATAGACCGCTCGTCTTCCAGCTCTTCTGCGTCTTCGTCGGTCAAGGATTCGATGCGACTGTTGGAGAGGACTGGAATGGCCACCTCTTCCGAGAGGGCAGAAAATGCACTGTCTTCAAGGGCTTGCGCTTCCTCTTCAACCCCTTCGGCATCGGCGGCATCGCCCACTTCAGCAGCCCCTGCCTCCCCGTCCTCGGCAGAGACGTCGGCGTCGAGACCTCCTTCGTCGTCGAGCAACATCTCATCTTCGTCCAGCTCCATCTCTTCGGTCACCACCGTGCGAATGCCTCGGTGGAAGGAGGGCATGATGTCATCTTCATCGTCGTCTTCGACCACGGTGTTGAGATCGACCACGTCACTGGCGAGCTGGGCCAAGGACATCGCGTTGAGCGAGGTGGAGTCCGGCAAGTTGATGAGCCCACGGGAGTCATGGCCACTGTGGCTGCTGAAGTCCGGGATGGGCATATCGGCCACGGAGCCTGCTTCGACCTCTTCGGCGTCTCCCACTTCGAGCATGCCCACCATCACGGGCTCTTCGGACTGATCAAAAAAGATGGAGGTCTTCAAGAAGTCTTCGGGGAAACCACCGGTGTTGAGCCCACCGATGCTGCGTTCAGAAGGAGATTCGGGGACCTTGAGCACCGGAGCGCGGTCGGTGGTCTCTTCTTCGCCAAAACCCGTGGCGGTACCATCATCGGGGCGGTCAGAGTCATACACCATGAGATCGTCTGCACCCGAGACGCTGTTTTCTTCTTCATCGTCGCGGGGAGGTGGGGCTTCGTTGACGGTCTGATCGCTGGGGGGCTGCAAGCTGCGGCTCACATTCAGTCCACTCAGGGGGTTGCCGGTAACGGAAACCTGGGGGGCACTGGAGGACGGCCCGGAGGAGGTCACGGACGGCTCAATGCGGGTGGTGCTGGTGGTGCTCTCAAGCTCTTCGCTCAGCAGCTTGCTGCGTACTTTTTTAACAGCCATCTTGCAGATGCGGGCGAACGTGTCGCGGACGCCCTCTCCTTCGGAAGCGATGGCTTCGTAGAACGGCTTGCCTTCGGGGTTGAGCTGGGTCTCCAGCTCTTCAATGGGCAGCGCGTCGGAAGCGTCTCGCCGGTTGTACTGGAAAACGATGGGGAAGCTGTCGTAGTCAATCTCCCAAAACCGAAGCTCTTCTTTGAGGGTGGTCAGACACTCAATATTATCGTCGAGCTGCGCCAAGCTCGAATCGACGATGAACACCACACCCGCGGCTTCGTTGAGCTGGTTATGGCGGGTCTCAGACCCATCGGGATGGGCTGGGGCGGTATAGATATAGAGGTTGGTATCGTATCCATTCAGTTCACCCAGCTCCATGGGTAAGAACTCATAGGACACATGGGGATATCCTTCCTGCTGCATCGGTACGATCTGCCCCCGCTGGCTCTGCTTCACCTTGCGGAAGATGTACTGAAGGTTGGAGGTCTTCCCCGCGCCACGCGGCCCGTACAGGATGATGTTGGCGTTGATGACGTTCTTGTTGGCCATTGCCATGAAGCTGTGCCCTTTCATTGGGAGCCGGGCCCATGATTTCCGTCGGCTTCAACCACCCCAAAGGGTGGGAGGGACGGCGCAGCCCACACTCGGGAACGATGAATCCAACGAACTGCATGAGCAGGTCGGGTGAGCAATTGCTCAGTGTGCTTTTTTATTCATCAACTGACGCGCAGCCGTCGTGATGACACTGGGAACGTTACGATTGGACGCCAACATTTTCAGATCTGATGGCATCAGATGGCCCACAATCGGCATGGTCACGGAGGTCGGGCACTTGGGATTGTTCACCAAGGCCAGCTTGACCGCGTACACCTTAAACATCTCTTTGTTTCGGGCCACTTCACGCAATACGTCCGCGCAGACGTTGCGGTTGCGCGCGATGCCGATGATCTCGTTTTCAGTCAAACGAGGGCTCTTCATGACCGAGGTGGCGACCACTTTATTGGTGTCTCGGACCAGAATGGCACGGACCTGTGTATTGCCAAAATAGGCCAGCTTAATCTTCTTACCGACGGGCAGCTTGGCCAGGGTAGACCAGAGATCGCCTTTTTCGAGTTCCGCTTCGCTGCCCGGATGGCCTTTTTCGTTGACCAGCTCGTCGGGGAGGCCCTGCCCTTCTTCCTCAAAGCCGTGCTTAAAGCTGAGCTGACCTTTGAGCACTTCTTCGGACTCGGTGGTCAAGGCTGCCACCACTTGGGCCACCCGTGCGTCTTCGACCTTCGGCCCTTCTTCGAGGGCGCCATTCATGCGCAGAAACGACTCGGTGCGCTCAAGCAGGGCCTTACTTATGGCCGGATTCCGCTTGAGGTGCTCAAAAACCGCCGGGGTGGTCAGCAGGCGCTCTTGGTTGGAGGCGATCAGCTCCACCAGCTTCGGCCCCACCACTTCCGCCAGATGACAGATGGAGCGGTCGTTGAGCTGACGCCGCAGGAGCAGCAGCTCCACCAACGGCTCGTCGTAGGCGCGATTGAAGGCAAAAAACTCGAGAATTTTGGGATGGATGCGGTCGTCGAGGTGGCTCTCCAAGAACTTATTGGGATGTCCCAGCAAGCCCTCTTTGGCGGCGGCGGAGACGGTCGGCTCGGGATCTCCCACCAGACAATACTGGAGGGCGATGAGCACCCGAGGCGGTGCCGGCAACATGCCTTTTGCAGCCATGATCTTAAATTCTTTGGGCCCCGAGGGATCCACATAACGCGCCAGCTCAGGCGGGATCCCCAGCTTATCAAGCGGTACGGACATCTGTTCCATTTCTGATCAACCCCGTAACTTCAGTCCCGATCTGCCCCGATTCCTCGAGTCCATCAGAGGCTCAGACCACACCCTGAGCCTCATTCCGCAGCGATGTTGTGGCAGTGCCACTAACAGCCCTTTGCCTTGTGACTGTACCCATGCGTTGATGTCTCGTCAAGCCCGATCACGGTGGCGGTGTTTGTCGCCGTCACCCTCTCGAGCCGTGCCGGTTTTCTCAGCTCTCTCGATTGCGTTCGTAGAGAATGCGCAGCCCTCGCAGGGTGAGATGTTCGTCCACTTCATCAATGGTGGTACACTCGCCCTGGAAGAGGGGGGCCAGCCCGCCGGTGCTGATCACCACGGGTTTAAAGCCCAGCTCTTCGGAGATCCGCCGCACGGTCTCGTCCACGAGACCGACGTATCCAAAAAAGATGCCCGCCTGCATGCTGGTGATGGTGTTTTTGCCGATGGCCTTCTTCGGGCGGGTAATCTCGATGCGGGGAAGTTTGGAGGTGCGCTGAAAGAGGGCCTCGGCGCTGATCTGAAATCCGGGGGAGATGGCGCCTCCCAGGTATTCTCCTTTGCGGGAGACACAGTCGAAGGTGGTGGCGGTGCCAAAATCCACCACAATACAGCCTTGCTGGTGTCGCTCAAAAGCCGCCACTGCGTTGACAATGCGGTCGGCACCCACTTCTTTTGGATTGTCTGTCAAGATCGGCATCCCCGTGCGAATGCCCGGCCCCACCACCAGGGGCGCATGTTTGAGATACCGGGTACACATGGTCTCCATCGCGAGCATGATGCTGGGCACCACACTGGCCATGATCACCCCATCCACCTGTCCTACTGAAAATCCACCCACCTGCAGCAGGTTGAGGATCAGAATGCCGTACTCGTCGGCGGTTCGCCCTTTGGCGGTCTCGATGCGCCAATGCTCAAGCAAGGTCTCTCCTTCATAGAGACCCAACACGGTATTTGTATTGCCAATATCGATGACCAGTAACACGATGTCGCTCCTTTACTGAGCCTGCACGGGATGAGGAGGAATAAAGTCCGTCAGGGGCGTCTCTGTCCCAGCAACGGCTTCCACAAGCTGCACGTCTCCCGCCGTCACCCGAGTGGGCGCTCCCACGGGAGGTTGAATCCATAGAGCCCCTTCGTCGTCGATGCGCAGGGCTTTTCCCCGCTGCACTCCCGCAGGGCTCTCATACGTCACCGGCTGGCCGAGGGTCAGACACTGTTGCTCAAGCTCCGCCAACAGCTCCGCCGAACCTCGACGCTGAAGGGTGGTATATCGTCGCTCAAATCCCTCCAGGAGCCAGAGCAGCACTTCCGCGCGTGAGCAAGGCTGGCCACGTAGGAGGCTCAAGGAGGTCGCACGCTGGGCCACTTCAGCAGGGGCATCTTCAAAGTGCGCGTTGACGTTGATGCCAATGCCCACCACCACCTGCTCCACTCGACTGCCCTCAAAACGCGCTTCAGAGAGTACGCCGCTGAGCTTCCGATGATCGGGCGTTAAGACGTCGTTTGGCCACTTCACACCGGCTGGCACCCCCAGACGCTCCGCCGTCTCCCGCACCGCCAGGGCCGCCAAAAAGCTGAGCCACGGAAGCTCTCGTGGGTTTAAGGAAGGTCTCAACAAGATCGAGAGGTAAAGATTCAGTCCCGCCGGAGAATACCAGCTCCGAGAGAGACGCCCTCGTCCTGCGGTCTGACGGTCAGCGACTACCAGCCAACCTTCTGGTTTGCCTTGAGCGCCACGCTCGGCGGCCACGCGGTTGGTGGAGCCGGTCTCTTCGAGCAGCTCCAAGTGCCAGGGCAAGCGTCCCGAGCCACGCCAAGCACCCTCCAGGGCATGTGGGGGCTGAGTCAGGGTGAGCAAATCTTGCATGCCAAGCTCCAGGCGGGCCAAAGGCGGAGAGGTTCAGCTATGAGCGGACGGCAATACATCCAGCCCCACATCCACCCAGCGGGCACCGTGGATCAGGTTGCCCACCGAGATCAGCGAGACACCGGTCTCCGCGACCGCTCGAATGGTGTCAAAGCGGATGCCTCCCGAGGCTTCCAGCAGGGCCCGCCCCGCCGTGATACGCACGGCTTCTCGGAGCTGCGCCGGAGACATGTTGTCCAGCAGAACGATCTCCACCCCCAGGCGGAGGGCTTCTTCGAGCTGCTCCAGGGTGTCCACTTCCACTTCGAGCTTCAGCAGATGATGGGGAAGCCTCGCGCGCACCCGATGCACAGCTTCACTCAAGGAGCCAGCGGCCTCGATGTGGTTGTCTTTGATCAAGATCCCATCACCCAGGTTAAAACGATGGTTGGCGGCTCCACCATCCCGCACCGCTGCTTTCTCGAGGGCTCGCATGCCGGGGGTGGTTTTGCGGGTATCCACCACCTTTGCAGAGGTGTCGGCGATCAGCTCCACGTATCGACGGGTATGGGTGGCAATTCCCGAGAGCCTGCCCAACAGGTTGAGGGCCAGTCGCTCCCCGGTCAAGATGGTGCGCAAGGAGCCCGTCAGCCGTATCAGCCCTTGGCCGGGCTCGCAGAGGGTTCCAGGCGCCACCAATACTTCCACCTGAAGCAGTGGATCGAGGTGATCAAACACCGCTGCCGCTGCTTCAAGCCCCGATGCCACCAAGGTCTCACGGGCGGCCATCACCGCACGGCCTTGTTGCTCGGCAGGCACGATGGCTTCGGTGGTCACATCACCAAGCACCAAGTCTTCGGCCAGCCCCAGCTCGATGAGCGCCTGCCAGCAGAGCTGCTCGCGGCTACCGGGTCGTTTCAGGTACACGGACATGCTGAGATCTCCTCGGGGGAAGGATGGCTACCAAAAGACGCCGCACCGTGAGACGCCGCACCGTGAGAAGCCGACGATACGTTTCCACTTCAGCGCACCGGCTGGATGTCTGGGTTCTTACGCTTGTTCCGGGGTTGAGGTCAAGGGCTCCCGTCGAAAGTTGTCACACGGGAAGCCGGTTGAGCGACATGAGGGTCATCGTTCTCCACGTTCAATGCGCTTGGCTTCGGCCTCGAGCTCCGCCACACGCTGCTGGATCACCTCCCGCATGATCTCCGGGAGCAGCCGACGGACTTCATCTCGGATCATCTCACGGAGGGTCTGCCGGATCAGCTCGGGGGTGACCACCACCTCGAGGGCCGCTTGAAGCCGCTGGGGAGTCAGAGGCTGCTCTCGAGGGCCCTCGTGCTGGGGATGCTCGGCGCTGAGCTGGGGCCGAGACGGTGGCAACATGGGCTGCTCATCGGATGCGTCGTCGTCATCCACCACTTCAAGCTGACTGGTGGCTTCTTCGGAAGGGGTTGCCATATGCTCGGAGGGCAGGCTGAGGCTGAGGGCCGCCAAACCTTCGGGCTCAGGAAGCTCTGACGCTTGCTCGAGCATGGTGGCTTCCAGCTCTTCTTCGTCTACCAGCTTGACCTGAACGCGGGTATGTCGGGCGAGGGTATCCTGCACCACGGCGGCCAGTCGAACGGGATTGAGGGGCTTGGGGATCATCCCGACCACCCCTTGCGCGCGTGCGCGTGATG
>JBJTQF010000221.1:0-2935 GCA_046075485.1 Myxococcota bacterium | reverse complement strand
GCTGATGAATGATGCCCCAGTTGTTATTTCTGAAGGCCGAGCTTTTGATGTTGACGTGCGTTATCTTGGACGCCAGCCTAATGAGCGCATTGAAGAGGCGACGCTCAGAGCAATCCATTTAGCACTGCGTGAAGAGCTGGGCTCAATTTTAGTTAGGCAACGTGGTCAAGGTCATCACCACCATTGCCCAGCAGACCAACCTGCTGGCCCTCAACGCCACCATTGAAGCGGCCCGCGCCGGTGAAGCGGGCAAAGGGTTCGCTGTCGTCGCCAATGAGGTCAAATCGTTGGCCCAAGAGACCGCAAAAGCCACCGAAGACATCAGCCGCCGGGTGGAGACCATCCAGGCAGACACCAAAGCCGCCGTAAGTGCCATTGCCGAGATCAGCCAAGTGATCCACCAAGTGAATGATATCTCCTCCACCATCGCCAGCGCGGTCGAGGAGCAGACCGCCACCACCAACGAGATCAGCCGCAGTGTGGGGGATGCCGCTCGCGGCAGCTCTGAGATCACCCACAACATCGTCAGTGTGGTGGAATCCAGCCGAACGACCTCCGAGGGCATCAAAGAAGTGGTGGCCTCTACCGAGCGGTTCTCCGGCATGGCGCGGCAGCTTGAAGAAGTGGTCAGCCAGTTTAACATCGGTAGCAGACCTCAGTCCACACGACGGGCTGTTAAGCGCCCCGGTGAGCACGCCTCCGGCCTGAGCAGTCGGAGCGCCACCCACTGACGCAGGGACCATAGACTCACCCATATCGACACGAAGCGCCATTCCCTTTGGGGGGTGGCGCTTTTGTTTTGGGAGGCCACTGTTTTTCGTCGTGAGAGCACTGCGGAGTGCTGGTTGCTGTGATTTTTTCTGACTCAACTTAAGGCGAGGACAGCACGGCTCCGCTTGTCTGTACAAAGTGTTGCCCTTTTAAGTGTCATGTCTTTAAATGTTCGTTTTTAATAAAAATTTGGTGTTCATATATCAAAAAGACATCATGTCTTGGCGCATGGATCCGTACACGTGTGCAGGTGAAGGATCGTATGGTCAATGCATACAATCGTGCAATGCTCTCTTGGAGGATCTATGTCATTTTTAAACAACCTCGAAATGCGCTGGAAGTTGCTGCTCTCTTTTGGAGGGGTGTTACTCTTGCTCTCCTCTCAGCAACTGGTCTTCTCAAAGTCTTCAGAAAATATGGAAAAATTTGAGAAAAGCGCCCAGATCGCGACCGACCGCATCGAAGCCCTCCTCTCAAAGGACGTGGCTTCTCAGTCTCTGGCACGGGCGGGGAATCGCGCCATCATCACCGGCAGCGCCGAAGACATCGCCAAGTTTGAGGCGGCCAAGGAGCTGACGCTGAAGCAGTTTAATACCCCTCTCCCTGCCCTGGAGGGACGTCCAGATTTTACCAGCGACCTTGCCCAGCTCCGTGCAGACACCGAAGGCTGGCTCAAGACGGTGGTAGAGCCCTCGCTCGCGCTTCGTGGAGAGGTTGGTAAAGGAAAGGTCACCCTGAAGGAGGTGGTCGATGCCTATACCAGCAGCTCCACGGTGCCTATTGCCAGCAAGCTCTCTGACCGCATCAACACCCTCTTAAACGAGGAGCGTGAGGCCAGCACCAAACGTATCGCCGCAGGTCAGGCGGAGCGGGCTTCACTCAACCAGCTCAACATCACGATCTTCTTTGGCTGTACTGCGTTGGGTCTCTTGGTGGCGGTTCTGGTGGCGGGGAATGTCGCTTCGCGTATCACCGCTGCACTGGCGGCCCTGGAGAATATGTCGCGAGGAGACTTCAACCAGTCTCTGCCCGTGGATGGCTCCGATGAGATCAGCCGCATTCGAGTGGCCATCAATGAGGTGAGTAACAATGTCGGCAGCCAAGTGCAACAGCTCAAGGATGCCCTGGCAACGGCAGCTTCAGGGGACTTCTCGCAGAACATGCAGGTTCACGGCTCTGATCCCCTCAGCCAGACGGGAGATTCACTCAACCGCCTGCTGGAGAGCCTGCGCTCCAGCCTCGGGGCCATTCTCGAGGATACCTCCAAGCTGGCGGAGTCCAGTGCGCAGGTGCGCTCCGTGAGTGGTAATATTCAGCAGTCGGCAGAACAGACCTCTCAGCAGTCGAATGCGGTGGCCCTCGGGTCGGAAGAGGTGAGCCGCAACGTCCAAACCGTCGCCGCTGCCGCCGAAGAGATGAGTGCCTCCATCCGCGAGATCGCCAAAAACGCTGCCGAAGCCGCACGGGTGGCCACGGAAGCCGTTCGAGCCGCCAGCACTGCCACCGAGACCATCAGCCGTTTGGGTGAGAGCAGTGCTCAGATCGGCAACGTGGTAAAGGTGATCACCACCATTGCTCAGCAGACCAACCTCTTGGCATTGAATGCTACGATTGAGGCTGCTCGTGCTGGTGAAGCTGGAAAGGGCTTTGCCGTGGTGGCCAATGAGGTCAAGGCGCTGGCACAAGAGACCGCCAAAGCCACTGAGGACATCAGCCGTCGGGTGGAGACCATCCAAACCGATACAAAGGCAGCGGTGTCCTCCATTGCGCAGATCAGCACGGTGATTCATCAGGTCAACGATATCTCCTCGACCATCGCCAGTGCGGTGGAGGAGCAGACGGCCACCACCAACGAAATCAGCCGCAGTGTCGGAGAGGCTGCGCGTGGCAGTGCTGAGATCACCCACAATATCATGGGGGTGGTGGAGTCCAGCAAAGGCACTTCAGATGGCATCCGCGATGTCGTCAGCTCGGCGGAGCGTTTTTCGGACATGGCGCACCATCTGGAAGAAGTGGTCAACCAGTTTAACCTCTCGGGGCGAGGGGGAAATCACATGCGCTCGGCGCGACGAAGCCGGCCTGCGTCCGACACCCGCGCATCAGCGGGAGCGTTCCACTGAGCCCGACATCGTAGGGGCGAAGCCCATTCGCCCCAACCATCCCC
>JBJTQF010000220.1:0-6397 GCA_046075485.1 Myxococcota bacterium | reverse complement strand
CTGCGTTACTGCGAAGAGGGTCCACGACTGCGCCAGCTCCTGGGGCGTGAGTCTTATAAAGCCGCCTCGATTGTCTGCGTGGGGCTGAAGAAGTGTGTGGTGGAGGTGGTGAAGGTGGTGGACCCGCAAGGGTAGAGGGGGAGCGGCAGCGAAGCCTCCCTCCCCGAATCAACACCTCCTCTCCCCCTTGACCTTCCACCCCACCCTGGTTACAGTACCCTGCTTGTTCTTGATCCCTGCCTTGGAGGTATTTCTTGCACACTCAGCCTCTCCCAAAATCCGGCGACGTCGTCAAAGTCCGTCAGCGCCTCTGGCTCGTCAACGACACCGCCGGGCCGGAGTTCCCCGAAAAGGGCGACGCCACCCTCGTCCAGCTCTCCTGCCTGGACCCCGACGCCGCCGGTGAACGCCTCGAAGTCCTCTGGCAAGTGGAGCTCTCCCCCGAAATCATCCCCGATGAGCCCAGCGTGCTTCCCGAATCCCCACACCTCGACGAGCCCCGCCTGTTCGGGGTCTGGCTCAACGCCCTGCGCTGGGAGTGTGTCACCTCCACCGACAAACGGCTGCTCCAGGCCCCTTTTCGCGCAGGCATTGACCTCAAACCCTATCAGCTCGAGCCTCTGCGCAAAGCCCTGGAGCTGCCCCGCGTCAACCTCTTCATCGCCGACGACGTGGGCCTGGGCAAGACCATCGAAGCCGGCATCATCCTGGAGGAGCTGCTGCTGCGACAGCGCATCGATCGGGTGCTGGTGGTCGCCCCTCCCGCCGTCACCCTACAATGGCAAGAAGAGCTGGAGCAGCGTTTTGGCATCCACTTTGAAGTCTACGACCGAGACTTCATCGCCGCTCGGCGACGAGAGCGAGGCTGGGGCATCAACCCCTGGACCACCCATCCCTATTTTATTGTCTCCACCGCCCTCCTGCGAGGACAGCGCACCCGCAAACGTGGAGGCACCCGCACCCCACACCTGGAGCTGCTGCTCAACGCCCTCGGCCCCCGCGCCGACCGGACCCTGCTCATCCTCGACGAGGCCCATCATGCTGCCCCGTCCTCTGGAACCCAGTACGCCATCGATTCTCGTACTACCCGTGCCATCCGCCAGCTCGCCGGACGCTTCGAGCATCGCCTGTTTCTCTCCGCCACCCCGCACAACGGCCACTCCAACGCCTTCAGCGCCCTGCTCGAGCTGCTCGACCCCCAACGTTTCACACGCGGCGTCAAGGTCTCGGGGGTGAAGGAGCTGGAGCCCATCATGGTCCGGCGGCTCAAGCGCGATCTGCGCAGTGAGGTGGGAGGGCTGCCGGAGCGGCGACTGGTGGATCATGTCCTGCCCCTGCCCCCCAACGCCGTGGAGCTGACCCTCGGACACCTGCTCGCGCGCTACGAGGATGCCTACCGCAGCTCCCTTGCCGGGCTGCCCAGACAGGAGCAGGCCGCACGGGGACTGGTGCTGATCAACCTCCACAAACGCCTGCTCTCGTCCGTGTATGCCTTTGCCCGCACCCTCAAGGTCCACGCCGACGCCGTGGAGAAATCCCTCAAAGATCCGGCCCAGCGCTCACTCCCCCTCTCCGTGCTGAACGCTTTGATGCGCCGCGATGACGGGGCCTCCCTGGAGGATACGCAGGCCGACGAAGCCCTCACCGACGAGCAGAAGGACCAGCAGGAGGATGAGCTGATCACCGCCGCCACCCTCGCCCCCTCTCAGGAAGCCCTCGAGCTGCTTCAGAGCATGCGGACCCTGGCCGCCATCCACAAAGATCAGCCCGACGTTCGCCTGCGCCACTTGGCCGCCTGGATTCAGACTCACCTGTGCCCCGGCGGTCAGTGGAATGAGCGGCGCGTGGTGGTCTTCACCGAATATGACGACACCCTGCGCTGGATGCTCCGCCTGCTGCCCGCCCTGCTCAAGACCGGCGACATCCAGGGACGTTTCGAGTCCTACCACGGGGGGCTGAGTGAGGCCCGCCGCGACGCCCTCAAGCGGGCCTTCAACACCTCGCCCGCCGCCCATCCCATCCGGGTGCTGCTGGCCACCGACGCCGCCCGCGAAGGCATCAACCTACAGGCCCACTGCTCCGATCTCTTCCACTTCGATCTGCCCTGGAATCCCTCCCGGGTGGAGCAGCGCAACGGACGCATCGACCGCACCCTCCAGCCCGCCCCGCAGGTCTTCTGCCACTATTTTGACCTGCCCGACCGCCCCGAAGACCGCGTGCTCACCCACATGATCCGCAAGCTGAAGGTGATCACCGAAGAGCTGGGTTCCCTCTCCGACGTGCTCTCCGCCCGCCTGTCCGCCCGCATGGAGCAAGGCATCCGCACCCTCAGCCTAGACGACGTGGAGCAGTACCTCACCCCAGAAGCCGCCGCCCTGGAAGCCGCGCGTGAGCTCGAAGGCCGCTACGCCGACGACGCCCGCCTGCTGCGGGGAGATCTCGCCACCCTCGAGCGCCAGTATGAGCGGTCCAAACGGGCGATGGGCTACGAAGTGAACCATCTGCGCGAAGCCGTCGAGCTCGGATTACAGCAAACCCTCGGTGAGGGCCTGACCCCCCGCGAGCCCAAGACCTTTCCGCCCTCCTTTGACCTGCCCCGCCGCTTTGATCCCACCTGGGAGAGTGTGCTGGCCCCCCTGCGTGAGCCCTTACCCGACGACGCCCCCCGCTGGAAGACCGCACCCCTCAAACCCGTGGCCTTTCAAGCCGCCCATCGCCTCGACGCCGAGACCGTTCAGCTCCACCTCGGCCATCCCCTCGTCAAGCGGCTGCTCGCCCGATTTCGTGCCCAGGGTTTTGCCACCCACGATCTCTCTCGTGTGACCCTCCTGGAAGCCCCCGGAGAAGTGGTGCGCCGCGTGATGGTCTTCGGTAAGCTCGCGCTGTTTGGACACGGTGCCACCCGCCTGCATGAAGAAATCATCGTCCAGGCCGCCCGCTGGGGAGGTGAACACGATGCCCCTCAGCCCTACAAAGCGGATGCCAACCGCAACGCCGCTGAGCTCCTCTTTCGCGTGCTCGAGCTGGGCCCCTCCCCCCATCCGCTCGAGCTCGCCCGCACCCAAGCGCGCGCCTGCGCATCACGCGACTTTGCCTCCCTCTGGTCCGTGCTTCAGTCCCTCGCCGTGGAGTCCGAGCAGCAGGCCCGCACCCTGCTCTCCCGTCGAGGCGACGAAGAAGCCACCGCCCTGGAGACCCTGCTCTTGGACCAGACCCAGCGCATTCACGCTACCCTGAACGCCCATCTCCAGCTTCCCCTGCCCCTCTCCCGCGCCGCCACCCAGGAGCGGGAGCAGTTCGAGCGTGACCAGCGCTTCATGCAGCGACGCCTGGACGAGCTGGAGCAGGAACGCCTCCGCGAGCCCCCGCGCCTTCGCCGTAACTATGAGGTGGTGCTGAGCCGCTTTGAGCCCTTGGGCATGGTCTATCTGTGGCCGGGTCTGTGATCCGTCTTCCCCTGACGCCCTGACGCCCTGACGCCCTGACGCCCTGACGCCCTTCATCGGAGGTCCATGCTGTGATGACGACCCGTTCCCGTGCCCTCTCCCCCGAGGCTCAGCGCCATGCTGACTGGCTCGGCATGCTTCAACCCGAAGGTTTGGTGGTCTCCATTGCGGTGTTGGAGGAGCAGGGGGTCTATGTCCGCCAGCCTCCGACCGTGCAAGAGAAGTTGATCCTGCTCTGCCCGGATGAGCAGCTCCCCAGCCGCGAGACCTTCTTTCAGCTCGCCGAGGAGGTCTTAGACTGGCCTTCCGCTTACTGTGAGCGGCGGCCCGAAGCCCTTCAGTCCTGGCGGCTGGACCTGCCCGACTTGGGTGCCACCCTTCAGCCGGATGCGGTCCTCACCGACCCCAAAGGCAGCCCCTTACTCTTTGTCTGTTGGTGTGACGGCGATCCCGACCTCCCCCACACCGATGCGCGCTGGCCTGCCAGTGCTCAGGAGCGCCTCGAGCGCCTGCTGACCGAACTTCAGAGCACCTCCGCGGCCCCTCCTGCTGCTGCGGGAGCCTCCACCCTCGCCCGTCGTGTTCCGGGCCCTCCCATCGGCGTGCATGTCTGGAGACAGGGCATTCGTCTGACCTATGCACCCTCCGGGGAGGCCCCTGGCAGCTTGACCTTTCCGCTGGAGGCCCTCAGCACCGTCGATGGCCGTATTTTGGTGGATGCCCTGGTGATGTTGCTGGGCAAGAGTCGCCTGTTGACCGCCCCTCAGCCATCTCGACTGCGCCCCATCCTGGAGCAGAGCCGGAAGCGGCAGGAAAAAGTCACCACCGCATTGGCCAGTCAAGTCGAAGAAGCCCTGGCCATCCTGGTGGCCGGGATGGATGCGGCCCATCAGCGTTCTGGCCACCAGCTCCTCCGCGACATGCAGGACGAGGCGGGACGTGAGCTGCTCTATCGGGGCCTGATCACCCTCTTACTCCGCTTGGTGTTTCTCTTTTACGCCGAAGACCGCCACCTGCTCCCGATGGAGCATCCCGTGTATGCCAACCATTACGCCCTCAGCACCCTCGCCGAGCGCCTTCAGGATGACCGCTTGCGCCATGCACAGGCGATGGATCGACGCTTTGGGGCTTGGGCCCGTCTCCTCGCCCTCTTTAGATTGCTCTACGCGGGCGCACACTGGCCCGGTGTGCGGGATGCCCAGGGCCTGATCCTGCGCGAGAGCCTCCACATTCCGGCTCGGGAGGGGGAGCTCTTTGATCCCGACGCCTACCCTTTCCTCGAGGGCCGACCCTCCGGCTCCCGCTGGACCACCGACCCCACCCACATGCCCCCCGTGGACGATGGAGTCGTGGAGGCCGTACTCTCTCGCCTCATCTACCTCGAAGGTCAGCGCCTCTCCTATCGGAACCTCGACGTCGAGCAGATTGGCAGTGTCTACGAGTCCTTGATGGGGTTTACCCTCAAGCGGGCGGAGGGCACTGCCCTGGCCCTGCGTCCCGAGGGACGGGTGCTCGACTTGGCCGCCCTTCAGCACGCCGACGACCCCCTGCGTTTTCTCGCCAAAACCACCGGCCTGAAGCCCGAAGAGCTGCGGGAAAAAATCCCGGCCCTGGCGGAGCTTGCGCTGCCGACGGGTGTGCCGCCCCTTTCCGCTCCCAAAGCCGCTCAGCCCAAACCCTTGCCCCTTTTTGCCCACCTTCCACCGTCCTCCGCCGCCCAGGGTATGCCGCAGCCCCTGTCCAACCCCTCGGCCTCCCCGGAGCGCTGGTCTGAAGAGCACTGGCTGCGCCTCCTCGAGCCCTTACAGCCTCGAAATGGTGCGCGTTATCGTCCCGGTGAGCACTATCTTCAGCCGGGAGAGGAGCGCCGTAAGACCGGCAGTCATTATACTCCCCGGGTGCTCACCGAGCGGATTGTGCGCCGCACCCTGGAGCCGGTCCTGTTTGGACACGCGGCGGGAGCTGCTCGAGTCCCGACCGCTGCTCACATCTTGTCCCTCAAAGTCTGTGACCCGGCGATGGGCTCCGGCGCTTTTCTGGCGGAGGTCTGTCGATATCTCAGCGCCCGCTTGGTGGAAGCCTGGGGGCGGGAGGGGAACTTTCCGGCGGAGACTCGGGGCACCGATCCCCTGGTGGTCGCGCGTCGTCTCGTGGCCGAAAACTGCCTGTATGGGGTGGACAAAAATCCTTTTGCCGTCAACTTGGCCAGACTGAGCCTGTGGTTGATCACCCTCGCCCGTGACCTGCCCTTTACCTTTGTCGATCACGCCCTCAAAGAAGGCGACTCCGTGATGGGCCTGAGCCTGGAGACCCTCACCTCCTTTTATGC
Source organism: Myxococcota bacterium (assembly GCA_046075485.1). Lineage (GTDB taxonomy): Bacteria > Myxococcota_A > UBA796 > JAJRTE01 > JBJTQF01 > JBJTQF01. The sequence continues at coordinate 622 of JBJTQF010000220.1, read as the reverse complement.
CGAGGGCGCTTCGCAGCTACGGCTCTGGAAACCCGCTCAGGTGCTCGAACAGGCCGCTTTGGATCGGGCCGAGATCCTCCGTCGGGGGGATTATCGCCACAAGCGGCGTTTTTTGGACGATGCCGAGGCGGATGTGGCCCGGGAGCGGGCCCTGGGGGATCTCTGGCTGGCCCATCACTGGAAGGGGGGCAAGCAGAAGGAGCTCAAAGAGCGCCTCGCCTGGCTGATGCGTGATACGCAGCGTTGGTATTCTACCCACAAGCCTGTGGCGGAGATGACCTCTAACCTCCACACACTGAGAGCCGAGCTGCCGATGCGTCCATTTCACTGGGCGCTGGAGTTCCCGGAGGTTTTTCTGCGGGAAAATCCCGGCTTCGACGCCGTGGTCGGCAATCCCCCGTTCATCACCGGTCGAGCCATTCGCGGCATTCTTGGAGCCGGGTATCCGGATTTGATTGCTACGATTCGGCCTCATACACATGGCAACGCCGATCTGGCAGCTCAGTTCTTTTTGAGAGCGGGGGAGCTTCTGCGCAAAGAGGGCTGTTTTGGTTTGGTCGCCACAAACTCCATCAAACAAGGGGATACTCGGGAGACCGGTTTACAGCAGCTCGTCCAAAAG